>NZ_JACFUD010000006.1:0-293256 GCF_020295385.1 Enterococcus sp. S22(2020)
ATTTTTCAAGTTTTTTTAAAACTTGATTTGTTATTCTATTTCAGTCGTTTCAGCGTTTTTGTTGCTCGCCTTGCGACATGTAATAATATAACAAGTTTTTCTTAATTGGTCAACCTTTATTTTAAAAAGAATCGAATATTTTTTTCATCATAATTCTCTGTCCCAAGTACCTTTTCGCTTTTTGATAGATTATATACATTTGGCTCTTATTTTTAGATTAAATCACTTATATTTCCGATCATTTTTTTAGTTTATATGAAAATAGTTCGAATTCTACTCCTGTATTATTTTTTGAACGCCCAATATGCTTAAATTCATTTTCAATATAGAACCTTGATAAGCGCTGATTACTTGCTAGACAATCCAAACGTAGTTCATCGACCTGATTTTCGAATTCAACTTTTACAGCATTCAGCAATTCTTTCCCATAACCAGCCTTTCGGTATCTGGGACGTATTATCACACGATGGAGATAGCATGATTTCTGGCTTGATTCAATGTTCTCCCAAAGCAGGCGATCCCATTCAGTAGGTTTCTGCCAAGCAGCAACCATTCCTGCCAATTGTTTTTCATTATTATAGAAGAAAAACACTTCGCCTCTTTTTACAGCAGCAATTAATCCGTGCTTATCTTCTCCTTTTAATACATCAGACCATTGATCACTGCCGATCGATTTTAACCATTCTGCAGTTTCTTTTAATAGTTCTAATGCAGTTTGTCCTTCTTCAGTAGTTGCTTTTCTGAGCTCCATTAACTTTTCCTCCTTGCGCTTCCCTACTATGATATATGTTATAAAAAAAGACGGGCAAACCAGCATTTGGTTCACTCCGTCTACACAATGTTGAATATCAAAAGCATCCATGACATCTTCTCAATATTCTTTATGTATCTAATTTTTAAAACATCGGTACTCCTTCGATTTCAAAAGAAGAGAGTAAATTTTTTAATTCGGACGGTTTTTCCCAAACATACGTACTACCGATTGTTGGTATTCCTGAATCTTCATTCATTTCAAATACAAATAGAGGCATATTTTCAACCTCAGTATGGGCATTTGTCAATTCGACTAAATTAATTGAAGTAACATCTAAAAGAACTTCTTCTTTGATAATCTGCAACATACTAGCCAAAGCGGTCATCTCTTCTGAAACTTTTGTTGTAACAAACTGCATCGATCCATCAACTGGATGAACAAGAAATTTTTTAGAACCATCATTTAAATGCAATATAATAGTACCAGCGACTTTTTTGTTAGACAAAACATCCACCTCAATTAATTTTTGTTTTCATAAACTAGGAAAATTGTACCATATTTTCTGAAAAAAAACAGAATTATTTCGACAAGAGTTTCTCCATTGCTTCATCTCGCCAAATAGGAAGCTCTTTTTCAAGTGTTTGAAAACCAATTTTTTTGTTTTTATTCGTGAAGTATTTTTTTCGTCGATAGTTTGGCTGCTGAGTTTGACTTTCTAATGTTCTCAAAGACAAACTGATTTTTTTTGTATATTCATCGATATCAATGATTTGAACTTTTACTTTTTGCCCAACCTCCAGTAAGTTGTGTATATTTTTTGTATATCCTGCTTGGACTTCAGACACATGGATCAGTCCCTGAACCGTCTCGCTCAGTGAAACAAATGCTCCGTAGGGTTGCAATCCTGTAATCGTTCCATCAACGACCATGCCTATTTTGTAATTCATAATTATTAGCCTCTTTTCAATTTTCACACTAAAGTATTTTCCTCATTTAAAATAATAGCATGTTCCGTAGAAATGTGCATAGATTTCTTTCTACTATATAATATTCGTTCTTTTTGTTCATATTTTCTTAAAAGTCTATTATACTAGAGTTATCAATCAAGTAATATACTAAATAATTGGATAAATGAAAGGATGAAGCGAATGGTAGAATTTGATAAAGTATATGACCGTCGAAATACAAATTGTGCAAAATGGGATTCCATCAAGGATACTTATGGAGAAGATGGATTACTTCCACTTTGGGTAGCTGATATGGATTTTAAAGCGAATAAGCCTGTTTTAGATGCCTTAAAGAAAACGATAGATCAAGGAATTCTAGGATATTCTCCAGCACCAGATTCATTGTATCAAGCAATTCAAAGTTGGCAGCAGCGCCATCATGATTACTCGATCAGCAAGGAAGCGATTCTTTTTAACAGTGGGGTCGTTCCAAGTTTAGCATTAGCTGTTCAGGCGTTTACTCAACCTGGTGAAGCTGTTTTAATTCATGATCCTGTTTATCCACCATTCGCTAAAGTCGTTGAGCAAAATAATCGCAAGCTTGTTCGTAGTACCTTAGACGTGGCCGATGGACACTTTGTTATGAATTTAGATGACATGGAAAAGCAAATTCTGAATGAAAACGTCCGTCTATTCATTTTATGTAATCCTCATAATCCAGGAGGACGAGTTTGGACCGCTGCTGAATTAGAAGCTGTTGGGAAATTATGTGCGAAATACGATGTCCTTGTTGTAAGTGATGAAATTCATCAAGATTTGATTTTTGCTCCTCACCAGTTTACAACTTTTGCCAATGTTCATTCTAGTTTCAAGGATTTTTCTATTACTTTAACAGCAGCCACAAAAACATTTAATTTAGCCGGTATCAAAAATTCAATGGTCTTTATCGAAAATTCTGACTTACGAAAGAAATTCGTTACGATCCAGCAACAGAATGCCCAAGATGAAATCAACATTTTCGGGTATGTTGGAACAGAAGCAGCTTATGAACATGGCGATGACTGGCTTAAAGAGTTACTCGCATATCTAAAAGAAAATATTGATACCGTAGCTGACTTTTTAAATCATGAACTGCCTCAAGTAAAAATGATGCGTCCAGAGGGAACGTATCTGATTTGGCTTGATTTTTCAGCTTTTGATCTATCTGATGCAAAACTTCAAGAACAATTGGTCCACAAAGGTAAGGTCGTTCTAAACGCCGGGATCACTTTTGGTCCTCATGGTTCACAGCATATGCGTTTAAACGTTGCTTGTCCAAAAGAAACGCTGTTAGAAGGATTACGTAGAATAAAATATGCATTCGAATAAAATCAAAACGGATCAAGATGTAGCTCAACGAGTTATATGCTTATCACTTAACATTTAAATATAAGAACAGAAGCGCCTGATCTTTCCTTAAGATCAAGCACTTCTGTTCTATTTTTTGTATTCTATTCGCTAATTTCTACTTTATCGATCACAACATCAAATGTTGGGCGATCTTGAGAATCTCTTTGAACGCCGCCGATTTCATCAACAACATCCATTCCCTCAACAACATGACCAAAAACAGTATGACGGAAATCTAGCCATGGTGTTCCGCCTGCTTTATAAGCTTCGATCACTTCTGTTGGGAAGCCGGCTCCTTCTAGTTGTCCCATCATATTAGCTGGTACATTTTGATTGTTGACAATGAAAAATTGGCTGCCGTTCGTGTTCGGTCCAGCATTCGCCATTGATAAAGCGCCTCGTAGGTTAAAGACATCTTTAGAAAATTCATCTTCAAATTTTTCGCCATAAATACTTTCGCCGCCCATGCCTGTTCCAGTTGGATCTCCACCTTGGATCATAAAATCAGGAATGACACGATGGAAGATCACTCCATCATAGTAGCCTTTTTTCGCTAATTGAACAAAATTTTCAACGGTTTTAGGTGCTTGCTCTGGGAATAGTTGAACTGTGATATCTCCTCTATTTGTTTTGATCACCGCTTTTGGTCCTTTGACATTTGCTAAATCTAATTGTGGAAATTCTGACATTTTATTTCCTCCTAGTGTAGTTTTTACTTCCTCATTTTATCATAATCAATGACACTTGAACATTCTATTCTCTCATCCCAATCTTTTAAGAGTTCCTTTCTTTCACAAACTTCCACTTGCTTTTTTCTGTTACAAGTGATATTTTGTGAAAAACGATATACTTTGCATTTTCGTTTTATCTTTAAAATAGATAGGAACTTTTTATAAACCGAAACAGGAGGAATTTTTAATGTCTGACGCAAAAGATATTTATGATCTAACGATTGTTGGCGCGGGGCCTGTTGGTCTTTTCGCCGCTTTTTATGCAGGAATTCGTAAAGCAAAAACGAAAATCATTGATAGTTTACCCCAAGTAGGCGGACAATTATCAACGCTTTATCCTGAAAAATATATTTATGATGTTCCTGGTTTTCCAGCCGTGAAAGCAAGTGAACTGATTGAAAACTTAGAAAAACAAATCACTCCTTTTTCTCATGATATTTGTTTGGAAGAAGAAGTACGTAATTTAGTGCAGGAAGATGGACATTTGCGTATCGAAACGTCTAAAGGGATCCACTATTCTAAAGCAGTTATTTTTGCGATCGGAAACGGATCATTTCAACCAAGACGTTTAACTCTTGATGGTGCAGCAGAGCTTGAGGGGAATCATGTTCATTACTATGTTACTGATATGAATAAATTTTCTGGAAAGAAAGTTGCCATAGCTGGTGGTGGTGATTCTGCGATCGACTGGGCATTAATGTTGGAACCCATTGCTGAACGCGTATCGATTATTCATCGTCGACCTGAATTCCGTGGCCATGAGCATAGTGTAGATAATCTAAAAAAATCAGATGTTTCTATTTACACACCTTATGTGATCGATCAGCTTTTGATGGAAGACAGCTCTTTTAAAGGCATTCAATTAAAAGAAACGAAAGCTGATAATTTTGAGAAGCTTGATTTAGATTCTTTGATCATCAATTACGGCTTCACTTCTTCGTTGAGCCATCTAAAAGACTGGGGTTTGGAAGTCAGCCGTAATGCAATCGAAGTCAATTCTGATATGTCAACAAATATTCCTGGCGTTTACGCTGTAGGTGATATTTGTAACTACGATGGAAAAGTAAAACTAATTGCTACAGGTTTTGGAGAAGCTCCAACTGCCGTAAATAACGCTTTGCACTTCATCAAACCTGATGCTAGAACTCAACCCATGCACAGTACTAGTCTATTTGAAGGCAAAGAAGCAACAATGCTTTAGTATAGAAAAAGGAACCGAACAGATAAAACCTGTTCGGTTCCTTTTTGTATTTAGCCCATTTCTTCTTGCCAAGCGACTAGAGCTTTCTTTATATTTTCCACTAACGATTCAGGTGTTTCACCAACAATTCTCTCTCCTTCAAATAAAACGAATAACGTTTGAGCACAAAGGACACATTCATTCATACAGGAATAGGTGACAATATCACTATTTTCTTCGATAAATGGATCGCTTAGTATCAGCTCTCCACCATTCGCTAAATTTTGCTCACAACATTCGATTAAGGGATTCATCGATCTTCTCCTTGCATTTTACTCTTTAGATAGTATACCATTGATGTATTCTAAATTTAAAAAAGACGAATTGGAGGTTTTTATTTTGGTCATAAAAGGTGAAACGTTAGAGAAAAAAGCACGTCAGCTATTGAAAGAACGCGGTGTTGAAATGGAAGATCTAGCTGAGTTAGTATTATATCTACAAAAGCCTTATATTGAAAATCTTGATCTAAACACTTGTATTGAAAATATCGATAGTGTACTTTCAAAACGTGAAGTTCATAATACCATCATTACAGGTATTCAGTTAGATATTTTAGCTGAACAAAAAAAATTGCTTCACCCACTTCAGGAAATTATTGAAGATGATGAAGGCTTGTATGGTATTGATGAAATTTTGGCTCTTTCCATCGTGAATGTTTATGGCTCGATCGGTTTTACTAACTATGGTTATATCGATAAAGTGAAGCCTGGAATCTTAGCAAAACTAAATTCTCATGAGGGACCAGAAGTTCATACTTTCTTGGATGATATCGTTGGAGCGATCGCAGCTGCAGCAGCTAGCCGTTTAGCGCACTCACAACCGGATAAAAGTAGAATCACGCAGTAAAATGTATCTCTATCTACTATATTTAACGTCGTTTTGATTGCGTTGATAGTAATTCTTCCATTATAATAACTATAAAGTATATGATGTTTTATACTTCCATTTAAAGCCACCACTATAGGTTTCAAAAGTTCTTTGTGACGTGTAAGCGGACACTGTTTTCAGTCATTGATTTTCTTCCCCAATAGATAAATCAACTACCTATAGTGATGAGCTTTATTTTTTGTATCTTTATGCACTGACTCCTGTTTTTCTACCTATGACAGAAGCCTTCCACTGAATAAAGATAACAAAAAATGAAAAAAGAATAGAAGCGAAAATAAAAGCAGTGTCAGAATCTTCTCCAACACTGCTGTTTCGTTCAATAAATAAAGGCTGGCATGTCTGTGCTCTCATACATTTTAGGGGTAGATATTTTCCTAAAAATTGAGTACAATAAATCATGTCAGTGCTTTTTGCATCGACGAGGGCAACTTGATTGGTCAGTGTCTGCTGACTTTTCAGGGCTTCATAGTTTGGCTGCCACCAAATTGTGAAGTGCCTTTTTTTATTTAATTATTTTCGCTTCTATCCTGTACTTATTGTACAAGATGAGTGAATGTTTCGTCAATGATGATTCTGTTTTATTTTCCTTTTGAAACACCATCGTTCGCTTTCTACTTACAGAGGTAAATAAATGGGTCTTGCACGTTTTTAACCGTTTGTTGAGACAGCCATCTTAACTGCTTGAAGGGGATCAAAATGATTGATCGTATATACGGTCGTTCCTTTTTGCCAAACAACTGTATTGATTTGGTAGCTGTCGCTTGTACTCGCTGTTAAAGAAATTTGGCCTAGATTTTGAGGAGCCGGCAGCATTGCTTTTTCTAGATAGGTAACTACTTCTTTTGCTAAAGGTTCTGCTACTTCTCCACCAATATTAGAAGCACGTACAACCAAACTCCAATTTCCTTCCTGCCAAGATAAATAGGTCGAACCGGCTGCCCCTTGTTCATATCCCGTAATACCATAGCCCAAATCCACCTTATTCCCGCCAGTATCAATAATTTGTCCTACTGCTCCTACAGCTTCTTCAGCCGAACCATAGCTTTTCTTTTCAAAAGAAGCAATCGGCTGTAAATTATTTACTGCAAGATCATTGACTGCGATCGGATGATCTTCTGCATAATATAGTATTCTGAAATTCGTTTGATCTGCTGTACTTGTCGTTGCTGCTGTTAAATATTCAGCTGTTCTACTCGTTAATAGGCTTTGCGGCAACGTATTATTTGGAAATAGACTATTCAGCTCATCAAGTACTGCTTTTGCCTGTTTTTCTGGTGTATTGCTTTGCGGCTGAGCAACAGTTTGTGTTTCGCTTGTTTTTGTTTCAGAAGATGATGAAGCTTTTGTCGAACTAGAAGCTGAGGTACTTGATTTAGTTGAGCTTTCTTTTGTTGTAGTTGATGCTTGACTACTTTTCTCCGTTTGCTTTGGCGGTGTTGAATTTTCAGATGACTTCGTTTTCCCTCCACATGCGGCTAGCGAGATAGTTGCTAGTAATATCAATGAATAACTAATGATCTTTTTCATGACTTTTCCCTCCCATTCCTATTCTTCAATTTTAGTGTATCACCAAATCAGAGAATACTCACTTTATACGATTTTTAAAATAGGTTTTTAGTTAAAGGACAGTCAAATAAACAAAAAAAAGAATGCATATTCCGTCTTCGAAACGCCCGAAGACGCCGACAGAATACCATTCTCGTGGGTTTGGCACCCAATGGGTCGTAAGGGGCTCGAACCCATGACCCGCTGATTAAGAGTCAGCTGCTCTACCAACTGAGCTAACGACCCAAATGTTTAGTACTTAAATATTGTAGCACTTGCTTGTTGTTTGTTCAAGTGAAAAAATACGACACAATAAAAGAAATGACGGTTACTTTTCTTTCATCGTGTCGTTCGATCAATTTTCCTGTTCTTTTTTCACTGGACAAGTCGTATGACAATCATCGCAACTCTTTCCAGTTTTTATACGAGAATAGATGATATACCCCGCACCACCAAAAATCAGTACTGCTAAAATAAACGTTGCCATGTTCCTACCCTCTTTCTAATGTTGCCATCGTAATAACAGGTTCTTCTTTGACTTTCGGTTTTCTAAATAGATAATACCCCATGATGAACATCAATAAAATGGCACTAAAGAATCCTGCACCTATCGGACCCTTTTCAAAAATGACATGACCGACTTGGTAGATAATAAAGCTGACAATATAAGCCAAACCACACTGATAACCAATGGCTCCCCATGTCCATTTCCAATCGCCCATTTCCCGACGGATCGCACCGATCGCGGCAAAACAAGGCGCACACAATAAGTTGAAAACTAAAAATGAATAGGCTGCAACTGGCGTAAATGCCGCCTGAAGAGCAGACCAAACTTCAACGCCATTTTCTGATACTTCACTCAAATGACCAAAAAGAATACCAAACGTTCCAATCACATTTTCCTTCGCTACTAATCCAGTGATCGTTGCAACAGCTCCTTGCCAAGTACCCCAGCCAAGCGGTGCAAACAACGGTGCGATGACTTTTCCTAAGTTTGCTAAAATACTTTGGTCTTCTGCGGCTTCCTGCAAAGTAAATGTATAAGTTGATGTAAACCAAATAATAATGCTCATCACAAAAATGATCGTTCCAGCTTTTTTGACGAACGATTTGCTACGATCATATGCATGTCTCAAAACGCCTCTTAGTTGGGGCATATGATACGCAGGAAGTTCCATGATAAACGGAGCCGGATCCCCTGAAAATGAACGCGTTTTTTTCAAAGCGATACCAGACAATACAATTGCTACGATTCCAATGAAGTAGGCAGAAGGCGATACCCAGCTGCTTTTTGGGAAAAATGCCCCCGCAATCAAAGCAATGATCGGCAATTTCGCCGAACAAGGCATAAAGGTCGTTACCATGATCGTCATCTTACGATCTTTTTCATTTTCGATCGTTCGGCTAGCCATAACTCCTGGAACACCACAACCTGTAGCGATCAGCATGGGAATAAATGATTTCCCTGATAAGCCGAATTTTCTAAACAAACGATCCATCACAAATGCGATACGTGCCATATATCCGCAGTCTTCTAAAAAGCCCAAACATAAGAACAAGACGATCAACTGCGGCAGAAAACCTAAAACAGCTCCTACTCCTGCGATGATCCCATCTAAAATCAAACTTTGCATCCAAGGTGCTACCTGTAAGCTCTCTAGCCAGTTTGCTACATTCGTTGGTACGATATTTCCAAACAACTCATCGTTGATCCAGTCTGTTCCCATCGTCCCTACTGTTTGAATCGCTAGATAATAAACAAACCACATGATGACTGCAAAAATCGGTAACGCTAACCAGCGATTCGTTACGATCTGGTCGATTTTATCACTCATACTGAATGAAACTTCATTTTTTTCGATCGCACAAAGTGCAGTTAAGCGCGTAATAAATTCATAGCGTTCATTGATCACGATCGATTCACTATCATCACCAAAAATTTGTTCTGTAATCTTGATGATATCTTCGATTTCTTTTTTCTGCAAGTCGCTCAGCGTCAATTGAGCAGCCACTCTAGTATCCCGTTCAAATAATTTAACACTGTACCAGCGAGCCTGCTTTTCCATCACACTATCCCCTAGAACATCCACAATTTCATTCAAGGCTGCTTCTAGCCGATTATCGTATGTTGGATAATTAAATTCAGGCGGAAAAACTTCTTGAACTTTACTTGCCTTTTTTATTAATTCATCGAGTCCACGATTTTTCAAAGCACTGATTCCAATGACATCGATCCCTAAGCCATATGCTAATTTTTCGATATTGATCTTTTTACCAGTTTTGTCCAAAATATCCATCATATTTAATCCGACAACAACCGGAATCCCTGTTTCCATCAATTGGGTCGTCAGATAAAGATTTCGTTCTAAATTTGTTGCATCGACAATATTAACGATCACATCAGGAGAACCGCTAAGCAGATAATCTCTAGCAACAACTTCTTCTGGCGTATAAGGTGAAAGAGAGTAAATACCAGGCAGATCCTGAATCGTGATCGCTTTGTCTTTCTTCAATTTACCTTCTTTTCTTTCAACTGTGACTCCCGGCCAATTCCCTACATATTGATTTGCCCCAGTCAATGCATTAAAAGCAGTTGTTTTCCCGCTATTAGGATTTCCTGTCAGAGCAATATGCTGTTCTTTCATCTCCTTACCCCACTTTCTGTACTAAGACTAATTCTGCTTCATTTTTCCTCAACGTCAGCTCATAACCGCGAAGATTGATTTCGATCGGATCCCCTAATGGCGCCATTTTTCTAACTAATAGATCCACCCCTTTAGTCAGTCCCATATCCATCAAACGTCGCTTGACCGCTCCTTGACCGTGAATACCTACAACACGTGCTTTTTCACCAACAGACAACTGATCTAATGATACCCAATTTTCTTCTTCTGTATTTTTTTCTACTATTGTAATTTGTTTTAATACAGATACATTGATCGCGATCCGGCTATTGTGTAAAAGAACGATCCCATTATCAGCAGAAAAGTTCAGCAGCACTACTTTGCCCCCGGGCACAAGGCCAAGATTGTTCAAGTGCTTCTTTGCAAATCCTTCTGCCTGGATCTCGTCGATCATATAAACCCTGTTCAATTTTGCCTGTGCCAATGTCAACATTATGTAGCCTCCTTTAATTTTAAAAGCGGAACAAATCGTTTGATCCTGTAGAAAATTAGGAAATTGATATTGAGACGTTTTTTGTCTCACTGGCAATTTATCTATTTTCCGAAGGATTGATTTGTGTAGCTGGATAACATACATTCATCAATATCACTCACGATATATATCATTTGTGAAAAAGTTTCATTTCTTTCTCTAATGATATTGATAATCGTTCTCATTAAGTATACCTGTTTGTGAGGTTTAAATCAATGTTCTTTCTACCTATAGTAAGAAAATAATTGATCCTTATATTCGCCAAAATATTTCTAGTGTGCTTCCTTTTAGTCACCCCCTATATCTTGTGTTTCTCTCCTTAAAAATCCCGCCGAAAAATTTAATAAATTTCTTTTTTGAACACGAAAATCGGCATGAATGTCGCATAAAACGAGAGAATACGAGCTTTCATATTCTTTTCAAAAACACAAAACATGGTATTCAGCTAAAAAACAACCACAATATATAGTGCCTAAGTGTTGACTTTTTCCCAGAGAGATTTATACTAGTGAATGTAAACTAATTGAGGGGGAAATAAAAATGAACGTAAAAATCTTTTCTAAAAATAATTGTATCCAATGTAAGATGGCAAAACGCTTTTTGAGCGAAAATAATATAGCATTTGAAGAAGTAAATATCGATATCCAACCAGATGCGATCGACTGGTTAAAAGAACAAGGCTTCCAAAGTGTTCCGGTTATCACTTCTGACGCTGCTACAGTTGTGGGATTCCGTCCAGATCAATTAAAAAACTTGGCCAGCTAGAATGAAACTCGTTTATTTTACTGTTACCGGACAAACCAGACGATTTATTAAAAAATTGGATTTGCCAGCTTATGAAATTGAGCCTGCGAATCCTTTTTTTGAGATAAATGAACCTTTTATTCTGGTTGTTCCAACTTATGATGCTGATATTACTGATGTCATCAATGATTTTCTCGATCATCAGGAGAACAAAGAACATTTGATAGGGGTTGCTGGCAGCGGCAATCGTAACTTTGCAGAATTATTTGTTTATACAGCCAAAGATATAGCACGTGATTATAACGTTCCGTTACTTTTATCTTTTGAATTTAGCGGTACCAATGAAGACGTAGAATCCTTTAAGAAAGTAGTGAATGAACTTGAGTCTAAAAGAAATCAAAGAGGTTAGTTACTTTAAACTAAACAATGAAATCAACCGTCCGGTGAATGGACAAATTCCTTTGCATAAGGACAAAGAAGCTTTGGAAGCATTTTTTAAAGAAAATGTTGAACCAAACACAAGAACCTTCAATACAGTAGAAGAAAAGATCAACTACTTAATCGATAATGATTATTTAGAAACTGCCTTTATTCAAAAATATTCAATGGCTTTTATTGAAAAATTATATACATTTCTTGATGAACAAAAGTTTGAATTTAAATCATTTATGGCCGCTTACAAGTTCTATTCACAATATGCACTTAAAAACAATGCTGGAACAGAGTATTTAGAAAGCTATGAAGATCGTGTTGCTTTCAACGCCTTGTACTTTGCTGACGGTAATGAAGAATTATCCATGGTTTTAGCAGATGAAATGATCCACCAACGTTATCAACCAGCAACTCCTTCTTTCTTAAACGCTGGACGTAAACGCCGTGGGGAATTGGTTTCTTGTTTCTTGATTCAAGTGACAGATGATATGAACAGCATTGGTCGTTCGATCAACTCAGCTTTACAATTATCAAGAATCGGCGGAGGTGTGGGAATCACATTAGCCAATCTTCGTGAAGCAGGCGCTCCAATCAAAGGTTATGAAGGAGCAGCTAGCGGGGTCGTTCCTGTAATGAAATTGTTCGAAGATAGCTTCAGCTACTCCAATCAATTAGGTCAACGTCAAGGTGCAGGTGTTGTTTACTTAAACGTTTTCCACCCAGATATCGAAATGTTCCTTTCTACAAAGAAAGAAAACGCAGATGAAAAAGTCCGTGTTAAAACATTATCTTTAGGCGTTGTCGTTCCAGATAAATTTTATGAACTTGCACGTAAAAATGAAGACATGTATTTATTTAGCCCTTATAGTGTCGAAAAAGAATACGGTGTTCCCTTCTCATACGTTGATATTACAAAAGAGTATGATAACTTAGTAGCGAATCCTAACATTCGTAAACGTAAAATCAAAGCGCGTGATTTAGAAAATGAAATTTCTAAACTGCAACAAGAATCAGGATATCCTTATATCATCAATATCGATACAGCTAATAGAAGTAATCCTGCTTATGGAAAAATCATCATGAGTAATCTATGTTCAGAAATTCTACAAGTTCAAACACCGTCTATTTTAAATGGCAAACAAGAATACGAACAACTTGGTACAGATATCAGCTGTAACTTAGGTTCTACAAATATCGTTAATTTGATGGACAGTCCTGATTTCGGGAAATCTGTTCGTGCGATGACTCGTGCCTTAACTTTCGTAACAGATGCTTCAGATATCGACGTCGTTCCTTCTATCCAAAACGGGAATCGATTGAGTCATACCATTGGACTTGGTGCCATGGGATTACACACTTTCTTTGCAAAAAATCATATGGAATATGGTTCTCAAGACTCTTTAGACTTTACGAACGTTTATTTCATGTTATTGAACTACTGGACATTAGTTGAGAGTAATACTATCGCTAAAGAACAAAAACAATCCTTCCATAATTTTGAAAAATCAGATTATGCAAATGGTTCTTATTTTGACAAATATATCGAAGGTGATTTTACGCCTCAATCAGATAAAGTCAAAGAGATCTTCAAAGATATTTTTGTACCGACAGCAGCTGACTGGGCAGCATTACGCGATGCAGTCAAACAAGATGGTTTGTATCACCAAAATCGTTTAGCGGTTGCACCAAATGGTTCAATCTCTTATATCAACGATACAAGCGCCAGTATTCATCCAATCACTCGAATGATCGAAGAACGCCAAGAAAAGAAAATCGGGAAAATTTATTATCCTGCTCCTTATTTGGCAAATGATACCATTCCATATTATACATCTGCATACGACATGGATATGCGCAAAGTGATCGATGTTTATGCAACAGCACAGCAACACGTAGATCAAGGAATGAGCTTAACTCTGTTTATGCGTTCTGAAATTCCTGAGGGGCTTTATGAATGGAAAGATACACCAAAACAAACAACACGCGATCTGAATATTTTACGTCACTATGCTTTCCATAAAGGTGTAAAATCAATCTATTACGTACGAACATTTACTGATGATGCGGAAGAAATCGGCAGCAATCAATGTGAAAGTTGTGTGATCTAACTTAAATTGGTTTAGAGGCTGAGACAAAAGTCTTAGCTCCGAGAAATAAGAAGGAATCCACGAAAATGATAAGAAACATGGTGCTCTTCAAATTTTCGTGAGTTTCGGCTTATTTCCGAAAGAGCTGCTCTTTTCTCGCCGTTTATTCTGGTTTAGAGAGCGAATCAAAACTAATTTTTAGTTTTCGCCCGCTCTTTATGATCATTGGTTAAACAGTCATTCGGTAATTAGGAGGAAAATAAATGGCAACATATTATGAAGCGATCAACTGGAATGCGATCGAAGATGTGATCGATAAATCAACTTGGGAAAAACTAACAGAACAATTTTGGCTTGATACACGTATCCCACTATCAAACGATCTAGATGACTGGAGAACACTTTCAGACTTAGAAAAAACAACTGTTGGATATGTTTTTGGCGGCTTAACTTTACTTGATACAGTTCAATCTGAAAGCGGCATGGATCAACTAAGAAAAGATATCCGTACGCCTCATGAAGAAGCGGTGCTTAACAACATCCAATTTATGGAATCTGTTCATGCGAAAAGTTATTCTTCAATTTTTAGTACGTTGAATACTAAAAAAGAGATCGATGACATTTTTGAATGGACTAATACAAATGTTTACTTACAAACAAAAGCAGAAAAGATCAATGAAATCTATAAAAACGGCACACCATTAGAAAAGAAAGTTGCAAGTGTATTCTTAGAAACCTTCTTATTCTATTCTGGTTTTTATACTCCTCTTTATTATCTAGGCAATAACAAATTAGCTAATGTTGCTGAAATCATTAAATTGATCATTCGTGATGAATCTGTCCACGGCACATATATCGGCTATAAATTCCAATTAGGTTTTAATGAACTGCCTGAAGAAGAACAAAACGAATTAAAAGATTGGATGTATAACCTACTTTATGAACTATACGAAAATGAAGAACGTTATACAGAAGAGCTTTATGATGAATTAGGCTGGACGGAAGAAGTAAAAACCTTCTTGCGTTATAATGCTAATAAAGCACTGATGAACCTTGGCATGGACCCATTATTTGCTGATACAGCGAACGATGTAAACCCAATCGTCATGAATGGTATTTCTACAGGAACAAGTAACCATGACTTCTTCTCACAAGTTGGTAACGGCTATTTATTAGGAACTGTTGAAGCCATGAAAGATGACGATTATTTGATTGGTATGGAATAATTAAATTAAATAAAAAAGGATCAGCGACAACATAAAATGTTATCGCTGATCCTTTTTCTTTTATCATTCATCCGAGAGTTGAGTCCTCTCTTCTTTTCGAATGTTATAAATTTTAACGATATTGACCACTAAAGTTTTAATCACAGCATAGACAGGAATACAAATCAGCATTCCAATGATTCCACCGACACTTCCAGCTGCAATCAATACAAGAATGATCGTCAATGGATGGATATTCATCGACTTGCCCATCAATAAGGGTTTGATCAAATTGCCATCTAACTGCTGAATGACAAGAATCGACAACATCATATATAGTGCTTGCCAGGGTGAAATAAAAAAGCCAACAAGAACGGCAGGGACAGCACCAATAAATGGCCCTACATAAGGAATGATATTAGTCACTCCACAAAAAACAGCAAGCAGCAAGCTATACGGTTGTTTAAAGATCGTCATTGCGATAAAGCTTAAACCTCCAATGATCAAAGCATCCAAAACAGTACTGCTGATATAGGCTGACAATGTTTGATTCATTTCTCTTACTGTTTGACGAAGCTCTGTTCTAATACTTGCAGGAAAAAAATGAGATAACGCGTCTAAAAACTTATGTCCGTCTTTAAACATAAAAAATAAAATAAACGGTACTGTAAAAAGTAAAATAAAGAATTTCATTAATATCCCAACGATTTTCGATAAACTACTCGTCACCCCTACGATCGCGAAATTCAGAATATTTGTAATCGTGATATTCGCTTTATCTAATTGATCCTGAATATTGAATCCTTTGATTTCTTCTAAGTTGCCTAGCTCAGTCAACCAACGATTCATTTCCTCCGCATATCCTGGAAGTGACTGCGTCAAGTCAACAAACTGTTTGACCAATTGAGGAACGACATTCATGATCACAAGAGCAATCAAAACCGCTAAGACTAAAAAAGAAAGCATAAAGCCAACAAGTCTAGGGACTTTATGTTTTTCAAGAAATACAACAACTGGATCAAACATATAATACAAAAAGCCTGCAATCAGCAACGGCATAAAAACAGCAGAAATCATTCCCAATATCGGACTAAAAACATTCGGCATCCTTAATAAAAAGTAAACACCAATAATAGTCAAAACCACTTCTGTTGTCCAAAATAGTAACTTTGACTGCTTAAAAAGAGAACCCATATCCAACCTCCAATAATCTAGCTATTTCTATTTTATCATTCTTTTCAAGTATAAAAAATATTTTTTTGATAACTATTATTTCGTGATCATAGATTATTGTGTATTTATCTAATCTATCTTGTACTTTCATGATATACTTGTTTTGTTTTAGGAGGCAACATATGACTATTTTGACGTATAAATTACTACTTGGTGTTTTCGGCAGCAGCTTCATTGCCATTTTTTCTTATGTCTATCAATTACTCACAAAATCGGGTGTTTTTGCCTTGATCATGATTGGAACCCTAGTTTGTGGTTTTGGCAGCTGGCCAACTTGGGTACTTTTGATCCTTCTTTTTGGCAGTTCTAGTTGTATTTCTTTTTTAAAAAAAGTAGCTGCACTTGATGGTAAAGATACTATAAGTAAAAAAGACGCACAAAGAGACGGTTGGCAAATACTGGCAAACGGCCTTCCCGCTGTTGTTTCATTGATTCCTTTTTACTATACAGATAACCTTTTATTCATGATCGGCTATGTTAGTGCCATAGCAGGTGCTACAGCAGATACTTGGGCATCTGAGATCGGTATTTTAAGTACGTCTCCCCCACTTTCCATTCTCACATTTAAGCCGATTCCTTCTGGCCTATCTGGAGGCGTTTCATTACTTGGAACCTTTGCTTCTATCCTTGGTAGTCTTATGATTTCGATTACTTTTTGGTTATTTCATGATCCTGACATCACTTTTACTACAAATCTTGTATTCGTTCCTGTTGTTTGCGGCTTTGCCCATTCATTGATTGACAGTTTTTTAGGTGCAGCGTTTCAGGTAAAATACAGATGTTCTATTTGCGATCAGGTGACAGAACGTAATGTACATCATCAGCAGCCAACAACTAAAATTAGTGGAATTTTTTGGCTGAACAACGATTGGGTCAATTTTATCAGTGGATGTTTCACTGTTCTTTTAAGTTGGTTGCTTATTTCTCTTTGATACCTGTAAATAACCTGACAATGATTTTCCCCCAGAAAAACTGAAGCTAAGAACTCAGTTTTTCTGGGGGAGTTCTATTAAAGACAAAAATAAATTAAATACTTACCAAACGCAATTTAGTTATATTTTTATGAATCGATAAATCCTCGATCACCTCAGCGTAGGTCATTCCTTTAGGTAGATCGATCGTATAAATATTGGTATAAATTTGGTCATCACCAACTAATAAAACACTAAAATTCACGTCTTCGATCTCAATTTTATGCTCTTCGAAATAACGATTGATAAACTCCTTCGTTTCTTGTTTATGAAGATATCGAATCTCTAATTTTTTTGTTGTCGGCACATGAATCACTTTTCTAACTAATGTCAAAGCGACAAAAATTCCAATAAAGCTAGTGATTGCAATCGCGTAATACCCCATACCAATGGAAATACCTAATCCTGCAACCGCCCAAAGGGAAGCTGCTGTCGTTAAACCTGTTACCGATTGTTTCGTTACAATGATCGTTCCTGCACCTAAGAAGCCGATACCACTGACGACTTGAGCAATCAAACGCGCTTGATCAGAACGAATCACGCCGCTCAATTCTGGATGATTCATCGCATCTTCCAGCGCACTTGCTGCAATCTCTACTTGAATCAAAGCGATAATTGCCGCTCCCATACAAACTAAAATATGTGTGCGCATTCCCGCCGGACGATTTTTATACTGTCGCTCAAAGCCAATCACACCACCGATCAGCATCGCTAAGCTCAAGCGCACAATGATCTCTTGAATTGTTAAATGTACATCCATTCTGCTCATTCCTCCTATTATTCTCCCTTCTATTATAACACTAAATCCATGTCATTTTTTTCATACTACAACAAAAAAAAGAGTACGAAACAAAACGACAAATCAGTTTTGTTTCGCACTCTAAAATGTAATCAAGGGAAATCCCAAGTCAGGTTCTTCGGTAAATTTACCAAAATCGAGCCTGATCGGCTTTGGTCTTTCCCTCATCTCCTGCGATTATAATTTACTTGCTGCTGCTTCGTCTACGATAACGACAACATCTGGATGGTTTTGTAACGCACTTGCTGGTAAATCTACTGAAACAGGTCCGTCGATCATTCCTTTGATCGCATCTGCTTTTGCTTCACCGTAAGCAATCAAAATCATTTTTTGACCTTTCATGATTGAACCAATTCCCATTGATACAGCACGTGTAGGTACATCTTCAACTTTTTCAAAATTGCGTTTGTTCGCATTGATCGTTGATTCTGTCAATTCAACTACATGAGTTAAACTATCTAATGGTGTTCCTGGTTCGTTAAAACCAATATGTCCATTTTGACCAATTCCTAAAATTTGAATATCGATTGGATGACTGTCAATGATACTTTCATAATGAACACACTCAGCTTCTAAATCTGCTGCTTTACCATTCGGTACATATGTTTCTTTAAATGGTTTTTTGTTAAATAGCTGATCATTCATGAAGTAACGGTAACTTTGATCATCGTCTCCACCTAAACCAACATATTCATCTAAATTTACAGAAACCATATCTGAAAAATCTAAGTCACTTGAAGTCATCTCTTTATATAATGTTTCCGGTGTGCTTCCTGTCGCAAGACCTAAAACCTTTGCTCCATTGTCCATACCTGCTTTAATCAAGTCAAATGCTTTTTTTCCGCCTTCTTCAGCGTTTGCTACTTTAATGATTTCCATCGAAATTACTCCCTCGTCTTCGTTTATTTGGTATAGTCCAATTATAACACCCTCTAAAAAGGATTTCTAGTAGAAATGTATAAAAATAAAAAAAACTTCTAACCTTTATCAGGATAGAAGTTTTCTAATTAGTAATTTCCAGTATACTGCTCAGTTCCTTCAGCATTTGGATCAGTATAAGTTCCGCCACCAGTCACATCGTTGGCTACTACATCTTGTCCATAACCATAAGTACCTGCAGCTGCATCTGTTGAGCTTGAACCGTATCCCGTACCACCAACATAATTATTGTAGTTTGCAGTATCTTTTGCCTGCATCTCTTTATTTTCCGGTTGCCCTAGCTGAGCACGTAAATTTGTTTGTGTTTTATATAATTTTTCGGGATCAAGGATTTGGTAATAGATACCGCCAATTTCTTGTCCTTCACCTTCTAATTGTAAAGAGTCAATATTTTTGAAAGCAGGCATATATTTCTTCTGAATGTCTACCATATTGTCCCAAGTTAGATCTGTTTTTACATTATCTTGTACTGCATTCAAAATCTGTTTGTATTTAGTCAAGCCGTCTATACTGATTATCTTGTTCACGATTTTTTCAACAACTTCACGCTGACGACGTTGACGTCCAATGTCTCCTTCAGGATCTTCTTCACGCATTCGAGCGTAAGCTAAACCAGTTTCGCTATCAAGCTTAATATGACCTTTTGGAACCGTAATACCATCTAATGTAAACTCAAACGGATTATCCACTTCGATACCACCTACAGCATCAATCAGATCTTTTAAGCCTTTCATATTGATCGATACATAGTTATCGATTGGAATATCCAGTAAGTTTTCTACTGTATCAATCGCCATCTTCGCACCGCCAAATGCATAAGCATGGTTCAGTTTATCTTCTGTACCATAGCCAACAATCTCAGTTAAAATATCTCTGTCCAAACTGATCATTGTTGATTTTTTTTCTTTTGGATTAATAGTAACTACCATTGTCGTATCAGAACGACCTTGTTCTGTTCGTCCTAGATCTCCTGTATCGATTCCCATCAATAAAACGGAGAAAGGTTCTTGTGCATCAATGTTCACGGCTGTTTCTCTGCGTTTTGATGTTCGATCGATCGATTCATACACGCCTTCAACTGTACCGCTGGCATCAGAATACATTTTAATTCCATAAGCACAAATACCGGCAACTGAAACAAGTACTAATCCTAAAGCAGTTAGTATTACTTTTTTCCATAGGTTCATAAGACACTTCCTCATTTTTTGCAAGAATAATTCATGAAATCTATTTTCTCACAATTTCAATCCTGTCGCAACATTTTTGAAGATTTGGCATGAGAACTTAATGTAAATGTAAGAAAACACTTTAACTATAATAAATAGACATGCTTCTTAATAAAAGTAAAACTATTCCTTGACGTTTAACGTAAACAGCCAAAAAATTCTTCTACAAAAATCATGATTAGCGAGTTATCTATCTTCGAACATTAATTACTCTCCGAAATGTCCCTAGTGTAAATCTTATCTTTTTAACTAATGAGTACTTATTTTTGGAAATAGATTTTATGTGTTTCAAATCAAACTTTATATTCAACTGCGTAAATCTCAATGCAATTACTCTTTGCTCAGAAGTAGATCTTCTTATTGTTTGTGATGGTTGAATTTTTTTAAACTGCTCAACTTTCTCAGCTTTAAGCTCTAAATACCCTTTTTCATTAGATAACTTCACTAAGTTATCTCCTTTCTTACTTCTAGTAATGATTAGATTATTGCCATTACTTGATGTAAATACAGGATAACCGTTGTCATCGCTTTCCCAAGCATCACCGAATACAACATCTGCATACTCACCGACAGAATCCACACAAATTTTACAGACCAATGGTACTGAACGTCCAAGATTTTTTCCCCATGCTTCATCATAGTCAACACTTTTTTGCTCACCATTTCCTGCTACTACACTAAAATCTCCCGGCCACCCCTCTCCTCTATATTTTAGCTTACTAACAGCAGATTTTTTTATCCCTAATTGTTCAATCAAACTATAGGTACTATTTATGGAAGGAATCCCACCACATAAAAAAGATATTGTAACAAAGATCTTTTTTTGGTATTTTGGAAATTGCTTTAGTAAATTATTTACAGCTCTGATGTCACATGGCTTTCCAATTATAGCTATTATTTGATCCTCTTTTAAATACTCTAGAATATCGCTAAGTAATGAAGTGGGCATATATTGAGAACCAGATTTTTCTATTATTTCATCAACAGTCTTAGAAATTGACGCTTCTGCTTTAAAAACAGTACTACCTTTTCCAATATGTAAAATACCATCAACATATTTTTCTTCTAATAGAAAATTTGAAAAACTTGTAATCCCTCCTCCAGTTGATGATTTCCATCTAATGTATTCATCAGCTGAATATCCATTGTAATATCCTATATACGAGCCAATTATTGGATCAAATAATTCATTTTGGCTACATTTTCCTTCCATATTGATTGCGGGACAAATAGAATTAAATAAGCTTCTATCTTCTTTATCCAATTTAGCCATTTCTTTAGGAAAATAGAAACCTCTAGACTCTTGTAATTGTATTTTTTCTTTCCCAAAGACACTTTCACATAAACCGCAAGAAGTGCACATCTGATATGTGTTTGTAAACTTTTCTACATTCATATATATTAACCTCTTATCTCTGTCGCTTTCGTTTTGCTCGAGATTTCAAATTGTTGATAAAAATCCATTACTTGTTCTGGTGTTAATTCCCACCACTTCTTTTCTTCAATCGCATCAATTACTTCTTTAGAAAATCTATACTTGATTACTCTAGCCGGATTCCCACCTACAATAGCATATGGCGGAACATCTTTTGTAACAACAGAACCCGCTCCAATAACGGCTCCTGCTCCGATTTTTTGACAACCGGAAACTATAATTGTACCATATCCAATCCAAACATCATGGTCAATTTCTAAATGGTATCTATCTACATCTTGAACATCAAAACCAAAATCTTTGTTATAAAAAAGAGGTGATGTTGACAATGCCTCTAAAGGGTGATTAGCACCAAAATACCTCACATTTTCGGCTATAGAACAATATTTTCCTATTTCAACCGTTCCTCCGAGATTGAAGTTTTCAGAAAAGCAACTGCCATAAGAGTACATCCCTACTTCTACACCATAATTTAATTTTGTAGCCATACGTAGACTCCTTGAATAGATTTGGCCACCTTCAACTTTCGAAAAAAAGGAGACCACTATTTTATTCACTCTACGAAACTTTGTTGTTCTCAAAATAATAAAGTTACTGATTCTACTCAATTCTTTTTCCCCCTCTTTTCATCAACTTTATACATACAAAAAACAACTCTCTGTTTATAAGTAGTATAAGCAGTGCTAGCACCCAAAGTAAAACATTCGCGAATTGTTCATTTATAACATTTTGAAAAAGTAAAAGTATTTGTAAAAAAATAATTAGTTGGCAAAATAATAAGTTCCAAACTTGAATATTGAAGTTTACATATTTTTTTGTGTCATATCGTCTATAAAGAAAAGTCATGAACCAACCAACAAATTGTGCTACAGATGCCCCGATGATACCAATTGACGGTACTAGTAAAATATTGATGAATGTACAAAAAACTGCTGCAAAAACGATTGTTTTAAAAACACCTTTTGTTTCTTTTTCCGCAATATAAATTTGTCCAAAAAAATTACTAAAACTATTATAAACTGCAGCCAACAATAAAAAGGGAATCAATATCCAGCTTTCAAAATAACTAGGAGCAAAAATTAGTTTTATCAATGGTTTTAAAAATAATAAGAATACAGAGATTCCTGTAAATAGAAATTTAGCGTAAAAAGAAAAAACCGTTTCATAAAAAACACCTTTGTCCTCTTTCTTAGACTCTTGAATAGCAGACATCTGCCACGCTTGAATAAAGATTCCTTGGATTAATGTAAGTAATCCAGGTATTTTACTAGCCACAGCGAATATACCATTTCCAACTGCCCCCACAAATATAAGTATTATGTATCTAGTAGCCCCGTTTATAACCCACCAAGAAATTCCACTTGGAATCAATGGTACAGAAAATTTAAGAATATCTGATATCATAGATCTATCAATAACAGCCAAAGAGAAATATCTATACAATTTGCCTGAAGTAAAAAGCAGTAGTATCGACATAAACGCTCCTAATATTTGAGCATAAAAATATCCAAAAACTCCCCAATTCAAACCTAACAAAAAAATTAGACTGAACAAACAAATAGACAGAGTATAAAGAATACTGTTTATAGTATAAACTATGATCAAGCCTAATGAACGGACATAAGTCGAAACTAAAATTTGAAATGCCTGCATAATTAAAGTCAGAATAGTAATTAGAATATATTTTTTAACACCTATGAATGAAGAAATAGTTATAAAAGCTAAAGATACAGCTATCAAACCACAAAAGGTGATTAACATTGAATTTGTGAAAACCTTTTTTTGGTCATAGTCTTTATCCATTCCAAATCGAATGATCGAATCCGCAGCTCCTAGAGTTGCCAGTGGTAATAAGAGTTGGATACTAGTCGTGATAATATCAGCCGTACCAAATTCTTGTGTTGTAAGATAATATGTATAGAAGGGAACTAAGACAAACGTGATCAACTTACTCCCAAAATTTCCTATAGTGAAAAGTATTGAATTTGTAAGAAGTTCTTTGTAACGGTTCATCTCTTACCTCCCAATCTACAATTTTTGAAAAAGAACAAACCTTTGCCAATAACCATAGATACTTTCAACAAAATTTTTTGAATAGAATTAATTTTATTGTATTTTACTTGATAATAGTACATAGACCTTTGAAATAGCTTATACTTATTCATAATAGATACGGTAGAGTTAATAATTTGTGAATGATAATGATAATACTCACAAGAAAGTAAAACACCAGTTTTATATCTACTTTCTTTCAGTTTTTTCGCTAATATATTTTCTTCATAGAATAAAAATACCGATTCATCAAAATATCCGACTTCTTTCATATATTCTAAATTAACAGCTTCTACTGAGCCCGCTGGAACACATTCTAAAATATTGTCACTTTTTATTAATCCTTTATTATTTTTCTTAATCAAAAAATTAAAGATAAAAAATCCCCTAAAGAAATCTTCTCTAAAAGTTGGTAAACTCCAGTATTGATTTTTTGTAAATGTTCCATCAGGATTCAACATGATTCCAGTCAAAAGACCATAATCTGGATTTTCTTTTAAACCCTTATCTAGTTGAATAATAAAACTTTCTTCAAATAATACATCTGGATTACAAATAAAAGCTGTATTATATTTTCCCTCTGCTACAAGCCATTTTAAACCGATATTGTTTCCTGAGGAATACCCACCATTAGACTCAGAGAGAATTACTTTTACTTTTTCGTCATCGATAAAGCGTTTTTTCAATGCTGTAAAAGAGTCGTCAGTTGACTTGTTGTCAACAATTACGATTTTTTCAATACTTTGATATTTTCTAATTTTATCTGTCAGATCTCCAGTAAGAGATGCACCGTTATAATTTAAAATCACAACACCTATCATTTACTAACTCTCCTAAAAAGCATCGTTAATCTCATCAATAAATAATCTGATTTGATTTTTGTTAAAATAGTTTTTATTCTTCTCTTTTTCTTTCTACTGTAAAACAACTTTTCTTGTTCTTCCAAAGTCTCGGTTGTTTCTTTCGCAACAGAAAATCTATCTGGATAAATATAATAGTGAGCCTCTTCCCCAACAAAATTTGACAGTTGACGTTTCTGCAAATGAATATACATAAATTCTTTTTCTTGTTTTTCTCTATGAGCTACTAATTTCCCATTGTTAAAGATAAAATATTCAGCATTACCAAAGTCATGATTCACAAGATCAAAATAATAGATTGCAGGGTTGATATCAGCAAATATAATCTGATCATAGGAAACAATACCTTTTCTCGATAATATTTCACTTAGACCATAACCAAAATCCCACCCCCACTCATCATAAGCACAAACCGAATCAAACCTCATAACATCATTAAAATTAAAACAATCTTTATACTCATGTTCTATCTTATATACTGTATTCATGTATTTTGTATTCCTAAATAATGTGAAATGACCTCTTGTTAATAAACGATCGTACTGATCAAGCAATTCATCTGTTAGAAATTTTCTTACGTCACCCAAAATCACATCTGAATCTATATATCCCCAAAAGTCATGCCCGCCAATCAAGCTTTGAAACAGTTCACCAAAAAGCGGACGATATTCAACTAATTTGTACGGATATTTTATTGATACCTTTTGGTTAGTGACATTTTGAATCTCGCTCTGGATTTCAACCATACTGCTATTTATGATCTGAACATTTTTAGGAAATGTATACTCTTCAAGAGAATTATCTGTTACTAACAGAAAATCAATAGTTGGATTAAACTCTGCACTTTTAAGCCATAAATTGAAATAATTAGGTAGTTCCCCAAAATGAACAAGTATTAGTATTATGCTTCTCACTATTATTTCTCCTCAGATAAGGTTGCATTAAAATCAGTATAAATTCTAGAAATAGCTTCTTTAACATTTTTTTCAGACTCTTCAATATTTACTTTCAGTCTTTCTCTATCTTCAACAAGTTTTTTAGTTCTCTCAATAGCTTCATCAGTTGTTAATGTTTTTCCATCTACAACATGACAATAGCCTAAATTATTGAATACACCTTCAAATTTTCTGCTATATGCTAAAGGGATAGTCGGAACTCCTGATGAAAATGATGCAATAGTAGCATGCATACGTGAACCAATAAATAGATCCATCAACGAAATATATGATTTTGCTTCTATTGGATCATTGAATATCGGTGCTACGGTTAAAAATTCATATTTATTTTTCAATTCATGACTAACTAAGATATCATTTTCAATTGAATCAACATAGCTGTCTTCAGGCTCTTTAACAACATGTGGAACGATGTAAATATTATATTTTCCAGTAGAATTAAGCCACTCTATAATAGAGTATATATATGTTTTATAGTCAATTGTTAACCCAAATTGATTTTCTTGAGTGTATCCTCCCACCCATAATAATTGAGAAACGTTAATCCCAATATTTAACTTATCTTGTTTGATAGAATAGAAACTATTGTCATAAGGAAGAGTAAAAGCAACATCTGTAGATGCACTCACTTCTCTATTACTCAGTTTAGCTAAAGCCTCTTTAGACAAAATATCTCTAGATAATACGACACTAGCTTTATTGACAATATATTTAGCCAAAAATCTGCCAAACCCTGATTCAAAAGGTCCATATGTTTGAGGTGCTAACATAAGTGGTGTCCTAGAATATACCGTAATAAGTTTGCCTAAAGAGGCTCTCAACATCCATTTTTTCCCATATATATCTGAAAAACTATCGCCACCAGTAATATCAATGACATAATCCATTTTTTTAATAAGAGCATATAACTCAATTATATCTTTTGGTTTTTTATAACTAAATGAATGCAGTTTTATCTGTTCTTTTTCTAGCTGAAAGTACTTTTTTAACAGAACTTTATTATCTTCATCAGTAGATTCAAGCAAATTGATTTCGTATTCAATTCCTGCTTCCTTCATCAAATCATCTACTATTTTTATTACTGAAAAGCCTAAAGCAGAAACACCTTTATTCATACTTGTTAAATCAACACCCATAAACCCAATCTTCATAATTTACCTATCCATTCTTCTCAATTTTCTTTCAAAATAACCAATTGACATACAAAACGAAATCATACTAACACCATTATAGAAACCTGAAATAACATACATCGAAACCATTATCCCCACATAACAACCTATTAAAAACAAATGATACTTTTTATTTTCTTCATTAGAACGCAAACATAACTTAATAACTCTATATAGAGATAAGATAAAGAATACAAATAGTAATAGCAATCCAATGATCCCAACTTTATATAGTATGTAGTAATAGCCATTATGTAATATTGGTATACTTGAAAAATAGTTATCACCTAACAAAATATATACACCTAGATCCAACAAAGCACCAAAACCAAAGCCAAATAACTTAGTAAAGAAATCAGCATATTTAATTTGTTGAACTACTAAAAATATCTCATAACCTCTCCAATTATTATTTATTGTAAGCCAGTCCCAACTCTGATATTTAGAATTAATTTCTGTAAAAGATTTTGTAAATTTATTTATTAGCTCTTGAAACAAATCAATATGGCTTATAGCTTTAAAAAAAAGAACTAGTAAAATTATATAGATTCCATATAGTGATACTTTTTTTAAATTCATGCTCCTAAAGGAAAAAAGTAGTAGAAATGGAATTAAAACAACTAATGTTGTTCTAGAAACATATAACATTATAGATAAGATAAAAAGAATACACAGACTCTTTCTTATACTTACTAATCTATTACTTAGTTCTTCTTTTAAATTCAAACAAAACACTAGAGCAAGAATTGTTACCATCGACATATTTCCACCAACACCACGAATGATTTCAAAGCCGACCCCTTGCTTAGCAACTGCTATGATAACAAGTATAATATGTCTTAAACTCACAAAAAGACCAGATAGAACTACTGAACTCATAAACAAATCATTTTTTCTTAAATTATCCTTATACAAACTGGCTCCTAACAAAATGAAAATCACTGGACTTAATGTTTTATAAACATCTCTGTATAGATCTTTGTTAAAAAAACCATAATTTAAAACACCAATGACTGTACCAAATAAAACGATCAATAACAATGGGCTGACATGCCTGATATCTTTTAAATAAATTCCTCTTTTCACAAAATCGATCAACAGGATAACTACAGCCACAAATATAGTTACATCACTATTAGTTATTTCTGCTAAAAATAAAAAAAGACTAAAAAACAATGATAGTATAGTAGTTTTATTCACTCTTTTCTCCTCTTGTCTTTAGTTTTTTTGCTGGCATGCCACCAATTATTTCATTACTTGAAAATTTTCCAGAAACAACAGCATTAGCAGCTATCACACAGCCTGAACCAACTTCAGAACCATCAAGAAAAACCACACCAGAACCGATCCAGCAGTTATCTCCTACTTTAATCCCTTTTCTTGTAACTCCTTGTTCACGTATCAACACATCCAGATCAGCAAATTTATGATTTTCTGAGTGAAAACGAACATTTTGACCAGAAATAACATTTTGACCAATCTTGATTCCTCCAGCTGCGCCAAAGAAGGTATTTTCAGCAAATGAAGAATTCTCCCCAATTTCAATCCCTTTTCCTAGATTTTCCAAACTGCCAGTACATAATATTTTACTGTCCGCACCTATTTTGACACGATCTCCTAATGTAATCCCTTCTGTGGATAAGCCATCTAAAATAACTCTGTCATCTAGCCTAACATTGTTACCAATGCTTATATGTTTTTTCACCCGTATTGCAACTTTTTTGCCAACAATAACATTTTTGCCTTTCTTTTTTAATGTGACTGTTCTTAATTTACCTCGAACTAACCCAAAAATAAACTTTTGACCTAGCATCATTATATAAGAAAGAGGGACTTCCTTTGATAGTTTAAATCTTTCTTTCCCTAACACTTTAACTATGATAAAGTTAATCATTTTCAGTCTCCCTCGTTATCGCTTCATAAACTTTTTTAATCTCTATTGTATGGTTTTGAATAGTCTTAGGTTTCTTAACTAAAATTTCATCTATGTTAATATTTAAAATAATTTCTTTTAATTCAGCAATGCTAGAATAAATGTATTGACCTTCTACTAAGTCTTTTGCTCCCACGTTATTGCTTACAACAACGTGTGTACCACAACTCATAGCTTCTAAAACAATAAGACCAAATGTCTCCTTCCATTTACTTGGCACTATCAAAATATCAATATTTTCATAAACTTTAAGCAATTCAGTTTTTGAATATCGTCCATGATTAATAATTTTACTGGGCAGATTATAGTTTGCATCATCCCCATAGGCATGGAATTCAAATTCTGTCCTATCATTCAATTCATTCAATAATATTAAAAAATCAGTAAATCCTTTAAACTCTTTATATGGACCTATGTATCCTATCTTAATTGGATTTATTTTATTTCTTTCTTTACTGGGCACTTTTGGTAATACAGATGTAATTGAAATTACTCCATAACGTTTTATGGATATATTGTTTAAATAGACTTCTCTAGCTATTTGGCTATTAAAATGGAAAAAATCAATTTTATAGAGCATCGATAAATAATATTTTTTTAATAAGGAAAATTCTCTTTCCAGTTCAGAAGTGATAATCAAATCAGATTGGTCGTCAGTACTACTCTTAGAAAAGTTTATAGACTTGGTCTTTAGATACTTGATCACACTTCTTATCAAATTGTAATGCTCTAATTGAAATATTCTCAACTTCTTTACTGATAAAGCATTCTTTGATACCTTTATCCAATTTTCAACAGTATTTTGATTATGATAACTCAGACCATCTAGAAAAAAATTAGGTTCTGGAGCAACGCCAAAATAATCATGTGTTGTAAATACGACTTTTTTTTGCATTTCATTAGCAGCTTCAAAAAACTCTTTATGTATCCCCATCAATGTATGGACATGTATGACATCCACCTCAATTGCTTCAAAAAATCTCGTGTAAATCCTCTTGTCAACTGTTTCCATAAATTTTTGAGGCTCCTTAATCCCTCCAAATAAGGGTAAGGGTAGAGAATTTATTAATTCATAAACCTCAAAGTTTTCTTTTGACTTGCTCTTATTTTTTTTGATCCTTGGTTTGCTAAAAAAAGGATTTATTTTTCCTGGAAATAGATAAATAATCTGTTCTCCTGACACCATTTGCTCATCTATCAAATCGAAAAGATATTTTACTAGTCCCCCTGTTCTATTTGGAGGAAAACCAAGTCCATAATGTAGTATTCTCATCTTTCTACCTTTCCTCACTAAAGAAAAGATTTTCATATAAATTATTTATATATGACCAACTAAAATCTCTAATAATTCTTTCCTTAGCTTTTTCATTCATCTCTAGCCCTTTTTTAGAGAAATCAACTTCATCAATTACTAAGGACAATTCATCATTATTCTTAGACCAATAAAAAGCATTTTCTTTTGCAACTTCTTCATTAAATCCTACATTAATTAAAAGGTTTCGTTTTGTAGAGACCAATGCCTCTAACAAAGAAGGGTTAGTTCCGCCAACCTCATGACCATGCAAATAGGCAAAAGCATTTTCTCTAATATATTTTAGAAGCTCCTGATCATATACCGTACCAACAAATTTAATTCGTCTATCATTTTGAAATTTAGTTTTCTCCAATAAACTTTTATAAAATTTATTATTCTCAATATTTGTAATCAATACAAAATCTTTTTTTGTTGATGACTTCATAAATTCGCGAATCATCGTTTCATAATTGTTTTCTGGAACAAAACGACCAACTACAAGATAGTAATCATCTTCTGAAATTTCGTGCTTAGAAAACCACTTTTCAACAGATGAACTTTCTGAAGTCAGATTTGATTTCTCAATATCCGTCCCATAAGCAATATAAGTTGTTTTTGGCGTATATTTTTCATAATCGGTCTTGATATATTTTTCTATATTCAAGCTATCACAAATCATCAAGTCTGCATGCTTTACCATTAACTTTTCTGAAAATTTCCAGTATCTACGAACAGGATAACTCCATTTGGCTCTTAACCATTCATGACCATCGGGATTTACATAAAGTTTTCCCCTAATTTTCTTGATCTTTTTTTTATAATGATTGAGAAACGGACCTATTCGACATGCTAATATATAAAAAATCGGTTCTATATCACTATTTTTTTTAGCTAGCTCGATGGCATAATCTAATGCTTTTATATCATAATAAATGGCTCTAGCTGGACCGATATTTGGCACCGCTATATTAAAACAGTCTGCTTGATTATATTCAAAATGCTGTTCTCCATCTCCGTATAGATCGTCTCCTACATTCATACAAGCGACATGATACTGAATACTTCTAGACTGCTTGTATTCTGTCAACTTCTCAACAAAGGTTTCAAAGCCTCCATACTTAGCCGGAATCCCCTTAGAGCCAATAATATATACATGCTGAATCTTTTTATTCATTAATAAGCTCCTCTAGAAAAAAACATCACGATCACTGTTTGAAACATGATTTTCAGATCATTCCAAATAGATTGATTTTCAATGTACTCCAAATCAAACTCGACCATTTCATCAAAATGAACATCGTTTCTACCTCTGACCTGCCATAATCCTGTACAGCCAGGTTTCACATTCAATCGTTGTAGATCACGTTGTGTATACTGAGAGACTTCTCTTTCTAATGGAGGTCGTGGCCCAACGAGTGACATGTCACCTTTTAAAACATTCACTAATTGGGGCAGCTCATCAATGCTTGTTTTGCGTATTTTTTTTCCTATTTTCGTTACTCTTGGATCGTTCTTGATTTTGAACATAGCCCCTTCGATTTCATTTTGCTCAACTAGATCATGAAATTTTTCTTCTGCATCTGTGCACATCGAACGAAATTTATACATTGTGAAGTGACTGCCTTTTTTCCCGACCCTTTCCTGAGAAAAAACAACTGGTCCATTAGGATCTTCTTTTCTGATCAAAAATGCGACAATAAGAAATACAGGGCTTAATAAAATCAAGCCGCAAAGACTACCAACAATATCGATCGTTCGTTTGAGTACGCGAAAACGAATAGATTGTGATTCAACTATCGATACAGAAATCTGCTTGTCAGGCTGTGATGTCTGCTTTTTTTTCTGTATACTTCCTCCAACACTTACTATTTTTTCCTCCAATTTCAACACTCCTTTTATGATAGGGTAGGAACAAACTATTTACTGATGCTATTAGCTTTTCAGTTTTTTCGAACCTCAACAGCTGCTGATCCCAGCATTCCCTAATATTTCAGTTGATTTAAGATACAACCAATATCAAAAATCACATATACCAACACCTAATAATATATACAAAAATTATATAAAACTCTTACACTCACATTTTTCTATTTCGTTTAAAACAGTCGAAATCGTTTCTTTTGTAGTTCTTCAAATTCCAATGTCTGGACAGGATCACCATTTAAAATATCTTTCGCAACCTGCTGCATCACTTCAACGTGCGCAGTTCCCATATCTTTGGCAATCGCATCGTACGCTTTCTTCATAAAAAATCCGCGTTTTTTTACATTATGAGCATCTGAAGCCATCATCGAAACCATATTATGGGCAACCATTTGTTTGGCTGTTCGCTCGATTTGTTTTCCAAAAACACCAACATAGCTAGGCGCTGTTAATTGAGCAAGGGCACCCATCTCCAAAAATGGCAACAACCGATTAGGATCTTCAATAAATTTATTGTTTCGCTCTGGATGCACAATGATTGGAATATGATTTTCATCAAGTAGCTCAATAAAAAGAGGCTCTGCATATGCTGGAACATCGTTTGTTGGAAATTCGATCAAAATATAACGATTATTCAAGTCTGCAAATAAGATTTTATTTTCTTTGATCTGCTCTCTGATATTTCCAGCAATTCGAACCTCTTGACCTTCAAATAAGGTAAGAGGTATATTTCGCCTGTCCAGTTCTGCTTGTAACGCTGAAACACAGGATATGACCTGACCTGCTGGATTGTCATATCTGCCATTATTATGATGCGGCGTGCACAAAATGTGAGTAATGCCTTGTTTCACAGCCATCCTAGCCATGTCAAGCGAGTCATCGATCGTTTTGGCCCCATCATCAATACCAGGTAATATATGGCAATGCAAATCAATCATTGGTATTTATCCTTTCTGCCTATCCTCATGAACCATAATAGTAGCCTTGATCTGTTATACTTTTAGAGCCGTTATAAACAACTCCTAAGATATTGGCATCTACAAGTTCTAATAAGTTTTTAGCTTTTAATAGAGAGTCTCTTTTTGAGACATTTTCACGGACGACCAAGATCGTTCCGTCTGATTTTGAGGATACGATTTGTGCGTCTGTCACTGCCACAACAGGAGGCATGTCAAAGATGACCAAATCATATTGTTGTTTTAAATCTTGGATAAGCTCTTCCATTCTCCTAGAATCCAGTAACTCAGATGGATTAGGCGGTTTAGGTCCGCTTGTCATAAGGAATAAATTATCAATGCCGGATGACTGAACGACCTGATGCAGCACAACTTCTCTGCTACCCAAAAGGGTACTCAAGCCTCGAACATTGTCTAACGAAAATGTTTTTGCCACCGTTGGTTTGCGCATATCTGCATCTACTAATAAAACACGCTTCCCAGAATTAGCAAACACGATCGCTAAATTGGCAGAGGTCGTTGATTTTCCTTCACTTGGACCTGAAGAAGTAACGACTAATGTTTTTAAGTCTCTATCGATCATTGCATATTGTATGTTCGTTCTGATCGTTCGATATTGTTCTGATATCGGTGATGATTTATCTGCTAAAGTTATTAGACTGACTGCTTTTGTTTTTTGTTTTTTTTGATTTCTTATTTTATTTGACATTCTATACTCCTTTAAACTCGTGGACGACTTCTACGCGCTGGGGTAGAAGTATCTGAGTTGAGATCTTCTTTTTGAATGACTCTTGCTCCCTCTTTGGCAAAACCGCTATTTGGCTTTGAAACCGTTGAAGGTGAAGGGCGAACAACCTTTGCATTTAACTCTTTAGCAGTCATATTTGGAACAACACCTAATATCGTAAATCCTAATTCTTCTTCCACAAAGCTGTCATCTTTGATTGTCTTATCAAATAATTCTAAAATGAAGGAAGCCATGATTCCAAATAAGAGCCCTAATGCTAGTCCTATCAATAGATTGATTTTATCATTAGGTGACACTGGATTTAAATTGGCCGTCGCTTCTGAAATGATCGTAATCTTATCGACATTCAGCATGTCTTTTGCTTGCTCTTGGAAAACCAAAGCTGTCTGATTGGCAATATTTTGAGCAACCAATGGATCTGTTACTTTAGAAACGATCGAGAACATTTGAGAATTTTGAGACTGATTGACTGATACACTTGCCTTAAGTGCCTCAACAGACAAATCACTTTGATGGTCCACTTTCATCCTTTGCTGAACTTCCGTCATGACCGTATCACTTTTGATCAAATCTTTATACGTATTGATCATCTGAAGATTCCCATTGATATCATTCACATTCGTCGTTTCATTTTGCGGCAGACGAACGATCAATTGGGCTTGGGAACTGTATTTTGGTGTAATAACAAAATAGGTTAAAACTCCAGCAACCCCCAACCCTAAAAACATACTAACGATAATTAGACCTATACGTTTTCTTAAAACTCCGATGAGTTCTTGTAAACTTATTGTTTCTTCCATTTTTTCCTCCATTACTACACAATTAATTATAATTTTAAGCTTAAGCAAGTACAAGGGTATTCGACTAATAAAATGTTATCAACTTTTTCGATATTTTTTCAAATAATTGATAATTTATTTAAAAAGCAATCGATATATTGCATTATTATTTAATAAATATTAACTAAATTGGTTCTTCCAGCAAATTTTCCTCGCCAACAATTTGGGCATTCATAAGCTGATCGATTTGTTCTAACCGTTCTGACAACCCTTTTCTCAGCGTTGTATTCTTCACCTGTGTGACTAGATTGAAATGGTGGATAAACGTTTCAAGCGTCGCTTCACTCGTTAAAGCTTGTCCATCGATCATTTTATCGATTCCTTGTTCGATTTCGTTATACAGTTTTACTTGAACATTCATCTCATTTAAAAATGCACTGATACTATTTGACCACAAGCTATTAAATTGAACGACATCATTATGTAATTTAAGTAAATTCTCTACAGTGGCATTTTCATTGATTATCACAGCGTCACTAGTGGATTCCCAATTTTCTGGTGTTTGAACCAACATTTCCTGTAATTGCTGCTGAATCGTATATTTAGTTTTAATATCTGCTACCTTAGAAAGCAATACTTGTTTATCTTTTGATAATTGTGAGATATCCAAAGGCAAATGTTCAGACTTGAGTCCAAAGTCCGAAGCTTCTGTCTTTAATTGATTGATTTTGCTTTCTAGTTGTTTGATTTGTACTTCTTCTATTGATTCAGTCAAAAACTCTTCCGTTTCATCTTTATAAAGCTTACTGAGCTGTTTATCTAAAAACGTGATTTTTTCTGTTTCATTTCTTATCGTTATTTCTGCGTAATCGATTTTTTTTTGTCGTCGCTGCTCAGCATTCATCCTTACTCCTAAAAAACAAATCAACAACGAACTACCAATGACTGCTATGCAGCCAACCCTTTTTATCAGATTCATGTTTACCCAACCAAAATTATTCATTTTGACACTCCCTTAGTTCTCCAAAGCGATCCTCTTGTTTCGATCAGACAAGATCTCCCAGCGCACTAGTCTATTTTGATCGATTCTAAAAATGCTATGTAAGCTGCCTGTTCATCTGTTTCATCGATCTGTAATCTATTGAACTGTCCATCCGTAAAATCAACTAAATCACCTGACAAAAGATGTGTCACACTTGCATTACCGATCAATTCCATCCAATATCCTTCAGCATCGTCTTCATGAACAACTGTTTTTACAATTCCTCCCACATTTTTAACTGTGACTGTTTCTCCAAATACTCGCTCATTCAACAATACATACATCAAGCTGCTCGCACACATTGCTGTTCCACATGCGCTTGTAAAACCTACTCCACGTTCATAGGTCCGAACAAACAATTGATTTTCTCCCAAAATCTCAACAAAACTGACATTGATTCCATCTGGGAAAAGCGGATTCTCTCCATTGACATAAGCTGCAATCCGTTCAAACTCCGGACTAACCAACATTTGATGATCTACAAATGCAATAAGATGAGGATTTGGAACTGCTACTACAGAAAATTTTATTTCATCAGATAGTTCTGGTATTACTTCATCAATAATTCTATTTTTATTCGTCACCATCGGTATTGCCTCTGCTTCAAAACGAACAGGTGAGATCTCCACTTGATAGGTAGCTACCCCTTTGCCTAATTCTTCGGCTCTGCGAACTTTAAGATCCGCAAACATCGTTTCTACTATAAATGACTGTTCATCATGCTTTTCAGATAAATATCTAGCAACTGTCCGCAAGCCGTTTCCACACATACTCGCTTCACTGCCGTCTGAATTAATGACACGCATCTTTGCTAATGCTTCACCTTGTTTCGATGCTTCAACAAGCAATAATCCGTCCGCGCCTCCAAGCAATCCGTTTTTACGATCGCATAAGCGAATACGTAGGTCTTCAAGTTCTTTTTTCGTAAAAGGACGCTCTAACTGTAATTGATCAATCAAAAAAAAGTCATTTTCTGACCCGTGGACCTTCTGTATTTTTAGATTCATTCTCATCAAGCTCCTTCAGCTATCTTTTTCCTACTATTAGTATGCCACAAATAAAAAGAGGAAAACAGTACATTTTACTGTTTTCCTCTGAAAAGATAGAATTTCTATTATTCTCTACTTATTTTGCTGCAGCAAAATGTTTGTTTACTTCATCCCAGTTCACAATGTTCCAAAATGCGTCAATGTATTCTGGACGAACATTTTTATAGTTTAAGTAATACGCATGTTCCCAAACGTCTAAACCTAAAACTGGTGTTTTGCCTTCCATTAAAGGAGAATCTTGGTTAGCAGTTGATGTCACTTCTAATTTGCCGTTATTTAAAACTAACCATGCCCAACCAGAACCGAAACGTCCTGTTGCAGCAGCTTTAAATTCTTCTTTTAGTTTGTCAAAGCTACCAAAAGCTGCATCGATCGCATCTTTGATATCTTCAGTTGGTGCGCCGCCTGCATTAGGTGCCATGATGTTCCAGAAAAATGCATGGTTCGCATGTCCGCCACCATTGTTACGTACAGCAGTACGAATATCTTCTGGGATCGCATCCATGTCAGAAATCAATTCTTCTACAGATTTCGAACCAAGTTCAGGGTGTTTCTCAATTGCAGCATTTAAGTTCGTCACATAAGTGTTATGGTGTTTGTCATGGTGTAAATGCATTGTTTCTTCATCGATGTAAGGTGCCAACGCATCATAAGCATAAGGTAATTCTGGTAAAGTGTAAGTCATAAAAAATCCCTCCATTTAAGTAAGTATAAATTTTCATACATTTATAGCATAACAGATTTTATGCTAACCTTCAAAGTAATTGCTTACAAAAATTTGCACGACACTTGTTTTTACAGGTTAACTCCTTTAAAATGACGACTGTACGTAAAATCAAGTCAGGAGAAAATCTATGAATACATTCACATTATTTAAACACGCTTTTTTTCAATTTTCCGAACTTCATAAAGCAAAGAACATGCCCTTTTGGAAAGTCATTTTGTACATCCTTTTTTTAAGTGTGATTCTTGCTTTTCCATTAACAAAACAAATATTTTCTATGGTTCAAGATATCAAAAATGATGGTCAAAAAATCGCTGAAAAATTACCTGATTTTACAATTACCGATGGTCGATTAAAAACAGATCCTTCTACCAAAGGTTTTATTTATCAAACAAATTCGATTATCTTCACCTTCGATCCGGAAGGAAAACGTTCGCTCAGTGATATTACCGCTGATTCTGTGGGAAATGCAGTCAGTGTCGGTTTTTTAGATGACGAGTTTGTTGTTTCCCTACCAAGTTCTGGAACGGCAGATGCCTTATTTGGCACAAGTCAGTTTGAAGTGCCTTATTCACAAGGTACTCTAGATGGATTGAACAGTCAAGATTTGAAACAAGCACTAGATGAATCGAATGTGCCATTTTGGCTCAAACTCATTGTTTTTGTAGTTACATTGTATCCAGCATTTATTAATTTGATCATCAATCTATTGCTGATCACGATCGGTGCCAATCTTTATAGTAAAGTTCGTTTATACAAACTGCGCTTTCTTGATTGCTTAAAGATAGTTGTCTACTGCTCAACCTTACCAGTGATCGTCAGCAGCTTACTCCAACTGTTGGTCAGACCTTTTGATGATAGCTTTTTGATCATTTTCGTTTCGCTGATGCTCTTTTTCTTTGCTACCCGAAAAGAAGCGCGGCAAGAACCACCGACGATCTAATCTTTTTGATGATGTTAAGAAGAAATCTTAAACTTTTCTTACATTCTCAGATTTATCATTATGTGTTAAGATAGACGTTGAATTATACTTATTGAGGAATTAACAATAAAAAAACTGTACGACAAAATAAGGAGAGAATCTATTATGGGAGAATTGACCCATCGTAAAAATACACGTCCGGTGAAAATCGGCGACTTAACGATTGGCGGAAGTGATGAATTATTTATTCAAAGTATGTGTACAACAAAGACACATGACATTGAAGCAACAGTTGCGCAAATCAAACAATTGGAAGAAGCAGGTTGCCAGATCGTGCGTGTGGCTGTTCCTGATGAAGCAGCAGCGAATGCTTTAGGTGCCATCAAAAGCCAAATCTCGATTCCGTTAGTCGCAGATATTCATTTTGATTATCGTTTAGCACTGAAAGCAATCGAACAAGGCGTAGATAAAATTCGGATCAATCCAGGAAACATCGGTAGAAAAGACCGCGTAGAAAAAGTAGTTACTGCTTGCAAAGCCAAAGGAATCCCTATTAGAATCGGTGTGAATGCTGGTTCTTTAGAAAAGAAATTCTTACAGCAGTATGGCTATCCAACTGCCGAAGCGATGGTTGCAAGTGCTGTAGAACATATCAAAATTCTTGAAGATTTAGACTTTTATGACATTATCGTTTCATTAAAAGCTAGTGACGTGAATTTGGCGATCGAAGCCTATACTTTGGCTGCTCAAACATTTGATTATCCTTTACATTTGGGAATCACTGAAGCTGGAACGAAATTTTCCGGCGGAATGAAATCCGCTGCTGGGCTTGGGGCTTTGCTTTCCCGCGGCATTGGAAATACTTGCCGAGTTTCACTATCTGCAGATCCTGTCGAAGAAATCAAAGTAGCTAAAGAAGTTCTAAAAGCATTTGGTTTAGCAAGTAATGCTGCGACATTGATTTCTTGTCCTACTTGTGGACGTATTGAAATCGACTTGATTCCTATTGCTAATGAAATCGAAGAATATATCGAAAAGATCAAAGCACCGATCAAAGTAGCTGTTTTAGGTTGTGCCGTGAATGGTCCTGGTGAAGCTAGAGAAGCAGATATCGGTATCGCTGGTGGAAATGGTAAAGGAATGTTGTTTAAAAAAGGGAAAATCATCCGTACAGTTCCAGAAGAGATCATGGTTGAAGAGTTGAAAAAAGAAGTAGATCTTCTAGCAGCCGCTTATGCCCGCGGTGAAGAAATCTAATTTGAACCATACTATATTTGAAAGGATTGAACGACTCATAGTTCAATCCTTTTTAGTTTGACTTCGTTTTTTGTTACAATGATGATGCAGGGAGGAATCAAAATGGGACAACCAATTATTTATCTTTTTGAAAAAATGAAGGAAGAACAAGTGGAGGATATTCGAAAGACAGCTGTTGATCATATCGTTGTTGATGCTCACAGAGAAACACCCCAAATAATCAAGGATGATATTGAAATCATGTTAGGCTGGGATAAAGAGTTAGGCCAATATCTTCTGGACTCTGAAACTAGTCGTTTAAAATGGGTACAATCGATTTCAGCAGGTGTTGATTCCTATGATTTAGACCGCTTTGCGGAAAAAGGCATTCTTTTGTCAAACGCAAGCGGTATTCACAGTGTTTCGATTTCAGAACACGTATTAGGTGTTTTATTCGCGGCTTTCCGTGGGATTCGTACAAGCATCATCAACCAGACAAATCGGATATGGAGCCGAGAAAATATTTCCTATAAGCAATTATCTATGCAAAAGATGTTGATCGTCGGCACTGGAAATATCGGTCAACAGCTGGCCTTATTTGCTCAAGGTCTAAATATCCAGCCATATGGTATCAACACATCAGGACATGTCACTCCTGGTTTTATTGAATGCTACTCACAAAAAAACATGCAGCGGATCATCAAAGAAATGGATATCGTTGTAAATATTTTACCGTTAACCGATGAAACCTACCAAATGTACAATGAATCAATGTTTCTTGCGATGAAACCAGGAGCTGTGTTTGTCAATGTGGGCCGTGGACCATCTGTCAACACAACTGACCTGATCGAAGCACTAAAAAACGGTCAGCTGAGTTTTGCTGCTTTAGATGTTTTTGAAGAAGAACCTTTGCCGTCAGACAGCCCTTTATGGACTATGGAAAACGTGCTAGTAACACCTCATATTTCTGGACTCACCCCTCAATTTAAAACAAAGCTGTTAGCTATCTTCAAACAAAATCTGATCCAATTCTTATCAGATGGCACACTAGCTAAAAATGAAATTGCTCTGAGCCAAGGCTACTGAGCACGTCAAAAAGACCAGCCTTAGATTCTCAATGAGATCAAAGCTGGTCTTTTCTGATTACTTTCTAATTCTGTTATTCCTTATTATCTTGTTCTGTTTCCTTCACAAGATAAATCGGGCGTTTTTTCGTTTCCAAAAAAATCTTTCCAATATATTTACCAATGATTCCAAGACAAAGAAGTTGCAGCCCGCCTACAAATAAAATGATACAAACCATAGACGGCCATCCACTAGTTGGGTCACCAATAATGATCGTTCTAAAGAAAATCACCAGCATCGCAATGACTGATCCAGCACAAGAAAGAGCACCTACGTAAGAAGCTAGGTTCAAAGGCATTTCCGAAAAGTTAACGATACCGTCGATGGAATAACTCAATAAACTCCAAAATGACCAAGAAGTAGATCCAGCTACACGTTCACGATTTTCATAAGATAAGTATTCTGTATTAAATCCGACCCAGCTAAAAATCCCTTTTGAAAAGCGATTATATTCTGTCAATTCTAGAATCCCATCTACCATTTGACGCGTCATCAAACGAAAATCTCTGGCACCATCGACCATCTCTGTTTCACCGATTTTATTGACTAAGCGGTAGAACATTCGAGCAAAAAAACTACGAATTGGCGGTTCACCTTCGCGATCACCACGTCTAGTACCAATACAGTCCAATTCTTTATTTGCTTCCAACATTTGAATCATTTGCGGTAATAGTTCAGGCGGATCCTGTAAATCAACATCCATCACAGTAACTAGACTCCCGCGAGCTTCCTTGAGCCCTGCGTACAACCCTGCTTCTTTCCCAAAGTTGCGAGAAAAAGAAAGATAGCGGACTTTATCAGGATGAGCTTTATACAATTTTCTTAATGATTCCAACGTCCCATCTTTTGACCCATCGTTAATAAAAATATATTCAATATCATATTTGATCTGCACGCTGATTTTTTCCACTTCTTCAAAGAATAATGGAATGGATTCCTCTTCATTATAACAAGGAACAACAATCGACAACATAAGCTTTCCTCCAAAAAACATTCTTTTTTGATTATAACATACATCTAACGGTGAGTTACAAAAAAATGGACAGAGATCTTTGTTCCCTTCTGCCTCCAATTTTTTTCTAAAGAAAAATCACCGATCATTAAAAGAAATATTATTGAAATAAATAACCAATATTTTTTAATTAAAACAAAAAAATATAGCCATCAAGATTAGGATAACACCTAATTTACCTAATAACTAAAGGATTAACCTAATTTTAAATAATCATTACATTTTCGTTTCTATTTAATTATATAATTGAAATTTGGTCAAAAAGTGGTTATTATAATACCATAGATTAATTTTTATACATTGAATTTATGTGTTATGAATTTTTATATGATCCTTTTTTCAGAATATTTTAAATAGTAGGGAGACTAAATATGTTAGAAGAAATTTTATTAGATGATTCTGCTCAGCGCAAGCTCATCGTTTTCAATCAGCTCATAGCAACTACAGACGGTACATACAGTGTTCATTATTTTGAACAATTCACTGATTTTTCTTATGCACGTTTAAATTCGATTTTTGCTGATATCCACGACGATCTTTTAGAAAAGCAAAATATCGAATTGTTGAACAAACAAGGCAAAGTCCAGATCGATAATGCTGCTTTACGGGATATTCCCTATCATCAGTTTTTATTCAGGAAGAGCTTGTCTTACCAATTTTTACTAGCAACCATCTTAGAACGTAACTACACTATTGATAATTTCTGTAAAGATCATTATATCAGCCGAGCGTCCATCATCAGAAAACTTCAACCACTTATCCGCTACCTAAAAAGCTTTAACGTCCAACTAAATTGCTCCCAACTTCAATTAAGCGGAGAAGAGAATTTGATCCGTATCGTCTATCTAAACCTCTTTTGGATCGCGTCTTATGGAGAAGATCTTTTTATAGCTTTGGAAGAGCCTAAACGCGGAATGGACTTATTTGACTCAGAAGACCATCAATGGATGACCTATACCGAACCTAGAGAATGGTACTTATTAAAAACCATCTCAAAATTACGGATCAAGAAAAAACATTACATAATAGAACCGCCATTTAAAGAATTGATTTTTCCCGAAGTAAATGCTTCATTTGTCAGAGAGTTACAGCAAATGAACGTACCTTCACATTACATAGAAAGAGAAAAAACCTTTTTATCTTTCATGATGTTCTACTGGAGTATTTATTTTTATGCGGATGACCCTAGAATCCATTATGTGAAAGAATACATGAACAGCGATCATCAGCCCTTTGGAAACCTGATCGAACGATTTGAAGAATTTTATCTTCCACTATGTTCAGAAAAAAAATTATCACCTAATGAACAAGAAATACTAAATATCAATTTTTTCAATTCTTGCCTCAATCATTCTGTAGTAAAGGGATCTTTGCCATTAGCTATCAATTTTATGGAAGATTTCATCAAAGATCAGCAACCTTTATTTGTTCATCTTTCAAAAAAAGTCAGAACATTTTTAACGTCTCTTACATCTGAGCCGGAATTTGCCTGGATCAAAAATAATCTGAATGATTTAGTCTATATCTGTTCTTTTTTCCTACTTCCTTTTTATCAAAGAAGTAACACTAAATATCGTTTAAAAGTTGGAATCATTCTATCACCGAATGCTATTTTTCTGCAGTCACTTTTTGACTTCCTTGAAAAACTATCATTTATCTCCGTTTCATTTGTTACTTCAACTTCTGACGACAACTATGACTTTTACATCGCAACATCGAAACTTTTACTGCCGGATAAGGCGAAGCAAGAAGAAAATTACCAAATCATTCCTTTGTCTCCATTACTGGATTATCAAGTAAATCTGATTGATAATCTACACCAAAAATATACTGAAAAATCTACTGCTTTGATTGCTTAAGTAAACTAAAAAGGAAAGAGTTGCGTGGACCATAACTCTTTCCTTTTTATTTTGATTTTACTGCTGTAAATCTTCTTTATTTTCAGCAAATACATATTTAGGCTCGTCTTTTTCATGATCGTAATCAACTAAGAGATCATATCCTTTAAAAAACCAGTCATCCGTTTCCTCAATGAAATAAGTGATATCATCAATAACCTCTTTCACCATCGGTTGATCTGGTGCTTCAACAGACATCGCAATGGAAAATCCATCATGGACATCTGTTTTCCCATAAATTTTACCGAAAAAGCGAATACCACTATCAGAAGTAACGCCTACTTCATTTTTAAACCATTCTTGTGCTTCTGGTGTAATCGTTAATTTCATCTCTATCTCTCCCCTTTGCTCTCACTTGTTATTCTAGCATAAAGTTTAAGGTTCATAGAATAAAGTGCTTACGTTTTATTGATTCATCTTTTCATCCAATAAATCAACGTCATCTGTTTCGCCTACTACTAATAAATTATCATTTTCCCGAACAATTTCTTCCGCTGCTGGTGAAGCGATCACTTCTGATTTAGAACGTCTGATTGCAACAACGGTCAAACCAAAACGCTGACGAAAGTTTAGATCACCTAGCGTTTTCCCATAAAATTTCGGATTCGACACACGTACTTCTGCCAAGGAAACATCATTCGATAATTCGATATAGTCCAAAATATTTCTGGATACTAGTTTATGAGCAACTCTGATTCCCATATCACGTTCTGGATGAACGACTAAATCGGCACCGATTTTATCCAATACTCTTGCATGATATTCATTGACTGCTTTCGCCAATACATTAGGGACACCCATTTCTTTAACCATTAATGTGACTAAAATACTGGCTTGAATATCTTCACCAATTGCCACTACTACATGATCAAAGTTACGAATACCTAAAGATCGCAGTGTCGTTTCATCTTGGGCATTTGCTACAACTGCATGTGTTGCAATATTCATATATTCATTTACACGATCTTCATTGCTATCAATAGCTAAAACTTCTTGACCAGATTCGATCAGCGTCTGACATATACTCCCGCCAAATCTCCCAAGTCCGATAATTGCAAAATTCTGTTTCATGCTTACTTCTCCTAGTTTCAAATTTAATCTAAGTATATCAAACCAATAGGTAATTGAACAGGAACACCAATCAATCTGATCCTTCTCTATATCTACAAAAAAAGCGAATAAAGCAACCACTATGAGGCGATTTTATCCACTTTCGGTCTTATTCTATTTTGCCAATCCGTGTTGAAACGCGTAAATCGCTGCTTGTGTACGATCTTCGACATCTAATTTTGCTAATATATTCGACACATGCGTTTTTACTGTTTTAAGGGTAATAAATAATTCATCTGCAATTTCTTGATTACTGCGTCCTTTAGCAATCAACATCAAAATTTCATGCTCACGATTCGTCAAGTCTTCATGTAAAACAGGTTCTTGCTTTTTCGTTAAACGCTCCATCATCTTCGTCGTCACTTCCGGCTCTAAAACACGTTCACCTCTAAAAATTTTACGAATCGCATCAGCAATTTCATGCGCTGTCGATGTTTTTAGTAGATAGCCAGCAGCCCCAGCTTCAATTGCAGGATAAACCTTTTCATCATCAATAAAACTGGTTACAATAATGATTCGAGCTTCAGGCCAGTCTTTTAGAATCGCTTTCGTGGATTCAATACCATCCATCTCATCCATAACTAAGTCCATCAGGATCACATCTGGTCTTAACTCTAACGCTTTCTCATAACCGATCCGTCCGTTTTCAGCTTCACCGACGACCTCGATATCATCTTGAATCGATAAATAAGAGGATACACCTAAACGTACCATTTCATGGTCATCCACTAACATTACTTTGATCACTTATACATACCTCCTTAATTTAAAAGCGGAACAAGCCGCTTAACCTTGACAGAAAAATAGGAAAAATGAAATGTGGTGCTTTTTTGCCACAATTCATTTTTATCTTTTTTCCGAAAGGCTGGCTTGTGCAACTGGATAACGATAATAGCGGAACAAGCTCTATTAGTCTCAATTAGAAGAGACGCTTTAGGACTCTCGCAACAAGCATCATTCTTCTAAGAGTGACTTATCTCAATACCTAAATCACAGGCACTTTGATCTCCACACTCGTTCCCTGCCCTTTAAAGCTTATGATTTTAACAGTACCACCCATTCCAGCAACTCGTTCACGAATATTTTTCAAGCCGTAACTTCCAGCTTTATTTCCATTTTCACTCATATCAAATCCAACACCATCGTCAACTAATCTAAGTAAAACATTCTTATCTACCTGATGCAGATAAACTTCTAACTCTTTTGCCTTAGCGTGTCGCAATGTGTTAGACAACAGCTCTTGGACGATTCTGAACAAATGATCTTCAATACTACTGTTGAGATGCACATCTTCTACATCCCAAGTCAGTTCAATTTTTATTTTTGTTTGTAATTCTATTAATAATTGCTCGATCCCTTTACGTAGGCTCTTTCCTTCTAAACTTACTGGACGTAAGTGAAGTAATAATGCCCGCATTTCAGATTGTGAAGCATTGATGACGTCTGTTACTGTCACTAACTGCTTTCGAAACATTTCTGGTGTTTCACTACGTTGGGCCTGCTCGTTTAACGCCGATAACATCATCATTGCAGCAAACAGCTGTTGACTCACAGAATCATGTAATTCCCGCGCCAAACGATGACGTTCTTCTTCCAGAATTTCTTCTTTTGTTTCTCCATCCACCATTTGTGGTCGACTATTCAATAATTGCAATTCTTTTGACATTTCAACTAATTTTTTTCTGATACTTAAAATGTCCTGATCCACCTCCCCGATATATTGATCATTATCGGCATGAGGAACCTTTTTTTCAATCACTGGATTTTCATAGCTGCCTCTGGCAAGTAACCGTAGTTTTTCTTCAATTCTACCATACTGAGCTTTCTGAACAATAGATACGAGTAAAAAAGTCGACAAACCGACCAGCAGGGAAATCAAAAGCATGTGGAAGATCAATGGAATGTAAAAGACTTTTCGCTGAATCAACTCCAGCATCCAGTTTTTTTGTTTGATCGAATAAAAGTATGAAAACAGCGTAAGCAGCACAACAATAAATGTGCTGCAGGCTGCATAAAGAGATAGCATTTGTCGAGACATCCTACCACTCATACACGAATCACCTCGACATCTCCGACCAGCGTATTTGTTATGATTTTCAGACGACGATTATTAGAGTCAAAATCGTTACTGTAGACTTTCAACGATTCATTTTTCAAATGATATTTTTCTTCTTCAAAATTAACACTGCCATAAAAAGTAGAATGCTCCAAGGTTACCGCCACTCCTAGAGGAACTAAAATCCTCGTACGGCCAAAGCCTTTGCGAATAATGATAATACTGTCATCTTTCGGAAGTAAAGTATTCCCTAAGTCAACGATCGTATCACCAGAAATAATATCAATATTGATATCATCCCATTCATAGACATTGCTGCCGATACGTTCATTGGCAAACCAAGGACGCTTAAAACGACGGCCGCCTTTAGGTTCGACATTGGCCGTTTCGACCATGATCATTTGTTTCTTACGCCATGGTGCCCGCTGGGTGATGTCCACTCCTGCGATTTCGACACCTTTTAGCCCGATAAATAAAACACCAATAACTAACATTAGCCAAAATGCCGGACTATTCATTACACCGATCAAAATCAAAATGATTCCTAAAACAAGTTGAAAATTATTAAAATTAGTACGATGAACTTTCTTCATCGCATAGACAACACTTAAAATACCTAAGACCATCAAAACTGCCAGGCCAGGGTTATGTATAATTTGCCACAAAGCAAAAATGAAAAGTAATGATTCAACGACGATAAAAAAGCGCCATGGATTATTCATGAAGATCCCCCCTTCTATGGAACTAGTATAGCTTAATTCCCGTATTAATGTTAGTTGCTAAAGCCCCATTTGGCTATAGGACTTTAGCCCTAATTTTTGAAGAAAACGAGAGGTTGAGCCAAAAAGTCGATCAGGTTCGAACAATTGGTGTAAAAATCGAACAATACACTTTTCGTATTGCTCGATTTTCAGGAAATTGTTGAAGATCTTGACTCTTCTCCACCGTTTATTAAGTTTTAGAGTGCGAAACAAAACTGATTTTTCGTTTTGTTTCGCACTCTCTCAAAGGGTCAAATTTAGCTGACTTTGATAATTTTTACCTGCATATCTCCGCCAGGAGTAGCGATCGCTACTTGATCTTCTAATCTTTTACCGATCAATGCTTGAGCAATCGGTGAATCATTGGAAATTTTCCCAGAAAACGGATCTGCTTCTGCACTTCCAACGATCGTATATTCTTCTTCTTCACCATCCGGTAACTCAATAAACGTCACCGTTTTTCCGATAGAAACTTCGTCAGAATCAACGCCATCATTATCGATGATTTGAGCAAAACGGATCATGTTTTCTAAAGTTGTGATGCGCCCTTCTACAAAGGCTTGTTCATCTTTAGCTGATTCATATTCTGAGTTTTCAGATAGATCTCCAAAGCTTCTTGCGATCTTTATACGTTCAACGATTTCTTTTCGTTTAACTGTCTTTAATTCTTCTAATTCTTGTTCTAATTTTTCTTTTCCTTCAAGTGTCATAGGAAATACTTTTTCTGCCATGTTGAATTCTCCTTCTTAATCTACTACTATGGTTTATTTGAGTCTTTTTTGAAATTCCGTATTCAATCCACAAAAGAGTACCACGCTTTAAGCAAATTGTAAATAATATTCGCTTATTTTTTTATGGTAATTCGATCCAATCTTCCAGTTCTCTTTTACAGCTTGATGGGAAAGCGAAACGAGCCCCGCCTATGTTCTAGGTTGGCTCGTAATTAAGATACGCACGTTTAACTATTATTCACTTTTTTCAGTGTCAGTATTGTTTACATATTTTTCTACATATTCCTGATGCTCTTCATATGTCTCAGCAAAATATACATTTCCTGTTGAAATATCTGCCACAAAATACAGGTAATTATTCGGTGTTGGATTCAATACAGCATTGATTGCCTGCTCACTTGGACTGTCTAATGGTCCTGGTCCATAACCAGTATTTTTGTATAAGTTATATGGTGAATCGACTTCTAAGTCTTGATATGTCACTAATTCTTTATGTTCTCCTAGAGCATATAAAATAGAGATATCGGACTGCAGCGGCATATTTGCTGAAATTCTATTGAAGAAAACCTGCGCAATTTTTTTGCGGTCGTCTTCTTTGACACCCTCTTTTTCAACCAGGGATGCTAATGTCAAGACTTGCTGGATCGTCATTCCTTTTGCATGCACCATCGGAAGATACCCTTCCATCACACTGTTGGTTTTTGCAATCATTTGCTCTACAAAATCTTCGATCTTCGAATCTTTATAGTAATCATACGTTGCTGGGAACAAATAGCCTTCCAAACGATAGCGAACATCTGCTGCTTCTCCAGCACTTCCTAGTAATTCTGGATACTTCTGATTCATCGCATCGAAAAATTCTTGCTTCTTCATCAATTCGATAAATTGATCCTTTTTGAAGTCTGTATTTTTCTCGATGGCATCTCCGATCTTGTCGATATCAAAACCTTCCGGGATCGTCACCTTGCCGTCTGCCAGTTGTGTTGGTTCTGCGGTGCCACCTTCTCTTAAAAGTGCTCCGATTTCATCAAGTGTCATATCCGGCGACATTTGATAGTAACCAGCTTGAAAGTCAGTCAGATTTTTGAATTTTGCATAATAATTGAATACCATGCCACTTTTGATGACTTTGCTTTCTTCGAGTATATTCGCGATCTTCTTATTAGAAGAGTCTTCAGGGATGTGAACCTGCACAAGTTTGGAATCCTTTTTGTTCAATGGCTCCAAGCCTGTTGTGACATATTTATAAAACGTAAAACCGAAAATCGCAATCACTAAAAGCAAGACTGAGGCTACGATCAACACGATCCGCCCTACGATTCGATCTTCTTTTTTCCTTGTACGTTTTTTTGATTTTTCATCCTGAGATTGTGCTAAATCTGTTGATTTCGATTGATCGATTCGCTTTGGTTGTTCCGAACTTCTTGAGCCGACAGGTTCGATCTCTGGTACGCTAGTTGGCTCCTCTGTATGATTATTATGTTGCTCTGTATGTTCAGTCTTATGATATTCTGCTTCATTATGCTGTGGTTGATTAGCGTTAGGATCAAAGGAAGCTGAATCATCATTACCGATCTCTTCGCCGCGTAAAGAACGTAGCACTTGATCTTTGAATGAAGAGTTGGAATGATCTTGATTATTTTGGTTATCTTCTGCCAAAACAAATCCTCCTTACTTTCTATGTATCGTCTTTAACTTTTACCATTATACATGAAAGCTTTTTAAATTTAAACTTTTTTAGAGAAAAGTCACCAACTTGTAAGATTTGCTTGAACTTTTTTTATTCAAAAAATGAGACTAAGGTACAACTCTATGAGTCGTCCTTAGTCTCTTTAAATGCCTGTAAACATTCGGTTCAAAGCTTTCTGATCAGATAACTACTCAGCGCTGAGAGCAGCCATCGTAATGTAGTTATATGGTTGATTAAAATGCGGTAAGAAAAAGATATCTAAGAGTTTTAATTTGTCGATAGTCACTTTTTCTTCGATCGCCAAGGAGAACATATGAATCCCCATCGAGATGTCTTCGTAAGAGGCCATTTGAGCGCCAACGATCCTACGAGACTCTTCTTCATAAACGATTCTGATTTTCACAGAGTTGTTTTCTTTCATGAAGCCTGGTTTTTGTAAATCTTCAAATTCTGTATGTTTGACTTTCAATCCTAGTTTTTCTGATTCCTGCACAGTCAAACCAGTCGAAACCATATGATAGCCAAAAATAGAAATACCATTTGAGCCTTGAACACCGATCGATTCCAGCGCTGTTCCGCCGACATTATGCGCAGCAACGATACCTGAACGGACAGCATTTGTTGCAAGCGCGATATAGGTCGTTTGTTGAACTGCATTAGAGAAGATCGTTGAACAATCACCTACGGCATAAACATCAGGATCACTTGTTTGTTGGTGAAGGTCTACTAGATATGCACCATTAGTAAACAATTCTAAGTGGTCTTTGCCTAATCCATTATTTGGTCTAAAACCAATTGCATTGATCACTAAATCAACAGCATATTCTCCTTTGTCCGTCACAAGTGTTTCGACGTGATCACTGCCTTTGTATTCTTTCGCTAATTCATTATAATGAAGCTCGATCCCATTATCTGCCAACACTTTATCCATGTCTTCTGTGAACCATTTATCATAGTAATTTGGCAAACATCTTTCAGCTGCATCAAATAATAACACATTTTTCCCACGGCGTTTCGCTGCTTCGGCGATCTCAACTCCGATATAGCCTGCACCGATCACTGCCACTGTTTTGACTTCTGCTTTAGCCATTGCTGCATCAACGGTTTGTCCATCTTGGAAAAGTTTGAGAAATTCTACATTTTTTAGATTTCTTCCAGGAATATCCGGATTGATCGGTGCTGAACCTGTTGCTAAAATCAACTTGTCATAGGATTCTGTTAGTTCTGTTCCATCGTGTTTTTTGCAATAAACGATTTTTTTGTCAAAATCGATCCGCTCAACTGTTGTCTCCATATAGATTTTAGCGCCTTTTGCTTCAAAAGCTTCTTTATTCGTATAAAAAAGATTTTCGTATGATTCAATTTGACGTCCGACCCAAAGTGCTGTCCCACACCCTAGGTAGCTAAGATTCGTATTTCGATCGATCATAACAACTTCTTGGTCTGGGTAATTATCCAACAACGTGTTTGCTGCAGCGATACCTGCGTGATTTGCACCGACGATAACTGTTTTTAATTTGCTCATAAGACTCTCCTTTAAATGTGATTTATTGAACTTAATTATAACCGAAGAAAAGGCTTTCTTTTTTTCAATTTATCGGCGTTTGGCTAAAATATTTGAGAATATTTAATTTTTTTCATCAAAAACTCAGAATTCAAGACTGATTTATAAATAAATATCGTTATAATAGAAGTAGATGGAATACAAAAAAATGACTACTCGCGTAGAAACTATGTCGATTTCCTTACCACTAAATATTTACATTATTTATAAAAAAGGAAACGAGGCACCACTTTCAAGCAACCATACGATGATGTTTCATGATAAGATTGAATCATCAATCATACTATAAAATTTGATCAAAAAAGAAAGCTGGAGGTATTTTATGAAAAAAGATCAACAGTATTGGATCGAACAACTACAATTAGAACCTCATTCAGAAGGAGGCTATTTCAAACAAGTATTAAGTAGTGATCAATCGCTTCAAACATCTGAAAAAGTAGTTAGACCCTATTATACAAGTATTTATTTTCTTTTAACGAGTGAAAATCCGTCGCATTTTCATCGGTTGAAATCTGATGAAGTCTGGTACTATCACGCGGGTTCACCCCTTAGTATCCATTTGCTTTACCCCGATGGTCACTATGAAATCATTCGATTAGGAAATGATTTGGAAGCTGGAGAGGTATTACAAGCTGTTGTTCCTAAAAATGTGATTTTTGGTTCGACTGTTGACACTGATCAAGCATTTGCTTTAGTTAGTTGTATGGTTTCACCTGGATTTGATTATCAGGACTTTGAATTGTTTACGAAAAAACAGCTTTTATCTTCATATCCGGAACATGAAAAGGTTATTGACCGTCTAGCTTATGATCATTTACCTGATTAAAAAAAAGTGCTTGGGACATAACTTTCCTAGTTATGTCTCAAGCTCTTCATAATCGAATAAACGGCCGGGACAGAAGTGATCACTTCTGTCCCGGCCTCTTCTTTTTCTATTTTTCTAAAATAATGTTTGCTATTTCTTTCGGAGTTGCTGCAAGGTAATCTGCTCCTGCAGTTGTTAGCTCGTCCTGATCTCCAAAACCGTATAAGACGCCTACGCTAGCCAATTGATTTTCCTTCGCTCCAATGATATCGTGACTTCGATCACCGATCATCAGTGCTTTTTCTAATGAAGTAACCTTTGCAGATGACAAGGCGTAACGTATCACGTCCCCTTTTTTGGAACGATCGCCATCTAAACTTGCGCCATAGATACCCTCAAAATAGGTGTCCAAATCGAAATGAGCTAAAATTTGTTTTGCATACACTTCTGGTTTGGATGTAGCAATATACAACTGACAACCAGCTGTCTTCAAGTCATCCAGTAGTGCTGTTATACCCTCATATACATGGTTTTCATACATTCCCTTGTCTTGATAATTTTCGCGATAGTAGTTCACTGCCTGATCAATAGCTGATCCATTCAATTGATACAGCTTACGAAATGAATCATTCAGTGGTGGTCCAATAAATGAATAGAGCTGCTCCTTATTTGGAACAGGTAAGTTCATTTTTTCTAATGCATAACTCACAGAATTAATGATTCCTTCACCTGAATCTGTGATCGTTCCATCTAAATCAAATAAAATCGTCGTGTACTTCATAGCAAAACTCACTTTCTTTAGCGCTCAGTCACATCGCCTGTATTAATGACGGGCTGAGTGCCTTTATCGGTAATGATTGAGACTAATAAATTATTGATCAATTGAATCTTACGATCGTCGGTAAAATTGATTTCCTGTCCTTCTTCAATTTGTTCTAAAGCCATCTGAGTCATGGACACTGCGCCTTCAACGATTGTTTGGCGTGCTGATAAAATAGCTTTCGCTTGTTGTCTTTGCAGCATCGCACTAGCAATTTCAGTCGCATACGCCAGATGATTCAAGCGTGTTTCAATCACCTCAACTCCAGCAACTGCTAAACGCTCTTGCAATTCTTTCGCTAGTTCTTCTGAAACCTCATTAGTATTTCCTCTCAAGGTCAAATCATCGTCATTAAATGTATCATATGGATATTGTGTCGCAATGTGACGAATCGCAGTTTCACTTTGAATTTCCACAAAATCCTGATAACGATCTACATCAAACAATGCTCTTGCTGTATCGACGACTTTGAAAACAATGACTGCAGAAATCTCAACTGGATTACCATCTGAATCGTTTACTTTCAGCAAAGAACTATTAAAATTTCTGACCTTCAATGAAACATTGATTTTTTGAGTTAAAGGAGTCGTCACAAATAGACCGTTTTCCTTGATCGTTCCTAAATACTGCCCAAAAAATAAAATGGCTTTGGCTTGATTCGGACTAACGATCGTCAACGAGCTTAAGAATAATCCGGAAATCACCCACAAAACAATACTGACTGTGATCATTGCAATACTTTCATCTGTTACCCCAAAATAAAAACAATAACCGCCGATCACAATCAAGATGATCAAAACAACTAAAGCAATGTATCCATTGACATGAAACGTTTTTTTCTCTTCCATTTTTGTCCCTACTTTCTTTCATAGAATGATTATTCTCATCTTACTCTTCTTTCAAGGTTCTATCAATAGTTAGAGAAAGTCAAAGTAGTTGATAAATCAACTATTTTAATGTAAACTTACTTTTAGTAAGTTTATTATTTAAAACATTTGGAGGTTTCTATCATGAATACAACTATCAAAGGCATTCATCACGTTACTGCAATGACATCTAGTGCAGAAAAAATCTATCAGTTCTTTACGGATATCTTAGGGTTACGCTTGATCAAAAAGACAGTCAATCAAGACGACATTCAAACCTACCATTTATTTTTTGCAGATGATTTAGGCTCTGCTGGTACAGACATGACTTTTTTTGATTTTCCTGGTCTACCTAAAGGAACAAAAGGAACGAATACTATTTCCCGTACTTCTTTTCGTGTAAAAAATGATGCTTCATTAGACTACTGGATCGATCGCTTTAATGAACACGACATAGATCATGGTCCAATTCAAGAACGTTTTGGAAAAAAATATCTAGAATTTGAGGATTTTGACAACCAACGTTATCAACTGATTTCAGATGAGCAAAACCATGGCGTGGCTGCTGGTGTTCCTTGGAAGAAAACAGATGTCCCTGCTGAACATGCTTTGATCGGCTTAGGTCCAGTTTTTGTGACAGTAACGAATTTTGAGCATATGCAGTTGGTATTAGCTGAAGTATTAGGATTTAAATTAGTCGATGCGGAAGGAAGTTTTCACTTATTTGAAGTAGGCGAAGGCGGAAATGGTGCCAGCATTATCGTTGAACATCGTGAGGATCTTCCAGAAGCACAAGAAGGCTTCGGAAATGTGCATCATTTAGCATTGCGTGTTGAAGATGAAGATGCATTACGTTTTTGGATCGATAGAATCGCTAAACTGCGCTTCCCTAACTCCGGCTTTGTCGAACGCTTCTATTTTAAATCTGACTACTTTAGAGCTGCTCCACAAGTCTTGTTTGAATTAGCTACTGACGGTCCAGGATTTTTAGAAGATGAAACCTATGAATCTGCTGGTGAAAAACTATCTTTACCACCTTTTCTAGAAGGTAAACGACAAGAAATCGAAGCAGATGTTCGACCTTTTGATACTTCTTCGGCTAATATTCAGCGCTAAAAAAAGAATGGGAGAAAAAGAATGCTACATTATTCAACAAAAAATTTATCAAAAAAGCAGAGTTACAAATTTTTATCGGGCAGTATCATCCCTCGTCCGATCGCGTGGGTAACATCTATGAATCATGAATCACAGGTGATCAATGCTGCGCCTTTCAGTTTTTTCAATGCTGCAGCTTCTGAGATTCCCTTAGCAACGCTATCCATTCTTAGACAAAATACTGAGATGAAGGATACTGCTCGAAATATTCTGGATACAAAAGAGTTAGTTATCCATTTGATCAATGACGCACACGTGGAACAAATGAATCAAACCTCTGCTCCATTGCCACCTGAACAAAGTGAAATCAGCCTGAATCAGATCGAAACTGTTCAAAGTCGTTCTGTTAAGGTTCCAGGTATCAAAGGAGCACCGCTTCGAATGGAGGCTCGGCTGCATCAATATGTTCCGATCAAAAATCAACAAGAGCAGATCATTACGGATTTGTTCATCGTTGAAATCACTGACTTTTATTTCGATGAAGAAATTTTCGATCAAGAAAATGAGTATATTTTACCTGAAAAATTCAACCCGCTTGCACGATTAGCAGGTGCAACTTTTGCTCATATCGATGGATTATTTGATTTAAAAAGACCGAATTAAAAGAAGCTGAGACAAAAGTCGATTTTTAGGAACATAGCGAATAACCTGACTTTTGATCCCTGTTCATTAAATTTTAGAGTGTCTGGAACAAAACTCTGCGAGTCAAATCCCGTACACCTGTAATCCGGATAAACGGTGAGAGCAGAAGCAATCCCACTACGTTGCACTCCGATCTCATCAAATGCTAAGGGCTAAAGCCCTAAGGTTTGAAGGTCGGAAATAAGCTAGAATTCACAAAAATTTGGAAAATAATTTTCGTGAATTCTTTCTTATTTCTCGGGATTAAACACTTCTGTCTCAACCTCTCATACTTTTTCACTTTCCTCTTAAATCTACGATTGGAACATTTCCATCTAAAATCCCACTGGAGCTATTTAACTTTAGAACCTGTAAACGAGGGTCCACTGCTAAGGTCATTTCCTTATCCAAATAACGATGAGAATAATCTTTGATGTAAATTGTTCCTAAATCTGATTCTACCGTAGCGCTAAAATCTGAGCGATCCTGCGCTTGATCCAGTAATAAAATCCGAAAACTTGTATCCAATGAACAAACACCCATTTTTGAATATCTTCCAACACCATCATCTAAATCCAAAACGATCACTGCATTATTTTTCGCATACGGCATCAACTTTTGTTTCGCTTCTTCACTAATATTCAAGTACATATAGATCACTCCTACTCTATTTTATTTAACGATTTTTAAGCTTGAAAGGCAGATGGTGCCTTTTCTGTTTGTTGGAACTCATAAGCGATTGCTTCAAGAATCCGCTGACTTGCTTTACCATCACCGTATGGATTTTCAGCATGAGCCATTTCTTTATAAGCCGATTCATTCGTCAATAACTCAGTGACTGCTTCATAAACGATTTGTTGGTCTGTTCCGACTAGTTTCAACGTCCCTGCTTTGACACCTTCCGGGCGCTCTGTTGTATCTCTTAAAACCAATACAGGAACCCCTAAAGATGGCGCTTCTTCTTGAACACCGCCAGAATCTGTCAATATCAAATAGCTACGTGCTGCAAAATTTTGAAAATCAACGACATCCAGTGGTTCAATCAAGTGAACACGGTCTAGCCCGGCTAAGTAAGTTTCAGCAACCTCACGAACTTTTGGATTTTTGTGCATTGGAAAAACCACATCGATATCAGGATTTTCTTCAACGATTTGGTGAACAGCCTTAAATACTTGTTCCATCGGTATGCCTAAATTCTCACGTCTGTGCATCGTCATCAAAATCAAACGTTGGCTTTCCCCAATTGCTTCCAAAACCTCATTCTGATAATCATCAGTGATCGTATAATCCATGGCATCGATCGCCGTATTTCCGGTGACATAAATATGCTTTTTCGGGTGATTCTCTTTCAATAAGTTCTCTTTACTTTCCATTGTCGGTGCAAAATAGATATCAGTCAAATCATCTACAAGCTGACGATTCAATTCTTCTGGGAACGGAGAATATTTTTCCCACGTACGTAATCCTGCTTCAACATGTCCGATCATGATCTGATGATAAAAAGCAGATAAAGCAGCAGCAAATGATGTCGTTGTATCCCCATGAACCAATACTATGTCTGGTTTTTCCGTCTGTAATACATCGGTCAAATTAGTCAGAACCTGGCTTGTGATATCAGCGAGTGTTTGTCCAGCTTTCATGATATCCAAATCATAATCGGGTGTGATCTGGAAATCAGCCAATACTTGATCCAGCATTTGCCGATGTTGCGCAGAAACAGTCACTACGGACTCAAATTGTTCTGGATGCTGTTCTAATTCTTTAATCAGCGGAGCCATTTTAATAGCCTCTGGTCTAGTACCGAATACGGTCATTACTTTGATTTTTTTCATCAGCGATTCATCCTTTCACGTTAAACGGGGATATTTTTCTTCAAGAAATTCTTTTGAGCGTGCGACATACTGTTGAGCATTTTCTTTATTTTTGCGAATCTCTTCTCTCGTCAACGGTCGAATCACTCTGGCTGGACGCCCAAAGGCCAGCACATTCTCTGGAATTTCAACTTCTTCCGTGACGAGAGAACCTGCTCCGATCAAACTATTTTTACCTATCTTTGCATGATTTAAGATCGTTGAACCCATACCGATCAACGCACCGTCTTCAATTCTACAGCCGTGGAGCATACATTGATGTCCGATCGTTACATTTTTTCCTATCATGACCGCCGCATCCGCATCGACATGGATGATCGTACCATCCTGAACGTTACTTCCTGTATCGATCTTAATCGTATTATTATCTCCTCTTAGTACCGCTTGAAACCAAATACTAACATCTTTGGCTAAGTCCACCTTTCCATATACATCAGCACTTGGTGCAATAAAATACTCTTTTGTCATCTGATCCACCTCTTTTATTATCTTTAGTATAACAAATTTTGTGAAATAGTAAGATCAATACGTTCCTTCAAATCAAGAAAAAAAAGGACACCGAAATCGATGTCCTTTTGCAGATATTAATCGTAATCGCCGTCTTCAGCGAACTGACTGTTATAAAGTTTTTCATAAAAACCGCCCTGCTGCAGCAGTTCATTGTGTGTGCCTTTTTCAATGATTTCTCCTTGATTCATCACAAGAATCAAATCAGCTTCTCTGATCGTTGATAAACGATGGGCGATCACAAAGCTCGTCCGTCCTTCCATTACTCGATCCATTGCCTTTTGGATCAAAGCTTCCAATCGAGTATCGACAGAACTCGTTGCTTCATCTAAAATCAAGATTTTTGGATCAGAAATCACAGCTCTGGCAATCGTCAATAATTGTTTTTGACCGAGTGAAACATTATCGCCTTCAGAATTGATTTCCATATCATAACCATCTGGCATCGTACGGATAAAATGATCTACATTCGCCGTTTTGGCTGCATCGACGATTTCATAATCTGTTGCATCCAATTTACCAAAACGAATATTATCCGCGATCGTTCCTTCGTATAGCCAAGCATCTTGTAAAACCATGCCGAAAACAGAGCGAACATCACTTCGATTCATGGTTTTCGTATCGATCCCGTCAACTTTGATGGCTCCTTCATTTACATCGTAAAAACGCATCAATAAATTGATCAAGGTTGTTTTACCTGCTCCTGTAGGTCCGACAATCGCCACTGTTTGACCAGCTTTTACTTCAAAATTCAGATTTCTGATCAATGGTTTTTCAGGATCATAGCTAAAGCTGACATTTTCAAACTGAACAGAACCATGTAGCTTCGCTGGTAAAGGAACATCTTGTTCATTCAATTCTTCTTCCGGCTCATCTAAAATTTCAAAAACTCGTGTCGTTGCTGCCGAAGCGCTTTGCAAAGCTGCTGATAATTGGGTAATGTTCCCCATGGGCTGACTTACTTGCCAAATATATTGAATAAAGGCTTGTAACTGACCCACAACGATCACACCAGTAATAACGTAGTAACTTCCTAAAACAGCCATACCGATATACGTTCCATAAGCAGTCATTTGCACAAGCGGCAACATCAATCCAGAAATAAACGATGCTTTAAACCCAAAATTATTTAAATTGTGGTTGACCTTTTTAAATCCATTCAATGTTTCCTTTTCACGGCCATACAATTTCAATACGCTAAAACCAGTCATATTTTCTTGAACATATCCGTTCAAATCACCAAGGGCATTTTGCATCCCTTGGAAGTATTTTTGTGAAAACCCAACGATCGTTTTTGAAATAAACAGTGATAACGGAATCATCACAAGAGAGATCACTGCCATCAGCCAGTTGATATAAAACATCATTGCGATCGCCATCACGATGCCCAATACTGCAGAGACAATATTGATAAAGCTTTGTTGCATCGCGTTACTTACTGCATCTACGTCATTTGTTACACGAGATAAAATATTCCCTTGTTGATTCTTATCAAAATAAGATACAGGCAAACGATTGATTTTTTCGTCGATATCCGTACGCAGATCACGCATCGAATGCTGAACCACGGATGCCATCAAATACCCTGATAAAAACTGTGCCGCACAATAACCGATCCCAACAATCAAAATCCAAATCAGGCATTGGATGATGTATGGATAATTCAACCCTTCACCGGCTGCTACGTTTTTACTGATTTCTGTGATCGGCAAACCAGAGACATATGGCATCGCCGCATTAAAAGCAACTGTCAGGATCGTAAAAATAATCACTAAGATAAACGTTCCTTTGTAAGGATTGACGTACCTTCCTAAACGTTTTATAGAAGAGAATGCGTTTTTCATGCTAATTCCTCCTCTGACAATTGAGAAGCCGCAATATCATAATAGATCGGGCAATTCTCAAGTAATTCGCGGTGCGTACCGATACCGACTACATCACCTTCATTTAAAACGATGATCTTATCGGCATGCATGATCGTACCCACACGCTGGGCAACGATCAAGACCGTTGATTCTTTTGTTTCTTTTTTTAATCGAGCTCTTAAATTAGCATCTGTCTGATAATCTAAAGCGGAAAAGCTGTCATCAAAAATATAGACTTCTGGACGACGGATCACTGCTCTAGCAATAGCTAAACGTTGCTTTTGTCCTCCAGAGAAGTTTGTTCCACCTTCTGAAAGCAGTTCATCATATCCATCTGGTTTTTGCGAAATAAATTCTGAAGCTTGCGCAATATCTGCCGCCTGTTCCATTTCTTCCAGCGTCGCATCTTCTTTTCCGTACCGCAGATTTTCTGCGATCGTTCCAGTAAACAGCAATGCTTTTTGCGGAATATAGCCGATCTTGTTTCTTAAAGCACTTAGCTTATACTCACGTACATCAATACCATCAAGCAACACTTGGCCTTCTGATACATCGTAAAAGCGTGGGATCAGTTGGATCAATGTTGATTTGCCGCTTCCGGTACTTCCAATAAAGGCAACTGTTTCACCTGGTGAAGCTTTAAAACTCACATTGCGGATCACCGGACTTTCAGAATGACCTGGATAAGCAAATGTTACATTCTTAAATTCTAAGTAGCCCTTTGTTTCTGTTTCTGTGATACCTGCTTCATTTTCACGAATCACAGGCTCCATATCAAAAGCTTCTTGTATCCGACGGGCAGATACAGCAGCTCTCGGATACATCATAAACACACTTGCAAATAACATAAATGAGAACAACGCATGGAAAATGTACTCGATAAAAGCAATTAAATCTCCTACTAGTAAGCTGCCGTGATCGATTTGAAGCGCACCATTCCAAATGATCAATACCATCACGATATTGAATAAGAAAAAGAAGCCAGGTTGCGCTGCTGCCATCAAACGGAACAGACTTTTTGAGCTTTTTGTATACTCTTCATTGACCTTACTAAATCGGCTTTCCTCAAATTTCTCATTGACAAAAGCCCGAATCACCCGCAAGCCCGAAAGATTTTCTCTTAAAATACCATTGATTCCATCAAGATTCTTTTGCTGCTTATTAGATAATGGTTCAGAGACTTTAGCAATCAAAACAACCGCGATCAAAAGAAAGGGCAAAGCACCCAATACAAACCAACCTAAAGATGGGCTCGTGCGTACGACCATAAACAAACTGACAAAAAACATCATCGGCGTCATAAAACCGATACGTAAAATATTCCCCATAAACAACATGATTTGATAAGCATCATTCGTTGTTCTTGTGATCAAAGAAGAAACACCGATCGTTTCATATTCACGATGGGAAAAAGTCTGTACCTTTTCAAATAAATCATCGCGAATATCCCGAACGATATTCGTCGTTATCCGAGCGCCGAAATATCCCAGCATGATATTCATCGCTACCCCAATAACGGTGATCACGATCATCAATAATCCTTGCTGCTTTACATAATCATAGTCGTTATTTTTAATACCAACATCGATCATACGTGCTAAAATCGTTGGTAATCCTAGCTCTATCAAAATAAATCCAAACACACAAATGAAATCTAAAAACAATAATTTCTTGTATCTCATCGTGTAACGCCACATCAATTTCAATCAATCATCTCCTCTTTCATTTTTTGATCCAGTACTCCCACTATAGCATAAACATGAGGGGTAGGTAAATTATATTTAGGTGAAATTTTTTATGGAATTATATGTAGGAAAAACAGAACAGCCTCAGCTATGGTATAATGATAATTCCTTGATTTTTACATTATTTAATGAAAGCGATGGACATATTCGAATGAAAAAATTTCTTTATATTTCTTTAGGCGGTTTTACTTTTGGTTTAGGTACTCTAGGAATCTTTTTACCCATTTTACCGACAACCGTCTTTTACCTTCTAACAGCCTTTTTCTGGATGCGCAGCTCAGAAAAATTATATACAAGATTCATCAATTCCAGCTATTATCAAAAATATATTCAAGAATCGATCGTGGAAAAGAAAATCACTCCTCTAGGACGAGTAAAATTATTCACAACTTTATTCATTATTTTCGCGATTCCCTGCTTGATCGTGCGTAATCCTTTTATGACTATGACTTTGAGCTTTGTCTATGTAGTCCACTTGATCGCACTGAATCTATACTTTAATAAAAAGAACGGAAAAGAAACAGAAAAGCCCGAACGATCGTAAGTTTTTCTTTAAAGTCGTAAGTCTGTTTCTATACTTATTTATTATTCTGTGATAAAATACTTATTAATTGTTGTTCAGTACAACACAACGGACGGTTGAAAGAAAGATAATTTCCATAATAAGAACAATGAAGCAAAGTCGAGGCTTCATTACATCATCAACGAATGTTTTTGGTGGCAATTGTTTTTTTAAGGTGGTCAGCCACCTCGTTTTGTTGTGTTCAAAATTACTGTAAAAAATAAGACATACATAATCAACTGCTGAGGCAGATAAAGGAGAAGATACTTATGATCTATAAAGTTTATTATCAAGAAACAAAAACACGCAATCCAAAAAGAGAAGATACAAAATCAATCTACGTTGAAGCTGAAAATGACGTTATCGTGCGTCAGCAAGTAGAAGAAAATACCCCATACAATATTGAGTACATCCAAGCACTTGATGAAAATCATTTAGCTTATGAACAAGAGCATGCGGAATTCTCATTAACGGAGTTTTAATATGAAAGTAAATATTAAAAATAATGAAACCGGCGTTTTTGCAATCGGTGGTTTGGGCGAAATCGGAAAGAACACTTATGGGGTTCAATTCCAAGATGAGATCATTATTATTGATGCCGGAATCAAATTTCCGGAAGATGATCTTTTAGGGATCGATTATGTTATTCCTGATTACAGCTATATCGTCCAAAATCTGCACAAAGTTAAAGCGCTGATCATCACGCATGGACACGAAGATCATATTGGAGGCGTACCGTTTCTTTTACGCCAGGCGAACATTCCAATTTATGCTGGTCCATTAGCGTTAGCTTTGATCACTAATAAATTGGATGAGCACGGGCTATTACGAGATGCTGATCTACACGAAATCAATGAAGATACAGTGATCCGTTTTCGTAAAACGTCTATCAGTTTTTTCCGTACGACGCACAGTATCCCAGATGCTTTGGGTGTTGTCGTTAAAACACCTTCGGGCAATGTCGTTGCTACAGGAGATTTCAAGTTTGACTTCACGCCTGTCGGTGAGCCTGCAAATCTTCATCGTATGGCCAAATTAGGAGAAGAAGGCGTATTGTGTCTATTATCGGATAGTACCAATGCTGAAATTCCAACCTTTACAAAATCAGAAAAAACCATTGGCTCTTCTATTTTGAAAATATTTGAAAAAATAGAAGGACGAATCATTTTTGCCAGTTTTGCTTCAAATATTTTTCGTCTTCAACAAGCTGCAGATGCAGCTGTCAAGACCGGACGTAAAATTGCCGTCTTTGGTCGAAGCATGGAAAATGCAATCGTTAATGGCGAACAGCTGGGTTATATCAATGTGCCTAAAGGGACATTTGTCGATGCCTCTGAGCTGAATCAGCTTCCTGCTGGAGAGACGATGATTTTATGTACAGGTTCTCAAGGTGAGCCGATGGCTGCACTAAGTCGTATTGCTAATGGTACTCACCGTCAAATTTCTATTCAACCTGGAGATACAGTTATTTTTTCAAGCTCTCCAATTCCAGGAAATACAACAAGTGTCAACCGCTTGATCAATCTGCTTTCAGAAGCTGGTGCTGAAGTGATTCATGGAAAAATCAATAATATCCATACTTCTGGTCATGGTGGACAAGAAGAGCAAAAATTGATGCTGCGTTTGATGAAGCCTAAGTATTTTGTTCCCGTTCATGGTGAATTTAGAATGCTAAAAATCCATGCATCACTTGCTCAAGATGTAGGCGTTCCATCGGAGAATTGCTTTATCATGGAAAATGGAGATGTCTTGGCTTTGACAGCTGATAATGCGCGTATTGCTGGTCACTTTAATGCCAATGATGTTTATGTCGACGGGAATGGCGTAGGAGATATCGGAAACGTTGTATTGCGTGACCGCCGTATCCTTTCCGAAGAAGGGCTTGTTCTAGCTGTTGCTACAGTTGATATCAAAAATAAAGAAATATTAGCTGGTCCAGACATCCTATCACGTGGTTTTGTCTACATGAGAGAATCTGGGGAAATGATCCATGAAGGTCAGCGTTTATTGTTTAATGCAATTCGTGAAGCGCTTCGTGATGAGAATTGTACAGAAGCAAAATTGTGTGATGCAATTTCAGCAGCCTTACAGCCATTCTTATTTGAAAAAACAGAACGACACCCAATGATCTTACCGATGATTATGACATCGTAATCAATATGACAACAAAAAGGCCCGTTTGGAATAATTCCAAACGGGCCTTTTTTTATTAGTCTTATTTAATTTTCAGTTCTTACTGTATCTTCAAATATTTGTAAGAAAGTAGATAACTTGCCGATTGTTCATCTTTTTCCAGGTTATTTACATTGTATGATTGACCACCAGTACGTTGGCTTTGGTGTGATTGACAACATAAGACGTTGTTGATCCTACCATCATTCTTTGGAAGCCGTTCAAACCAGTTCGACCGATGACAATTAAGTCAATCGGTTCTTCAGATTCTGAAAAATCAGCAATCAATGTTTTAGGATACCCGTACATCACATAAGTCAATACATTGAACACACCAGCATCTAGAGCTTTCTCTTTTCTTTTTTTCATTTCTTCTTCTTCTTTTACTCGAAGTTCTTCCATCATTGTGCCCATCGACATCGTTAACTCGCCAAAATAGTTTCCCATTTCTTCAATCACATATAAAACATGTAGTGCAGCATTGTTTCGTTTGGCTATCTTGATTGCTTCTTCAAATGCTTTCTCAGCTTGTTCTGAACCATCCACAGCAACTAAAATATTTTTGTACGATTCGCTCATGATAAAAACCTCCTTTGGTTGTATCTCTATTATACAACGAAAAAACGCTTTCAACAAAAGAATTGAAACTTTTCTCTTTACAGCTTTGATAAATCATGATATAGTAACCGTGGAATTTCGTTATCAGATATCGTTGCCTTTCAAAGAACTACGAAAGGAGAATCAACTATGACATTTGGTAATAAAGTATTAAAATACCGTGTAGCGCTTGATACAGAGAAAAATTTGTTTATGGCTATCGATGCAAATAACCAAGCAAATGTTGCTTATGGTATCACGATTACACAAGCAGTAAAGAAATTGAAAAAATCTATTTAAGGAGTTACAACCTAAATGAGCGATTCAAGTTCTAATACGATTTAAAGGCATCTAGTGGATAAATAATCACGGATGCCTTTTTTGTTTGTCCAAAAATTGATTTCTCTGTTTTTGTTTATGTTGAAAAGTATTGGCTTTTTTATCTTATCGATGGCAGGCTATTAACTCAACATCTGCTTTGAACTACTTCCTTATGCTTAGGTGTACTTATCTTCTCATATCCTCATTTTGATTGAATTTCTCCAGATGTTTCACTAGTTCGGTGACGATGTCCTTTTCGATTTCTTAGTACTGTTTGCAGTTTTGTGCGTAGCTTTAGGTCGTGTTTCACTAGTAGGGTAACTACGCTCTCTTCGCTCGCCTAGTACTGTTCAACATCTGCTCTGCGCAGCAGTCGCAGTGTTTCACAGCAAAAAAACATCCGACTTTCGTCAGATGTTTTGGAATGGATGAATTAGTTTTTTTCTACGTTAACTGCTTGAGGTCCACGATCTGAATCTTCAACGTCGAAGCTTACTGATTGACCTTCTTCTAAAGTTTTGAATCCGTCTCCTTGGATAGCTGAGAAGTGTACGAATACATCGCTTCCGTCTTCGCGAGAGATAAATCCAAACCCTTTTTCTGCATTAAACCATTTTACTGTTCCTTGTTCCATTCTTTGTTCCTCCTCGTGCTTAAGCACTAAATATTGTAACATTGCCCGTGTACGATAGAGGGTTTTTTAATAAAAACTTCTATATGCCCCAAACAAGATTACACATCCATTGTACATGCGAAGCCTTATTTTTGCAAGAAATCTAATTAGTCTGAACTGAAAAAATTTTCTTCTCTCATACTGATGTAAGATTGCTCACCAATGATGATATGATCAAGAACTTCAATTCCCATCATTTTTCCACAGTCCTGTATTCTTTGCGTAAAATGAACATCACTTTCAGAAGGAACCGGATTACCACTTGGGTGATTGTGGGCAAGAATCAGACGCGCGGCAGAATATTTCACAGCACTACGAAAGATTTCTCTTGGATGAGCCACACTTTGATTCAATGATCCTTTAAAAACAGTTTCTTGTTTTATGACTTCATTCTTTGTATTCAAATATAAACAGACGAGATGCTCCTGCTGAAAATCTTGTAATTCATACATCAGATTTTGGGCAATCTGATAGCTTGACGAAACTTTTCCCAGCTTCATTTGTGTGCTCTGTTGAATGCGATAACCAAATTCGATTGCCGCTCTTAATTCAATCGCCTTTATTTTGCCGATCCCTTTAATTTCCATCATTTCAGTGATCGTCGCATTTTTCAGTTCATAAAGATGATGAAAATAATTCAAAAACTTTGATGCAACTTCCATGACATTTATACTTTTCGAACCTGTTCTTAATAAAATCGCTAATAGTTCTTGATTTGATAAAGCCTTTTCTCCCACAACCTCTAATCTTTCTCTTGGAAGGCAGTCTTCCGGCATCTCTCTGATAAACAGCTTTTCTTCTTTAATCAAAAAATCACTCCTTCATACGTTTCTCTCTATAAGATACGCAAAGGAGTGAAGAAATTATTTTTTCAAAAAGTCAGGAGCTTGGGTCAAGCTTTCAAAGATTTCAATCGTTTTTTCTCTGATTTCTTCTGTTGGCGGTAAAAGATCTGGTACCATGATCACAGGTATACCAGCTGCAGCAGCTGCTGTTACGCCATGGAATGAATCTTCAAAAATCAACGTATGTTCAGCCTCTGTTCCTAGAAAAGCTAATGCCTTTTGGAAGATTTCCGGATCTGGTTTTGCACGAGTCACATCTTCAGCAGAAACAATTCCTGAAAAACGTTCTTTGATCCCTGCTCCATCTAATAAAAGCTCAATAGCTGGACGGACATTGCTTGAAGCAACCATTCTTGGAATTTTTTGTTCATCAAGATAATCCAGTAACTCTATAACACCTTCTTTTAATGGAACTTCACCAGATTCAAATACTTTGATCGTATCTGCATAAGAACGTTCGATAAACTCAGCTACTCGCTCTTCACCAAATTCTTTATAAATTTCATGATAATTTGCCTGTACCTCTTCATCTGATACGCCTAAAAATTTTAAATAGAGTTCTTTGCTATACGGAAATTCCATCACATCGGCAATTTTTTGCGTTGATTGATAGTAAATCAATTCTGTGTCAAACAACAAACCATCCATATCAAAAATAATTCCATCTGTCTTTCTCATCATTTCCTCCTAAATTAAAAGCATCAGGTCATCTTTGTAAGATTCCCTTTGGCTAAATTATAAGTTTAGTAATAACTCACGAACCTGAGAAACAAAGTAAAGTGAACCTGTCACTAGCATAACATCATCCGAAGACATTTTTTCTAAAATTTCGCCTAAACCAAACTGCCATAAAGAAACTATCTCGGTCTTATGATCTTCAAGATGCTCCATTTTCGTCAAATCAATGGCTTTTGGATATTCAAAAGTCGTCAAATACAGATGAACATTCGGAACTTGTTTTAGTATACTGATCATCTGATCGACATTCTTTGTAGAAAGAGCGGAAAAAAGAATATGGATCTCACGACCAGAAAATTCCTTTTTAAGATTGTCCGCCAAACGACGAACAGCATGATCATTATGAGCACCATCTAAAATAATCAACGGCTCATCGCTGATTTTTTCCATGCGAGCGGGCCATTGGGCCTTAGCAAGTCCTTGATACACATCTCGATCTCTAAAATTGATCTGACGCAACTGACAATATAAATAGAACAATTGGATCGCAACTGCAGCATTTTCTATTTGATGGCGTCCTAGTAAAGGAATTTTTATATTTGGTAATTTGCCAGCGTCTCCATAAAAATGAAATGTTTCGCCCCAACTTTTATCAGGATGTAGGTAATCGACCTTATAGTCTTGATTATAACGGTACATTCGACTATGTCTTTTGTGAGCCTCTGCTTCAATAACGGCTAAGGCATTTTCTTCAATGTTACCTGTGACGACTGGTATATTTTCTTTGATGATACCTGCTTTTTGGAAGGCGATTTTTTCCAGTGTGTCACCTAAAATTTCAGTGTGATCTTTCCCGATCGTCGTAATTGCTGTCAAGATCGGCTTTACTATATTAGTGCTATCCAATAATCCACCTAATCCAACTTCGACAATCGCAATATCTACTTGCTTATCTAAAAAATAATCCAGCGCCATTACTGTCAATGTTTCGAATTCTGTAATACCTGATACTGATGCATCCTGATCCATTTCCTTGATCAGCGGCTGATATTTTTCTACGTACTTTATGATTTGATGATCAGGTATCCCTTGTCCATTGATCGCTATCCGTTCGTTAAAATGTTCAATGTAAGGAGAGGTAAATGTACCTACCTTTAAGCCCAGCTCTTCTAACATACAACGTAGATATGTAACAGTCGATCCCTTTCCATTCGTTCCGGCAATATGAATCGTGGGGACTTTTTCTTCTGGATTTCCGACACGTGTCAATAAAGCTTCGACACGATCAAGTCCTGGTCTTGAGCCAAATGGCAGTCTACTGTGGATCCATTCAATTGCTTCTTCTATCGTTAGTGTCATCATATCAACTCCTCATTCTCCATTATAGCGAAAGGCTACCTTCTTTTCACTAATTAATGTTTTTAATTCTGAAAACAGTCAAATTTGTCCAAAAACTTGGACATTTTTTAAAAAAAGGGTAAAAAAATGAGAGGCAACGTCAAATCGTGGGCTGCTATGATAAAATAAACAAGACTATATGTATAAAGTGAGATGCAATATTTTGCCTCATTATTATGTTTCATGCTAGACTTATTTTTTAGGTCTTATCCAATCTTTTTTTATTTCATAGCTTTGTTGCAGGTAGTTCGTTTGATTTTTTAGATTGATTGAACCTTTATCCTAAAACAGCGATAAATCATTAGTATAAAGGAGTATTATGAACCATGTCGAAAAGAAAAAAGTATTTTTTACTAAGCGGGAGCTTTCTGCTTCCATTTTTCCTGCTGATCATTCTTTGGTCTTGCTTAAATCTAGCGCCTTTTGGAAATAATAATTTATTAGTCAGCGATTTAGGCACACAATATATGCCTTTTTTAAGTGCGTTCAAACAATTTTTCCAAGGAGATTCCTATTCTCTCTATTCATTTTCAGATGCTCTTGGCGGAACTATTCTACCGTTGACTGCTTATTATTTGTTAAGTCCTTTCAATTTTCTGGTGTTATTATTTCCTTATGATCAACTGCCGATCGTGATTTTATTGATCATCACATTGAAGATTTCTTTCATGGGAACTTCAATGTTCTATTACCTTAATAAAACATATTCACAAGCGTCCACAGCTACCCTATTATTTTCAACTTCTTATAGCTTATGCGGTTTTGTGACTGTTTATAGTTTGAATTTCATGTGGCTGGATGCTTTGATCCTGCTGCCACTTCTTGTATTAGGTATTCAGCGATTATGGGACAAGAAGAAATATTGGTTGTATGCCAGCGTTCTCTTTTTCTCCATTGTCACCAATTATTATATGGGCTATATGCTTTGCATTTTCGCTGTTTGTTATAGCCTTTATTGGTACTATCAAAAATCATCTGTTTCTGAGAAAAAATCACTTTGGCATTTCATCAAAGAAGGTCGTTTATTCTTTGTGACTTCTTTCTTTACCGGGATCAGTACTAGTTTCATCCTGATTCCCGCGGTGGAAGGAATGCTTTCGACGAATAAAACAAACTTTGAGTGGCAAACTTTTTTACCTAAGCCCAAATTTGGTCCCGATGTTCTTTCACAATTTGGTTTAGGCAATGTCAATTTTGATACACGTTTAGATCACTTACCAACTGTCTTCTCAGGTATATTGATGGTCTTGCTTTTTCTTGCTTACTTCCAGCTTAGTACGATATCTAAAAAGGAAAAGCTTGGAGCTGCAGCTTTGGTAGGGTTCATTTTCCTTAGTTTTTGGCTGGAGTTGGTCAATACCATTTGGCATATGTTCCAAAGTCCAGCAGGTTTTCCATATCGAAATACATTTATCTTTAGCTTTTTGATCATCAAATTTGCTTATGAAGCCTTTCTGGAATTAAAAAAAGGAGAGAAATTAAGGATCATCGTTCCTAGTGTTTTTTCAGCTTTATTGATTATCGGATATATCTCTTTGAAGTTTTCAAATCACAGAGATTTTTTACTTGAAGATCACTACTATCTTTTTAGTTTGTTCAGCATTTGGATCATTTATGGATTGATCATATTCATTCAGCGAAATAACGGTAGAAAGAAAACAAGTGCATTTATTATAATGTGCCTAGTTGTCAGTTTTGAATTGAGTTTCAATTTTTGGATCAGCTTCAAGGATATTCCTTTTGGAAACCAGGAAACGTTTAGTAAAACAGCAAAAATTCAAAATGAAATCATTTCAGATTTAGAAAATAAGCAGTCTGGTTTATCTCGTATCAAACAAACGATCAATTCTAACGATGCTGGGTATCAAGAAAAAAATAACGGCTACAACAACCCACTTTTTTACGGCTACGCTGGTGTTTCAAGTTATACATCGACTTTAGAAGCTAAGACTCAAAAAACATTGCAGGAACTAGGGCTCTATCAAAAAAATGATCGAAGAATCGCTTATGTCGATGAATCAAATGTGATTAACCTATTATTGAATGTTGGCTATCAAGTGACACCCGATAAAAAAGCGAATCAAGAAGATATCTCCAGAGATTCTTCGACTCATGTTTATCAAAATGCTGAAGCGATCGGCATGGGCTTTCTAGTACCAAACGAATTTGACTCTATCAAACTTACCAAGAATCAACCGTTAAAAAATCAAGAAACAATTTTACAAAGTATCAGAAAAAAACAGTCTAATTACTTTCAATCTGCCGAAAAAACATTTTGGTCCGTTCAATCTGAGAATAATTATACGTTGACAGTAAAAACAACTGCTAATGGTGAATTATACCTTTATATTCCTGATATCAATTGGAAGAAAATCACCTCTTTCAAGGTAAATGGGAAAAAAATCGAACCCTCTATCTATATTGCAACGAATCAAATTTTCAATTTAGGTTATTATAAGAAAAATGAGATCGTACAATTGCAATTAGAAACGGAAAAAACACTAAAAAAAGATACGATCGACCTGAAAACATTGTCTCAGTCACAATTTGATTCTTTAGTGGCACAACAAAAAGAACAAGCACTTCAGCTTACTAGACATACCTCTGGTGTTTTGACTGGCACGATAACTGTTGAAAAAGATGATTCATCATTACTTTATCTGTCCATTCCTTACGATAAAGATTGGAAAATAACAGTTGACGGAAAAAAAGTTGACAGTCATCGTATCTTAGGCAATTTCACAGGAATAGAACTACCATCAGGTACACACAAAATCAGTATGCGTTATTATCAGAAGAATTTGATCATAGGTACTTTCATTAGCATTTCTGTACTTTTAGGCGTATTCTTTTATCAACTGTTCAAAAGAATTTCAAAGAAAAAATCAGCTTGAGTAAGAGAGGAATTTCCAGTATGGAGAGAACGTTTTTAAAGCGAATCATTTATGTATTGCCGATTCTAGGAGTTCTATGCTTTACAGCTTTAGTAATTTACGGCTATTCTATAGGAATTTTTCGTTCTGTTCAGTCACTTCAAACGTTTATCGATCAGTTTGGTGAATATGCTGTGTTTATTTTCATTTTTTTACAAATCCTTCAAGTCATTGTCCCGATTCTTCCTGGCGGGATTTCCACAGTTGTCGGTATGTTGATGTTTGGTAATCTTCAAGGATTGTTTTATAGCTATATTGGTTTGATCATTGGAGAAATCATTGTTTATTGGCTTGCTCGCTATTACGGCAAATCCTTTGTACGATTGATTTTATCAAAAAAACGTTACCTCAAATTTGAACGAATGGTTGACCGTCCTCAAAAAGGAATCAAAAAACTTATGATCTTAACGTTGTTAGTTCCTTTTGCACCAGATGATTTGGTCTGTTTAGTTGCTGGACTAACTGAGTTGCCATTTAAAGAGTATATGAAAATTCTGTTGATTTTCAAATTTTGGTCTGTAGCCACTTATGGGTATGCTATATTATTTTTATTCAATCGATTCTTGATACGCTAAAAAGGGAATGGCATTTTAAGCCATTCCCTTTTTTTCATTTATTCAACGGTACGTAATTGGGCAATTCGTTCCTTCACAACTACTTGTTTTTCTAGATAATCTTTTTCTTTTTCTTTTTCTGCCTGAACCACTTCATCCGGCGCATTCGCTACAAAGCGTTCATTCGCTAATTTTCCTTGCACGCGTTTTACTTCTTGCGTCCACTTTTCTAATTCTTTCTCTAAACGAGCAATTTCTTCTTCAATATTGATCAGTCCTGCAAGCGGCAAATAAAGTTCTGCTCCTGTTAGAACAGCAGACATAGCTAATTCAGGTGCTGTAATATCACTTGAAATCGTCAACTCTTCCGGGTTACAGAAGCGTTCAATATAACTTGTGTTTTCGACCAAAAACTTGTCGACAGCTGCATCATTTGTTTTGATCAATAAGGTGATTGGTTTAGATAATGGTGTATTCACTTCTGCTCGAATGTTTCGGACTGCACGAATCAATTCTTTTAGAACTTCCATTCCGCGAGCAGCCGTTTCGTCAGAAAACTCTTCATGTACGACTGGGTACTCTGCAATGACTAGAGATTCTCCTTGATGCGGGATGTTTTCCCAGATTTCTTCGGTTACAAACGGCATGATCGGGTGTAACAAACGTAAAATCTGATCTAGTGTATACACTAAAATGCTACGTGTTGTTTGTTTAGCCGCTTCATTTTCACCATATAAGATTTCCTTACTCATTTCAATATACCAGTCACAGAAATCATCCCAGATGAAGTTATACAATTGGCGGCCGGCTTCACCAAACTCAAACCGTTCAAAGAAGTCAGTTACTTTTTCAACTGTTTCATTCAGGCGTGTCAAGATCCAACGATCAGCAACTGTCTTCTCACCGCTAAAGTCGATGTCTTCAAAAGTCATCCCTTCAACGTTCATGATCACAAAACGGCTGGCGTTCCATATTTTGTTGATAAAGTTCCAAGCAGCATCCATTTTTTCATAGCTAAAGCGCATATCCTGACCTGGTGCTGAACCGTTTGACAAGAACCATCTTAATGCATCTGCACCATATTTTTCGATAACTTCCATCGGATCGATCCCGTTACCTAAAGACTTACTCATCTTACGCCCATCTTCTGCACGGATCAATCCATGCATCAAGACATTTTTAAATGGCCGCTGTTCTGTAAATTCTAAACTTTGGAAAATCATCCGGCTTACCCAGAAGAAAATGATGTCATATCCTGTAATCAGCGTACTTGTTGGGAAATAACGTTGGTAATCTTCAGCATTCGTGTCCGGCCAGCCCATTGTTGAAAATGGCCATAGTGCTGAACTGAACCATGTATCTAAAACATCGGCATCCTGAATCCAATTTTCTGCATCTTCCGGCGCTTCCATACCAACATACATTTCGCCTGTTTCTTTATGGTACCAAGCCGGGATTTGATGACCCCACCATAATTGACGGGAAATAACCCAATCGTGGACATTGTCCATCCAGCGCAAGAACGTTTGGTCAAAACGCGGCGGGAAAAATTCAACTGCATTGTCTGTCTTTTGATTTTCGATCGCCTTTTCAGCTAATGGCGCCATTTTAACGAACCACTGTGTAGATAGTCTTGGCTCAACAACAACACCTGTCCGTTCTGAATGACCGACACTATGGTTCATTGTTTCAATTTTGATCAAACGACCCATTTCTTTTAAATCAGAAACGATCATTTTTCTTGCAGCAAAACGGTCCATACCTTCATATTTACCAGCAAGCTCATTCATGGAACCATCTTCATTCATGACATTGACACGAGGAAGATCATGACGGTTACCAACTTCAAAGTCATTTGGATCATGAGCTGGCGTGATTTTTACAACGCCTGTTCCAAATTCCATATCGACATATTCATCTGCAATGATCGGGATTTCTTTATTTACCAAAGGCAATGTTACTGTTTTACCAATTAAAGCTTGATAGCGTTCGTCTTCCGGATGAACGGCGATTGCAGTATCTCCTAACATTGTTTCAGGCCGAGTTGTCGCAATTTCTACCACTCCAGTTCCGTCAGTCAGTGGATAACTCATATGGTAAAACGCACCTTCGATATCTTTGTGGATCACTTCGATATCCGATAAAGCGGTCTTCGCTTTGGGGTCCCAGTTGATGATGTATTCCCCACGATAAATCAGATCTTTTTCATATAACGAAACAAACACTTTGCGGACAGCTTGAGACAATCCTTCATCTAAGGTAAAACGTTCACGGCTATAATCTAAAGACAAACCCATTTTTGCCCACTGTTCACGAATATGGGAAGCATATTCTTCTTTCCAGTCCCATACTTGTTCGACAAACTTTTCACGCCCTAAATCATAACGAGAAATTCCTTCTTCGGCTAACTTTTCTTCAACTTTTGCTTGAGTAGCAATTCCAGCATGATCCATTCCAGGTAACCACAATGTGTCAAATCCCTGCATTCTTTTTTGACGAATGATCATATCTTGCAATGTTGTATCCCAGGCATGTCCCAAGTGTAGCTTACCTGTTACATTTGGCGGGGGAATCACGATCGAATAGGGCTTAGCTTCTTTATTGCCATTTGGTTTGAACAAATCCTGATCCAACCATTTTTGATAGCGACCTTGTTCGATCTCAGTCGGCTGGTATTTGGTTGGTAGATTTTTTTCTTCTGTCATACAAATTCCTTCTTCCTGTTTTTTATCGACTATTTTAGTGAGTATTGATTCAAAGAAACACATAAAAATAAGCCCTAAAATACTTGCGTATTCTAGGGCGCATAATCTTTTTATACGTGGTACCACCTAAATTGTGTCTGCAACTACAAACACCACTTCATTCGTGAGGTAACGATCACGACTCGAATCATTCTACTAAATTCAAATCATCGACTCCCAAGCTACCTTCTTACTGGTTATGTGAAAATCTCCCACCAATCGATCTTCTCTCTAAAACGATGCCAGTAATACTCCTCTTGTTCAACGTCTTTGCTACATTCTACCATTGAAAGTGAACAGAAGTCAATTTCAAAAAAATCATCGAGCAGCTTTTGCTTTTTCTAAGGCCAAATCATAATCCGGCTCTTCAGCAATTTCAGTTGAGACAGCTTCGTAGACAAGTGTCCCTTCTTGATCGATGACAAAAATAGCTCGAGCCAATCGACCCATTGCCGGGATAAATAGACCGTAAGCTTCACCAAATGTTCCTTTTGTATCATGAAGCAACTCCATATCTACACCCTCAGCAGCACACCAATTAGCTTGCTCTTCTTTAGTATTATTGGAAATTGTTATAAATACAACCTCTTCCACTTTAGCAGCTTCTTGATTAAATCGTTTTGTCTGTAAAGAACAAACGCGCGTATCGATATCCGGAACCACGCTGATCAACACTGTTTTACCAGCAAGATCCTTAAGACTCACGATTTCATCATCAAGATTTGGCAACGAAAATGCTGGTGCTTTCATGCCCACCTTAGGCTGTTCACCAATGATTTCAACTTGCTCACCTTTTTTAGTTACGAACATTAACTTCTCCTCCTTAATTTAAAAGCGGAATGAGCCGCTCAATCTCGACTGAAAAATAGGAAAATATAACTGAGGTGCTTTTTTCCTCATTTATATTTTATCTTTTTTCCGAAAGATTGGCTCATGCAGCTGGATCACACGAATGGTCAACATCAGTTCAAATTATTCACTGTGTTTCCCAGCAAAAGCGCAATACATTTTATTACCACTAAAATCCTTTCATTCATCCGCATCTATATCAAGTATAGTAGAAGCTCACCCAGATAACAATGTTCTTGCTTCTTAAGCTCTGTTACTAGTAAAGGTCTCGTCAAAGTAGATCAATGTCTGTAATTCTGTCGTCAAATCAATATATTGGACATTCACATTGTTCGGTACAGTCACGCGGTCTGGCGCAAAATTCAAAATAGCAGTGATTCCTGCATCAACAATCTTGTCGATGGCCTCTTGCGCATACTGACTTGGAACTGTTGAAATCGCAACAGTTACACCTGTTTTTTCAACTTCTTCCTTCAATTTTTCCATTGGCTGGATTACAATATCATCGATAGACAAACCAACGATTGCTTCTGACGAATCAAAAGCGCAAACGATATTCAAGTTTTCGTTACGGCGAAAATTATTTTTCACTAATGCTTTTCCTAGATTGCCACAACCGATCAATGCAATTCTCTTTTCTTCTTGCGTATTCAAAATATGGCTGAATACATCAATTAAATATGGTACATCATAGCCATAACCGCTGCGACCTAATTCTCCTAAGTGAGAAAAATCACGACGAATCGTAGCCGGAGGCACTTGAATCACGTCGCTGAATTCTTTTGATTTGATTCTTGTGACACCAGAATCTCCCAACATTTTTAAATAGCGTAAATATAGAGGCAGTCGTTTCGCAGTTGCTTTTGGCATCTTTTTTTCTTTATGTAATTCTTTCATTTTCAGCTCTCCTTGTTACTCATTTCACATAACTAGTTTAGCATGCTTCTTGAGATGAGGCAACTTGTTTGTGAAAAAGAGAGCAGGTATGAGAAAAACCTAATAAATAAAAAGAACAGACTCGATAGCGTTATCAAGTCTATTCTTTCAACTTTTATAGTAAATCAGCAAATTCTTCTGATTGTTCACTCGTTTCAGTTATTTCACTAACTTTTAGACCAGCCATAGCACGTTTCATCAACCCTTCTACATCTAGACGTGCTTCATACGCTTGTGCCTTATCCAGTCTTGGTCGCGTTTTTGGTTGAGGCGGAGCAAAAATCGTACAGCAATCTTCAAACGGCTGGATCGCAAGTTCAAAGGTATCGATTTTCTCAGCAATTTCAATGATTTCACCTTTATCCATCGAGACAACAGGACGAATGATCGGTGTATTTGTTACTTCATTGATTGCCACCATACTTTGTAACGTTTGAGAAGCAACCTGACCTAAAGATTCACCATTGATGATCACTAGCCCTTTTCTTTCTTCACGTATAGCATCTGTCAAACGTAACATCATGCGACGAGTAACAGTCATCAAATAGCCTTCTGGAACAACTCGTTTGATTTCTTCTTGAATTTCCGTAAATGGGACTTCTATAAATTGCATACTGCCGCCATAAGGTGCGATTTTTGCCGCTAAATCTTTGGCTTTTTGTAATGCTTGTTCGCTAGTATATGGTGGACTGGCAAAATGGACTGCTTCTACTTCCACGCCACGTTTCATAGCTAAATATCCAGCTACAGGTGAATCGATTCCACCGGAAAGCATCAACATACCACGACCTCCCGTTCCAACAGGTAAGCCGCCAGCACCTTTGATCGTTTCATAAGAAAGGTACGCACCTTCGTTTCGTATTTCAACTCGAATTTCAATATCGGGCTTTTTCATTTGAACAGTGATTTCTGGACAAACTTCAAAGACTGCACCACCCAACTCACGATTCAACTCATTAGAATCCAATTCAAAATTATGATCAGAACGTTTTGACGTGATTTTAAAAGTTTGACCTGGCTGATAAATTGTTTTGATGATCGTTTGCACCATTTCGCGAATGACAGGCATTTCTTTTTCTACTTGAATACTAGGAGAAAAATTTTGAATGCCAAAGATTTTTTCTAATTTCGGAATGATTTGCGTGCTGTCTTCTCCATTGAGCAACAAATGCATGCGATCACGGTCAGCATGAATCTTAACTGCGGGAAAATCACCTAGATTCCGTTTTACATTGTACGCAAGTTGAGAAATAAAGCTCTTTTTATTTTTCCCTTTTGTTGAAAGTTCGCCGTAGCGAACCATGATTTCTGTATAGTTCAATTTTCTTCAATCCTTCTTTATAAAGCTTGATTTATCAACGTTTTCAAGACATATTTTTTTCGTTTTTTTCAAAGTGCTAACAATAGTGCTAACATTGAATATTTGCTTGAATTACTATAACATACAGTTCTATATTTTTAAATATCTAATTCTGATAACTTTTCTGCTACAGCATTCATTTACTTAGGATACAAGTGACCATAAGTTCCTAATGTTTTCTCAATTTTAGAATAACCTAACCTTTCTTTAATAACCAGCGGGTCTTCCTTTAAGGAAATAAGTAAAGCAACGTGTGAATGTCTTAAAGCATGACCTTTGATATCATGTACTCCAGCTTTTTTTGAAAGTCGTTTTAACCAATAAAAAGTTGTTGACTTTGATAACGGCAAACCATCATAAGAAAAAATGAAATTGATATCTTTAATGACCGATTGTTGCTGTTTCCAATTTAACAATTGTTGAATAGTAATTTCATCAATAGAAACACTTCTGACACTAGAACTCGTTTTTGGAGTTGTATAATCATAATTCTTTCTGTTTACCACATGCAGGGATTTATTTACAAAAATCACCTTCTTTTGAAAATCAATATCTTCCCAACTCAAAGCAATAGCTTCACCATACCTTAATCCTGTCATAAAAAGAAATCTGAATAGCAATTTTTTAAAAAACAATAAATTATCTGATTCGTCTATGATATTCATTACTTTATGAAACTCATCAATTGTCCTAAAATCAACCTCTAATTTTTCCTCCCTAACTCTTCCAACCTTTCGTGGTAAATTCTCTTCCAGCAATCCATACACAACAGCACGTTCAAAAATACTATATAAATTAGCAAGAATTAAATTTATATATGCTTTAGACAAGCCTTTTCTTTGTTGAGTTTTGTATTCATCAACCATATAATTTTGGAATTTCTGAATATCCATGACATTAATTTCACTAAGAACGAAGTCATAAAAATAGTTCAAATGATTCTCAATAATACTAGTAGTAGTAATAAACGTTGCTTTCTTAACTTGATTTTTATACCAGCTTTTATAATATTCCTCATAGAACACTTTAAAAGTTATTTTTTTATCATTTTTATGTGGGACATGTTCTTCATAATCATTCAAAAATTCATTATAAGCTTTCTTAGCATCTCTAGCCGTCTTAAAACCTCGTTTAAATATTTGAATCCTTTTTTCCCTTTTCATCGAAACCCATATTTGCTGCAAAATAATACTTACCTGTTTTTTTATTCTTATATACATTTGGCGTTTTCGCCATCTTCTACACCTTCTTCAAACTTCGCATTAAGCATTTCTTCTACAATATTTTTGGGAACTCGTCTAACTTTACTTCCTTGATAAAAAAGACAACCCCGTTCAACAAGTAATGCTTTTGCTTCACGAATGATACGTTCCGATTGATAAGGTTTAAAACCTAACTTTACAACATCTTCTTTTGCTACTGTAATCATGTTAGCACATCACCTACTTTCCCTAAATAAAAAAAACCTTATAATTTAAGGTGTTTCAAAATAATCTATTCAATAAAATCTCCATCGTTAAAATAGTCATTACAAAATTCATCTACTTCCGGAGCAATTTCTAACTCAAATTCTTCAAATGGATCGTGATCCATTTTTGGAACAAACCACTTATTATAGTTATGAACTATTATATGTCTTATATCAGTGAAATCTATATATTGGTCGTATTGTTCACCCTCTTTCGTTGTGTTAATAATAATAGTATCTAAATCAGCAAAGCCCCGAAACGTACCTATGATGTGATCCTTAACCCTCCCTAAATGATCCCTACTGTTCAACTGTATTTCCAGCACTTTGTTTTGCTTAATAGAAACATCTAGACACTTTTCTATGTATAATAAATCTTGTTGTGGTAATCGTGGAATATCCTTTCTTGCTTCATCTTTCGTTTTTTTTATTGCACTGGTTAATTCACCAATCGAAAATGCAGTCATCCATTTTTTCATTTTCCTATCTTCATACTGCATAAAATAAGTATCTAATAAATCGGGCTTGTCCGACATAATAACCACCTTCCTTTAAGACAGTTCAACTATGCGAACGTACATTCCCTTCATCTAGTGCAAGGTTTTTTACTAATAGTAAAGGTATGCGAAAAATCATAGCATTATTGCTAAAAATTTTCACATACCTATGTAAAAAATCTCATCTATTTTAATGCATATCTAACCACTTCTTTACATCATACGGATCATCAGACGGTGCTATTTTTTTCAAATATTCTTTCGCTTGCTCTTTCAGCTCTCGTATTCCATCTTTTAATTTAGCTGGTCTTAAAGATTGAACATCTTCCAATTCGCATCCTAACTCTACAATTTCAATAACATCTTCACTTAATCCTTTTTCCTCTAGAATACTCACAGAATACGGACTAAACAAATAATTTTCACAATCCTCAATTGTTAACAACTCATTTTCCAAAGATTCTAAAAGTCCTATAACTGTAACTAATATCAATCTCTCTGCTTCATTCTTTTTGATAACATTAAATGTTAATTCCATATCTACCCTAAGAAATTACTTCCTCCTTTGTTTAACTTCCTATCGAAAAAAATTATAATTTAGATAAGCTCCGAATCATCTTTTGGACCCTCTGGTAATTTTCCTATAAATTTTATATTAAATTTATGGAAATCTGAAAACTCTGAAGATAGGTCCACTAAAGTGCTATTTAAATCAGTTAGCACATCTCTAAAAGCATATGAGTAGTTAATTTCATTTAATGATTTTGTCATATCTATTTTTTGTATCTTTTGTAAAATTTCTTCTAATTTTGCCAAATCATAATTTATATTTTCAACAACCTCTTCTTTAAAATCTAATAATTCTTTTTGCTCTAACGAATTGTCACTGTTTTTATCATTAAAGTTTTTGTAAAAATTGTATACTACATCTAAATCACTGGTTGCCATTACTTTAATACCCTCCCATTTGCTTTTATTGCTTTATCCATATTTTTACTTCCATCCAAATTCAACACAGTTTTTGCATCACCATGTTTTCCAAATACTTCTAAATGATCTTTATGCATACCATCTAAATACAATTGATCATTTTTTTTCAAACCATATTCAGGCATGTTTTTATCTACTTTATAAACATTTTGTCCATCCACGCGTTTCTTTGTCTTCGACACATTATTTTTAAGCTTTGAACCAAAATCAGTATCAAAGAATTCGTCCATATTTTCAACCGATTTCGCTTTATGGTTGTAGTTATCACCGCTCATAATATTTTGGACACTCATACCGCCAACTGCTGTTCCATGTGCCCAAACAGCTAATGTATTTGCCCCCACTGCTGGAATTGTACCTAGACTAGCCCCTCCAGTTGCAGGTGCGGTTACGAGACTACCAGCCGTACCACCAAATAACCACATAGCACCACCGACATATTCCGCTCCAGCTTGAAATACACCTAATAAGTTCCCTACAAACACACCTTCATTATACCCTTTATGCTGTTGCAGGGAGTCTTTTACATCTCTTTCTCCAAAAAGACCATCCAACAATGCTTTCACACCATTGTTTTCTAATACCTGATAGCTTGCGCCAGCGAGAAAAGATTTTAATGATTTTAAATCATCTTTTGCGATTTCGACTGCTAATTCATTCGTTGCATCTTTATCTAGCTTACCGTTTCTATAGACTTCATAAAATGTTTCGCCATTTTGAAGCGTTACTTTTTTCACTTCTAAATTATCTGCATGTCGTTCTTCATACTCTGCCCATTTCGCAGAGATCGTATTTTTCCACGAAAGATTTTTCGGTACTATAAACGTTCCTGTCGCCCCATTCCAAGCGGTATTAGCTTGTGCCAATCCTTGATTGACCGCTTGCTGTAAACTAGCGATTTCAGAAAAGATAGAAGGGGAACTTCCATTAAATGCCAACAATTTTTGTAGCTGTTCTTCTAGTTTTTGTTTTGTCGCACTATACATGCCGATCAATGCTGCATTTCCTAATAACTGAAATGCTTTGGTTGCATCTGGTGTTTTGGACGAATGTAATTCTCTACGAATATTTTCTGCCTGACTCAATAATTGATCTGCTTTACGAATATTTTCTTCCAATTCTGATTGTTTCAAATCACCACTATCCACTTGAGAAATATATTCTTCTGGAAATTTCTTAACGGCTTGTTCAACGGCTTCTGATAATAATATGCCACCTTGTGCTAAAGGATATAGCACCGTATTAAAATAAGCTTTAGCCGAATCATACGCTTTCCCAGTCAAGAAGGGACTTGCAACCACAAAATCAGTGATTGCTTTTTGTAATTCTTGATACCCTTCTTTTTGTGTCTTACACATTGAAGACACGCTAGAAGCTTGACTTTGAGACGATGAAACATACATATCAACACTCATTCGTATCCTCCTCTACTAATAATTTTCTCTTTTCATAATCGATATCCTCTAGTTGGTCTACTACTCTCTTCTTTTGATCATGGAGTTCTATTTCATCTATTTCTAAATGTTCTAGTATTTTCCTTGATTCTTGAGAATATTCATCCATCAACGATTGATAAAATGTACCTTGCTCGTTTTTATGGAATAGATAGCATAGATTATCTAAAAAATGACGTGCTTCATGAAAGTGTTGTTCATAGCTTTCTTTTATCCGCCTTACCTGCTTTTCTTCATTTGCAATCGATTCTTCTTTTAACTGCAATTGCTGTTCTTCTAGTTGAAGTACTTCAAGTTTCTTCATTTACCTAGACCTCGAATCATCGTATTCGCTACTTTTTGATCCAGCGCTTCAAATTCCTTTGCTACACTTTGAAGATTACTGGAAGCTTGAAAAACTGCTTGTGCAATTTTTGTGGCTGTTTCTTGAGCTGTCGTGATTGCTTCCTGCGCATTTGTATTACCTGCCACAGTTGTTTGAGTATCTTTAGTAATCGAAGCTGATTGAATCAATTTATCTGTTGCACCCTTTAAAGCAGTAGCCTTTTGGCTTGCTCCAGAAAAGTCACTTTGTATTGTCATGAATTATTCACCCTCTTATAGATATTTCATACAATAATAATATCATTGGAGCTTCTATTTGGATAGACAATATTTACATGACGTATTATTTATGTATAAGTGAACTTTCCAATGAAATAAAAGTTTTTTAGTAATTATTTTAAGATACCAGCTTCTTTCAGTTCAAGTTTCAATTTCTTATAAACAGGAACTTGCTCTTTTAGAAAAATTCCACTATCTAGCTTTTGTTTTTCAGTTGGTTCTTTAAGTGACTTCATACTAAGCATCGTTTTTTCATTAGTAAACATTAATAGTGTGTCATCTATAGCTGTTTGCATAAAAACTTCTTTGCTTTTTTTATCTATACCATGAAATATAGGAAAAATCTCTTTCTCTCCGTTATAGTCTTCAATTAATAGATATACCAAAGAAAAATAGCTTTCTTCGCTTTCTCCATTATTCTGTAAAGAATACGAATACTTTTTAGAATTATCTTTAGAAGCTTTCTTATCGACTTTATCCAGCTTTACAGATTTATCTAAAACAAAAAAATCAAGCCCGTTATAGTATATAATCGATATCTTATGGGCATATCCTTTTTTGAAATTGATAATTGTTGGATTTACATTTACATCCAACACTTCGTTGTATCCAACATTCAATACAACGGACTCTTTTTTATCATAAAAACTAACGTCAAAAACCATTTTTTCAAAATACGATTGATTATTTGCTAAAGCTTTAGATAAATTATTATTAGCATAAAATATATATGCATTTAGACAAAGTGAAAATACAGATATTAATATTGTTATTTTTGATGCTGTTGTCATTCCTCGCTTTTCAAGAAAAGTATTCATTTTTTCTTGTATATGAAATGTATCTTTTTCAATAATAGTTACTTTTTGTTCTAATTCATCTATGTTCTTCCTTATTTGCTTATCTGCCATACCTATCCCCTGCCCTATAAATATTCTATTTTAAATATTTTTTTCACTACAAGTATAACAAGGTTGTCAAAATAAAGAAATACTCACTGAAACAATTTAAATACCTATTAATACCATGAAATATTTTGAGAATTAGATAATATTTATACGACGTAATGATTATGTATAAAATAGCCTTTCCCTACAGAAAAAGGCTATCCTGTTACTATTCCTGTTTCAGTGTATTGTTTAATATTTTATCTTTAGCTACTTTAATATCAACTGTTTTTTTATTTTATTTGGCTACCTAAAAACTCCACGTGATCGATCAGCCAATTACCGCTTATTTTCTTTAAATTAATTCGATAAGTTGAAGTTATCGTTGTTTGAACTTGATTCATAATGGTTGTGACCTCTACACTATTTAAGGATACCAGTTCATTTTCTTTTTCATTGGCATAATAGGATTCATGACTAACAAGATAAGATTTTGCTGGAAAATCTTTATCATAGACACCTAGCTTTAATTCTTCACTACAAGCCTTCGTTAACATAGGTACACTAAATGCTTCACGAGTTTCTAAATCTTTATACGTAAAATAAGCTTCTAAAAACTGTTCATTGAATACTCGACCATCATTTTTTTGCTTTTCTTCCTAAACTTCTGGTAGTTCTTCAATAATCGTTTCTTTTTCCTTCACTTTCTTTCTAACTTCGATTATTTCCATTTGTTCTTTTTCCTCAATAAAAAGAAAAGCATTTAGAATTGCTTTTCCTAGCGAGATACTTTGTTCTCTCATAGAAATTAATTTTTTAAACCGTTCGATTTGATCAAAACTAAATACTTTATACCCATATGAGCGACCATCTGTGTTTTTGGCATATTTTCTTACAAAATGAGTATCTGTTAATTTTTCAATTTTATTCGCCCAATTTTTCAGAGTTTTTAAACTGATAACAAAATCGAGTTCTTGAATTACATCATCAAATGTATACATACCTCTCAATTCTCCATAAATCAAATTTTTACTTTCAATAAAAAAACACTCAATTTAATGAGTGTAAAGTTTTATCAATTCAAATGATTTTCTAAACATTTTTTCAACGCAATTACCTTAGCGAGAGATTTAACCGTAACTCTATCAGAAAAAAAGTATTTTCTTAAATTCATAATTTTTTTAGGGAAGAGCGTATATAAATGTAAATATATCGTCGATCTTTTATTTATTCGTTCTATTAATTTCTTAATTTCCTCAGCTCGATCAATCATTTCAAATACAGCTTGAGGATTATTTTTAAATTCATATTGATCAAATGGACAAAGAGCAATACTGCTAAAGAATTCATTAAAATCTAAATAATCTAAAACAATTCGTTTACCACTTGAAAACTCATCTAGTTTATTAATTTTAAATTCTGTCTGCTCCAAAAATTTCAAGAAGTCAGTCTCTTCTTTTTTATAAATATTATACAGCCTAAAATTTTCTGCATTATACTCATAGTAATAAATATCACTTGCTCGGATAGTTTTTAAACCTAATACTTTTGCTAAAATACTTCTATGATTTCCATCAATACATTGAAAATATTTTATTTCATCTTCATTTTGAAAAGCAAGAAAAGAAATATTTCCAGTATTGTTATACATATTTTGAAGTCCCTCTATATTGTTTTCTTCTAGCAATAATAATTGTTTTAAAAATCTAGATTGCTCAATATTTATATCATAATCCTTCTGTGCAACTCCTAAAATGCTATAATTCAAAATATTAAACCATGAAAAATCTACTACTCGACTTACTCCTTCAATATTCTTTACAGGCACAAGTTTATCATTTTCGACTCGATCTTTGTAATGGTAGTAATTGTATAACTCTCGATCTTCTAATGAGAATTGTTCTTTACTAGATTTTAAACTTGCTTCACTAACCCCTTTACTTAATAAATATTCTTCTAATCCCATATCAATTATTTTTTCCCATAAGATATCATAAGTATCCTTCAATAAATCTCCTCCAAAATTCTGGTACAATTCACTTTATATTGTACCATATGAGTTAATTATATTTCAGATATATTCTTGCTTTTTCAATATTTGTTTGATATCTCTCAGCTGTTCTTTATATATAATACTGATAGTTTCCTGTTGAAGATTTTTTTTATTCAAGAAGTATTCTAAAAAGTCGGCATATTCAACCAATTCCGCCATCAAACAATTAAAATTTACACTAGATTTAGGAAAATTATGAATTTTATCAGCAATTCTACTTCATTACAATTAGCTGTGGTAATACAAACAGCTCTTACTAGAACAAAAAAATCGTAGTATATTTTATTTAACAAACTTTGGATTTCATTGTAATTCAATATTTCTCCCTTTCTCTTAACTACAAACTTCTATCCTATGACAACTCTTCAATGATCGCTGTAACATCACCAGCAATTAAAATCTCGAAATCATCACTATAGATAACTCCTTCTGCATCTGCTTTTTGTTTCACAGATTTTTCCATCAACTGATAATTTTCACAACCATAATACCAATTGTCAAAATCAGAATCTTCAATTTTTCATAGAGTATGGAAAGAAGTAGAAGGTATCTCAAAAGAAGACATTGAAATTATTTACAATGAGTTATCTAACGTAAAATATTTTTTTGGATTTGAATATAAACTATTATCAAACACTATAACTTTTTTCTCTACAGATCAAGTGACACATTTAATTCAAAAAGCATACCCTATAGATAACGAAAGAAAAAGAGACTACACTACTAAAAAATTTGCGTATAACACTTTAATAAATCTTATCTCCATCACTCTACATCGTAAAGAATACAACTTAACCAGAAAATACATAAACATTGCTAAAGATTTAGATAAAACAAACTCAAACTACAGTTTCAGAATGAATTTAAAATATCTTGAAAACTTAACAAATTGGATAGAAACAGGTGAACCAAAATACATGCAACAAATCACCAATTTCATTACTATTTTAGAAGATATTGGCGATCTCGAACACGCCAAAAATGTTAAAGATGAGGTAAAAAACTTAACTCATCACAAGGACATCGATTCCAAAGCACCTTATTCCGTTGGACTACTCAAAGAAAGCTAATTATCAGTTCAGTTAATTTATAAAAAGACCTACTAAGAATTGTACCGCCTCCCAAATTTAGATCGGAAAATCTGACTTTTGGGAGTTAGTACATTTTTTTATTTCATTTGTATATAGCAGTGATTTTTTTAATGGGATTAATAATTTACTAAAGTAAACTTTCGCTATTCATATTTTATAAATCAACAAAACTCTTTAGCACTTCTAACTCATCATTTAATACTAAATAATCTAGTTTTTGAATTACTTCATCTACTAGTAGATTCTTTTGTGCATTCTTTTTGATTTCATCTGTTACATTTCCAGAAATATCATTAGGAAGTTTTTCTTTATAAACAAATATTTTATCTGAAAATGCTTTTTTTCCACCTTCTAGAATGTTAATAACGTGATTTATGATTTGTGGATTAGAAAAATAACCTGAAGCTTCACACCAACCATGCTTGTTATCTGAATTCATAACCAATACTTGCTCACAACCGCTATTCATAACAATAGTAGAATTGTGAGTAGCCAATATTATCTGTCTAGATTGCTTTAGATTTCTTAAATCAGCAACTAAATTTTTGTAAATATATTGGTTATCAAGATTATCTTCAGGCTGATCTATAATAAAAGGCGAGTAATCTCCGACGTACTGACTATATGAAAGCAAAAAAGAAAGAATAGCAACAACTTTTTGTCCCATTGATAGCTTACTTATATTTTGATAATTAGCTCTTCTCATATCAATTGACTCTTTATTATTAATGTTAAATTCTAATGTAAATTGCTCACTATATCTGAAATAATCTTTTAGAAAATCTTTAGCATACCGTTCGCAACGTGTATTAATCAGCCACTGTCTTAACAATTCGTGAAAGACCAGTAAGTCCTGTTTGTCTTTTAAAAACTTCAACTCAAGTTCTGCAGTCTCTTTAGAAGGTTCTTCAAAAAAACGAGAGACACTATCAACATTAATAAATTTACCATAATCCTTTTTATAAAAAAATCGTAGTAATTCAATACTACCCCCGACTTGTTTAGATTTTACATTGAGATAATCAGCCAAATCAATAAAAGTGATAGCATATTTTTTAAAGTAATTAAAACCATCATATTTCGAAATACCTAATGCAGCAATCCAATCGAAATAGTCATCATCAATTTTCTTTTGAGAAAAAACAACTTTCAATTTGCCTTCCTGAGATTCATTATAGGAATCCAATAAATTCCTAACTTTTAATTTTCTAGTTTCAAGTATACTGTCTTTTTTATCGTACTTATTAAACAATCCCTTAAAGCCATCTCCATACTTTGAGTAATTACTCCGATTTTTTATTCTTTTATTTTCAAAAAGAATTTTATCAAAGAAATCTGTGATCTCATACTCACTTCCTGCAACTCTCACTAAATCATTGACTGTAAATTTTCGAGTTAACAATTTTTTTAGAATTTGCTTTTGATTTTTACAAATCATTATATTTCTTCCATCATAAGTGAAAACCTGGACTCTATTATTAATTGCTATTTTACGAGTTTTTTCTTCATCATCTTCAGAATTTCTTAACAAACTCAGAGTTTCATTAAAATAATTATCAACAAAGATATCATTGTTCTCTTCATCACTTGAATGAACACAAATATAATAATCTTCATCTAAATAATGATAAACTACGCAACAAGTACCTTGTGAAAGAATTTTTCTTAGTTCTTCCGATGTTTCGCAGTATTGTGAAATAACAAAACCTAGTATATTTAACAAAGTACTTTTTCCGGTTCCTCGACCGCCAATAAAAGCATTCATCATACTTGAGAATTTTACTATTAAAGGTTCTGTAGTTTTACCTTTAAGAAATTCTTTTCCTTCAATGTATACAGCCTTAATGTACTGCTTCGGCAAACTGGGTAATTTATAACAAACTGACAGCGAAAAATCTTGAAAGGCTGCTTGTAGCGTAGTGAAATTTAATTTATCGCCCTTAACATAAAAAAAGCCAGATTTTAATTGTGCAATATTATGCGAATCATTATCAACAACAAAGTGAAATTTTTGATTGCTATAATAAGATAAACGTTCTTCAATTCCACTTATCTGAATAATATCTTTTACTCCAACAATATTAAATAATCCTGAATTAAATAATCTTTTTTTATAAGTTCCACTCAAATAATTTTTTTCGAATATTTTTGACGTGTTAATATGCGCTATATACCCAATTGCTTTTATTCTATTGACCTCACTAAAAACATCAAATGACGTACGAATAGTACCATCTTTGTCTGAAATAATATTTTTTTCAAGCCAAGTAGTAAGGTCACGAATTTGAGTTTTGTTTCTTCTATCCAATATTACAACTATATGATTCTTATCTGAACATGAAATTTCTATGCCAAGTTCTAGCCTTGTTTTAACTTGATAGTCACTTCGCTCATGAAGCAAAATATCAATTGCTTTGTCTAATTTTCCAAACCCAGTAATAGTATTATGATCTGTCACTAGACATAATTCTATCTCCTCTTTAAGTATAGAATGTGCAACGATTAAATATGCCAAAAATTCTTTTATATCCGAAAAGTCTTTTGGCATAATTCGGCTTATATCTAGAATACTATGGTCTGGAAACACAGAGATTTTTTCATAGTGCCAGATTTTCATCAAATCATTTTCTGTGAAATCTTTCCAATTACTTACTTTAGCAATTTCAAGTAAATTCTGAGTTTCTGTATCAATTAATTCATAATCATACGAAGCAGGAGTATGTATATGAAAAACAGTTTTTCGAAATTTCCCTCCATCTTCAGTCGAATTAAGTTCTTTATAAAGTAAAGGAATAATTTTTTGAGATTTAGGCTTTCCCATAATATTTTGAGTCATAATATCACCTTTCTAATTAGTGTCAAACTAATAACTGTTAGCAAGTGGTCAATCCTACACTGCTCATCAACTCAAATTGTAACATATTTCAGTATGTTACAAACTAAAAAAAGACCTACCGGGAACATTCGCGAGAACAGTAGGTCTTTTTTTAATTCATTTGTACAAAACAAGATTGATAGAAACGCTTATATTACAGTATTTTTGCTCTACTTACTGCTAATTATGAACTCATATGAAAACATCACTATAATATTTAAGAGCTAACATTAGAGCTAACAATCATTATTTTTCTTCTTAATTTATAGTAGCAAAAGAATTATTGAAATGAAGGTTTTTCCTTGTTAATCCACGTTTTTCACCTTTCTAGACAATAATTTCTGTATAGTTCAATTTTCTTCAATCCTTCTTTATAAAGCTTGATTTATCAGCATTTCTGCTATAAATACTTTTAACTTTTTTGAAATGCCAACAATAAATATTTGCTTGAACTACTATAACACAGGGGCATCCAAATTTAAACACCTAATTCAGACAACTTACTTCGCCTTTTTTTAGCTTAACAATGGAGATAGATTTATCCCAATCCAAAAAAAGAGTCCAGAACAAAACTAGAAAACAGTTTTATTCCGGACTCTAAAAAGAGACTATAAACTATAATTTTTTTCATTTATTACAATGAATCATTTTGCATCGATAGATTAGATTCTATAAAAACTGCAAAAGACTGACAACGATCGGAACAACCACTACAAAAAGAATCGTACTCGTTGTCACTACATTAGTCGCATATTTTACGTCTCCATGAGCCTCATTTGCTAAAATTGGTAAAACAGCAAGAGCAGGCGCAGACGCTTGAACAACTAACGTTTTTATCTCCAACATAGGCAGACTTCCCAGCATACTGCCGCCAAAAATGATCAGGGCAGCCATTACTACAGGAGATAAAACAAATCTTCCAAAGAGTGCAGCAATGGTGTCTTTGTCAAAACGTATACTTTTAAGACCTGCATCTGCTAAAACGATCCCGATATAAATCAGTGAAAGTGGTGTGACGATCCCGCCGACATAAACTAATGTAGAGTTGATAAACGTAGGCACAGGTAAATCTAATAATAGAAAGACCAGTGCAACGATGAAACCGAGCAAAGGCGGTGGCAATAGTTTTTTCCAGTTTAAGCTTTGATGTTTTTCTTTCCCAGACTTTGTAGGATCATCATTGGCGATCAGCAGCGCACCAAAAGCCCATGTCGACACTGTATTAGTCACATAGTAAACAAGGAAATAAGGTAAACTCTTTTCTCCAAAAAGGGCGATATTCAACGGTAATCCAATGAAAATAGTATTGGCATTGACCACCGTATTCATAAAGATTCCTCGTCGTCCAACTGGGACCCGAAATAGTTTTACCATGAGCCAAGCTAGTAGATAGCCGATGATGACAGCAATAAATGAGTAAAACAATCCTCCGGACAGCGAAAAGAGTTTGTCTCTTGTTAAATATTTCAGTACAGAAACAAAAATGGATGCTGGCAAAGCAACATTCATGATCAACTTAGAAATATTCCCGCTAAAGCTGTCTGCAAAATACCCTCGTTTTCTCAAAAGAAAACCTAAACCAATAATCAGAATGATCGAAAGAATACTTTCTATAGACGTGAGAAATGCCATGGTATTCTCCTCCTAATCCTTTAATGTACGATAGACAGGTGACCATTTATTTGCTTCGATAGCAGCATGAATATCGCTTACAGGTTCTTTATTCAACTTTTGATCAAGCGCGCTTTGTCCAGCAGCTACTGCAACGGTTTCTGAGAATTGGGTCAATTGAGAAACAGGCGGTAAAACGGCAGCTCCCGGTTTATTAGGATCCACTAGCCCTCCTAATGAATGTGCAGCTTTAGAGATCATTTCGTCGTTCAATACTTTCGCTGTAGCTGCAATCGTTCCTAAACCAAGCCCTGGATAAACCAATGCATTGTTCGCTTGACCAATTTCATAAGTAACGCCATTATAAGTGACAGGTTCAACTGGAATCCCTGTAGCAACCAACGCTTTACCATCTGTCCACTTCAATAAATCCTCTGCTGTCGCTTCCGCTAATTTCGTTGGATTACTTAATGGGAAAATAATAGGCCGTTCAGTATGACTTGCCATTTCCTTGATGATTTCTTCCGTAAAAGCTCCATGAACAGTCGATGTCCCTACTAAAATCGTTGGATGGATCTCTTTCACTACCGCAGCCAAATTCGTCAATTGATCCGAATGTTCAAACTCTGACCGACTTCTAGCAAAAGGTTTTTGTTCTGGTGTCAAGTCATCCATATCATCAAAAAGCAGACCTTGCTTGTCCACTAAATAGAATTTCGCTCTGGCTTCATCTTCAGATAAACCTTGCTGGATCATTTCGTCATATATTCTTTTTGTTATTCCAGCTCCAGCAGTTCCAGCTCCAAAAGAAAGATAGATTTGATCTGTAAATGTTTGTTTTGAAATATTTAATGCCCCTAAGATACCAGCTAAAGTGATAATTCCAGTACCTTGAATATCATCATTGAAAGTTGTTATCCGATCTTTATATTTATTTAAGATCGTTGCAGCATTCAAACGGCCGAAATCTTCCCAATGTAAATATAGCTTCGGAAATAATTTTTCTGCGGCTTGAACAAATCGATCCACAAATTCCATGTACCTTTCTCCTCGAACTCTTTCGTGACGATTTCCTAAATACATGGGATCCTTCAATAAGCTTTCACGATTAGTCCCTACATCTAAGACGATTGGCAAGACTGTCGCTGGGTCGATTCCTGCAGCAGCTGTGTATACCATCAATTTACCAACGGAAATGTCTACTCCATTAGTCCCCCAATCACCAATGCCTAAAATCCCTTCTGCATCTGTCACAACGATCAATTTGATTTCACGGTCACCTGCGGCATTTTTCAACACTTGTTCTACTTGATCTGGTTCATCGATCGAAAGATAGGCAGCGTATTGAGGATCTACAAAAAGTTCACTATAGTTTTCGATAGTATCTGCAATGGTGGGATCGTATACGATCGGCATGAACTCCACGACATGCTGGCTAAATAAAAAATAAAATAATGTCCGATTCGTATTGAAAATTTCCATTAAAAAATGGCGTTTTTCAAGTGCAGACGCCTTTTTTTGATATTGTTGGTAAGCCTGTTCCGCTTGTTCTTCGATCGTTTGAACAAAAGGCGGTAGCAAGCCACTTAACCCATATTTTTCACGCTCTTCTTTGGTAAAAGCTGTTCCTTTATTTAGAAATGGATCGTTCAAAATTTCATGTCCGTTCTTCATTTTATTCCCTCCTTGCTATGATAAATTGAGGGTACCATCCTTATTTAATAAATACAAAAGATAGGTTTCAGTCAAATCCACTTTATCTGGTGATTTACTCGTTTTTATTATATGATCCTTCCCTAGTTTTGATCAAAAAAAGCAACTACGATCCGTTAGGACAGCCGTTGCTTCTCACTTTATTATTTAATTCAATATCGAAAACTTCTTATATAGCTGATTAAAAATAATCATAAACTGTTCTGCTTCTGCAATCGTATTACTTTCATCTAAACTCACACGAATCGCGGAAGTCGCTAAGGAATCAGGGACCTTCATTGCGTGTAAAGTACTGCTGGCAATTTTTTTTCTACTAGAGCAGGCGCTAGTGGTCGATGTATAGATTTGTTTTTCCTCTAATGCATGAACTAAGACTTCTCCGCGCACGCCTTTTAGTGCAAAACACAAAATATGCGGAGCAAACTCTGTCGTATCTTTTGAAAAAATTGCTACATTGCTATACTCCTGTAGGGCTTCAAGAAGATAACGACGTATAATTGCTGTATGTTCTGGTTTCTCATTTCTTTTATCCATATATAAACGTAATGCTTTCGCCATTGAAACGATCCCAGCCACATTCTCAGTTCCACTGCGGTGATTCATTTCTTGACCACCACCATTTAACAACGGCTCTAATTTTCGCCCGTGTTTCCAGTAAATAAAACCGACACCTCTGGGACCATGAAATTTATGTGCTGAAAAGGTCGCAAAATCAACTCGATCTGTCAGCCATTGCTCTTGATTTACTTTGCCAATCGCCTGTACTGCATCAACATGAAAATGAATCGTTGGATAAGCTTCTAAACATTCGCTAATTTCCTGAATCGGTTGGATCGTACCAACTTCATTGTTAACAGCCATAACAGATACAAGGATCGTGTCCTTACGAATCAGTTTTGCCAACTCATCTACCTTGACACGACCATTTTCATCTACTGGTGCGATCGAAAGCTCAAAGCCATTTTCTGCTAATTGTTCGGCCGTTTCTGAAACTGCTGGGTGTTCCACATTTGAAATAATGATATGACGTCCGAACTGTTTTTTCTCCAGTGCAGTTCCTTTTAATACCCAGTTGTCGCCTTCTGTTCCACCACTGGTAAAAAAGATTTCACTTGTTTTGACGTGCATCAGCTCTGCAATTTGTTCTCGAGCTTTTTCCAGTAAGCGACCTGCCTGTGTTCCTAAATCATGAAGACTTGAGGGATTACCGATGATTCGTTGACTTGTTTTTACATAAGTATCCAAAACCTGAGGATAAATAGCTGTAGTTGCGCTATTATCAAAATAAATCATTACATTACCTTCTTCTCTTTGAAATTCTTTCTTATTATATACTTTTCGAATTACCAGTTCAACAGGCAGTTTAATAGAAAAGGGTGAGACGACTAGCGTCTCACCCTTTATTTTTAAATTGCATCAAGATTATTGAAATAGAAATCTTCGATTCTTCTGAATGCTCCCGGCTCAACTCGTTCTAGTGCTGTGCCAATTTCATCTAATGCATCTTGGTATCTATATTCTTTTGAGAACAGTTCTAAACTATTTTCCATTGCTACACGAATTGCTTCATGTGTATGGCGATAACGATTTGCATACTGCATCATTTGTTCTGTCAATGCAGCTGAATTAACCAAGTCATTGGTCTTTTTATCTAATAGTTCCAAATCTTCGTTACATAAATCAGAAAGCTTTTTGATTTCTTCCATATTGATTCGAATTCTATTCAATGCTTTGCTTAATTCTTCGATGCGGTCAGTTGCCACAAAGAAAAATTCCAAATAGTCAGCTGGTAATCCAGGTAAACGTTGTTTTTCAACATAACGTTTGATATTGCGCAAACGGAAATCATATTGATCGACTTTTTCTTGTGCTGCTTTTTCGCCTTTGCGTAATTCTTTTAATGAATCATCGATTTCAACTTGTTGATTTTCGATGTCATCAAGAATCTTGTAGCAATCCTTGAAGAATGCTTGAACTTCTGAATAAGGAATTGTATGCTCTTTTAATTTCGGCTCGAAATCTTCATAACGGCGAATCAATTCTTCGATCTCAGACTGGAAGCCTCTTGAGCGTCCTAGCTCATTATGATTCAACGTATAGCTTTGTGATGTGTGATCCAATTCGATCATCAATTGACGATTATTTTTTAGCGTATGTGCAATGTAGTCTCCAACAACTTTGTGATTTGTAACTACATATTTCTTCGCGTTCATCTCACGTTCCATGATTTCATACAATGCATCGATGGCATTGGCAGTATCACGGTTCGCTACTTCTACTGCATCTACTTCTGTTTTTTCTAAATCAACTGTTGAATTTTTCACGCGTTTTTGTACGCGTCTCAATTCTTCAGTAAAATTCTTTTCAGGGAATACATAGTGATCTGCAAGCAGACGTTTGTATCCTTCTTCGATTTCTTTCAATTGATCCGGGAAAGTTCTAGTCAGCTCATCATAAAGCGGTGGAATACGTTTCATGACATCATCTAATTCATAGGTATGACGTTCTGCATTCTCCAAGACTTCACGAGCTTCGATCGGATCACCCGATGTATTCAATGTAACGAATTGAGTAAACTCAAGTTCGATATTTTTGATTTGTTTTTGTAATTCTGGATAGGCTGAACCGAATTCAGCTTTTTCATCATGAAGCAACTTGCTAAGTTCTTCATAAACATCCAGCGCTTTTTGAACTTCAAGTGAATTACGTTCTTCACTTTCACGCAGTTCTCTTAATCCGTTACGGATGATCTCGACTTCTGATTCCATTTCGTCCATCGTATCTTCAGCTGCAGCAACGGCTTTTTTTGCTTTCATAAAACGAAAAGATTCATTCAACTCTTCAACTTCAAATATCTGACTTTCTAGTTCTGCAAAAGAACGAGTCGAAATTTCCGTCCAACGTTGATTCCATTCTCTAAATGTGTTTTGGCTTTGACCAACCATATGCATCTTTTTGACATCGTCGACTTCTTCGATCACTGGTAAGTCAAACAGCTCTTCTTTCCTCTTTTCCAGATTATCGAGTTTCATTTGATTTTTCTTTCTCATAAAAAATCCAACTAAATACAAAACAGCTGCGATGATTATTATAGCTAAAACTACGATAATGATCAGATTATTCTTCATTCAGGGAACCTCCGTTTATTAGTCCATCTATGCTATACGCCCTTCTCTCAGAAGCAACTCTTCTGAATGAATCGGATCGTATGATTCTCTTATCTACTTTAAATAGTCCTTAAAAACACCTACAGAAAATTATATCACAAACCGTTCTTTCAAGCACTAACTAATTGTATTTTTTTAAGAAATGTTTTGAGTTTGTAATATTGGCTCATTTTTTGGGGCAACCATTAGCCAGTGTAACCTATTTTGTCCAACTCTTGCAACTTTTTACACACATCGCTTAATGTCTCCAGATCATCATCTGCCAATGATTGATCCATACCGAACTGAGTGTCTTTCAATGCCCAAACAGTCAATCCAGCACTATGAGCCGAAAGGATGCCTTTTTCAGAATCTTCGATAGCCAGACAATCTTCTACTGCTATACCTAACTCTTTTGCTGTATGCTCATAGATTTTAGGATCAGGCTTACTTTTCTCAAACTGAGATCCTGTTATGACTACATCAAAAAAACTTGTTAGCTGCCCGATCTTCAATACTTCCTGAATAACATCCATTTTTGATGATGAGGCCAACCCGATTTTGTAACCTTTTCTTTTTAAAAATTGTAAAACTCTTTTAGCATCCGGCTCGATCAACTCACTATAGTCGATCGGATGGTTAATTTTATACTGATGGTATTTCTCAGTTAAAAAGACTTCATCATACTCTGTATCATTTTCTTCAAGGATCAATTGCCATAAACTGCGCATGTCTGCCCCAACAAACGATGCGATCGGTAACTTTTCGATGGATAACCCATATTCTTTAAGAAAGGCTTTTCGACGTCGGTAGTAAAATGATTCACTATCAACTAAGACCCCATCCATATCGAAAATGATCCCTTCGTATTTTTGTCTCATTTTTGTGCTCCTTCTGCTTCAATTCTTGTCCAACTTTACTAGTCTAACAAAAGTTTGAAAAAAAATGAAGAAATTTGTTGAAAAATAACTGAAAATAACAAACAAATAACCTTTTGGTAGTTGATTTTCTATAGATATTTCGGTATCCTTTTACTATTAATGAAAAATTTATTAAAATTAGGAGTGAAAAAAGTGAAAGTCATAAAATTCGGAGGCAGCTCTCTAGCTTCTGCTGCTCAATTAGAAAAAGTTTTAACAATCGTAAAAGAAGACACTTCACGAAAGTTTGTCGTTGTTTCAGCTCCTGGTAAGCGTTCTTCAGATGATATCAAAGTAACTGATTTGCTGATAGCCTATTACAATGCATATTTAAATAATGAAAAAACGACAGCTGCTATTGAAAAAATCGTTGCTCGTTATGAAGCAATTCTTGATGAACTCAACATGAGTAAGGAAATTTTAGCAGATATTACGCAAGCAATCCAACGATTGGCTACATTACCAAAAGAAAATAATCCGCATCTTCTCGATGCATTTTTAGCTAGCGGTGAAGACAATAATGCTAAATTGGTGGCAGCATTTTTCCAGCAGCGCGGATTGAACGCTTGTTACAAAAGCCCGCTTGATTTAGGCTTGATCGTTACAGATGAACCGGGAAATGCCCGTATTTTGCCATCCTCATTAAGTAAGATCAATGCCTTTAAAGCAACTGAAGAAATTTTGGTCATTCCCGGTTTCTTTGGTTTCACAGAGTCTGGAGAGATTTGTACATTTTCAAGAGGCGGGTCTGACATTACAGGATCGATCGTTGCAGCTGGTGTGGAAGCGGATATTTATGAAAACTTTACCGATGTCGATGGTATTTTTGTTGCTCATCCAGGCATCGTACGTGAACCAAAAACAATCACTGAATTGACCTATCGTGAAATGCGTGAACTAGCGTATGCTGGTTTTGCTGTCCTTCACGATGAAGCGTTGATGCCTGCTTACCGTGCAAACATTCCAGTAGTGATCAAGAACACGAATAATCCTTCTCACCCTGGTACATTGATCACAACTTCTCGGATGGTCAAACATGATCCAGTAGTTGGGATCGCAAGCGACCAAGGTTTTGCCAGCATTTACATTAGTAAATACTTGATGAATAGAGAGTTAGGATTTGGACGACGTTTACTACAGATTTTAGAAGAATTAGGCTTAAGCTATGAACATATGCCTTCTGGAATCGATGATATTTCGATTATTTTAAGAGAACGTCAACTGACAGTTGAAATCGAAGAAGAATTGATGAACCGCTTAGAAGAAGAACTTGAACCAGATGAATTACGTATCACACATGGTTTATCTATGCTGATGATCGTAGGTGAAGGAATGCGTCAGCGGATCGGGGTGATGGCTGACAGTACAGCTGCGCTGGCAGAAAATAGAATCAACTTGGAAATGATCAACCAAGGGTCTTCCGAGGTCAGTATCATGTTTGGTATTCGTGAAGATCAGGAAAAACGAGCAATACAAGCACTTTATCAAACATTTTTTGCCGACCAGAATAGTTGATCAACGGTCTATTACACAAATATATTAAAAACATGCCAGATTGAACGTTCTCTGGTCTGTTTTTTTATATGCTGTATGTTTTTAATACTCTAGCTGGAGTACAATAGATTTATAACTGAATTTGAAAAAAGGTGGGAATGTATATGATTGAATTGGTCAATGTAACGAAGAATTATGGTACAAAACAAGCATTAAAAGAATTGAATTTGAACATCAAACAGGGAGAAATTTTTGGCTTTTTAGGACATAATGGTGCCGGTAAATCCACAACGATCAAAAGTTTAGTAAGTATTATCCAGCCTTCAAGCGGTTCTATCGCAGTCGACGGATTATCATTATCTGAACATCGTGAAACAATCAAGAAAAAAATTGCCTATGTTCCCGATACACCAGATATTTTTTTACAATTGACTGCTGGCGAATATTGGGATTTGATCGGTGCAGCTTATGAACTTGATGCTTCAAAAAAACAACAGCGTTTGGACGAGCTTGCCACTTTATTTGATATGCAAAGTCATCGAGATGAAACCTTAGCCGGCTTTTCACATGGTATGCGGCAAAAAACAATTATTATTGGCGCCTTGCTGCCAGACCCTGATATATGGATCTTAGACGAACCGTTACAAGGGCTAGATCCGCAAGCTGCATTTGATTTGAAACAAATGATGAAAGCACATGCTGCTAAAGGAAAAACCGTCATTTTTTCAACGCATGCCCTAGATACTGCCCAACAATTGTGCGACGAGCTAGCCATTTTGAAAAAAGGCGAACTGATTTACAATGGCTCTGTGGATGATTTACTTGATCAATCTCCTAATGAGTCTTTAGAGGAGATCTACTTAAAAATGGCTGGTCGTCAGTCGGATGCACAATTAGCGCAAACACTTGAAGGTGAACAGTATGAATAAAAGTCAGTTACTTGAATTAACACGTGTCAACCTGCGCTATGCCAACCCTCAGGTAACGGATCGGGCCAGAAAAAAAGGAAAAAGCGGAAAAGCCTTAACTCGTTCTTTGATCGGCCAATATCTACTTTCTGGTGTTCTATTTCTATTTATTTACGGCTTGACGATGTTCATAATCGATTTTAGCAAAATGCCTGGTTATTTTACGTATTATGTTGCCCTATTTGGAATTTTAGCGTTCTCTCAAGGCATTTCCGTCATTTATAATGTCTTTTTTGAGAGTCAGGATTTAGCTGCTTATTTGCCCTTGCCATTTCGTCAACGTACGATTTTTTCAGCTAAAATTCTTGTTGTGGCCTTAACCGTTGTCCCATTTGTCTTTCCTATGTTTGTCGTCTTTTTATTAACTGGTTGGCGTTCTGGGATATTTATCCCCCTAACGCTACTGCTGTCCATTGTTCTATTTGTTTTGATAATTGCTCTGGTTTTTTCCATCTGCTGTTTGATCGTTTTTGGTTTGACTAGAACGGCTGTTTTTAAAAAACATAAGAAAATCGTCACTAGCCTTTTACTAGGTATTTCTATGGCGATCGCTATTATCGGGATCTTATCGATGAATGCTCAAAGTTCGTCGATCGAAACAAGCCAACTTGATAGACAACCGATCAGCTTTTTGATGCCTATTTTTCATATTGCTTCCACTCCATTTTCGGTTGCTGGAATGACAAGTTTTGCAGGGCTTTTGCTCGTGTTCATTTTATTATTAGGTGCCATAAAACTATTTATTTTACCGAAACTATATGAACAACTTGCAGATGCTTCATCTGCTACTGAAACGCGCCGACGTAAGCACAAAACTGATCAATCACTAAATCAGCTATTCATTAACTATAACAAACAATTACTGAAGGAACCAAATCTGATTATGCAGGTACTGTCAAGCTCTTTGTTGATGCCTGTGATTTTCATTGTTTCTTTTGCCTTTAGCGGTTCGCTAAATTTGAGTCATTTAGAAACGCGTTTTATTGGTGTTGTCTTTTTAACTGGCGTTGCACTAGCCTTTATGACAACGAATCAGACCTCTTTTATCAGTAATCTTATTTCATTGGATCAAGAAAATTTTCATTTTATACGTTCATTACCGATTTCAATGCGTCATTATCTAAAACAAAAATTCAAAGTTGGACTGGTGGTTCAATCGATTTTGACTGGTGGGATCGCTTTGGCTGGCGGCTTACTTTTCCGACTTCCGATCTTATTTCTTATTAGTCTGATATTCGGTGCACTTTTAGGTAGTTACCTGCTTTGTTTGAGATTTTTTGCTAGAGATCATCGCTTGCTTTTATTAGATTGGACTAATCTAAACCAATTATTCAGTCGAGGCAGCGGAAACGTGGGGTTAGTTTTGACTCTGCTTGTTTCGATATTCGGAAGCTTGATCGTTTTAGTGGGTTATGGTTTTGCTGCGGCTTACTTCCCATTTTGGCCTTTGAATTTAGCAGTATTGGCTGCAGTTGGATTCATTTCATTTCTCTTGATTCTTTACTATCAAAAGAACTTTTGGCAACGATTTGATTGATTATTGAAAAAAGTGTCTGGGACAAAACTCTGCGAGTCAAATCCCGGACACCTGGAATCTGGATAAACGGTGAGAGCAGAAGCAATCCCTTCGGAAATAAGAAAGAATTCACAAAAATTTGGAAAACAATTTTCGTGAATTCTTTCTTATTTCTCGGGATTAAACACTTCTTTCTCAACCTCTTTTTGATTCCCGTTGTCGTTCAAGCTCAGCTTTGATCTTGGGTTCAGGAGCAAAGTCCTTTTCCCAATTATCTGGTTTAAGCACTTTGTGTGTGACGGGATGGTAGTGAGGTTTCCCGTCTGGAAATAATTTGCCCATGTTCGCTTCATGAACGATCGAAAAAATTTCTGTCGGATTCACACCTAATAGTGAAAAGGAACCATAAGTAAAATAAAGCAAATCAACTAGTGCATCTACTTGTTCAACTAAAGAATCCGTGACGATTTTTTCTTTACTCAACACTTTCTCTACAGCCTGATCGACAGACTCTTTCAGCTGTTCGATCATTTGTTCAAATTTTTCTGGATCATTATTCGCCGATCCATATAAAAACTCGACTAATTCTTCTATCTTAAAACCCGCTCGTGCTACTGCACGCTCAGGAGAAAACTCCGTTGGTACATCCGGCCTTCTATTATCAAACCGCTCGTGAAATGCCTCAGTTTTTTCAAATGGATCATCGATCTTCATAACATACCTCCTAAATTAAAAGCGGAACAAATCGTCTAATCCTGTAGAAAATTAGGAAATTGACTTTGAGACGCTCTTTGTCTCACTGGCAATTTATCTATTTTCCTAAGGATTGATTTGTGCAGCTGGATAACGATAAAAGCGGAATGAGCCGTTCTGTCTCGACTGAAAAATAGGAAAATATAACTGAGGTGCTTTTTGCCTCATTTATATTTTATCTTTTTCCAAGAGACTGGCTCATGCAGCTAGATAAAGATAAAAGCGGAACAGGCTCGCTCAGCCTTGACTGGAAAATAGGAAAAATCGATTGAGGCGCTTTCTGCCTCACTCTATTTTTATCTTTTTCCCGAAAGGCTAGCCTGTGCAGCTAGATAACAATAATAGCGGAATGAGCTCGTTCATGCTCAACACCTTCACTTATTTTCTTCGTCTTGCTTCTAGAAATTATTATCAGAAATAATCCCATAATGCAGTAACGCTTGATAAATCCCGTCCTCTTCATTCGATCGTGTAACAAAATCAGCTGCTTCTTTCACTGCCTCTTCCGCATTTCCCATTGCAACACCTATGCCTACTCCTGACAACATCTCTAAATCATTCCAGCTATCACCAAAAGCCATGATCTCATCCATTTGTATGCCAAGTGCTTCAGCGCACTGCTGAATACCGATCAACTTAGAACCACCTGCGGGAATGATATCTACTGTATAGGGATTGGAACGGGTCAGATGACAATCAGGCAATTGTTCTTTTAACCTATCCAATTCTTTTGGCGGACTCAACAATACACATTGATAGATTGGCTCTTTCAAAATACTTAGTTCAGCATAACGTTGATCTTTCCGATGAATCGAAAGTCGGCTTATCAAATTTTTTGTAAAGGTCATTGGTAATCGTTTAGGGATGAAGCGCGATAGCTTTTTAGCCCATTTATTCTGACCAAAACGCATCAAAGAACTGCCCTCCATACTCCTTCGGCTGCCAAACATGATCTGACGATGGTAACGGTCAGAAAATTGAACAATTCTTTTAAGCGTTTCATCAGGAAAATGAGCAGAACGAATCGTCTTTTCATCATTGTAAACTAGCTGTCCATTATAAGTAACAAACACATCTAAATTCAAAGCATCGATTTTCTGACTAAGATGGATCGGTCCTCTTCCTGTTGCTATCCCGCAAATGATCCCCTGCTGTTGGGCTATGGCGATTCCCTGTTTAGTCGATTCCAGTGCTTTGCCATGTTTGTTCACCAATGTTCCGTCAATATCAAAAAAAATGGCTTTTATCATCCGCTTTCCTTTCTTTAAATTACTCATATTCACACTAAAACAAATCGATCTGCTTTGGATTCAGCTGGTCATACTCTATTCCAAGTGCCGCTTTCATCTCAAGCAAATTTCCTGCTGCATCGCCGCCGGAATTATTATTAAAAATCACCCCGACTTCTTTAGCTGACTTAGCAATCTTTTCCACCGCTTCACTCAAATCTGCAATTTCATCAGCATTATAGCGATATAAGGTTCTCTTTTTACGCCAATCCTTGTCGTTGGCCATCCAACCAGCTGCGTTACGTCCATGCAATCGAAATAAAACAAACTGTTCATTTGTAACAAATGGGAAGAAAGGGACTGGATTGGTTGGGATCTGCGGTTCGTCAACGATCACTAGCGAAAATTCATTTTTCTTCATGAAAGACAATGTCTGCTTGAGATACTTCTCTGCATACCATGACCCATTTCGCAATTCGATCGCTAGCGGATAATCGGCAAACCAATGACGGATTTTTTCCAAATACTGAACATTCTCTTTTGTACAGCTAAATGTCCCTGAAAATTGAACCAGAAAAGCATACAATTTGCCGCTTTCGATCATTGGCTGCATGCTCGTTAGAAATGCTTTCACCATTTCCTGCTCATTTTGATAATATTGCTGCCACTCTCCTTGACAGCTGATTCCGCTGTATACTTTCATGACAAAACGAAAGTTATCAGGAACAGATTTTGTCCACTCTGTGACCGACTCTTGTCTAGGAATACCGTAATAAGCCGTGTCCATCTCAACGAATGGTAGATAGCCCGCATATTCATAAAGTGTTGAACGTTTTTTTCCGGTCAACGTATCATGCTCATTAAAAGAAGTCAAACCTAATCGAATCAAAAGAACATCTATCCTTCCTATTTTTAAATTATTACCAACAAATCGTTCAAAGGATCGTTCTCTTATTTTATACTAAAAAAGACTGAGACAAAACAAAAAATTGTCCCAATCTTAATATAAATTTCGTGTGATGGCTATTGGCTCTTTTTCCATGTCATATTTGCTTCACAATAGAGTTGACCTGCGATCCGAATTTCATGACGAGTTTGTTTGCCGCTTTCTTCATCGAGTATTTCAAAGTGACTTTCTATCTCCTGACCATACTCTACTTCCTTATCAAACTTGACATTGATGAAGGTTGGCTCGTAAGTCGTTAAAAAGTCGTAGCCTAAAACGTCTAGTAACCAATTAAAGTAAATGGCATTATTTACATGTTGATTTCCATCAATATCAAAATAGCGGACGCGATATGGAAGAAACTCTCCTGCTTCTATTTTTTCAATTTTCTCACCGCGGTAAATTTTTGTGATTTTTTCACTTTCGTACGGCTCGATAATTTCTGGTAATACACTACTCATTTTTCGATTTTCTTTATCCATTAAAACAAATGTTGACTTGATCAAGACACATTCATTGCCTTCTTCATCATGGATCCAAAAATTTCTATAGCAAAAGTATTTATTATACGACATCGCCTGCGTCGTTATTGTCAGCTTTTCCCCTACTATAGGTAAACGAGTAATGTGGATTTCATAATTCGTAATGACCCAGCCAAGACCAAATGACGCGACGTAATCCGCTCCACGCTCTAAGGCATCACTTTGTTCCTCTGAGGTTTTGATCACCACTGCCAGCATAGATGGAATTGTCATCTTTCTTGTGATATCTCCATCATAGTATGCAACTTCATATGGTGTTGTAAATTTTTTTCCCACTGGATCTCCTCCTTTTTTCAACATAACCAGTTAAATTATAACATAAGACTTTTAAAGTGAGAACGCTGATCGTGGCTTGATCAACGTATTGAGAAAACAAAAGCTTAAAATATAAAAAAGATATTTTTGAAATCAAATAAAAAAACTTTCCAAAATCGAGAAAAAATATCTCCCATCTTGAAAAGCTTTCACCCTTATCTATTTGTCACATAAAAACTCCCAGGAACTAATTTTTTCAAACTATACGTGTCCAGTATTGCCGTAAGGGGACACTAAAGTCAGTAACTCTAAAAGTGTTTCCATCTCCATACCTCCAAAAAATTAGTTGCTTCTATAGGAATAATACCATACTATTATATAAAACTATAAATATAATGCATAAACATAGAGGGGAATTATATGAGAATCAAAGGAGACATCATCCGTTCCGTAAGAAAACAAAAAAAACTATCACAAGTCACTCTTGCTGCAGGTATTTGTACCCAAGGAACAATCAGTAATATCGAAAATAAAAATATCTGTGACAGTCTTGAAATCCTTGATGCGATCTGCAAAAGATTGAACCTTAGTCTAGAAAGTGTTCTAGATGATAACGACGAAAAAAAATTAACAAATTTATTGAATACAGTAGAAGAGTTATGTAATACCTTTAAGCATAAGGAAGCACAAGCTCTTTTGAAAGAATCCACGATCAACGTTTCTGATTTTCAAAATAGAGAATTGGAAATTCGCTGGTTCTATTATATGGGGATCACAAATCTCTTAGGCTACAATAATACAACTGACAGCCTATTTTACTTTTATCGTGCGGATGAACTTGGAGATGCAAATTCGATTTATGCGATCCTTTCTGTCAATAGCTTAGGAATCGTCTATGAAATGGCAGATGAATTAGATAAAGCACAAGTTTATTATGAAAAATCAATTGAAATGCTGAATAAAATGACGGTCAAAATGCCGATCAAGGCGACAAAAGTTTACTTTAATACAGCTAAATTCTATTCTTTGATCAAAAACTACGAAGCAGCCTTTGAGCTTGCTTCAAAAGGAATGGCGCTGAATAAGACCTATCAATCACTTTATATGCTGGATCTTCTAGCTTATGAAGCTGCATTCAATGCGTTTATGTTGTCGGATGATTTGATTGTCCCAGACTACAGTAGTGCGAAAGCTTTTGCTGCTTTTAATGACAATCAAAGTCTTTTGAACGTGATCAAAAACGATGAAAAAGAATTAAAACGCTAAAACGCTCCACAATATACATCTTAAAAAATGAGAACAGATAGCGATATACCACGTTATTTGTTCTCGTTTTTTTCACGTATAAATCATACGTTTTTAAATTATTTATTTTATATTATATATATTATTTGAATAATATATATAAGAATGTTATAATCTTTTTGTAAGCGCTACAAAAACATTTTTTAGGAGGAATTAGAGTGAAAAAGACATTGTTAAAAGCTGTTCTGTCACTTAGTTTATTAGCCGGAGGTTTATTCGTTACAACCGCAGTTGCTGATGCCCACGGATATGTTTCTTCACCTGGAAGCCGTGCATACTTCGGTAGTGCTGCTGGTGGAAAAGTCAACAAAAATGTTGGTCGTGCTGAATGGGAGCCTCAAAGTATTGAAGCTACTAAAAATACTTTTATTACTGGAAAGTTAGCAAGTGCTGGTGTGACCGGATTCGAACCTTTGGATGAGCAGACTGCTGATCGCTGGGTAAAATCAGATATTACAGCAGGTCCACTTAGCCTCACCTGGACACTGACTGCACGCCACAGAACTTCGACTTGGAACTACTATATGACAAAACAAGGTTGGAACCCTAATCAACCTTTAGACATCAAAAATTTTGATTTGATCGGTACCGTAGATGATAATGGGACGATTCCTGAAGCAAGTGTTAAACACACTATAACTGTCCCTGCTGATCGTAAAGGCTATCATGTTATTTACGCAGTTTGGAACGTCTATGATACAACAAACGCATTTTACCAAGCAATCGACGTGAACGTAAAATAATTCAAATTATCGATCAAAAGGAGAATTTAGAATGAAAATCAAACAACTTATTCCAGCGGCTTTAATCGTTTCCGGTATCCTTGCCGGCGGTCTTTTCACCAGCACACCTGTAGAAGCAGCTGATGCTGCCAGTGATATGGTCAGCGTAGCAAATAAAAAGGTTTTAGTTGGCTATTGGCATAACTGGGCGTCTAAAGGAAGAGATGGCTACAAACAAGGAACATCGGCAAATATCTCTTTAACAGACATCAACAAAGCTTATAATGTAGTCCCTGTTTCCTTTATGAAAAGTGACGGTGTCAGTCGAATCCCGACATTCGCCCCTTACAACAAATCAGATGCGGCATTTCGTCAGGATGTAGCAACGCTGAACAGTCAAGGTCGTGCTGTATTACTTGCTTTAGGTGGAGCTGATGCTCACATTCAATTACAAGCTGGTGATGAGCAAGCATTTGCCAATGAAATCATCCGCCAGGTAGAAACTTACGGGTTTGACGGACTTGATATTGATTTGGAACAATCTGCTATTACGGCAGGTGATAATCAGACTGTTATTCCAGCAGCACTAAAAATTGTAAAAAATCACTATAAAGCACAAGGTAAAAACTTCATTATCACAATGGCACCTGAATTCCCCTATTTAAAACCAGGTGCTGCTTATGAAAAATATATTACCTCTTTGGATGGCTACTATGACTATATTGCGCCACAATTATATAATCAAGGTGGCGATGGTGTCTGGGTAGATGAAATCATGAAGTGGATCCCACAAAGTGACGATACACTTAAGTATGAATTCCTTTATTACATGTCTGATTCAATGATCCACGGAACAAGAACATTCTTAAAAATCCCTAACGATAAATTGGTCTTAGGTTTACCAGCAAATGTAGATGCTGCTGGAAGCGGTTATGTTATCGATCCAACAGCTGTCTACAAAGCATTAGATCAATTGAAAAAAGATGGCAACCCAATCAAAGGTTTGATGACTTGGTCAGCAAATTGGGATGTCGGCACAAATGTCAATGGTGTATCATACAACAATGAATTTGCAACAAGATATGCGCAAATTTTACAGTAACAGGTCATAAAAGAAAAAGAGAGGGAAACTAAACGGATGTTTAGTTTTCCTCTCTTTTTTCGAATAAACGGTGAGACAAAAGCAGCTTATTTCCCGGAACTAACCGCTTTTGTCTCAGCCTTTTTTATTTAACTGACGTTAATTTTTAGTACCTCTAACCATAAATTCGCCCATATCGATTAGGTCATTCGTCGTTTTTGTTCGATAAACGCCTTCTTTTCTTAAATGATGATACAAGGTAGAAATCGAAATCCCGCAGCGTTTTGAAATTTGTTCAGCGGGAAGCTTCGTGTTATGGTATAACTCAAGTGCTTCATTGACCTGATCCACTAAAGGCGGTCGACCTAAAACCACTCCTTTTTGCTTTGCAGCATTCAGTCCTGCTAAAACACGTTCCCGAATCAATTCTGCTTCCATCTCAGCAAAAGCACCCATGATCGTAAAGAAGAATCGGCCCATTGGTGTTGAGGTATCGATGTTATTTTCAATACTGACAAAATTGATATTCAGTTCATTGAACCGCTCCAGTAAAACAAGCAACTGCTTTGTTCCCCTTGCTAACCGGTCTAATTTGAAAATCACAAATGTATCGCCCGGTTCAAGAATATCTAATGCCTTGTTTAGCTCATTTCGAAAGCTTTTCCGTCCACTTTCATACTCTTTAAAAATCATATCTACACCGTAATCATCCAGTGCCTGTTGTTGTGAATCAAATTTTTGAAGATGTGTACTAACACGCATATACCCAATAACTGCCATAGCTTTTCTCCCCCTTTGATAACCAAGAGTTTTCTCCTATTTTTAAAATCACCTATCATCTCTTAACTAATACTTTGCGGATCAACATAAATGGAATAATAATGTCCTTTTAACGCCAATAGTTCGTCATGTGTTCCTTCTTCAACGATTCTGCCTTGATCCATTACCAAAATCCGATCGAAATGCTTGATCGTATTTAACCGGTGGGCAACGATGATACAAGTAAAGTCATACATTTTTAGTCTATTCATAATGAAGTTCTCCGAAATATTATCTAATGAGCTTGTCGGTTCATCCATCAATAATAAACTTGTTTCCTTGACTAACGCACGAGCAATCGAAATCCGCTGCATCTGACCGCCAGACAAATTCATACCGCCTTCTGAAATTTGTGTTTCCAAACCTAACGGTAAGTTCATTATGATTTCGTCTACTTTAGAATCAAAAATCGCCTGTTCCACCCGCTCTTGCGCGACATCATTTTGATTCAACACGATATTTTCATAAAGTGATGCATTAAAAATCGTTGGCTTTTGATTCACGATACTCACACAGCTTTTTATAGACGTTTCATCAATTTTACTTATATCGATATCATTAAAACGAATGTCTCCAGCACTAACATCATATAAGCCTGCCAACAGCTTCAATAACGTACTTTTCCCAGATCCGCTTTTCCCAACGATCGCAACTTTTTCTCCTGCTGCGATCTTGAAGCTGACAGATGTCAAAATTTCTTCTTCAAAATGACTGTATTTGAATGAAATATCATTTGCTGCAATTTCATCAATACGAGTGATCTTTTCATCTGCCTGTGTTAAACGAGGACTCTCTTTGGCTTCTAAAATCTCATTCAGCTTACCAAAATAAGAGCGCAATAAAAGTAACTCTGTATAAGAATCAAACACTGTAACGATCGGTGTGATAAAAGCTCCTGCCAATGCATTAAAACTGATCAGTTCCCCTAAAGTCACTTGACCGGCTACGACCTGCATCAATCCGATATAAATCAATGTGATCGGTAAAATAAACTGAATCGAGGTTTGAATCGTTCTGACCCAAGTTGAAAAGCGACTCTTCTCAGCCCGTAAACCAATTTGATTTTTGAACTCATTCCGCCACTTTGTATAAAACTCGTTTTCAGATCCTGACGACTTCACAGTCTCCATTCCTTCAAACAATTCAACTAAAATACGCTGCACTTTTGATTGGGCAATCAATTCTTTATTAGTGATGCTTTGGACTCTTCTCGAGTTGACTACGGAAATCAAGCCCATAAGCAATGCACCAAAAATTGCAATCAATGTCAATTTAACAGACATGCTGATCATCAAAATCAAGTAAATAAACACGAAAAGGAAATCGACAAAAATCGTTAACATTCGCTGGCTCATGATTTGCTGGATGATCACACTTAAATTCGCTCTAAAAATCAAATCACCCGTCGAACGATTAATGAAAAAGCGCAAGGGCAGATGAATGATTTTTTGCATAAATTCTTTCATCAATGTTAGATCGAATAAGTTTTCCAATAAAATCAATACTAAACCTCTGGCCACCTGTAAAAAATAATAGGCGATAAATAATGCCAAAATAGTTAAGCCGATCTGAAACCCGTTGCTGACCACAGAATCTGCACCATCGATGATCATTTGGGTGATTCGTGGAACGATGATCGTCACACCTTGTATAAGCAGCGTTAATAAAATAAAAACTGCTACACGCGCTTTTTTACTCTTTAAAATATCTTTCAATATGACCCATGTCGCATTTTTTGCTTTTTTTCTTTGTGACACAGTGACATCGATATCGACTAAAATCAGTGCAATATTTGAAAAACCAGCGATGAATTCTTCTCGTCTGATTTTTTTTCTCCCTGTAGATGGATCAAGGATGATGGCCTCTTTCGCTGTTAGCTTTTCTAAAACAACGTAATGTCGCTCTTCCCAAAAACAAATCGTTGGTGCTGTTTGCTCTTCTAAAACATCTAATTCCAGTACTCGGATCGCTTTCGTTTCGATTCCTCTATCCAGTAAAATTTGGTAAAGATTGGTTAAGGTATTCCCACCTTTGGGTACACCATAGACATCGCGCAAGTGGCTCAAGGTCACATGATCATCATAATAATTCAATACCATAGCGGTACAGGCAAGACCACATTCACTATGTTCACTTTGCTCAATAAATGGAACTTTTTTCACCAAAACAACGCCCCCTTTCTTATTTTTTTGGTAAAGTCAGTGTTAATACATCTGCTGTTGTTTCTGGGGTATGCATTCGTAAAATTTGATGGCCGATTCCAGATAAACCAGTAAATAAGCCGTATTTAGGAATTGTCGGCAACCCTTCGAAGGTATAGGCTTGGTTCATGATTTTCGTCTTTATTTTCTCTTGTTTCTCCTTGATTTTTGCTTTCTGTTCAGCAGTTGCAAAAGTTGTTTCTCCGAAAGCATTCAAAAAGGCTAGGTCCCCTAAATTTCCATGACAGAGACAGTCATCTCTTTTATCCTGTGCAAGCAGACGATCTGCTGCAAGTTGAACCTCTGACTGCAATTTTGAATCCGTAAAGCCAGTATTCAAAAGATCCAAATAAGCTAAACCAATCCCCGTAGAACCATAACACCACAAGTCATTGACCATAGGCGGTACAGGTCTGAGATCCAGCCAACCTTTTTGCTTAGGATCAAAGGTCGTACGTTCTTTGATCAAACATTTTTTTATGATCAATTCAACTTCTGGATCATCTGTAACTGTGAGCAAACTATTGGCCGCATGGATCACTCCTGAATAACCATGAGCAAATCCACCTTGCGTTACCTTGTTTAAGTCCAAATCGAATAATAATCGTTTCGCAAAATCATAATAGCGCCGCTGCCCCGTTTCTTGATATAAAAGCACAAAAACTTTAATGATCGAGGCTGTCCCGCCATTCCAGTCATAGCTTTCAATCGTTTCTGGATCATAGTTGGTCATATATTTTTCAGCAATCGATTCCGCAGCCTGCAGCAATTGCTCTTCTTTGGTCATTCTATAGGTATAAAGTAAAGGATAGACTGCTGCAAAAGAACCGTAGAATGCAGAAACACTGTCTACATAATCTTCTTCCAGTTTCAGCACTAGCTTTTCGGCTAATTGATAAGCTTCTTTAAATTGCGGCTCTTTTAGTGCATGATAGAGTTCACTGAAATACAAATACATTCCTGTAATACCATCATAAAAATTCTCGTTCATCACATTGACCACATAATTGTCAGGCGAAGATTCTTCAATATCTTTCCAAGCGATCGAATCTTCTCCCAAAAAGGCAGCTTCAAGGATCGCTTCACCAATTGCATAGGCACCCTTTTCAAAAATCGTTTGTCCAGTGATGTCTTTTAACGGAACTCGTTTTTCTTGGAGATCTGTTGAGTGATACAGACCAAAGGATGTTTTTAAATAATCCAGCTGTTCTGTTTCTTCTTGTTTGGAGTAACCTTTGACTTTTGCTACCTCTAAATCGATTGCTCTATCAGGATACATATCCTTGATCACTTCTCCTTGACTAGCGACAAGATCACGACTGCTAGTAGGATTGAAGAAAATCGGTACGTCATGCTGAAGCATATCTCTTACTTCAAACGGCACAGGCTGAGCATTGGAATATCCATGCATCCAAAGATTTTCGAATAATTTTTCTCTTTCAATGTAGTCGACCATACATGTCGGATGTGTGGAATAATCAAGTAGATCTCCATAGCTTTGTGTTGTTTTGATCACATTACGAACAAGACAATCTGAAAAAATATTTTCTACGATTTCCGCCAATGTTTCTTGATTATTCAGCGCAAAAGCAGAAAACTCCTTAAAGCCTTTCACAATGGTGTCGATATATGGAACAAAATCAACTTTTTCTCCGTGATACATTGGAATATTTTCAGCAGCATCGGTGATATGCTCTTGATATAAAAACTGCATATTCACAGAATCAAAATTGACAAGCTTCAAAACCTTATACGGTAATTTTTGTTCTCCCCCACTCAAAGCACTCAGTTGAATTCCTTTTGATGCACCTTCGACATCTTCTTCCGCACGTTCTTCAAAAAGATAAATCGGCACTAAACCGCTCATCACTACGGATTCACCATTCTCCTGCATTACCTTAACGATCGCATTTTGGCTGTCCGGCATTGGAAAATGATTTTGAATGATCGTTTCCAAATCGATCAACACAGGATACTTTTCAAAAGCCAGGACGTTTTCTAAATGAAAATCATTACCGTTAAGCAAATATACTAAAGCAATCGTTTGACCAAATTGACGATAATAGTGATGCACGTCTGCCTCTGTTGCACATTCCAGATAAAGCAAACGTTCTTCAAACGAATAGTTTTCTTTCACTATTTTAGTTGTTAAATAAAAATCAAATGACGCATCTAATTTTTGTACCTCTGCCACAAATCGATCAAAACGCTCACTAATGGCTAAATTTTTTGGTTTATAAACAAGTTCTGATTCTCCATGAAACGTTAAAATTGCCACTGATTTCCCACGATCATGTGAATCTCCAGCACCCATTTTTAACCCAGTCAAACTAAGAGGAAGTCTTAGTTTGAAAATGTCATTCAACTCATCCTGACTTTCATCAAGTGCTTCCATCAGCTCTTTAAAATTAACAAGCTGAAAGCTGATAGTTTCTGCATATAGCCTTGCTAATACTGGATAGTGAGCAAAAAAGTCTGCTACTTTTTCTTTTGAATCAAAACGAGAGATGAGGTACTTTTGAAACGCCTTTTTTTCATCAAGTTCCGGCTCTATTTCCAGCTTTTCTTTTGTTACGTGTAAATCATATACAAAGGTTCTAAGCCCGATATCCATGAATCGATTGATGACTTCACCGACATAATCCATCATTGCACTCGCTTGCACTTCTACTTCTGAAAACTCTTTCAAGATTTCTTTGAGCTTCCGTTCAAAATAATCGATATGCAGACGTAAGGCATAAGTAAAATTAGCTTTGCTTTCGTCAAACACGTCATTGACGAGATGATCATCCTGTTCCAAAATCTCTTGAGTCATTTGAAGCCAAGCATCTGTTTGAATTTCTGAAAAAATATAGTCTTTTTCTTCTTCTGTCAATTCTTTGATGGCCAGATCAAACTCTTCTTTTGTCAATCTTGCAGACTGGAGGATCTCTTCAAATCGTTCATCCGTTACCGTAGTCGGTCGGCTTCGCCATTTTTTATAGTTTTCAAGTGATGAGGTATTCGGTGATTCTGTTTTCCCAACATAGTATTTTTTTAATAGATCATATCGTTGACGAATCGAGGTTGCTTTAGCTAAATTATTAAGACTCATAGCTAGTCTCCTTTAAATCAATTTATTTATGTAAATTCTCCTGAATTAGTTCCATATTAAAAATAAGTGCTAGATAAATTGCCTTTTTTAAAGGCAACTTATCTAGCATCGAGTTATTTTAGATTACCAACCGCAACATCTTGAAGAGCAGCAGCTATAGCTACATCTTGTAGAGTAACAGCTACTTGATGATGAAGATGATGAAGATGAAGACCAGCTCCATCCGAAGAAGCTCCCTTGTACTTTATTCATTTCTTCTGGTGTTAATTCTTCAAAAGATTTTCCAACTTTTTTTTCAGCAGTTTTGTTCATAGTTTTTTTCCTCCCATTATGTTTTTTCCTAATAATAAAGTGTGCACATTTATTATTTATCTATTTAAACTGGACGTTTGCTTTGAACACCAATCGTCCAGCTTAAAACAAAATTTAGTATTTACACCCACAGATTAAATAGATAATCTAATGATCGTAAATTTGTTTGGCTCGATTTTAAAGCTTGTTGGTTTAACAACGGATGTTGTTTTTGCTTTGATCAATGGCGCAATTTCATACTCACCAGGCGGCAAGTAAATACTGATTTGGCCAAAACTATTGGTAATAGCAGTTGTTTCTAAGGCATTACCTTTCGTACAAGTAATTTGATATTCTAAACCACTTAAAACTTGCTTAGCATCTGTACTTGAGACATAGACTAAAGCACGTCCTTGAATTTGCTTCGGTTTATTGTAGAAAACATTTTCTGCAATTTTACCGACTTCAATGGTATTGGTTTGTTGTGGAGCATCTAGTTCATAGCCGTCCGGTGCTTTCGTTTCTGCGATGACAACCTCACCTACCGGCAAGTTAGAGAAGAAGACTTCTCCATTAGCATCCGTTGTTCCTGTATGAACATTCCCATTTGAATCTGTTACTGAAAATTCAGCGTTAGGTAAAACATTTTCTGTCTCAAACCCATCTTCATCCAATGCATATTTGGTGACTTTTAGACTACCTAAGTTTTCCTTTTTCACATTGGCATGTCTGATTTCAGCAACTTTTCCAGCTTCTACTGTGATTTCATAGAAGGTTGTATCTTCTTCAAAACCAGGAGGTGCTTGTACTTCTATTACATAATATTTACCAGGCGCCAAATCATTTAGGAGAATTTCTCCATTTTGATCTGTTGTATATGTGCCTAATAATTGTGTATCTGTATCATAGACTTCAAAGACTGCATCTGCTAAATATTCGATTGGATCTGATCCTTGAACATATTTGATGATTTTCAATGAACCAGTCTCAGGTACGACTTCTTTTTTATTCAAGACTTCGATCGTTGCTTTGCCGTTTGGATCTGTTTTAGAAAGTGTGACATATTTTGGTGTCGCATCCATTTCATAACCGTCTGGTGCTTTTGTTTCGATCAATTTGTACGTACCATATGGTAAATCTGCTAAAGTAGCGACTCCGTTGGCATCTGTTGTAACTTTCCCTACTAACTGATCATTACTATCGTATACTTCGAATTCTGCTCCTGCTAAGAGCTTCCCTTCTTCATCTTTTTTGATGACTTCAAGGTTACCTGTTGTTTGTTCTTTTTTATTCACCACTGTAATGCTGACTTTTCCGTTTGGATCATTTTCAGATACCGTCACATAATGCGGTGTCGCATCTAACTCATAGCCTGTCGGTGCTTTTATTTCAATCAACTTATAGGTGCCAAAAGGTAGATCATTTAATGTTGCTACACCATTTGCATCTGTTGTAACTGTTCCGACTAATTGGTTACTTGCGTTGAATACATTGAATTCTGCTCCTGCAAGTAATTTTCCTTCTTCATCTTTTTTGATGACTTCAAGGTTGCCTGTCGTGACTTTTTTCTTATTGACAATAGCAATACTTGCAACCCCATTTGGTGTATCTTTTGAGATAGTGACATAATGCGGTGTTGGATCTAGTTCATAGCCGTCTGGCGCTTTTGTTTCAACTAATTTGTAAGTGCCATAAGGTAGATCATTCAACGTAGCGAACCCACTATCACTTGTAGTGACTGTTCCAACTAACTGATTGTTTGCATTGTATACTTGGAAAGTAGCACCTGATAGTAATCTGCCTTCCACACTTTGTTTAACGATCAAGATCTTACCTGTAGCTTTTTTATTAGTGACATAAATCGTTACAGTTTTATTTGTTGAAGAAATCGTCACGTATTTCGGCGTTGAATCTACTTCATAACCGTTTGGTGCTTGAACTTCAACTAGTTTATATGTGCCAAAAGGTAAATTGCTTAACGCAGCTACTCCATTTGCGCCAGTGGTAATTCTTCCGACAAGCTGATTGTTGGAATTATATACATCGAAAACAGCACCAGCCAATACTTGATTTGACTCATTCGTTTTGACTACTTGCAGTCCGCCTTTTTGCTCCGGTAGCGGAACATTACATTTCGTCAAGCAAAGTAGTTGACCACTTCTCATTAGAGAAAAATACATACGACTAGATTCAAGCTGATAGCCGCTCGGTGCTTTTGTTTCTCGGATCGAATAGTTCCCTAAAGGTAAGGTAGTTGTTTGAGCAATCCCGTTTGCATTTGACTGGATGACTTGAACAGCACGCCCCCATGAATCATAGATCGTAAATTCTGCTCCAGCTAATCTTGCATTCGTTTTTGAATCATATTTGATTACTTGAACACCTGCATAACAAGTTACGCCTAAAAATCTAGCTGTCGGCTGTTGAGTCTGTAAAACATTATTTTGGACATCACCCAAGTTGGGAAGACCAACTGTTGTTGAATTTGTGGCTGTTGACCATGTTGCATTCGTACTTGTTGCTTCTGCTGTTGGTCCATTAAGCAACCCCAACGCAATGAAAACCATGATAAATGGAATAAGTACATAACTAAGCTTTTGTTTCATACTTTAATAAACGCCCCTAACTATTAATTAATTTGAACTCTACAGACAATTAAAATGTAATAAACCATACAAGTAACAGAACCATATTTATTCAGCTCCTTCCTAATCTAAAAAAATTAATCTAAATATTAACTTTTTTAATTAGTTATTTATTTTTTTGTTATAATAACACACAGGAAGTAAATTTTTTCAGTCGGTAAAGTATTTTATACCCAGAAAGGAGATTTTTTTTTGAATAATTATGGATCATTAATAAAAAAAATCAGAATTGAAAAAGGTCTCAGCCAAAAAAATGTTTATTCAGGAATAATGACTAGACAAACTTACTACTTAATTGAATCAAATGTCAGCATGCCCTCATTCGATAAATTCTTATTGATCTTGGAGAAACTATTTCTGTCTGTTGAAGAGTTTCTTAACTTACTTGACCCAGAGTATTTTCCCGCTGAAAACCAGTTATACTACGAATTAAGTCATGCTGTTTTTAAAAAAGATAAAGCTTACCTTGAGACGTTGAAACAGCTTGCTGATCAACGCTATCAAACAACAAAAAATGAAAAGTATTATCATCTTTTTTTGATTACACAGGCGATGCTTCAAATAAATTTTACAAACGAAGAAACACCGCAAAATCCTTCTTTACAGCAACTTATGAGTCCGATCAAAAACTATTTGATCGGTGTAGATAAATGGTACCTGTATGAGCTAAAACTTTTGAACAATTCTCTTTATTGTTTTTCGCCCTCAGAGGCGATCGCTTTAGGAACATTAGTGACCGATAAAATCGATCCCTTGAATCAAATTGAAACTTTACAAGATACAAAACTGAGAATTTATTTAAATCTCTCCTCGTTATGTTTAAATTATAAAGACTATCAACATGCCATGGATTTTTCTAAACTTGCCATCGCTAATGCTCAATCGGATTATCGGCTATTTGAAATGCTTATCGCCCGCTTAAATCATGCGATTGCCCATTCAGCTGATACATCTAAACAATTGACACCTGAAATCACAAAATACTTAGATATCCTAGAGACCTTAGATTATTGTAAAATCGTTGAGGACTATCAAAGTATTTTGCAATCAAATCAAATTAATTGATTTATATTTGTTTTTTATATTATTACTGACCAAATTGATTTACTTTGTATGCCCAACTATAGGGTCTAGGTGACGTTTCTTTTTCACCATCGTTAGTTGTTCCCAATTTTGGTGTAATAAACATCGTCAGCCAGTATTCTTCGTTCGTTTGATAATCTAGTTCTGCCTTATTCGTTTTTATTAATCCACTCGTATTACTTGAAATATGTGTTGTATTCAGATTCTGATTCGTTGAAGAAACAATATATCCTGCAAATTGATAGTATTCTGGAATGATATCGCTAATAGATACTTTTGTTTCTCCTTTTTTCAACATAAGTTCATATTTCATAAACAAGGATTCAGATACTTCGGCTGGCGTATCTTTTGTTGTGCTTTTAGAAATTATATTGCTCGTTTGATCAGTGTTTTCAATATCAGATGTAAAATATCCTTTTGAAGGGATCACCAGCTCTTCATTTGGGCTGATTACAGCTTGTCGAATATTTAGATACACTTTTCTTATTTGAGCGATTCTTGTATTTGTGACAATGATTTGTTGATCGGTGTATTGCCCATTTACCGAATCGAATTTGAAGACATCTTTGGTCCCTGCTGTTACTTGTCCGTTGATCTCTATTTGCGTCTCATAGTCTTGTGTCGACTTTAGTAGTTCTTCAATCGTGTATTCTTGACCAGCTTTCCATGGATGGACGATCTTTTTCACTTCGGTCGGGAAAAGTGTAAATGTATCGTTCCCTGTATATTGATCATTCCCATATTTAAAATCAAACGAATCAGACTTCTCTGTCACTTCCTTACCGTCTTCATCCAGGAGTTTCTTTTGCAGACTTACAATAATTGGTTTGACACTAGGAACGTCAAATTCTAACGGTATGACCGTATCATCGTATCTTTTATAAACGATCGTTGTTTTGCCATTTGTTTTAGCTAATCCATTTGTATCGATCACATTAGGTTTTAAGACATCATTTGTCGCATCTACTCGATAGGTCATTTCCGCATACATCACATCTTCATCTGGATCATTTGAAACAGGCGTTTTGAGTGTTCCTACATCCCAATTGATCGTTTTTACACCTAAAACATCCTTCACTTCAGAATTTCCTTGAGTGACAGATTCACTGCCATTCATAACAAAACCTGTTCCCATCGGATCTACGACATGGGCTGATTTGATGGCACCAACGATTTCACCGGCAATGCCACTTAAAATGTCATCTAAATTATCTGCAGTTGCAGCAAAACATTTATCCTCTGATGAGGCAATTTCTTTCAAGGTCTGATTCCCCGTTTTGATTTCATCATCTTGAGAAGCAGAATCTAAATCCACACCGATCGTATAGAAATCTGTTACTAAAAAGTCACCATTTGACATCTTTTCATTTTTAGTAATGGTTGCTTGAGCAATCGCGCTATGTGCATGATTGGCCATCAAACGATTTTTAGAGCCTGTGGGCATTTGCTCATATTCTGGTGCAAATGCACCAATACGATATTTAGCACCATTTCCGTAAGGTTTACTGTAGTCAAAATTGGCTTCTGGAATCGTTTTGACACTTTCATAATAGTTATATCCTGCAGCACCACTAGGATAATCAAAAAGCTCCATCCCGCTTAATTGGTTATAAGGTGCAGTAGGCGGATAGCTATAGGTTGGTACTCCATCAGAAATAAGTACGATGTTTCTCTTTTCTCCAGTAGCTTTTGCCATGACTTCTGTTGCAGATTTGATTCCAGCTTGTGTAAAGGTTCCTCCGTTGACAACGGGTTCTAATTCTTTGATTTTATCGATCAGTAGACTTTTATGGGCGTAATCAACAAATTGATCACTCCATCCAGCCTGATTGAATGTATAATTCGTCACAGTGGAATTATAAGTAACTAAAGCGATTCGATTGACATAATCTTTGTGGAGCACCATGTTTACAAATTTTTCTGCGGCGCTCTTAGCTTTGATCATTCGATCATTTTCTTCCATACTTCCTGAAGTATCAATGATTAAAACAATATCCGTTGGCGGCGGTGGAAATTGGTTACGTCCTTCGATCCGAACGGTGATATCCCACTGATTGACCATACCCTCTACCGGTTTAGCGGTCTTACTCAATTTCACTTCCCCAGGTTGAAGATCAGTCTTCAAGGCAGCTTTGATAGGCGCATTCGTATATAAGAGTGCCGACTGTGCAAAATAAATTAATCCAATCAAACTTGCAACAATCATCATCCAACGAAAAAAACGTAATTTCTTTCTTCTTCCCTTTTTCATGAGTGCACCTTCTTTCTCTAGATTTTTACTCTTATTGACCGCTTGTTTGTCCTTTCAATGCATTATCAACATCTAAAAGCGGGCCGGTGGTCGGTGTCTCAGTGTTCCACCAAGCATCTCGATAAGAATATTTCGTTGTTCCGATGCCTTCTGCTTTGATTTCAATGGTCAATGAAACATTTTCATATTCCTCTGTAATTGCCGCCTGATTCATTTTGACTTTCGTAAAAAGAACTGCTGTCTGTTCATTTTTCGCTAGTTTCTTTTTATAATAGAAATAACCATCCTGTCCGTTGATCCAATCTGTCAGATTGTAATCGATCGTCAAAACCGGGTTGCTTCCTTCTGTCGTAGCTGGCAATAAGAGCGTTGAACCATTCGATTGTTGTTTGGTGATACTTGGTAAAGCTAACACTCGAATAAAGATATCCTGTTCACCAGTATTTGTTATCTGGACTTTTTTTGAATATTCTTTATCTGGCTCAAATATACTTGGCGGATCAAATTCTTCTTTGATCTCTGTCTGAACATTTCCTACTCTAAAATCATTTTCTTTTTGATCACTATCTGTTAAAGCTGCATACGTTCGATGCAATCCCAATGACACCATCACCAAAATGATCGCTGCGCTCGTAAGTAAAAAGAGGGATTTCGCTATTTTAATTTTCTTTTTTGATTTTTTTGTTTTCAAAATGGCTCCTCCTCTTTTTAGTCACTTAGCCGATCTTTATATAAATTGGCTGCTGGGCTTGACGGTGCGATCTCCCAATTACTCAACAAAATTTGCGTGGCATCGTGAGCGTCCATTACTGGTTCTAACTTATAAAGAGCTCCCTTAAATTTGTTTGGTGCACTTTGATCCAGCGAAACACTCTCAATAATCGGTGTTGTTAAGTCATTTGGCTCTAATAATTCTGAGTAATAAAAATAACCATCTTGATATAGCCAGTAATTTTGTGTCCCACTTGCTGGCAAACTTTCGTAGATATTCGTTGGAAAGTTCACTTTGAACCATTTCAAATCTGTTGCGTTGCGAGCTGCATCTTTGAACTTGTATCGGTCTGCTGCATTAGCTGGGATCACTGCACTTTTAGCAATATAATAATACCCATCATAAAGAAATGTCCCGCCTCCTGCTGCTGCATTTGCCCAGTTTTTTGGATGCTCTATTTCTACAATCGGCTGTACGGCATTGGGCGAAAGAGCTAAATTCCCATTCCCTGTCTGATCTGCCACATCTATTTTGAACATCAGTAAATATTCATATAAACTGATCCGAACAAAGGCAGGCATGTTTCCAGTGTTTTTGACACGAACGACTTTTTTTACTGTCATTCCTGACTGCCATTCGAAATCCGGGACGAAATCTTCAACGATTTCAGCTGATAACCTCGCTCCCACAAAATGGTTGTTTTCTTCGTCTTCTGAAACGAACCAGGCATATGTACTTCCTAGAACCATCAAACCAGAAAAAAGAAACGCGCAGACTGCAATGATTAGTTTGGCATGGAGTTTAAACTTTTTTCTGCGAGTATTTTTTTTCTTTTTCGCTAACTTCTTTTTCACACGCTATTTCCTCCTGTCTTTTGATCGTTCTAAGAAATCCATTTTTTATTTTTCTTTCCTTGCTCATTTTTTTTATGCTTCAAGATCAATAGGACGATCAAGATCAAAAATAGGCCAATACACATGAATAACAAAGCTTCACGCCATTGTTCACCTGTTTTTGGAAATGACAGTCGATCTTTTACTGTGTCAATGATATTTTTAGGCTTGTCTGGTCCTTTTGTATCGGGTAATTCTGTTTTAACTGCTTTAAAGTTCCAAATATTTTCGACTACGTTCTTTTTGAAAAAATCCCGATTTGTGTAGGACTTACCATCCAGCTCAAATTTAGCTTCTAATAAATGAGTATCTCCTCCCTTATAGATGCCTAAATTTAAGGGATTTGCTTTATCTTGTAAATTTCTTGCTTTACTAACACCTGACAAAGGTCCTTGATACACTTCTTTTCCATCAAGAAATAAACTCATTTGAATAGCTTTGGATAAATCAAGATTTCCTTCGATCAATGTCGGTTTACTGCTAGTCATGGTTAATTGATACGGGATATCTTTCTCCACATTGATGATCGTGATTTTGGTAGACCATTTTTTACCAGGTGCGACATCACGAATATCGATCAAGTATTTCCCATCACTATTGACTTTAATTCCTTGGTCATCGCCAACTACCATCCCAGAAGGAAGAGCGGACTCACCTCTAGCTTCAACAGGTTTAAAAGCAATCAATAGGCTAAACATCAATATAAGACCGATCAAAAGCTTTCCTTTCCCCCTGTGCTGATTCTTCATCCTTCTTCCTCCTTAAAATAGATAGTTGTTTCTTTTTATTATTTAGCTGGTACTAAAGCTTTTAGTGCAGTTGCTAATGGGTCATTGACGCCTGCTGGCAACCATTGATCTACAGCATCTTTGTATGCTGAGATTCCTTGACCTTTAACAGTTAAATCGTAGATTAGTTTGCTGTATTCATTACCAGCAGTTCCAAGCAATTTAACAGCGTCCATCAATTGTGATGTATTTACGCCTGGTGCAACAACACTTGTGTAGTAGAAGTAACCATCAGCAGCATTGAAATACCATTTGTCAGCAACTGTAGGATCTGTTGTAATATTGTTGAATGATACTTGAATATTTCCAGAACCTGTAGCAGCTGGTGCATTCCAAATTAAAGTACCGTCTGCAGTGAATGTTGGTGTGTAGATCGGTGCATCTGTCCAAGTTCTTTCGTCTGCAGCATTATATTCTAATGAAACATAGCTTAATGATGGTGTGCCTGATTTCACTTTGATTTGATTAGACGCATTACGTTCAAATCCGTCAACTCCGCTAGCGTGGTAAAGTACGCCGCCTTTTTCAAACGCATAACGGTACGTATAAGTTGTTTTTGTGCCGACAGTTTCAGCTTTTTCTTTTACTTTTAATGTATAAGTTCCACTGAATTCACCCGCAGCAACAGTTAATGTTGGCGCAGCTCCATCAAAGACAGAATCTGTAAATCCTGCTGGTGCGTCTGTTCCTGGTAATACATAAACAGTTTTGCTTGTTTGATTTTCAAGCTCTGCACCTGTTGTTTGTTTTGCGTTATGATCTTTCAATAATTGTAATGACTCACTTAAAGATACACGGATCAATGTGTCATATTTACCGATATTGGCAATCGCCACATCTTTGTTTACTTCTGAACCTGGTTCCCATTCGGTCGGTGGTTCAAATGTTTCCACTACTTCGATATCTTTTCCCGTTGCGATCTGACCTTCAAAGTGGTTGGTTTTTTGGTCCTCACTCGTGAACCAGGCAAATGTCGCTGCCATTACAGCAACAAGCGCAAATCCGCTTGCTAAGGCCAATATTTTTTTCTTCTTGTTTTTTTGCATCTTTTTACTTCCTTCCCCAATTTTTTTATATAATTCACCTTTTGATCAAGTTGAAGTCGAGATACTCTTTTCTTCTTGATCAAAAAGAAATTACCGTTATTTGTTTAAAATGTAATAGCGAATGATCGTGATAAAACCAAAGACTGAAACTAAGAAAATGATCGACACCAGTAGATTTTCACTGACAAAGTTCAAAATACCGCCTACTTTAGGTATCGCAAAAACTTTTTTACCAACTACTTGTTTTTCACTTATAGGGACGTCCTCCGCTTTATTTGCATCCCCTTGTGTGATATAGTAGGTCCCTTTGGTATCACCTAAATGATCCATTTTCTTTTTTACTCTATGTGTCAAAAAAGCAGTGCTGTTGATGCTAGGCTTAAAGGTAATGATGTCTCCCACCTTTGCTGAGTCACCTTCAATATTCTTCACGACAATAATGTCTCCAGAATGAAAGCCGCCTTTTTGAGTTTTAGGATCTCTTGGCACCATTGAATCAGTTAAAACACCAAAAAAACGATAACCAAGAACACTTCTGTCTGAACTCTTGCTTGTTGCAAACAATATCGATCCAATAACCATGAATGAAATAAAACTATAAAAGAAAACATTAAAAATAAATGTATACAAGGGATTTCTCTTTTGCTTTGGAATCGGTTTTCTTCTTTCTGAATGTCCCTTATTTTTACTCTTTTTAGAACTAGGAGGTGACTTTCTCGCTTTCTTTTTTGGGTTTGATTTTTTATTTTCTGAATTTATTTTATTTATAGATTGTTTTGATGATTTTATTTGCGCATTGCCTTTTTTTTTCTTCCTTTTTTTCTGTTGCTCTTCTACCATTTATCAAACCCTCATTTCGTCCACAATCACCTTGTTTTATTCATTCATGTTTATTAGAACCACACACTGTTAGCTTAAGAAAACCAACTTATCGCTGATATCATCATTTAATCTACTTGAGATTATCTATCCCTCAACATTCTTATCTGATCAAAGCTTCCAAAAAACTAATGATATTGAGAAAATCAACTAAAACGCAAAAAAGAAATACAGCGATCAGCATAAAGCCCATCAAACCGTATTTCTTGTGTGTTTCCTCTGAAAGTAAAAACTGGTATTTCATTTCTATAAAAAACATTAGTTTATTATAGAGAAAATCGAAAGTCAATATCATTTTAAAACTTTTTTTACATTTTATTTTTCATTTTTTATATAATCGAAAATAGCGGAAAAAAGTAGGTGATTCACATACATTATTAAGTCAGATTGAACTATTATACATATAAAATCAGCGTTCTAATTACATGCATAGAGCAAAAAATTTTATCTTTTATCGTTTTATATAGAATAATTCCTCGACCTTCGATTTCAAAAAAACAGATTTATAGTATATTTCATTATAATCAAACAGGGGTGTTTAGAAATGACAGTTATCGGCTATATGCGCGTCAGTACACAGCAGCAGAAATTTGATTCCCAAAGAAAAGCGCTTGAAAAGTATGGCGTGGACGTGATCTACAAAGAAAGAGAAAGCGGACGAAAAACATCTAGAAGTGAATTGAATAAGGCTCTTGCTCAATTAAAATCGGGAGATACGTTAGTCATTTTCAAGCTAGATCGTTTATCCAGAGGGACAAAGCAACTGTTAAGTTTATTAGAAGAGTTTGACCGGAAAAACATTCACTTTGTAAGCATCCAAAATAATATCGATACCTCTACACCGATGGGACGCTTCTTTTTCACGATCATGGGGGCCTTTGCTGAGATGGAGGCAGAATTGATCAGAGAAAGGGTGATTGCAGGTTTAGATGCTGCGAGAGAAAATGGAAAACAACTGGGACGACCGCCACGTACGAAAGAAGTCCAACAGGCTCTGAAGCTTTATACCGAATCTGAGTTATCCGTTCCTGAAATTGCAGAAAAGTGTGACATCTCTATTCCAACTGTCTACCATCATATAAAGAAGCAAAATCTACATAGAAAAGTTCATTAAACAAAAAGTCAGCTTAGACTCACTCGGCCGATGATCCAAGCAGTCTAAGCTGATTTTTCTATTTTTTAGACTAAGCAATCAATTTTAATCCAATGACTGACGATAAAATGACTCCAATGAATAAAATTCTTCGCCAATCTTTTGATTCCCCATAAAGGATCATACCTAAAATTGCTCCACCTGCCGCACCGATCCCCGTCCATATTGCATAAGAGACGCCCATCGGTAACTGTTTCATTGCCAAATATAGAAAAATAAAACTGCTGGCAAAAGCTAAAACCAATAAAAGCAGTGATCTACTATCTTTTTTTTGATTAAACCGATTGATCGAAGCAACACCTAACATTTCAAAAATTCCAGCAATGACTAAAAAGAACCAACTCATTTTATTCCTCTCCTTTTTCACCTGTCACAAATTTCAATCCCATGACACCAGCTAATAAAACAATGATCAGTAAGATCTTGCTGATTTTGAATTCTTCACCGAAAAATAGGATGCCTGAAATAACCGTTCCAGCTGTCCCTAAACCGACAAACACAGCATAAGCTGTTCCGACCGGCAGTGTTTCACCCGCCTTTATCAACGCATAGAAGCTGATAAAGATGAATATACCTGTCAGCAACAATTGCCACCAGTTAGAACTATGCTTCATTCCAATCACCCACAGCACTTCAAAAAAAGCACCCACGATCAACTTTATCCAATCTTTATTCATTACAAATCCTCCTGACTTTAAATAAACAGTCTGTCCGATCAACTAAAAAAAGCGTCAACCAACAATTCCATCTACGGCCTAAGAATTGTTGATTCACACTTTGAGTGACAAGTTGCCGGCGCAACCTGTCAAAAGTCTTTTATTTAATTCGTTCAAACTGATTCTCATTCTACGCCACAATAATCCAGATAGCAATAGAGAGAGTAGTTTTTCTATTAATTTCTAATGAATAGAATCAGTCTATTTCTGTGAAACTATTTTCACAGGCTGAAATTCTCAAACTAAAAATCTCAAAAAAGCTCTTGATAATACCTATTTTACTATTATTATGAAAATCTTTTCGTTCTGTCAAAAAGTTCATTTCAATCTAAGAATTTCTTAAAATATAACGTTCAGGATTTTGTAAATCCAAACAACATATGATACACTTACGTTATCAAAAAAAGATTCTAAGTGAATCGGTTAACGTTGATATTACTTACTTTAGGCGGTAGTAATATCAACGTCTTTCTTTATCTCTACAAATTATAACACACAAAAAGCTTTTTGAAAATATACATAGACCTTTGGTAACAAAAAAATCCTGAAATCGATTTATCGGGATTTTTTTGTTACCTAAAAGTGTGCATTATTATGCTAATGCACCCATTGGATCCCAAGGTGCTAACATGATAGGCTCTTGTTTCCAAACCTCTTGTAATTCTTTAGACAGCAACTCTTTACGCACTACGATTTGGTACGTATATTCATCCATCCAAGCATCACTCATCACGAAGAAGCCTTTATCACCAACTTTTTCTCCCCAGCTATTTTCAACTTTCCATTTTGTAGACACACCATCGATTAAATCAACACCTGTCAAGACCATTGCATGTGTCATTAGACTTTCACCAAAATCCAAACGCTCTGCCTTCGTCATTGTAAAATCGATATCAAAAAGATCATTCATCTCATAAGCATCTAACGACATGATTCCGCTATCTCTAGTAGAAGATTGGCCCACATCACACCCAAACCAAACAGACTCTCCTTGTTCTAATTGAGCCGCTGCTAGTTTTTTAAAGGTTGTCATATCCACATTGATATATTTCACCGCTTTACTGCCGACCACGTTACCAAGCATTTCAACAGTATAGGTCTTGTTGTAAGGCTTATCCGCTGTCGGTGCATTGATCACGCTGACATAGTCATCCAGATCAACACCAACATATTTTTCATAGAAGGACTGCGGAGTCAATCCTTGATCCAAATAATAATTTTTTTCCTCATCGCGGTATTCAAAATCAAAGGTTTCTGGCGGTGTTCCCAGTGAGATCGCCAAGAAATTATAAATTTCTCCCAGCATTCTTTCTTTTGCTACCTGCACTTCTTCTATTGTTTTACCATTGTGGATCAGCTCACGAAGAGTGACTGCATCTTTTCTTAACTTTTTATTTAGATAATTATTTAAATCACGAGAATTAGAACTGTTGCTGCTTTCCGGCATCGCAGTTTTTGGTACAACACCATATTTTTGAAAAATAGAGACGATCATATCCCACTGTCCGCCATCTTGTTGTGGTGTTGCTAAAAGGAAAGCTACTTTGCGGCTGTCTAATTCTTGATCAGCAGTCGCAATGATATTTTCATAAAAATAGTTGGATTTCTCATATTTATCCCAGAAAAAAGTATAGTTTTGAGAAAGTTCAAAATCTTTCAAGTTAAAGCTGTTGATCATTTTGTGTCTAAACGTATTAAGTGCTGCAAACATCCAGCAACGTCCACTTTGTTTTTGGTTTGCTACTTTCCCAGTCGCAAGATCTACAGAAAAGACAGGAACGTTATTCACCTCTGCTGCTTGATTCTGAGCTGAAGCGCTGATTCCATTTTTTACGACACTTCTTTGCAACGCATTTTGCTTATTGTTTTCTGCAAAAGCAGCGCGAAATTTTTGTGTCATTGTTGGTTCGATTATTGACATATTCATTCATCCTTCCACTTTTTCATCGTTCTTTTTTATTATATGCCTGATGATTCATTCTCACAAGTTTTTGTAGAAAGTCATTGCTTTTTAATATCATCTGTATTAATATATATAATACAAACGATACAAAAGAGGTGAAATCATGTTATTGGAAATAGATACGCAAAGTCAAACGCCTATTTATCAACAGATTTGTAATCAATTGATCATCGGAATCGCTAAAAATCAGTTGCAGGCCGGAGAACAATTACCATCTGTTCGCCAAATGGCAGATGAAATAGGTGTCAATATGATGACTGTGTCAAAAGCTTATACATCATTAAAGGCAGATGGCTATATTTTAACTGATCGACGCAATGGGACGATAGTCGCTGATCGGCAATCACCAACATCACAATTTCAAGAATACTTTTCTGAACGATTAGATTTATTATTAGCTGAAGCTGTTATCCACCAAGTAACCGAAGAAACTATCCAAAAAAATGTGAAACAGATTTATCAAAAATTTGACCAATAAAGGTGTGTTAAAAATGAATTTTTTATTATATGTCATTCTTGTAGGTGTTGGTTTTTTAATGGCCTTTTCAGGAAGGATCCCTGCCAATCCACACAAAAGCATCGTTTTAGAAACAACGTTACCAAAAGAAAAACTTCAAGATCCGCAAGTTTTAGCTGTTAGTAAGTTGTATAAAAAACGGTTACTGCAATGGGCTATCGCTTTTTTATTTATTGCTTTACCTGTGATCTTCATTCCTTATGATTCATTGACCATGATCTATTTTTTAACTGTTCTATTTGGCTTTATCGGGACTTTTTTCTACTTGGAAGTGATCTATATTCGTAAAATGACTGCCGTCAAAGTTCAAAATAAATGGTTTTTACCTACTCAGCCGATCTTGGTAGATACTAAGCTTGTTGCCAATAAGAACCGCAAATTGATCAGTGTTTGGTGGTTTTTACCAAGCTTTGTACTCACTGTTGCTGGAGCTATTTATTCATTGATAGCTGTCGGTAAAGATAATGGTTCTTGGCTGCTTTTCTTTATCAGTCTATTCTTATTTGGCTTTTTCTTGCTTTTCTATTATTTTATCAGTCGTTTACCTGTTAAACCTTTGACAAGCGATGAAGCGATCAATCAACAGGTCAACGATCTAATGCGGCACCACTGGTCTGTCTTGATGGCTGTTTCAGCTTTGGTTTTGAGTCCATTACCATTTATAGCTGGTTTGTCCGTCATTTTACCTTATGAACAAATGATGCTTTTGACTTTTGGATTTGTTTTAGCAATCTTACTATTTATTGTATTCACCTTCTATTATCTATTTTCTTCTCGTAAGAAACAGGATCAATTGATTTCTTTAGCAGAAGAATATCGCTATAGTGATGAAGACCAATACTGGAAATATGCGATTTATATCAATCCTAATGATAAAAGAATTCTTGTTCCTGACCGGGTCGGGATGAATATTACAACAAATCTAGGGCGCCCAGCTGGAAAAATCATCATGAGCCTCGTCGGACTTTTTGTTTTCGGTGCACTCATTGCCGTTAGCATCCCGATGCTGATCAGTGATTTTTCAGCTAATCCATTTGAACTATCAACTTCTCATAACGGCATCCATTTATCTGCGCCATTTTCTAAGAATAGAGAAATCGAGTGGGAGGAGATCAAGTCAGTACAGTTAGTCAATGAACTGCCAAAAAATACGATTCGCGTCTATGGAACGGCTACTGAAAATTACCTAACTGGAGAATTTCAAGTAGATGATCACCCTGCGTATCTTCTCGTCTATCGAAAAGAACAACCGATCCTAGAAATAGAAACGAAGGATAAGCGTTATTACTATACAAATAAAGATAGTCAATTGACTAAAAAATATTATAAAGATATTCAATCTATTCGTGACAAATAGGAAATAAGCAGCACGTCCAGAGCAAAATCGGAAGACAATTTTGTTCTGGACTCTATTTTTTAATAGACAGTGACAATAGTTAGATTCTCGGATTTTTACGCCAATCGCTCAAACCTAAGGAGCTTTGACCTCATTCTCTCGTTATTTTCTGAAAAAGACATTACTGGATGACTTTTGACTTTGATTGGAGCTTAACTACCGAATAACCCATTCAACTCTTCTCTACTAGTATTTCTAGCTAAAGATACGATTTCACTGATTTAACGTTCACTTACTCTTTGCATTTTGTTCGTTTAGGAATGCTCTTTGCATTTTCTAAAAAAAGATTATATCCTTATTTTCTATATGCTGCATGCCTTTTCACTTTATTTCTACTCTCACGAAACATTATTATAAGTGATCGTTCAATAACCAAAAATAAGTAAAAAATTGCACTTTTTTCTAATTATATTTTGACATATTCCTTTTGTATGATTAAACTGGTCTTAACGAATAGGAGTGATGAGCAAATGACTGTATTCAGTTTAAGAGACTATCAACGTTCTGACTTAGAAGAATTGGTGGCGTTATTTAATTCAACCGTTCAAGCGATCAATAAAAAAGATTATACAGAACAACAAATCGAACAATGGGTGCAGCCCACACCTGACTATGAAAAATGGGATGCTGTCTTAACTTCTACTTACACACGTGTTGTACTAGTTGGTATGAAAATCGTCGGCTTTGGAAATATATCAAAATCAGGCAAACTTGATTATTTATATGTAAGCAAAGAATGGATCGGTTATGGCGCAGGAAAATTATTAGCAAATGATTTGATCGACTATGCATTTAAAGCAGGAGCGAAGGAAATTACTGTCCACTCTTCGATCACAGCGAAATCATTCTTTGAATCACTTGGCTTCAAGGTAGTGAAACAAAATAACAATTATCGTAATGGTGTGCTCTTGCTAAATTATTTGATGGTCTATGCTAAAGAAAGCACGCCTACTACAAAGTTCTTTCCTTTTATGTAAAAAGGAGTCTCAGACAAAACTAAAAAACAGTTTTGTCTAAGGCTCTAATTCCGAAAACGGCGAGAAAAAAAGCAGCTCCTTTGGAAAAAAGAAGGAGCTGCTTTTTTTCTCGCCGTTTTTCCATTAAGCAACCGTAAATTTTGTTTCTGACAGAGCTTGCTGCAGCTCTGCATTTGAAATTTCTCGATCACTTGTGATAGAAGCAGATTTTTTTTCAAGATCAACTGCGGCTTGTTGAACACCTGCAATCGATTCAAAATTTTCTTTGACGATATTTACACAGCCGTCACACTTCATTCCATTGATCGTTACTGTTTTTTCCATGTATAAACACTCCTTAATTATTTTAGTTTTATTTGATTAATGAACATGATGACACTGACATTGACCAGGAATACAGTTACAAGGAACAACTTCAACAGCTGTCTTTCTTTTCTCTTGCAAAAGACTTTCCAGCTGGTCGATATCTGAGAAACTTAAAGTACTATTATCGATGATCGATTCTAATACCTTTCCCACTTTTTTACTGCAGATCTTTCTCAATAGATCTTCTGAGAGAACTTCGATACTTCTACGCTCTTCGACTAACGGAAAATAGGTAAATTTATTCCCATTGCGCTTTGTTCCGAGCATTTCTTTTTCTACTAGTCGACTAAGCAACGTCTTCACAGTCGTGCTTTTCCACTCAGTCTTTTCATTCAAAATCTCAGTGACTTCTTTACTAGTTGTTTCTTCTTTAGTCCAAACAACGCGCATGATCTCCCACTCTGCATCGGTGATCGCTGAAGTCTTTTTCTTATCAGACATAGGAAGTCTCCTTTACTCGTATTCCAAAAAACAACTACATCCGTAGTCTTTTTATATTCTAATAATAGCTGTTTCTTACATCTTTGTCAACAGATGATTCTTTTTTCTTCTGATTTATCTGATTTGAAAATAAATCATGGTATTAAATATAGGACCTTCTTCGATGAATCACTTTGATCAATGTATACTCATATCATTCCCTGATTTGTGAAAGCAACTTGTTTTTTTTATTAGGCGAAAGCCATTATACTTAACTAAACATTAGAGTTAGCATAGTATCCTTAACAATCATTTCTTTGCACAACCATTACTTTTTAGAAAGAGGTATTTTTATGAAAACAAACGAAACGATGCACAGCTCTACCCCTAGACTTATCGGCGCTGCTTTCCTTTTATTACTTGGCTTTTTAAGTCTAACAACTATTCCATGGGCTTGGAGTGGGCTTTTTGTTGGAGGTATTTTGGCATGGATTTTAGCATTTGGAAAAAGCAGCAAACAAGCCTTTAAAATGCCTCATAGATTATGGTTGATCCCCGTTGGTGTTATCAGCTATTTTATTGTCGCCCTTTCGGTAGGAGTGATTGCACAAGCAATCGGATTCAATTGGGCAGCTAATCCTGAATCAGGCAATCTAGGCTCAATCATTTTTATGATCCCTTTTATGCTGATGGGTGAGGAATTACTTGGTATCGGTGTCTTGGAAGGTTCTTTGAGTTCAGGTTTATCTTTAAGAAGCAGTACTTTGTTGAGTGCCCTTATTTTTGGTCTTCTGCACATTCCTTCTTATTGGGACGGCTCATTGTTTTCAACAATTATGCATGTATTATTATTACAAAGTGTTGCCCGTTTGATTTTAAACTTGATCTATCTAAAAGCTGGAAAAAGCATCTGGGCTTCTTGGATCACCCATTTATTGATCGATTTGATTGCTTTATCTATAGGTTAGTAAGTAAAAAATCATTTGTTAAAAAAATAAGGTCGGCCTGTCAAACTCTCCATGACAGACCGATCTTATTTTTATTGTTTCGAATAAGTTGTATAAACCATATTGTTTTTTACATAAACATTTTCGACTGTGAGATTGATTGGACCGTTAAATTCGTTGAACAAAGGAATTCCTTTACCTAATATTACGGGTATTGTTGTAATAATGTAGGTATCAATCAAATTTGCTTCAACCAAAGGTGCAATAATACTGCCGCCTCCAACGATCCAGATTGCTTTTCCTTGTTCTTTTGCTAATGTTTTGACCAGATCAACTGGTTCTTGATTTGTAAAGATAAGGTTTTCTGAATCATCTTTCGTACGACTTGTGATAATGTAAGAAGTTTGCTCCTCGTATGGATACTGATCAGGGGCTAATTCATTTACCACTTGGTCATAGGTCGTCCGCCCCATTACTACTGTATCGATTTTTGCCATCAGTTCTTGGTAGCTTGTTTCATCTTCAAGCAATTCCGCTCCGCCACCCAAAAAATCAATGCTACCATCCGTCTCAGCGATATATCCATCTAAACTTGCCGCAATATATAAAATAATTTCTCTACTCATTATGCTCCTCCTTTAAAGTATTCATGCTAGTCTACTCATTGTACTAGATTTGTTTTTCTAGTCAATCAGTTTGTCTACTTCATTGGATTTGAAATAGATTCCTATTTTACGATTGCATCATAGCACATCTTTTTGATTGCTTTTTTGGTCGTTTCTCCCAGACAATAGAGTACGGGCATCTTTTCTAGTCTTAACTCTGAATATAGAGTAAAGAAACGAACCCACAACGATGGGCTAGCAAAATAAACAGCTGCGAACTCCTCTTCATTCAAGTATCTCCGTAATTTTTTTTTACTTTCATCTGGAAAAAAGTTGATATAAATAACGGGTGCATAAAGTGTATGCCCTTGATTCAACAAAATATCTTCCCAAGCTGAGTCTGCTAAATTACTTTTAGGATAAAAAATCGACGTAGATTCTGTCTGATGCTCTAGCCAAAAATGAAATAGGCTCTTTTTAGTCGGTTCTGGTGCTACAAGAAAAATTTCTAAGTGATTGTTCAGCAATATATTTGCTGTTTTAGTCCCAATAACAGCAAATTTTTTTGAGTGCAGCTGTTGCATCATTCCCTCTTCTCTCACTTGTTCTAAAAAAAATTTAGCTGCATGTTGACTCGTTAAGAAAATCCATTCGCATTTTTTTAACTCGTCACCAAATGTAGGATGACTATGCTGCTTTAAAGCAATCAAGGGTATTTCGACAGTCTCAAATCCTTGCTCTTGAAAATAAACTCGATCATCTCTATTATCTTCAATCATTCGTGTCAAAAGTATCTTTTTCATTTTTTCTCCTGATCGATCTTTCCTAATAACCGCTTAGCCATCATTTGACCTACACCCCTTATATCTTGTACAGTAACTGTCTCACTAAAAGACCTTTGTAGTTCTTTATCTCCTAAAAATCCTGAAAATCGATAGCCCTTACTCAACTTGGCTGCATATGCACCGATAGGGATATCACAATTTCCATTCAATTCAGCTAAGAAAGCACGTTCTTCCATAACCAATTTTCTTGTTAAAGAATCATCGACCTGACTTAAAAATGCGATCATCTCTAGATCATCACTACGACATTCTACCGCTAATGCTCCCTGACCAACCGCTGGTATACACTGCTCACATGTCAAATGAATATATGGATAGCTAGGTTCTTCAAACCAGTTTAGTCGTTTTAATCCAGCAGTTGCTAAAACAATGGCATCAAGTTTTTCTTCTTCCATCCGCTTCAAACGAGTACCTACATTGCCACGAATCGATTCTACTTGTATGTCTTCTCTGAGTTCCTTCATTTGAAATTCACGTCGTAAGCTACTTGTACCGATTTTTGCCCCAGAAGGTAGCTGAGCTACTGTATCAACTTCACGAAAAATCAGACAATCACTTGGATCACTCCTTTTGGGTAATGCTGCCAACGTTAATCCATCGACCATATTTGCCGGCATATCTTTTAAACTATGCACAGCAAAATCGATCTTGCCTAATAGCAAAGCTTGCTCTACTTCATTGACAAATAATCCCTTACCGCCGATTTTAGATAGACTAACAGAAAGTAACTGATCTCCTTTAGTAGTCATAGGTACAATTTCAAAAGTAATATCTTTTTGCACTGCTTTTAATAATTCTAAAACAATCATCGTTTGTTTCATAGCCAGTGGACTATTCCTAGTACCGACACGGACAGTTTTCATCTCTTTTTACTTCCTTTATGTTTTCTTATCCTATAATCATACTAGATTTTACTTGTTTGACAACCGACGCGTACCTACTTTATAGGCCAAAAAGTATAAACCAGCTACAAAAAATCCACCGCCAATGATATTTCCTAAATAAACACTAACCATATTTTTTCCGAAAGCACCCCATGTATTTCCGCCCAAAAGTATTCCCATAGGGATCAAAAACATATTTGCTACTACGTGTTGATATCCACAAATCACAAAACCCATGATCGGCAAGAAGATTCCTACAATTTTCCCAATAAAATCTTTCGCTGCAAAATTTAGATAAACAGCGGTACTGACCAAAAAGTTACAGGCGATTCCTGAAAGAAACCCTTGTATGAACGTATCTTTTGTTCGTCCCAAAGAAACCTGAATCGCACGCTCTGAAAAGTCTCCTAGTAGTGCGCCACTTAGATAACCAAAAAAATAGGCAACAAATAGAGAACCAAGTAAGTTAAAAATCGTGACGATCACAATATTTCGCAGCCAATCTTTTCCACTGATTTTTTTAGCAAACAAAGCCATAGTAACAACCATCATATTACCTGTCACTAGTTCACCTCCAGCTAATAGCAAACAAATCAAACCAAATGGAAAAACAGCAGCACCAATCACATTAACTAGACTACCCCACTCCTTCGGCATCGTTCCCATTGCACGAATCATCGCGACTCCTGCAACAGCAATAAACATCCCAGCTAAAAAACCCAAAGCAGCCAATGTCAACACACTTGCTCGAGTTTTTTGGACTCCTTTTTCAATTGTAACATCAACTATTTCTGGCGGTTGAAGTGACCCCATAAAATTTCATCTCCTTAATTTAAAAGCGAAATGAGCCATCTTAGTCTTGACTATAAAATAGTAAAACATGACCGAGGCATTTTGGTCCTCAGTCAGCTTTTATCTTTTTTCGAGAGACCGGCTCATGTAGCTAGATAACATAACTGACCAACTTAGGTCTTCAAAATAAAACATTTAAAATATCAAAAAGTTATTTCTTTTTTCAAAGCATCCCATTGTTTGTTATATCTCGTTTCTATTCCCTGATCCAAATAAACAACTTCATTGAACGAATGATCCTTCAAATATTGTTGGTGGACCTCATCATATCTACGATCTCGAGTTTCACCAACTTGAATGGCGTAAACGTCTGCACCTTCTTGCGTATACGAGAGAATTGTTTCAAACTTGATTTTTTGCGTATCGATCAATAAAATTTTATGTCCAAATAATGGCATTTCCTCAAACCAGTCTGTATCTTTGCGGTAAGCTACTACTTCTCCTAGAATGATCAATGACGGATTTTGAATGTGATTGTCCTCAATGGTTTGAATCAACTTTTGAAGCGTCGTTGTTACAGTACGCTGACGACCAAGGCTCGCCCATTCAATGATAGCTACTGGTAAATTATTCGAGACACCTTGCTCTAGAAGTTTTTTCTGCGTGCTTTTCGCTCGTTCTATGCCCATGTATAAACACATCGTTCCATTTTCTGTCAAACCTTTAAAATCAACCGTTTCACCAGCTTGACGATGAGCGGTTGCTAAAGTTACTTTACTGCTGCATTCTCGGTGAGTTAAAGGGATGCCGCTATAACTGCTTGCAGCTGATGAAGCAGTAACACCTGGAACAATTTCATAGCTGATGTTTTCACTTTTTAACGTTGTGATCTCCTCGCCGACGCGGCCAAAAATACCAGGATCGCCGCCCTTTAAACGCACTACACACTGCTGTTTTCTTCCTTCTTCCAACAATAGGTCATTAATATTTTTTTGCTTTAACACGTGATTCTTAGGGTATTTACCGCTATAAATAAAACGGGCCGAATCTTTAGCTAAGTACAATAGCACAGGATGAACTAAACGGTCATAGATGATCACATCAGCTTCTTCCAACACTCGTTTCCCTTTTAATGTCAATAGTTCCGGATCTCCCGAACCTGCTCCGACAAAATAAACTTTTTTCATAACTACACCATAACGTAGACAAGATTTTCTTCAATAAGCGTTTCATAGGCACGAACACAGCCTTCGTCTGGTTCTTGGACTTGCCCATCATTCAGATCGATCTTGTAATCATGTAGTGGGCAAAAGACATATTCACCAGAGACCGTTCCTTCAGCTAAAGGTCCTTGCTTATGAGGACAAATATTTTCGATCGCTTTCACACGATCATCGCTTAAACGATAAACGGCAATTTTCTGTTCTCCAACAATGACTTCTTTTCCCATTCTTGATGCTAATTCATCTAAGCGGGCAACAAAAACTTTTTTCATTTTAGACTCTCCCTACTGTGTACAATTCTTCCCGTATTTGTTTATCTTCAATAACTTCATCCCACGGATTACCGCGACGCCCCTCAACCGCTTGATCTAATGTGGCTAATAATTCTTGTCGTTTTTTAGGATTTAGCAATACTTCTTTCACAACTTCAAAGCCCATCCGTTCGATCCACGGCGCTGTACGCTCTGCATAAATTCCTGTTTCCCGGTAATATTGAAGCATTGCTCCACAAATATCGATGACTTCTTTTTCTGTCTCAGCCGTTGTTAGTAGTTGCGCTTCTTTCACTTCTGTCCCGCCGTTTCCGCCAATATAGATTTGGTACCCATTTTCAACTCCGATGACTCCGAAGTCTTTCACGCCACTTTCCACACAACTTCTTGGACACGCAGAAACCCCCATTTTAAATTTATGTGGTGTATCAATAAATTCATACCGTTGTTCTAATTTAATTCCCAGTCCCATAGAATCCTGAGTGCCAAAGCGACAAAAGTTTGCTCCAACACATGTTTTCACAGAGCGAACAGCTTTAGCATAAGCACCCGCCGCTTTCATATCCAATTCTTCCCAAATTTTTGGCAGATCTTCTTTTTTGATACCATACAAACCGATTCGTTGGCTTCCTGTCACCTTTACCATTGGGACATCATATTTTTCAGCAACTTTTGCAATCAGCAATAATTGTTGGGGATTCGTTTTTCCGCCACGCATTCTTGGGATCACCGAAAACGTTCCGTCATTTTGAATATTGGCATATAAGCGTTCGTTGACATAGCGAGATTCTTTTTCATCGTCATGTTCTTTTGGCCAAGCAACATTCAAATAAAAATTGATTGCCGGACGACATTTGGGACATCCTTCTGGGTTAATAAAGTTTAATTCACGATATACTTCTTCTGAAGACGTTAATTTTTTCGCATAAATTTGTGTAACGATCTGATCTCTTGTTAAGTCTGTACAGCCACAAATTCCTGTTGGAGCTGAAACCACTTCTCCGCCTAACGCATGTGCCAACACGTCACTGATGACTGATTTACATTTTCCGCAAGAGCCGCCAGCTTTAGTGTGCTTCGTGACCTCTACAACAGATGTTAATTCTTTTTCTCTTATAGCCGTCATGATCGTTCCTTTATCGATCCCGTTACAGCCGCAGATCACCTCATCATCCGGCCATTCACTAACATCGGCACTCGCTTCTTCGCCCACCATATGCAGTAATGAAACAGGTGTATAGTCTTCGATACTTTCGTTCTTCTTTAAAATATTGTAGTAGCGATTTCCTTCACTCGTATCTCCGTATAAAACAACACCGACCACTCGATCCTCTTTGACAAAAATTTTCTTATAAGTGTAGTTGATACCATCAAAAGCTTCAATACTATTTACACCTTCTTGCTGCTTGATATTGCCAGCAGAATATAAATCGCAGCCAGATACTTTTAGCGAAGTAAATGTCGTACTTCCTTTATAAGGTTTTGCTTCACGTCCGGTCAAAACATCTGCTAAAATTTTGCCTTGCTCAAATAATGGCGCAACTAAGCCGTAGACGTTACCGTTATGCTCAGCACATTCCCCCACTGCATAAACATCTTCAATACTGGTATGCATAAAATCATCTACGACAATTCCTCTGTTGACTTCAATATTCGCTGCTTTAGCAACCGTTGTCTCTGACCGAATCCCAATCGACATTACAACTATGTCTGTTTCGATCGATGTGCCATCACTAAAAGCCAAGCCTGTGACACGATCTTCTCCTAGAATTTTTTGAGTCATTTTTTCCATCAAAAATTTTAGTCCTTGTTTTTCCAAATCAGCTTGCAGCATTTTGCCAGCTTTTTCGTCCAGTTGCGTTTCCATCAACCATTTTTCTAAGTGAACAACTGTGACGTCCATCCCTTGATCCAAAAGACCCTTAGCCGCCTCTAAACCAAGTAAACCGCCACCGATCACGACTGCCTTTTGGTATTTTTGAGCTGCTTCCAGCATATTTTCTGTATCATCGATCGTTCTAAAACCAACCACACCCGGCAGGTTTGCTCCTTCTACTGGTAAAATAAATGCTCTAGAGCCTGTTGCTACAATACATTTATCATAAGAAATTTCTTTACCTGATTGTGTAATAACTTGTTTTGCTGCGGTGTCCATCTTTACAACTGGATCATGATTGATCAGTTCGATCTGATTTTCTTCATACCACTCCAACGGATTTGTAACGATTTCAGGAACTGTCATTTTCTTTTGCAGTACATTCGACAACATAATACGGTTATAATTCGGATACTTTTCTTCACCAATGATCGTGATTTGATAACGTTTTGCATCACGATCAAGAATTTCTTCAATCGTACGAACTCCGGCCATTCCATTTCCAATTAAGACAAGCTTTTCTTTCATTTTATTCATGATCCCCTTTTGTGATTGATTGAGCAATCTAGTCGATAATTTGCTGTTTTCAGCATAACAATAAGTATGAATACTGCCTATTAGGGAATTACCTAATTAACTACAAGTATGCGATCATCTATAGAAAAGCATTATGATATACTAAGGGAAAGGAGTGAAAGAAAAAATGAACGAGCTTGGAAAATTATTATACAAATCCAAAACAGATAGTTTGAAAAACGGACTGGTTTTCACTGTTTTAGGAATCGTAATTGCTGTCGGAGCCAATTTTATATATGCCAAATTATTTGGATATATTATTGGATCTATTTTTATTTTGATTGGGCTCTTTTTCCTTATATTCAAAAGAGCCGATCACATCGCCATTCATGAACATGCGATTTTATTGAATGTAAAAAAACAAATAGTTATAAAAAGGGCTGACATCAAAGAGATTACTTATAAAGAATTAACCCCGCATAAAAACCCTATAACTAGTTATTATCCTGTTTTGCTTTTGAATAATGATCAGAAAGTTTTTATCAACATTGCTTTTAACAACCTTATTAATAAAGACTTTGAAAAAATTATTAAATCCTATTTATAAAAAATAACCATGTCCTATCGTCAAATAGGTCATGGTCTTTTTTTACTTAATTTGTTGAATGGTTTAGATTCAATAGATTTTCCAATTTTTTTCGCTTCTCTTTTAGTTTAGCTGGATCCTTTCCATAAGAAGATAAAGCTATCAAATAATCTTCTTGTTCGATTGTACTCATGTTGTAAAAATTGCTATTTTCTTTGTGACTACAGTCATTGACCCACTGCCAGTCAACGGCATCCTTTACAATTTGCTGATTGATCGTGAAAGAATCTGTGCAAGCAAAAATCAAGTGTGCTGTTTCGATATACTTACGTTCATAGAGAGCCTCAATCAATTGAACATCACTAAGCTTAAAAAATTCCGGTAAGATGTTTGGTGCGATGATCGTAGCTGTACCGTTCGCCTCTAAAACTGCTTTTGCTTTTCTTAAAGCAATTTTACCGCCACCAATAATCACGATTTTCTTTTCTGTCAAGTCAAGCATTACTGGATACATGCTAGTGCCTCACGAACGATTTCTTCTAAATCACTCAAAATTCGAAAATCAAACTCTAACGTTGGTGTAATAATAAAGCTAGTTGTTGGAAACACTTCTGCTAGTTTATTCTTCATGATCGTGATCAAGTGCCCGTCAAATAAAAAGAAAGGAACGATGACTGGTTTGCGCTCTTTATCCAGCTGCTCACCAATGATCTCTAAATAATTTTCTTGCCCTTTTAAGCTGACTGCTGTTATTGGATAGCCGACCTGCTGTTCAATTTCTGAAGCAATTTCTACTAATATTTGCTGAGGTTCTTCTGTTTTTTTTGTGCCATGAGCCACCAAAAAGCCGATCATTTCATCATTCGGCTGTTCTTCACAAACTGCCTTAAAGCGCTCGAGTAAAACAGCTCGGCTGCCTTTTTTACTGCCAAATGTTTCAGTTTGAATAAATTGAACTGTTGGATATGCTTTTTTAACATGCGCTAATTCTGCTGGAATATCAACCAATGCATGCTTGGCAGCAAATAGTAATACTGGCACAACGATTATTTTTTCAACACCAGATTCAATCAATCGTTCTGCGATAACTGCAATAGTATCGGGATGATTCTCTAGAAATGCTGTTTTTTGTACAAGGTTGGTTGGTAATTTTTCTTGCAACTGTTGAATAAATGTCATTGCTGCCTGATTTTTTTCATTTTTTTGACTGCCGTGAAAGACATAAAGAATCCCTATCATTTTTTCACCTCATAAATCGATTAGTTGATGTTTCATACTATATTGCAAAAGTTCAGTAAAGGTTTCAAATTCCAGCTTTTTCATCACATGGGATTTATGGACCTCAACCGTTTTTACCGAAATGAAAAGCCGCTCAGCAATTTCTTTATTGCTGTACCCCAGTGCCACCAATGGTAATACTTCCCGTTCACGTTTTGAAAGACGCTCATATTTATTATCTTTTTCAATAGTTTTCCGCTCATTGCACCACTTTTCTTTGCTGTATTGTCCAAAAAAAGGATCGATAGTAGTCTTGCCAACTGCAACTTGTTCGATTGCTCTTAGTAATACAGTATCCGGTGAACTTTTTAGGATATACCCCTTGGCGCCATACTCCAAAGCTTTACGAACATATTCTTCTTCATCATGCATACTTAAAATAATCGTCTTGACTTTTGGAAAATGTTCTTTGATTCTGCGGGTTGTTTGTAACCCATTTTCCCCTGGTGGCATTCGCAGATCCATCAATACTATATCCACTGGAAATTTTTCCAGCAACATAAAAGCTTCCGTTCCATCAGCTGCATCGCCTACGACAGTTATATTTTCATGTCCTTCCAGCAATAAACGTAATCCGCTTCGGACAACTGCATGATCGTCTGCTATAATAATGTTCATTTTACTTCCTCCCGTTCAATCGGTAAACGCAAAACGATCGTCGTTCCTTCACCTTTTTCAGAATGAATGTCTAGATGTCCACCAATCGATTCAGCTCTTTCCTGCATGTGTAAAAGCCCTAATCCCTGACTATTTTCATTGACCAAATGAACATCAAATCCTTTTCCATGATCCCGTACAGTCAACACCAAATGAGCATTCCGCTCACTCAAGGTTACCCATAATTCATCCACATCTGCGTATTTCACGCTATTCATCACGCTTTCCTGCAGTACACGATACGTAATCGTTTCCAAGCTCTCTGCAAATCGTTTGCTGGGTACTACCGGAATAAAATGAATATGAAGGCCTGTCGTCTCCTTGTATCGATGAAGTAAGACTTCGATTGCCGGAATCAAACCTAAATCGTCCAAAGCCGCTGGACGCAGATCGACTGCCAATTGTTTCACTTCACTAAGCAATGAAACAAAATCATCATCGATTTTTTGCAGCTTCTCCGTAAGTCCATCTAATTGATCCATCCATTTCAGCTGCCGTGTTTCAAGCATCAAACTATAAATGCTTTGTGCTAATCCATCATGAAGCTCCTGAGACAAAGCTCGGCGTTCATTTTCATGTGCTTGATTCACATATTCGATCAAACGCTTGTTTTGGATCATCTGCTGCATTCGTTCTTCTACTGCAATACGACGCAGACTCAATAAAGAAGTGGTCTCATTTACCTCAGTATAACTGCCGCTAAATTGTTCCTGACGACCAGTCACCGTCATTAAAATAAGTGGAAAAGCACCTTGATCCCAATCCGCTCTGACTTCGCAGTCCAAACATTTATCCATTGTTGAATGCAGCATACAACCTTCACCTTTGGCAATTTCTAAAATCTTTGGTAAATGAATTTGAAAAGCTTTATTCAGTTCGTTCGCTGCTTTATTGTATTTGATACATCGATCATTTTCAAATAAGAATAATGCATCATTTGCAGCAACAAAAGTCTGTTCTAATGTGTTTTTTCTCATTCTTAACTCCTATAAATAAACCTTTAGTTCATTTGCTTTATCTTGTGCAGCAGTTATAAATTCATTTGATACTTCTTTTACCTCACGATATCCAACAAGTAAAACACCTTTGACCTCACCTATATCCATCACAGGATAAGCTACTACGGTCTCCAGTTTTTCCATTCGTGTGATTGGCAATTCGATCAATTGCTCCGGCTGACTTTGTAAATGTGTCGCCTGATAGCTACGGCCAGTCCGCCAAACAATTCCTCCGATTCCTTTCCCCACTTGAAGACGAATACGACGATAATGCTGATTGATATTACCTGAAACATACTGCCAGCGAATCACTCGTATATTGGTTTGATCACTGATGGTAGACAACGCTAATGCCGTAAAATCAACGTGAAGCTCTGCTTTGATTTGATCGATTTTTCTTTGAATCTGATCTCCCATCTTCCTACTCCTATTCCCTAATTTTTAATAAAAAGCTTGTATTCCTTCTCACATTCTCTTATCCTTAAGCCTATATCAATTATATAAAAAAAGGATTTTTTTATGAAAACAACTACTGTATTTAGTTCTAAACGCTTGATCATGATCATTACGATGACCGTGTTTTCTTTCTCCAGCATGACTACCGCGTTTTTCTTGATGGGAATCAAAGCTATACCGTATTTTATCGGTGCAGCACTCTTTTATTTTATTCCCTACGCCATCATTATATCAGAATTTACAGGTGTATATAAAAATCATATTGGCGGCTTGTATCAATGGCTGGCAGGCCATCTTTCAGAAAAGGTGGCTTTTATTGCCTCTTTCTTGTGGTATTGCAGCTATTTTATCTGGATGATCAGTTTATTTATGAAGCTATGGATTCCTTTATCTATCCTAGCGTTTGGTGAAGATCTAACAAAAAAGAACAGCCCCTTACCATTCTTATCAACTTCTGTTTTGATTGGGCTATTGTCTTTGTTTGCTGTTTGTGTGACCTTTTATTTTGTCAGTCGGGGATTCAAAGGAATTGCTTCCGCTTTGTACATGAGCGGGATCATGATGACCATTTTGATCGGTCTCAGTCTGAGTGGCAATTTATGGCTGTGGCTTACAAATAGTTCAGATATTTTACCTAATCTCTCAGCGAGTTTTGCTGGTGGAACCCCTTCTTCTGATATCAAACAACCGATGATCGAACAATGGTCCTTCTTAATTTTTGCAATCACTGCTTTTGGTGGTTTAGACACAATCGCCAGCCTAGTAGATAAAACTGGTGAACAAAAAAAACACTTTCCAAAATTGTTGATTTTCAGCAGTATTTTAGTAGTTCTTAGCTATTTCCTAGGTATCTTATTATGGAGTGGCGGTAATAATTTAACTCATTTAAAAGCAAATAACACGATACACTTGGGCAATCTGATGTATGAAATGATGAAAAATCTAGGTTATTCCTTAGGTCAATCATTTTCTTTCAATGATACTTCTTGTCGATTATTGGCCCAACTGTTTACCCGTTTCACAGCCTTAACGTTATTACTATCATATATCAGTTTACTATCGACAATTTCTTATCTGCCGATTCGAACACTGGTAGAAGGCACACCGAATCACTATTGGCATCCATGGCTTAAACGAAAAAATAAATATAATATGCCAACAAATGCTTTATTGGTTCAAGGTGTACTAGTCAGTTTATTTATTTTAGGGATCAGCTTCGGAAGCCAGTATGTCGTATTTTTGTATAATCAACTAACATTGATGACGAATATTTCTAGAGCGATCCCTTATTTACTGGTCGCTCTTGCCTATCCCGCTTTTAAAAAGAAACAGCTTTCAACAGCTGGTTCATTCGGCTTTATTCAGTCAAAAAAGTCAAGTCAAATCATCAGCTACAGTGTCGTTTTCAGCATTGTTTTAGCAATTGGCTTTCAATTATATCAGCCGATTTCTCAAGGGGAAGTGATGAAAAGTGTTTCTTTATTGATCGGCCCTTTACTATTTACTTTGATCGCTTACCTGCTCTATAACAATTTCCAGTTGAAACAGTATACAGTAAAATAAATCAAAAAAGAGCCAAACCTGATAAATATGTTAGGTTCGGCTCTTCTCAATTTCATTATAATGATTACTAGAATTTACATTGTTTTTCACAAAAAAATTCACTATAATATTTGTCATGATTCTGACTAAATAAGACATAAGTACAGTAAGAACTATCACTAATAAACCATACAAAAATCGTTTTTCAACTAGCCAAGTCTGATTTTTTAATGCTGATATCATAAGTCCATGGTAAAGATAAAGTTCAAAAGACATTTTTTTCATATTAGCGAAAAAAGGGACATTTATCCAGTACTTATAGCTAAGTGATATCACTAAAATAGCAAATGTTATACAAGCCACCTCTCTAAAATATATCGAAGGAACAATTTCATCTAGGTAAAAGAAAACACTAAAAGCTAATGCTATTCCAGCAACATATAATTTGTACCTTTTACCTAATAATGAAACATTCTTTGCTTCTTGAAAAGCCCACCATGTACCGACTGGAAATGCAAAAACTGCATTATACCACCATTCGCCATAGCCTATGTATCTTGAAACGCTGAAAAATAAAGCAGTCCCTAGAAATAAAAGTACTATAAACATTGTGTTATTTTTAGATATTTTCCCAGACAGATAAAATAGCAAGTAGAAAAAAAAGATTGCTATAACATACCAACTATTGCTAACAAAAGGACTTCCATTGAACAATGATTTGAGTGCGGCTTTAACACTTAAGTCACCAGAAATATTTCGGTAAACAAAATAAATAATCATTGCTAGAATATAGGACAATATTAAAGGTCCTAATCTTTTTTGAAGAAAATTTTTTAAATACTGTTGCTTTTTCATTAAATACTGCTTGAAAATCCCGTACCCAGAAATAAAGAAAAAGACTGATACAGCTAAACGCCCTGCTACTGAAAGACTAGTAGAAAGAAGCGAACCAGCTGCTCCTGCTGTCACCTGAGAAATATGGTGCATCATAATAATGATTACCAATACACATTGTATATTGCTTGTCGTCTGAACAGATAGTGTCAGATCTTTAGTTGTCGAATTTTTTTCCATATAAAAAAAGAAAAAGATCAAAGATAATAGTAAAAGTAAATCCATACAATACTCTCCCAACAAAAACATTCATCTATATTATACCCTTAAACAGTTGTTAATCAATCATCTATTCGTATTAACCTATTTTTAATAACTTTACAGTTAGATAAACAAGCGAAAATACTCACTTTCCTGTACAATACAAAGTGAAGACTTCCCTATTTTTAGGCTAAACTATCTAATTTGCATGTAGGAGGAATTTTTTTGTTTGATCTAGAGAAAGTTCAATCACTAAATGAGCTGGAAATGCTAGTTTATCATTATATACTAGAGCACATGACAACGATCCCAAAATTAACGATCCGGCAATTATCTGCTGATTGTCATGTTTCAACTTCAACCATTTTGCGCTTTTGTTCAAAGATGGGTTTTGATGGTTTTTCAGAATTAAAATATGCACTCAAAAAAGAGGGTGAACAAAAAAAACAACGATCTTTCGAGCAATATTATACAGCAACGATTCATGTTGATTCTTTTTTAAAACGGATCAATCAACAAACTTATTACGAAACCTTAAAACCAGCAATTACTATGATCATTGAAAATCGTCATGTCGTATTTACAGGGATTGGGACCAGCGGCATTTTAGGGAGTTACGGCAGTCGTTATTTTGCAAATATGGGGATCAATGCCTATAGTATTGATGATCCCTTCACACCTATTCCTCAAAGAGGGTTTGAAAATACTTTGGCTATCATTCTTTCAGTCTCTGGCGAAACTTCCGAAGTGATCAAGCAAGTGACTGATTTTAAACGGTCTGGCGCAAAAGTCTTGAGCATCACAAACGATGAACACTCAACGATTGCTCGTTTAGCTGATTACAACATCTCCTATTATATGCCGGACGAACGCTCATCATTTGCCGATCCTTTTATCAATATTACAACTCAAATTCCAGTTGTCGCTTTAATCGAACTGCTTGCGCATCAAGCAAGTAAGGAATATTCAGAAAGAAGTTCTCAAAAAAGACCATAAAAACGAGCTAATGTTCGCTAAGCGGCTGTTGGTTATCGTTTATGAAGAATTAAAGTCTGAACAAAAACTATAAAACAGTTTTTGTTCAGACCTTTTTTGTTTTTTCAGCTGGAACATGTTTCTCAAAACAGCAAAACTATTTTAAAAAAAGAAAAACTCCCTTATAGTATGTATGTAAACGTATTCAATCATTCGAAAAAGACGGCCGCTTTTTTGAATACACTACATGCACTTATTTTTATTTACCTAAACTCAGAACAAAGGAGAGATTTTTAATGAACGAATGGATCAATGAGAAAGTCCTACCCCCTGTTTTAAAATTTGTAAATACGAAAGCGATCACCGCACTAAGAAATGGGATGCTTTATACTATGCCATTTACGATCGTCGGTTCGATTTTCCTTTTATTAGCAAACCTACCGATCGAATCTGTTGCCAATTGGATCACAGAAAGTGGCCTTGTCGTTTATTTCAATCAGGCTTATGGAGCTTCATTTGCTATTATGTCTGTTTTCGCGGTTATAGGGATCGCCTATTCCTATGTTAAAACAGAAGGTTTTGAAGGATTGCCAGCTGGGATGATTTCTCTTGTTGTGTTTATCTTATTCATGTCTGCTGAAATCACAGATGCAGAAAGCGGCGTAACGATCGGTAATATTATCAATAAAGACTGGACAGCCGGAAAAGGGATGATCACAGCAATCATCGTTGGATTGATCGTTGGTTGGGTCTACAGCTGGTTCTTGCGTCATGATATCCGCATCAAATTGCCTGAAGCTGTACCAGAAAACGTAGCAAACTCATTTACTGCCTTGATTCCAGCAGGTGCTTTGATCACTGGTGCGATGTTTGTCTATATTTTCTTTGATAAAGTCTTTAAAACAACGTTCTTTGATTTTATTTACGAAGTGCTTCAATCTCCGCTTCAAGGAGTTACTGATTCATTAGGCGGCGCGTTAGTTCTCGGCTTCTTAGTTCCTTTATTCTGGTTCTTCGGCGTTCACGGTTCAACGATTGTCGGTGGAATCATGGGTCCTATCTTACAAGCAAACTCTTTAGAAAATACAGATATTTTAAAAGCCGGTAAAGAATTGACTGTTGCTAATGGCGGTCATATCGTTACCCAACAATTTTTAGATCAATTCTTGACCGTAACTGGTGCTGGGATGACGATCGGTTTAGTGGTTTATATGGTATTTTTTGCAAAATCTGCTCAATTCAAACAATTGGGTCGTCTATCTATCGGACCAGCAGTCTTCAATATCAATGAGCCGATCACTTTTGCCACACCGATCGTAATGAATCCAATCATGGCGATTCCATTTATTTTGACACCCGTCGTTTCTTCGATCATTACGTATTTTGCTTTGTATACAGGTTTAGTTCCATTATTTACAGCCGTTCAAGTTCCTTGGACAACACCTCCGATCATTTCTGGGTTATTAGTAGGCGGTTGGCAAGCAGCCTTGTTACAAGCATTTGTTTTAACGGTTGGATTCTTTATCTACTTACCGTTCGCTAGAAAAATGGATGCAATCAACTATGCTCAAGAAACAAATCAACCGATCACAGAAGAAACACTGGAAGAAATCGAAGCACAAGCGTAACCTTTTTAAGCTAAGTTACCGACTAGTTCTCTCGCACAACTGATCCGTTCAAATGTTTCCTCCCAGTTGTGCAGAGATCTTTTTTATAAAAATAGTAAATGCTGCAAGGAGTAGATTAGATGTCGATATTAAGAGAAAATTTCCTTTGGGGCGGCGCTGTCGCTGCTCATCAATTAGAAGGTGGTTGGGATCAAGACGGTAAAGGAATCAGCGTAGCTGATGTAATGACTGTCGGAGCAAATGGTGTTCCTAGGAGAATCACAGATGGCGTTTTAGCTGGGGAAAATTACCCAAACCATGAAGCAATCGATTTTTATCATCATTATAAAGAAGACGTAAAATTATTTGCCGATCTTGGATTGAATTGTTTCAGAACGTCGATTGCCTGGACGCGGATTTTTCCTAACGGAGATGAAGCTGAGCCAAATGAAGCAGGCCTTCAGTTCTACGATGATTTGTTTGATGAATGTTTAAAATATGGGATCGAACCTGTCATTACTTTATCTCACTTTGAAATGCCTTATCATCTAGTAACAGAATACGGCGGTTGGCGTAATCGAAAAATGATCGACTTTTTTGCTAAATTTGCCCGAGTTTGTTTTGAGCGTTATAAAGATAAAGTCACGTATTGGATGACCTTCAACGAAATCAACAATCAAGCGAATTATGCGGAAGATTTTGCGCCTTTTACCAACTCTGGGATCAAGTATCAAGATGGAGAAAACCGTGAGAAAATCATGTACCAAGCGGCTCATTATGAATTAGTAGCCAGTGCTCAGGCAGTCAAGATCGGTCATGAGATCAATCCTGATTTTCAAATCGGTTGTATGATCGCCATGTGCCCGATTTATCCTTATTCTTGTGATCCAAAAGATATGATGGCTTCAGTCAGTGCCATGCAAAAACGTTATTGGTTTACAGATGTTCACGTCCGCGGACATTATCCGAGTTTTATCGAAAAATATCTTGCCCGTAAAGATTTTGATTTAGATATTTCTGAACAAGACTTAGCTGATTTGACACAAGGCTGTGTAGACTATATTGGTTTCAGCTACTACATGTCTTTTGCGATCAAAGATCAGGAGAAAGGACCTGCCTTTGACTATGATGAATCAAAAGATCTAGTCAAAAATCCTTATGTAGAAGCATCTGACTGGGGCTGGCAAATCGATCCTTTAGGTATGCGTTATGCAATGAACTGGTTTAATGAACGTTATGAATTGCCGCAGTTTATCGTGGAAAATGGTTTTGGTGCCATCGATGAAATCGAACCCGACGGCACGATCAACGATCAGTATCGAATCGATTATTTGAAAGCGCATATCGAAATGATGAAGGAAGCTGTTGAATACGATGGAATTCCACTGATTGGCTATACACCTTGGGGCTTTATCGATTTAGTTTCGGCAGGAACAGGTGAGATGAAAAAACGTTATGGCTTTATCTATGTGGATAAAGATAATGAAGGCCAAGGAACCTTAGCACGTTCTAAGAAAAATTCATTTGACTGGTATCAACAAGTGATCAAGAGTAACGGTGAAGAATTATAAAGTAAAAAGAGGTGAAGCAGAGGATCTGCTTCACCTCTTTTTCTATTTAATGAATCGTCCTGTGATCGATTCACTAAATTGAATATCAGCTGGTCGACCTTCAAACATGATCTGCCCACCTTGATTCCCGCCATCAGGTCCAATATCCACGATCCAATCTCCTTGCTTGATCAAATCGATATGATGTTCAATGACCACAACGGTATTTCCTTGATCTACCAAATGATCCATGATCTCCATTAAATGATCGATATCTGATAAATGAAGACCCGTTGAAGGCTCATCCAACACATAAATACTCCCTTTTTTATAAAACTCACTGGCTAATTTCATCCGTTGACACTCTCCACCTGATAAAGTACTTGTCGGCTGGCCTAATGTCAAATAGCCCAAACCAACTTGCTCCATCGCACGAAGCTTTTTCAAGACAACTGGCTCCTTAAAGAAATCCAAAGCCTCTTCAACTGTTAAATTCAGCACCTCTGTAATAGATTTCTCCTGAAAACGATAATCAAGAACTTCCTGTTTAAAGCGTTTGCCCTGGCAAACATCGCATTCTGTTTTCACTGCATCCATAAAAGCCAGATTCATTTCAATATACCCCTGCCCTTTACATTTCTCACAGCCGCCTTTTGAATTGTAGCTAAATAAAGAAGCTGATACGTTATTAGCTTTACCAAAGCCCTTTCTAATTGTATCCATAATTCCGATATAGGTCGCTGGATTAGAACGAGAATTGGTTTGTGCAGCTGCTTGATCAATAATGATCGTTTCAGGATATGAAGCTAAAAACGAATCTTTGACTAAAGTACTCTTTCCTGAACCAGCCACACCAGTGATCATCGTCAAGGTCTTTTTAGGTACACGCAAAGCTGTCTCTTTCAAATTATGCAGACTAGATGGACGACCTTGATAGAACTCTTCTGCCGGTCGAACTGCCTGTTTAAGTTTTGTTTGATTTTTTAAGTATTTACCAGTCAAGGTATCTGCTTCAAGCAAAGCTGTATAACTACCTTCAAACATGATTTCTCCACCATGCTTTCCTGCATGGGGTCCTACTTCGATCACATGATCGGCGATCTTTATCACATCAGGATCATGTTCGATCACAATAACTGTATTTCCCTTATCTCTTAATTTAAACAAAAGCTCATTTAAACGATGGACATCACGCGGATGCAGCCCAATGCTAGGCTCATCGAATATGTAGATCAAATCGACTAAACTATTATTTAAATGTTTGACCATCTTGACACGCTGAGATTCTCCTCCAGATAACGTTGTCGTTGCTCTGTCCAAACTTAAATACCCTAAACCAATTTCAACAAGATGTCCAATTTTTTCTTGTAGATTATTCAATATTGGCTGAGCTTCCCGCAATTGGATCATCTTTAATGTTTCCATGAGCTTTGTTACTTCCATTGCCATAAGGTCAGCAATAGAATAACCTGCGACCTTTACTGCCAGAGACTCCTGAGACAAACGTTTGCCTTTACATAACGGACAGCACGCTTCAACTGTATATTCTTCGATCAGTTTTTGTGTTCGCGCAGTCAATTCTCCTTGTTTTTGTAAATACAATCGATTGAACTTAGTAAAAAGCCCTTCATAGCTCAAATTGTAGCCATCCACCTGGATCTTGAAATCTTTAGCGTAAAGCAAATTCTCCAGTTCTTCTTCTGTATACGCTTCAATTTTTTTATCATTGTCGAAAAGTCCAGAGTCTAAATAGCCTTTCATATACCATTCTGTATTTTTAAAAACAGAAAATTGAACAGCTCCATCGTTCAATGATCTAGAACGATCTAAAAATTTTTCTTCATTGATCTGAACTGTTTTTCCAATTCCTTGACATTTTGGGCACATCCCAGCTTGATCGTTAAATGAAAAGTAATTAGCGGTACCGATACTTGGCTGACCAAACCTTGAAAACAAAACCCGCAACAATGGATTGATATCTGTGATCGTTCCAAGTGTGGAGCGAGAATTTCCTCCCAATCGTTTTTGATTGATAACCACTGATGTCGCTAAATTTTCAATACTGTCTACATCCGGCTGCTGATATTTCGGCAGAAAATTTTGGATAAAAGCACTAAATGTTTCATTCAACTGTCTTTGTGATTCGTTTGCGATCGTTTCAAAAACAATTGAGGACTTTCCTGATCCGGATACTCCTGTAAAAACAGTGATTTTTCGCTTAGGGATCGAAACAGAAACATTTTTCAAATTATTTTCTCTTGCCCCATTGATTACTACATATTCTGTCATACTATTCCTCCTTAAATGTAAAAGTGAAACAAATCGTTTAATCCTGTAGAAAATTAGGAAATTGACTTTGAAGTGCTTCTTGCCTCACTGACAATTTATCTATTTTCCTAAGGATTGATTTGTGCAGCTAGATAGCATCAATGATCAACACTTTCTTACGAAAGTCTTGTACTGTTCATCATCAGCTCAATTTCTTTCGTTGTGATTCTCAGCAAAAGCGGAACAAATCGCCTAATCCTATAGAAAATTAGGAAATTGACTTTGAGGTGCTTCTTGCCTCACTGACAATTTATCTATTTTCCTAAGGATTGATTTGTGCAGCTAGATACCACTAGACTAACCTTATCGTAGCACATTCGTGCAAGTTCTAAGGTTATGAATTACAAAGTTATTTTTATCAGTTATAATAGACACAAAACTTTGTTATCCGGAGGAATAGTTGATGATTCGCCCAATCGATATTGCACGAGAATTAAATATCAGTACCAGCTTATTACGCCATTACGAAAAGAATCAACTACTTCCCTTACCTAAGAGAAGTAAGAGCGGTTATCGTCTTTATACAGAAGAAAGTCTCCACTACTTTCGAGCGATCCGAACAACAACGATCACATACGGTTATCATGCAACAAAAAAAATCATGACTGCTCTTCAAAAAGAGAAATTTACAGAAGCTTTTTGGCTATTGAATGAAGAACAAGTAAAATTGAATCAGCGCAAAAAGATTTCTGATCAAACCTTAGCATTGCTTCATGAAGAGGAGTGGCAGGAAATAAACCAAATGCCAAATAGAGGATGGTTAACGATCGGAGAAGCAGCTGAACGTTTGGCAATTACGGAAACCTCCATTCGTCACTGGACAAAAGAGCAACTCCTTGACGTTCCTCGTGATCCAGAGAGTAATTATCGAATGTTTGATGAGCACGCAATTCAACAGTTATTATTTATTCGTATGATCCGTGCCTCTACTTGGTCACTGGATGAGGTTCGGGAAATCCTTACTCAGTTTCAGGCAGATTCACCTAAGCGAATGATTGAGCTTGCAGAACAATCCTTACGAGCGCTCAATGAATTACTTAAACGTCAAATGATTTCTACCAAATATATTTATGCACTGATTCAGTTCTTAGAGCCAGATTTTTTTGAAGATTTTCCTAGCTCTGATTTTTATTAAAAAATAGAGTCCTGAACAAAACTCTTTTCTAGTTTTGTTCAGGACTCTATTTAACTCTTGATAAACAGTGGCATCAAAAGCGGCTCCATGAGTAATAGGAACTGAATCCTTCAGTCCGATTTTCTTCTACTCTTGATTCAACACTTCATCTTGAATTAGTCCACTAGCTTTCATGAACATATACGTCACAACTGGCCCCACAAAGGTAAAGCCACGCTTTTTCATATCTTTAGCTACATGTTTCGATAGCGGGGTGATATTAGGTACCTCATATGCTTCTTCATAAACATTCAAATGGGGAACACCGCCAACAAAATCCCACATATACTCAGCAAAGCTGCCATATTCTTTTTGTACTGCTAAAATCGCTTGAGCATTTTGAATCGTCGCATTGATTTTTCTTGGGTTGCGAATCATTTCAGGATCCTGCATGACTTTTTCCACATCATCCGGCATCATTGCGGCCACTTTTTGAATATCCATATTGTGGAAATTTCTTAAAAAAACATCTAATTTACCAGCTGCAGCCTTCCAGCTCAATCCTGCTTGAAAGGTACCTACCGTTAATAAAATAAAAAGCAAGCGGTCATCGTGGGTAGGCTTCCCCCATTGGTTGTGGTACCAATCAAATTTTGGTGGTTGGTTCTTCCTCATTCTTCTCTCCTACAAATCGCTATTTCTCTTATCATAACATAAAAACAAATGAGAGCATTTAGTACTAACCCAAAAGATTCTATTGACTATTAAAGCAAGTGGTGATATATTTATAACCAAGTTACAAATATATCACCAGAAAGGGTGTACTACTTATGAAAACTAAAATGAATCTAACTGGAAAAATCTATACCATAGAACTCTTGAGCGGAATGATTTTCTATAGCTTAGGAATTCTATTCATTACGCCACCGACAACTCCAGAAATCATAAAAAATCTAGCAATAGGATTGATGATTTTGGTCTTATTAATAATAATGGTCGCAGCCATTCTTACTAATAAAGAAAAACTTGATGAACGTGCCTTAAATAATTTTTATAAATCTAGTAACGTAACATTTTTCTTTACTCTGATATTTTTACTCGCTGGCGGGATAGTAATTTACTTTATCCCAATGGGGTTTAGACTTTCACCTGCTATTATTTCATTTATGCTCGCTGTCATTCTAATACTTCATGGTTCAACTTTCAGATCCTTAGAAATGTCAGGTAAATAACCCATGGGCAAAATAGAGACGACTTTAAAACAATATAGAGAAGAAAAAGGTCTGACTCAAAAAGAACTCGCGGAAAAAGTTGGTGTTCGCCGGGAAACTATCCTTCATCTAGAAAACAATAGATATAATCCTTCCTTAGAGTTAGCTCTAGAAATAGCAAGTGTATTTGACGTAACTGTTGAAACACTCTTCAAATTAAAAAAATAATATCTTTATTTTACTATATTATTACTAATGCTAAAAAGTCATGCAAAATTCGCATGACTTTTTAACGTTACTTCTTAATTTCATCAACCACTCAAAAACTTAATCTAACAAACTAACCATCGCTTTTGAAATATCATTAGCCTTTAAGCCGTAGACTCCTTTCAAATAATCCAATTTACCTACTTGACCGAATTGCTCTTTTACACCGATCCGTTTCATTTTTGTTGGATGATTTTCAGCAATGATTTCTGCCACAGCACTCCCTAGTCCACCGATCACGTTATGATTTTCTGCGGTTATGATCGGGCCTAATTTGGCAGCTTCGATTACGACTTCTTCATTCATCGGCTTGATTCTAAATAAATCGATCACTTGAACGGAAATCCCTTTTTCTTCTAAATCCTCCGCTGCCTGAAGCGCTTCTTCCACCATGATCCCACTAGCAAAAATGGTTCCATGTGTTCCTTTTTTCAATCTGCAGTAGCCTTTTGAAAAATCTTCTTTTTCATTATACAGGGACTTTGCCTGCTTGCGTATCGTACGAATATAAAATAATCCTTTTGCCGTATGAGCATAGGTCAAAATGGCTTTAAATTGATACGGATCTGATACTTCATAGATATTGTTTCCTGGAATCACCCGCATTAATGCTACATCTTCAAACGGCATGTGCGTACCGCCATTCATTTCAGCTGTAACACCCGGGTCTGTTCCAACGATGACTGCATGATTTTTGGCATACCCAAGGGAAAGAAATACTTGATCGAATGAGCGTCTCGTTGCAAAGGGCGCAAAGGTATGGATAAATGGAATAAATCCCGTTACAGCTAATCCAGTAGCCGCACTCATTTCCTGGGCTTCCATGATGCCTACATTGATATAACGATCGCCTAGCTTTTCTTTTAATTTGCTGGTTCCCATCGAACTTGCCAAATCAGCTTCTAAAGCTAAAATTTTTTTATCTTTTTCTGCTAGCTCTTGTATTGTTTGGGTATAAACTTGACGCATTTCTAAGTCTTTCATTACTGATTCACCTCGATCTTTTTAGCTAAGCTTTCAATCGATTCTATGATCGCGATTTTAGTTGCTTCATCTGGACGAATATGATGGTTATCCATCAGCTCTTCAAAATAAGGAACGCCTTGTCCTTTTACGGTATCTAAAACGATCGCTGTAGGAGCATCTTTTCCCTTTTTTGCTTGATCGATCGCTGCTTCAATAGCAGACACATCTCTCCCATTCACCCGCCAACTATTAAAGCCAAACGCCCGCATTTTCTCAACAAAATCAAAAGGATCACAAATGTCTGTGGTATAACCGTCCAACTGTTTTTTATTATCGTCGATCAACACGATCAAATGATCCAATTTTTGATGTGCGGCAAATTGAAAAGCTTCCCAGCATTGTCCTTCGTTTAATTCTCCGTCACCCACAACTGCAAAAGTATAATTTTCTTTGCCTAACAGCTGGTTGCCTTTTGCGATCCCTGTTGCAGCTGAGATCCCTTGTCCAAGTGATCCAGTGGTCATATCTACCCCAGGCGTTTTGATTCGGTCTGGGTGCGAAGGTAAATTAGTGCCATTTTGATTGAGGCTAAAAAGAAATGCTTCATCAAAATATCCTTTCAAAAACAACGTAGCATAGAGCGCGGGCCCCGCATGTCCTTTTGACAAAACAAAATAGTCACGGTCTGGATCATCTCGTTTTTCTGCTGAAACGTTCATAACTTTTCCATACAAGACAGCCAATGTTTCAACGATAGACAAGCTGCCGCCAAAATGACCAAAGCCTAAATGGTCCAACTCCCGCATCGTATAATAACGAATCTGATCCGCAAATTTTTGGATATCCATTATGCTGCCTCCTTCGCTTCAGTCCCTTGTTTCTTGCCGAAGACCGTTAATCCGATCAATAACACTAATACTGCTAATACGCCAGCAACAACTGCAATTTGTCCACCCATATCCGCTAATTTTCCAAGGAAAATCCCTGTCACTCCGTAATCGGTATCAGAGAATGTCGATCCTTGGAAGCCAAGATCGCCCATGACTGGCATTAATAGAATCGGCATGAAACTGATGATCACTCCATGGATAAATGAGCCTACCACTGCTCCGCGTACACCGCCTGTGGCATTGCCAAAAACACCTGCCGTCGCACCGCAGAAGAAATGCGGCACCACACCTGGAATGATCACGGTCGTACCTGTTGCCACCATGATGAACAAACTCACGATTCCACCTACAAAACTAGTTAAAAAGCCGATCAACACAGCATTTGGTGCATATGGAAAGACGATTGGGCAATCCAATGCTGGTATCGAATTTGGTACTAGTTTTTCTGAGATTCCTTTGAATGCCGGAACGATTTCCGCTAAGATCAACCGAACACCTGCAAGGATCACAAACACGCCCGCTGCAAACATTCCTGCTTGCTGTAAAGCATAAATAATGTAATTCGTGCCATCACTAAGATTTTCTGAGATAAACGTGTTTCCTGCAAATAAGGCAACAATCGTATATACGATCCCCATCGTTAACGTAATACTAACTGTGGAATCTCGTAAAAACGCGAGCCCTTTAGGAAAATTGATATCCTCTGTTGATTTTTCTTTGTTTCCAACATATTTTCCAATAAACCCACTAAGCGCATAACCAAAGTTTCCTGTATGCCCTAAGGCCACAGAATCATTCTTAGTGATCTGTTTGGTAAATGGTTGGGCAATTGCTGGAAAAATCGTATTTGCCAAGCCTAAAGCCAAACCGCCAACCAAAACTAATGGCACAGCGCTCATTTTTGTCACACTCATGATGACTGCGATCATACACGCCATGTAAAGCGTTGCATGGCCAGTTAAATAAATGTATTTAAATTTAGTGATGCGGGCGATCAAAATATTGAAGGCCATACCAACTAACATGATCAATGCTGTATAAGTGCCGTATTTCGTCAAAGCTAATGCTACGATCGCTTCGTTGTTCGGTACAACGCCTTGCATATTGAATGCATGCTGAAACATTTCTCCAAACGGAGCTAATGAGCCTTCAATGACTCCTGCTCCTGCAGTGACGACTAAAAAGCCAACAAACGTTTTGATCCCTCCACGTACAACATCAGAAATCGGCTTTTTCTGTAACCCTAACCCCAGTACTGCAATCAAAGCGACCAAAATTGCTGGTGTACTTGCGATATCGATCAGTATATTTAATACCCCATTCATTGATTTTCCCTCACTTTCTTTTCCTTAAAACGCGCCTATGTTCTTTGATCATCGTTACAACAGTTCATTTTCAACACAAACAGCTCTAACCTTTTCCCGCAATTCATCCATATCGATAATGCTGTCCAATACCACGACATTGCCCAAATGCTGGGCACTATCTGCAAGATCTCCCGCTACAAAGAAAACATCTGCCAAATCAGGTGTAGCACTTCCCATATCATAATGAGCGACCTCAACGCCTGTTACTCCCAGTTCATTCAACACACTGTTGATATTCATTTCCACCATAAAACTAGATCCTAATCCTGATCCGCACACCGCTGCCATTCTCATAATAATTCTCCTTCCTTTAATAGCGCCATGATCGTTTGTTGATCTGTCGCTGCCAATAATTTTTCTAAATTGTCTTTGTTTGAAAGTATTTTGGTCAAACTAGCTAAAGCTTTTAAATGCATCTCATTATCGATGGCTGCCAAACAGATAAAAATCGTGATTTCATGTTTGGGATCGTCTAAAAGCTCGATCGGTTCACTCACTTTTAACAACGACATCCCTAATTGTTTGACACCATCTTCTGGTCTGGCATGCGGCAAAGCAATCCCTTTGCCAATGTGAATGAAGGCACCATAGTCTTTGACCTTTTGGATCATTGCTTCTATATAATGATCGGTTATTTTTTCTTGTTTTAATAATGGGGCTGCCGCATAAGTAATGGCTTCTTCCCAATTCATTTTTTTATCCGTCAATTGGATCATCTCTTCGGTCAGCAACTCAGATAACATTGGCTTCTCATCTTCTTTCACTTTCAATTTTTTGATCATTTTACGATTTAAAATTCGATAGATTTTTTCTTTTGTAACGCCTTTTTTCAGTTCCACATACGGCAAGAGTGTTTCGATGATTTCATCCACAGAAGGAACGACAATTCCTGGAATCAATAAATCCTCCTGCACACACCGCATCAAATTGTTTTTCTCTAATTGCGACATGATCGGTTTGACGAGATATACATTCTTAGGAATCGTCAGCGGAACACTTGAAAAGATCACATCATACTCTGTCTCAGAGATATTTTCCAGCTGGTCAACAGTTGTCGTTAAACTAAAATCGATCGTCGGAAACAATTCTTTCAATTCAGACTGCATGATCAATGATGAACTGATTCCGCTGGGACATAAAACAAGCGCTTTGTATCGAATCACCCGGTTCAATTCCCGCTGATTGCCGATTTCTCCACCAAACAAAATAGTAAAATAGCCAATTTCTTCATCTGGAATTTTTTCTCCGGTCAGTACTTCTAAAGGATGCAGCGCGCGCTTAGTCAAAGCAAATATTTCACCATATTGTTCCTTGATCTCCTCGATCAACACATTAGATAACGAAAAATGATACTTGATCCGAAAAAAAGCAGGGACTAAATGGTAAAAAAGATCCAATAACAACTTGCGGTACGCTTTAAATTCGATCGCCGCTAAACGCTCCATTTCATGAATGATCTGACTAGCGCATTCCAATAAGAACTCTAAAGCCGTTTCTCTAACCTCACCTTGAATGATCGTCATAAAGATCAGTGAACAGTAAAACGCCTCATCACTAGAATATTCAAGTGTCGGAAACTGAGCTAAAAAATCTTGACTGCCTTGAAATACAGTCAATTGACTCAGCCATTTTTTACTTTCCTCATCTATTAAGACAGACTGTTTTGAATGTCGGTATAATATATAGGCTAAAAAATAAACTGTTTCTTCGATTCGACTAGGTACGATCGACCAGTCATATTTTTTGATCGTTTCAAATAAATGAAAACGAACATCTGCTTCAACTGTTTTCGATTGTGTTAGTAAAACTTTTTTCAAGCCCCATTTTCCTGCTTGTGTTCCAATGATTTTTGTGATCATCTCATGTGCCTTAAGGCGCAGCTGATTTTCCTGACCAGCCAAATGAAACCCAAGTTTCCTTGAATAGTCCAATGTGATACAGTCTTCCGAAAGAGTATCACGCAGTTTTTTGATGTCTGATAAGATCGTATTTTTACTTACTTGAAAAAAATCTTGATAATGGAAAACAGATAAATCTTCTTTTTCTAAAAATGTCAAAAGATATAATAGCGCCTGTCGTTCCTGTTCAGAATAACAAATGTCCCATTCGTGTTTGCCAAATTGTATTTCCAACCACAGCTCTGTCAGCTGATCCGAAAAATAGACACGATTCTTTTGCCAAATCATTGGTTGATAAGAATTCTCCTGTAAAAATTCATTGATCTTGCCTAGCTGATCGATCACTACTTCTGTTGTCAAACCTGTTTTCTCATTGATTTCTTGAATGGAGTAACCCACTCCGACCGGCATTGCGATAAGATAACTCATTCGATAATCAATCATATGTGTTCCTCCTGTTTCCACTATATAATGTAAACGCTACAAACGAAAGAAGTCTTGGGTCTAATCTATTTTTTATTTTTCAAAAGAATTGGACTTAACTAAAAAAATAACAAAATAGCTATGGAAGTCAACGAAGAATTGATTCCATAGCTATTTTGTTTGCAAAGAGAGCGGAACAAAACTAAAAATCAGTTTTGTTTCGCTCTTTAAACTCGAATAAACGGCGAGAAAAAAGCAGTTCCTTTGGAAATAAGGAGCTAAACACTTTTGTCTCAGCCTCGATTATTACGCTGTTAAAGCCAAGCTAACCGCTCAACCTCATCCAGATCAAGACCATAGCGTTGCGGTGAATCAGCGATCACTTGTTTAATCTCGTTTATTTGAGCCGATTCTTTTACCAGCACATCGATTCCTGCGGGTGTCAGAAATGACCGTTCGAATTTGATCACCAAAATCGTTTCTGTCAAGGCTAAGATCGACCAGCGGCTGCTCAATACTTTTAAGATTCCTGCACCTCGCCAGACAAATGTATTCTGCTTCCAAGTATCTTTTCCAATAATCGTTTTGCTTTTTCCCTGCTGATTTTTATAGCAGACTGTATCTAAAAAAACGAGCGGATCGACGGATAAAAGCTTGTAAGAAATCATTGGCTGCCGACGTTTTCCTGACAGCCACAAAGGAAAGGTCGTTCCTTTTATCAACCAGTTTCCTGACAATGCTTCAGCTTTCTTTTCCACGTCTCAACCACCTTTCCTATTTACGCCTTTCAACAAGCAAAGAGCTGATTATTTATCTGGTGTCTCATCATTCTTATAGGTTATAACGTGAGCGTTTTTATTTTCTGCAATTTCTTTCGCTCTATTTACCGCCTGCTCTTTCGTGTCAAAGGAATCTGCTGCTTTTTTAGTGTTTTTTGTTTGAACATACCAGCGATCATTTTCATAATAAACCAACACGTCATTGTCCAAAAGATCTGTATTGATTTTGTTTGGGTGTCTATCGTTTTTTTGTGGATCAGCTGCGTGCTTAAATGCTGTTTTCTCCAAGTCAGACGCTTCAGCATACCATTTTTTTGCTTGAGAGATAGCAATCGGAATGGCATCACCTTCGGGATACCCTTCACTCACAAGCGCATTGACAATATCGATAGCCTTTTTCTTAAGAAGCGGTTCAAAATGTTTGAATGACGCTGGATAATCATTTAGATCCCAGGGCATAAGTCAGCTCCCCTTTCTTATGCAAAAAAGCTTCCGCCAGTAATGGCATACACTTGTCCGGTGACATAGCTGGCTTCGTCAGAGGCTAAAAAGACATATACAGCAGCTAATTCAGCTGGCTGGCCTGCTCTTTGAAGCAACTCATTTTGACCAAATTCCGGAATCTTCTCTTGCGGCTGTCCTCCGCAAATCTGCAAAGCCGTCCAAATCGGACCTGGCGCCACAGTATTGACACGAATGCCAGATGCGGCCAACTGCGCAGACAGTCCTTTACTGAACGAAGTGATCGCGCCTTTCGTCGCTGCATAATCAAGTAAATGTGCACTAGGTTCTGCACTTTGGATAGAGGTAGTGGTGATGATACTCGCTCCCTTTGGCAGATAATCCAATGCTTCCTGAACAGCCCAGTACATTGAAATGATATTCGTTGTATAGGTATCGACGATTTGTTGTGTCGATAGATCCTTGATCGATTCAACTGCTTGCTGCATCCCGGCATTCAAAACTAAAATATCTAAACCATCCAATTCCTTAGCAGCATCATGAATCAATTTTCGTGTAAAGTCTTCTTCTTTTAAATCTCCAGGAAGCAGCACTGCTTTGCGTCCTTCTGCTTCGATCAATTGTTTTACTTGCTGCGCGTCATCTTCTTCAAAAGGCAGATAGTTGATAGCAACATCCGCACCTTCTCTCGCGTAAGCAATTGCTGCTGCACGACCGATACCGGAATCCCCGCCTGTGATCAATGCTTTACGGCCTGTAAGTTTCTCAGACCCGTGATAAGATTCTTCCCCACAATCAGGAATAGGAGTCATTTTTTGCTGTAATGCCGGTGCTTCTTGAACTTGCTTCTCAAATTTCCCATCATAGAATTTCGTGAGCGGATTTTCAATTTTCTTCGTCATACTGATTCCTCCTAATTTTTTTGTGTAGATTAATATTTTCCTATCTATTTACCCTAATACAAAAAAGCCAGCTTCACAAATCATATGATTCTAATAAAAAATCACATTCTTTGGTTTATATAAAAGAACTACGTATAATGAAGGTTAGAGATGTTACAATAAAAATAGGTCTTAAGATGGATGTCAAAACATTTCATAAATATTACAATAACATTACACTATACTTTAATAGGGATCGTTTCGTTGGCCATCCGATGACTATTTGATGAATGAATCGTATAGTCTTTTTACAAAAAAGTATTGATGATTTTTACATTTGAGGAGGAATTTTTATGAAGAACAGTAAATCGAAAATTGGCTTGATCGTTTTGATTGGTGTCATTTTATTAGGGGTATTCGGTGTCAGTCAATATAACGGCTTAGCTAAAAAAGAACAATCAGTAGAATCACAGTGGAGTCAAGTAGAAAATGTAATGCAGCGTCGGGCCGACCTAGTCCCTAACTTAGTCAATAGTGTTAAGGGCAGCATGCAGCAAGAGCAAAAAGTCTTTGGCGATATCGCTAAAGCACGTGAAGCATACGGCTCAGCAAACAATGACTCAGATAAAATCAAAGCCAGTCAGGAGTTAGATCAATCGGTTGGTACATTGATCAATGTCATCAACGAAAGTTATCCGGAATTAAAATCAAATGATAATGTCCAAACATTGATGACACAACTTGAAGGAACTGAGAATAGAATCTCAGTTGAGCGTAAACGTTACAATGATGTTGTCAAGGAATACAATGAACAAGTCGTTTCATTCCCTAAAAATATCTTTGCAAATATGATGGGCTTAGGTAAAAAAGATTACTTTAAAGCAGATCCGACAGCTAGTAGTGTCCCTTCTGTCAATTTTGATGATTCAACCAGCACATCCAGCGGGAAGTGAAACTAAATGACTACAAATAGACGAGGCCTTTTCATCAGTGTTATTCTTTTCCTTGTCACCATTTTTGCCGGCTTTCAATTGCCGGCTTTTGCAGAAGAGCTGCCAGCAGCACCTAGTCATTTCTATTTAGATCAGCCGGGTATTCTTGATGAAACAACAAAAAACTTAGTTGATCGAAAAGGAGCAGTGTACAGGGACAAAGCTGAGGCTCCCCAAGTTGTTTTAGCCGTTATCGATTCAACGGATGGTGATAGCATCGATAGCTATGCGCCTGATCTTTTCCAAAAATGGAAAATCGGTAATCAAAAAGAAAACAATGGGATTTTGATTCTTTACGCTGTTAATGATGGCGAACGAAATGTCCGCATCGAGGTGGGATATGGGTTAGAAGATGTGATAACAGATAGCCTTGCGGGAAATATTCTGCAACAGGCAAAAGATGATTTAAAATCGAACGATCCAGCTGCGATCAACAAAGGATTACAATATACATTCAATGCTGTTACGACTTTGATCGATAAGCATTATGATTATCCAGCAGACGAAAATGCTTTGTCAGAAGACGAGCTGGATCAAGTAACTGCGGCTGATTCTGGTATTCCCGACTTTTTCTCTTTTGGGATCGTAGTGATCATCATCTTGATAGCAATCTTTGGTTCCGGCGGACGTGGTGGTCGCGGTAGACGCGGCGGTCCTTGGTATTGGGGCGGTGGCGGTTATGGCGGCGGCTTTGGTGGAGGTTCGTCAAGAGGCGGTGGCGGCTTCGGGCGAGGAGGTTTCTCTGGCGGTGGTGGTTCATCCGGCGGCGGCGGTGCTAGTATTTAGACTGTTGAGTATAAAATGAATAAAAGATAGAGCAGACATTTGAATGTTTGCTCTATTTTTTTCACTCTAAAAATAAAACCAGATTTAAAAATATAAAAGTATAGACATTTATAATTAAAGATGGTATATTATTTTTGTAATCGATTACAAATTTATGATAAAGGATCGTGATTTTCGTGAATGGTTTTATGGATTCTCTTGCTGAAAAAATTATGCCTTTGGCTAACAAGCTTGGGCAAAACCGTTACCTGTCTGTACTTAGAGATGCGTTTATGCTGTCTTTCCCTTTAACAATGTTTGGTTCGATCATCGTTGTGATCAATAATTTACCGTTTTTCAGCGATGCAACGAAAGGCACATTATCTTCATTATTCGGTAATGGACAAAATGCCACAATGAGTATTATGTCCGTGTTTGTCACATTCGGTATTGGCTATTATTTATCAAAATCTTATGACGTTGAAGGTATTTTCGGAGGTGCTGTTTCCTTCGCAAGCTTCCTATTATTGACGCCTTTTATGATGACAACAGCTGAAGGTGTAGAAGTTTCTGGTGTTTTATCTTTAGACCGTTTAGGCGCTAAAGGTATGTTTATTGGGATGATTGCAGCATTTTTAGCTGCTGAAATCTATTGCCGGATCACAAAAAAAGGCTGGCAAATAAAAATGCCTGATGGGGTTCCGCCAGCAGTTGCAAAATCTTTTGCCGCATTGATTCCAGCTATTTTGACTCTTTCTGTTTTCTTATTCTTAAATGCCGCTGTGACTGGTCTATTTAATACGAATCTTCATGATGTCGTGTATGAAATCATCCAAAAACCACTTGTTGGTCTAGGCAGCAGCTTGCCAGCAACACTGATTGCATTGTTCTTTGTACAATTTTTATGGTTCTTTGGTTTACATGGTCAAATCATCGTCAACTCTGTGATGGACCCAATTTGGAATACATTGATGCTGGATAACTTAGAAGCATATAAAGCAGGGCAAGATCTGCCTCATATCATTACCAAACCTTTTATGGAAACTTTTACTGTAGGGCTTGGCGGTTCTGGTATGACCTTAGCCGTTGTGTTGATCATGGCATTTATCATGAAGAAAAAACAATATCGTGATATCGGCCGTTTAAGTTTAGCACCTGGTATTTTTAACGTAAACGAACCTGCTATTTTTGGTTTACCGATCGTATTGAATGCAACGATTCTAATTCCATGGGTCATCGCGCCTTTGATCGTCACAGTCTTTAATTATCTGATCATGGCAGCAGGTATCGTACCACCGCCAACGGGGGTTTCTGTCCCTTGGACTGTACCGATCTTCTTTAGCGGTATGTTAGCTACAAACTCTATTTTAGGCGGTTTACTGCAGCTTGTAGACATGCTGATCGTTGGCTTCATCTGGTATCCATTCTTACGTATTTTAGATAAAGAGAAACTAAGTTAATTTATTCTTATGGTCACAAAGTGAAGCTGTATGCGTTGGCTGATGTGATCGAAGCAGTTGCTTTTTGTCTCGGCGTTCATTCCTATTTAGAGAGCGAAACAAAACTGATTTTTAGTTTTGTCTCGCTCTCACTTTTCTATTTTATAGTTAAGCTCAATGAGCTAGCATTTCTTGTGCTATTTCAAATCCTGTCATCGTCTCAGGATAGTAGGTCGGCCAATTGTCCATTTGCTTCAGCAGATTTTCTTGACTGTCATTGCCAAAATAGATATGGAAATGTGCCGCTTTGTTAGGTGCTATTCCATGGTCAGAAAATTGGACATATTTGTAAGGTGTATCGTCAGCGGTTTCAAATAGAAAGCGTACCCCACGATTCCCTGCTTCATAGGTCAAAATTTGCTTTCCAGCATAAGTATAATTCGCTTTATATTCTTTCTTGCCTACCATAAACGTCATTGTATTTTCAGTAATGTCGATTTGATCTACATCTGTTTGGTAGCCACGGCGATAATACTCTTTGTATTCTGAGGCAGACATTTTTTGAGTCAATTTTGCTTTATAATCAAAAACTTGATCAAAGGTTCCTTCTTCTAAATAAGGATAAACAGATTGCCAGTTCCCAGCATAGTCTGACAGTTCACGGTCTTTCACTTGTTCATCTTCAAAATAGCCATTATAGACAGTTTTCTCTGTAGCAGAAGCAGTCAGTTCCTTTTTAGGCGTTGTGTCAGTTGACTTTGTTAATGCACTTAAATTTTCCTTCATTACACTGATATAGGTTTTGCCCATATCCATATCTTTTTGCGTCAACCCCTCAAGCGGATTGAGTACGAGAAGGTCTACATTTGCTTCACTCGCCAATGTTTTTGCGACACGGTCATTAGCATTTTCTTCAAAATAAATATATTGGATACCTGTTTCATCGACTATTTTTTTTAATTCTGCCAGCCTTGAAGGCTGTGGTTCTTGGTCTGGCGAAATCCCTGCAATCGGTAATTGTTTTAATCCATAATCCAATGCCAAATATGAAAAAGCTGTATGTTGAGTAATAAAATTTTTCTGTTTCGCTGCTGATAACTTTTCTTCAAAGTCTTGATGAAGGGTTGTTAGTTCTGAAATGTAAGCAGCAGCATTCTTATTAAAAACAGTCGTTTGTTCTGGAAACTGTTCAATCAAACCATCTCTGATTTTTTCTACTGCCTGGATTGCGCGATATGGGCTCAGCCAAATATGAGGATCGTAATCGTGAGAATGTCCGTCATGGCTTTCTTGTGATCCATGATCATGATCTTCTGTCCCTGGAAGTAAGAGCATTCCTTCAGTAGCTTTGATACTATTGACATTTTTTAAAGATTTCTCTGTTTTTGGAACCCAGGTTTCCATGTACTCACTATGATAAATAAACGCATCGGCATCTTGTAGCTTAGCAATTTCTTTGGCGGAAGGTTCATAATCATGTGTCTCTGTTCCTGCTGGAATCATCAGCGAAACGTCTCCAGCATCGCCAACGATATTTCTTGTAAATTCATACATAGGATAAAAAGAGGTTACGATCGTAAGCTCCTTATCTTTGCTATCAGTTTTATCCTGAACGCTAGGAGTCGTGCATGCTGTTAAAATCCCTACTAAAAAAAGGACGCTCCAAATGATTGTTTTTAGATTTTTTTTCATTTATTTTCCCCTTGATTCTAGAATGAATGCTTTCGCTTCTTTGTCTTATTTCGATTTGCGCAAATCAAAACGTAATAATTACGATTTAGACATTCGATACTATAGCAATTCATGTTTTTATTGTCAAGGATTTATATAATTTTTTTTGCACATCATTCAAACAAATCGATTTAGTTTCATTTTATTACAATTGTCTATACATTCATAATCAGGTACAATACAGAGTAGGAGGTAGTGAAATAATGAAGCCAAAATACGAAGAAATTGCAGATACGATCCGTGAAAGAATCAAAAATAATGTCTATAAAGCAGACACTCTTTTACCAAATCAAACAGATCTAGTAAAGGAATTTGATGTCAGTCGTATGACTGTCAAAAAAGCCATCGGCATTTTAGTAATGGAAGGTCTGCTATACTCTCAAAGAGGTTCTGGAACGAAAGTATTGAATCGCTCATTTTGGGACAAAGACACTTCTCCAGCGAACGAATATGGCGGTCTTAGCAAACAAATGGATGAGCGCCACAAGAATCTTAAAAGCCAGGTGATCTTATTTGAAGTCGAGTTTCCAACTCAGGAAGTCCAAGAACGTCTGGCAATTTCAGAGGAACAACCTGTTTATAAGATCATCCGTTTACGTATTCTTGAAAATGAACCATTCATTCTAGAGCATACTTATATGCCCTGTGATCTAGTGCCGGGCTTAACAACAGATATATTGAAAAAATCGATCTACACGTACGTTAAGGAGGAATTATCCTTAAACTTTGCCGGTGCTTATCGAAATATTCAGGCCAGTAAATCTGATGAGTATGACCAAAATTATTTGAATTGTAAAATAGATGATCCTGTTCTTGAAGTACAGCAAGTCGTTTATCTAAAAAATGGACGACCGATCGAGTTCTCGTGCAGCCGGAATCGGTATGATCAGCGCGGGTATTCTATTTTAAATGTAGATTATAATTAAAAAGAGGACAAGACAAAAAGTGGCTTATTTCCGAAGGAGCTGCTTTTTTCTCGCCGTTTATTCAGATTTAAAGAGCGAAACAAAACTGATTTTTAGTCTTGTTTCGCTCTCTTTTATTCTTTAATCGCTTAAGCTGTTTGTTTCAGCAACTTGTTTAAACCAATGACCTGATTTTTTGATGGTTTTGATTTGTGTATGGATATTTGTTGAAATAAAACCATAACGATTTTTATAGGCATTTGCCCATGACCAGCAGTCGATCGGTGTCCATAAGTGATAGCCAAAACAATTTGATCCTTCTTCGATCCCTTGATGCACCCACTCTAAATGCTCACGGATAAAATCGATCCGATAATCATCTTGGACAACGCCTGATTCATCCATGAAACGTTCTTCGCCTGAAATCCCCATCCCATTTTCAGAGACAAACCAAGGAATATTATTGTAGTTATCACGAATATTGATCGCGATATCATATAATGCTTTAGGATAAATTTCCCAGCCGCGGTCGATATTCATACGACGTCCAGGCATATTGTATTCGTCAAAATAACGATTTGGCAACCAGGCACCCACACTATTTGGTGCAACGTCTGGTGCTTTGACACGATTTGGATGATAGAAATTAACCCCTAGCACATCGATCGTATTTTCTTTGATGAGTGCTAACTCTTCTGGTGTACTTTCCCAAAGAACGCCATCCTTTTGCAGTAGTTCCACCAATTCTTTAGGAAATTCTCCGAGAACAGCTGTATCTAAAAACATCCGATTGTTAAATAACTCTGCAATATTAGCAGCGGCTAAATCTTCAGCATTTTCTGATCTTGGATAAGTCGGTGTCAAATTAAGAATGATCCCGATTCTTCCACCTTCATTTTGTAGGCCTAACCTTCTGAAAGCTTGAACTGCTTTTGCAGAAGCTAAATTCAAATTATAGGCAACTTGTACGGCTTTTTTGCCATCAACGATTTTAGGATAATGGAATTGATGTAAATATTCACCTTCCACTACAACGATCGGCTCATTATGTGTGAACCAGTCCTTCACTCGATCACCGAATAATTCAAAACATTTTTCCGCAAATTTTACATACAGATCAACCACATGTTTTGATTCCCAACCACCGTATTTGTGATAAAGCTCCACAGGTAAATCAAAGTGATGCAGATTCATCACTGGACGAATTCCTGCTTCAAGAAACGCATCGATCACTTCATTGTAGAAACGAACACCGTCTTCATCGACTGTTCCTGTCTCAAAATCATCGATCAAACGGGTCCATTGGATCGATGTTCTCACACTATTCAATCCAATTTTTTTCATCATTGCGATATCTTCTTTAAAACTATTATAGAAATTTGAGGTTACATCCGGACCCACTTGATCATAAAAATCTTGTGGTTCGATCTCATACCAATGATCAAACATGTTGGCATGTTTTTTATTAAATCTTCCTTCACTTTGCGGGCCTGATGTTGCTGCGCCCCACCAAAAATCTTCTTTAAATGTTTTCACTATGAAATTACCTGCTTTCATTTAATAATCAATTATTCTTTCATGTATTATTATAATAGGAAAACGCTTTAATGTCTATACTTTTAAATAAAAAGAATGCATTTGTATTCAGCTACAAAAAAAGAGCCAGAACCATACATTCGTCCTGACTCTTTGATTTGCTAAGGATTTTTCGTTAAAATAACGCGATCAATATTCACCCAAGCATTTGCTGATGCTTTTGTATAAAAACCAATCTCAGCCGTACCGTTTATCACTTTGATATTGCCTATCTCTATTCGAGTCCAAGTGCTTTTACCTGCGGTCGGCACTGTGAGTTCTGTCCCACCATAGTTTTTGATATACATTTGACTTGTTGTGAAACTTCCACCTGACATCACATATGCTGATAGCGTATAAGTGCCATTTTGCAGCCCAGTTCGTTTTTGATAGGTAGATGCTTCATAGGCATTACTGGACCAAAAGCTTAGTTTGTACTTGCCTGCAAAATCAGTATCTTCTGTTTTTATCGTTCCAACTGCAGCGCCTGTTCCGTACCAGTTCGTCCAATTAGCAGGTGTATTGGTATAACCATTTAATTCAAAGCTTGGATTATCAATATAATTTACTGAAGCAGCTGAGTTTCCTACACTAAAAGCTTTCAAACTAGGTAATGCATTGCCATTGAAATCAAACATTGCCTGATTGTCCCATTCATTCCCTGTTTCATCTGTGACCCCTAGGTAGTTCATCCCCGCTTGCGTCGCCCAGGAAACAGCACCATTATACCAAAGCGGTTCCCAATAAAAGAATCCCGTTCCCTTATTATTCGGTACTTCTTTGATTGCTGTGATCAAGTCTGTCAAATAGCGATATTGTCCATTTGAACTTGCTTCATATCCTGCTGTTGCAGCTTCTACTGAAGTAAACGCATTTGTTTTATTATCTGCATTATTTGTTGTGTGACCATAAGCTGTTTCTACGACAACGACATCTTTAGCATACCGCTGACTGATCGTATCCATCGTATGTTGTAGATTTGCCATCGACCCATGCCAATAGGGATAATAAGAAATCCCGATCAAATCATAATTGACCTTTCGAGCAGTAATTTCATCAAACCACCACTGGAACAAACTCGTATCACCACCATCAGCAACATGCAGCATGATCGGTGTATAAGACGTTTGAGTATCTTTGACCGCTTTAATACCAGAATTTAAAAATGTTGCCAATCGATCGAACTCGCCACCACCTTGTCCCCAGCTTTTTCCATAAGGCCACAGCATGCCGCTATTGAGCTCATTCCCTATTTGAACCATATCCGGAAAAGCACCTGCTGATTTCATTTGGGTCAAGACCGTTTTGGTATAATCATAAACTGCGGTATTCATTTGATCAAAAGAGTAAGAAGCCCATGCTTTAGGTACATTTTGTTTTCCTGGATCTACCCAAAAATCGCTGTAGTGAAAATCCAATAAAACTTTAAGATTGAGTGCCTTTGCTCTTTTCGCTAAGGAAATCGTTGTTGCGAGATCATTCGTTCCGGCGCCATAAGAATTACCTGCACTATCATATGGGTTATTCCATAAACGTAGTCGGACATAATTGACACCATTATTTTTTAAAATTTGCAACGCATCTTTTTGTGTGCCATTTTCATAATATTTCCCACCTGACTTCTCCATGTCAGCTAAGATCGAAATATCTGCACCACTAATAAACTCCGCCCTAACAACCATCGAACCAAACGTAAATGTCAGAACCAACAGGAACACCGAAAAAAGCCACGAGACCATTTTCTTCTTCATTTCTTGAACCTCCATTTTCAATTATTGTTAAATTGCCCTAAGACAAAATCAACCGCCTTTTTAGAATCTCTTGTCAGTTGAATGTATTCTGCTCCTTTTGTACCGATCAGCTTGATACCTAAACGATCAGCATCCTCTTTGATATCTTCATAGTGGGAGTTTACTTGCGGTGCTAGTACGATCATGTCAAAATTTTCCATTATTTCATAATGAGAACCATATGCACCCGCTTCAGCAGTGATCGCAACTTCATATTCTTCGGCACCATCTTTTAATGCATTCGCTAACATAGCACTTGTACCAGCACCAGCACATAATACTAAAACATTGATTTCTTTTGATGGTTGTTCTTTCTCTGTAGGTAAATCACCACTTGATTCCTTGTCAGTCAACACAGCTGCACTGGCAATGACTGATCCGAAAGCCGGCTCCAACAGCTCTTCGATTACATTTTCTTCCACATTCTGCATTTCTTGTTCCACTAGCTCTGCATCGTACGCTTTACAGAAAGGCAAATAGATGATCACGTCGACTGCGATCAAAACAACTGCAAGTACAACAGCCCAAAGCCCCATGCCTGTCCCTAAAATCAATCCGATCGGCGCAGGTGTTGCCCATGGAAGAACATACATAAAACTGTTCATACCGATCACGTCGACAAAAAATTTGAATAAACAAACATTGACCATGGGTGTAATCAAAAATGGAATAAAGAAATATGGATTCAAAATCATTGGTGCTGCAAATAATAACGGCTCATTCACTGCAAAACAGACTGGAACAACAGATGCTTTGCCGACTGCTTTCAGCTGTTTGGATTTTGCAAATAAAAGAAAAATGAATGGGACGACAAGTGTTGCTCCAGTCCCGCCCATCGTACCAACAAAATTGCCTAACCCTACAGTCAACACTTTAGATGCCTGTTCTCCAGAATTAACCAACTCTAGATTCGTTTCCACATTGGCATAAATGATTGCTGCGATTGCCGGCTCCACGATCGAAGGTCCGTGAACGCCAACAAACCAAAAGAGCGCCATCGCTCCCCAAATAAGTGCAATTCCAAGGTAACCATCTGCTGCTGAAAATAATGGCTGTAATAAAGTAATGATGCCTTCTGCAAAAGAAACTTTGAAGAAATTACGCATCACTAAATCGATGATCACCATACAAAATACTGAAAAAGCGAAAGGAAAAATATCCTTAAACGTTTGTGAAATGGTTCCTGGAACTTCTTTCGGCATTTTGATCGTGATATTTCGTTTAACACAAAACTTGTATACATTAACAGTAATGAATGCTGATACAAAGGCAGCGATCAACCCTTTTGTTCCCATATACTCAACAGAGAAACCGCCTTCAATTTGATTGACACTCAATAAAACAAAACCAACAATTGCTGCAAGCATAGTAGATGTTGCATTGATCGTGGTATTTTTTGGCATTTTTCGATTCATCGATTCTGCTAAACACCTAGCTGTTGTTGCAGCAACCAAAAGTCCCACAAGTCCCATTGAATACCCATAAACTTTCCAAAGCCAAGCTGATACAGCTTCAGGCCAGGCGTAACCTAATACTTCCGGGACAGCTGCGATCAAAATAAAAATACTAGAAAATAAAATGACGGGCATAGCTGTTAAAAAACCATCTCGAATAGCGCCTAAATAGATATTTCGGGAGATTTTCTCAAAAAATGGTTTTCCTTTTTCAATCTGCTTGATGATTGCATTCATTTTGTACTCCTCCTAGTCAGATCACTGATTTTTTTTATATAATTCGATAAAATCCTGTACAAGTTCTCTTAGTAAAAGTGTCGTCATCAAATGATCTTGTCCATGAATAAATATAAACCCCAAATCAAGATCACTCCCCGAAGCTTCTTCAGCCAAAATCTTTGTTTGTGCATTGTGGGCAAGTGTTAAGTTTTCATCGGCCTCTTTCAGTGCTTCGTTTACATGCTCAAAATTACCACCGCGAACTTCTTTCAATAAATTCAAGATCGTACTTCTTGCATCTCCAGAATAAGCAACGATCTCGAAACCCAGCATCTGCAATTCTTCTTTTGTACTCATTTTTTTACTCCTCACTTTGTTTAGTTTAGCCTTATTAGATAATTGTCTTCGTCTGACTGACAAATTTATACCAGTAAGCTGATTCTTTCGGATAGCGTTTTTGTGTATCAAAATCAACATAAAAAAGACCATACCGTTTATTGTAGCCATTGGTCCATGAGAAAAGATCCATCAGTGACCACAGAAAATATCCTTTTACATTCACACCCTCTTGGATCGAACGGCTGATTGCTTCCAAGTAGACTTTCAAATACTCAATTCGCGGTCCATCCATAATAACCCCATCTTCAAAATCATCTTTATAACCCATTCCATTTTCAGTGATATAAATTTGCTTATACGATGGGTAATCCTTTTTGATCCGCATCAACATATCATACATACCTTCTGGATAAATCAACCAGTCCCAATCCGTTCTTGCCAGCCCTTCTTTATAAATTCGTTCGCCTATTCCTTTTACTCGATAGACTGAAGTGCCTTTATCACCCGTACCGTTATGATAGATTTCACTTTCTCCATTATAGGCTTTTACAAAATGACACTGGTAGTGATTGATCCCTAAATAGTCATTGCGTGTAGAGGCTTTCTTCATGACCTCAAAATCTTCCTCTGAAAAAGAATAGCTTGCCTGATTTGCTTCACAAATTTCATCTAAAGCTTTTAATGTTTCTTCAGAATAATATCCTAGGTAAGTCGCATCTAATAAAAAGCGAACAGATAAAGCATCATCTAAAAATGCAGCATGCTGATCTTCTAATGAATCTGTTGCAGGATATTTCGTTTCCAATGAATGAACGACGCCAATTTGGCCAGCGTAGCCTTTTTCTTTAAATAAGTTCACTGTTTTTGCATGTGTGACCATCATGTTATGCAGGCATTGAATGACTTTCGTAAAATCAAATTTGATCGATGGAGGAAAAACTCCTAAAAGATATTGATTTGTCGCTACAGGATAAATCTCATTGAATGTACTCCAATGTTTGACTTCACTAAATTCCTCAAAGCAAAATTCGGCATATTTTACAAACGCTTCCATTGTTTCTCTATTTAAAAAATCTCCCTTATCAAATAGTGGTTTCGGTGTATCGAAATGATGCAGCGTTACGAAAGGGGTTACATTTCTCTTTTTACATTCAGCAAACACATTGTGATAAAAATCTACTCCTTCTTGATTCACTGTACCGTTTCCACTCGGAAAAATTCTAGTCCATGCGATGGATAAACGAATTCCGTTGACACCAAATTGTTCACATAAGCGAATATCTTCAGGATACTGATGATAAAAATCACTCGCCGGATCAGGACTAAAGCGTCCTTGATTTTCTAAAAACTCATCCCAAGCTACTGCGCCTTTGCCGCCTTCTTTTGTTGCACCTTCTGCCTGATAAGCTGCTGTCGCCCCACCGAAAATAAAATCCTCTGGTAATGTCCAGACCATTATTTCTTCCTCCTCTTAATGAACGAAAGTTTATTTTTGTTGATTTAAAGTTCGTTTTTGTTCGTTTCATATTCTAATATTACTTTCATATTTTCGAATTGTCAACAAATAAAACACATAAAAACGATATCTTATCTTTTTTCTTCAACCCATAATTGTTTGTTTTTGTTCGTTTTATTTTGACTTGTGTGTTTTTTTATGTTAAATTGTTTGTAAAATAAGTGAAAGGAACAATCAAGATGTTAAAAAGAGAGCGTTTACTCAAAATCATCGAAATGGCAAATGCCCAAGGGATCATTACTGTCAATGAAATTATTCAGGCGTTGTCTGTATCAGATATGACAGTCAGAAGAGATCTTGATGAGCTGGATAAAGCAGGAAAAATACTAAGGATCCATGGCGGTGCCCAAAGCTTATCCTATTCTATCGATAAAGAGCTTTCTCATAATGAAAAAAAAGCTGTTCAGATAGAAGAAAAAAAGCAGATTGCCAAACTAGCAGCATCTTTTATTCAAGATGGAGATACAGTTTTCTTAGGACCCGGAACAACAATGGAGCTTTTAGCTTCATTGCTATCAACAAAACGAATACGGATCATCACAAATAATTACCCTGTTTTTGATATTCTAGCGCAACATGAAATTGCAGACATTCTTTTAGTTGGTGGCGATTATCGTCAAAATACAGGGGCTTTTGTTGGACCGATCGTAAATGATACATTAAAAAAATTGAAGTTTACTAAAGCATTTATTAGCGCAAACGGTATTCATAATGAAGCAATCTCCACCTATAACATCGAAGAAGGAGAGGCCCAGAAAATCGCTTTGAACAACTCACGGACAAAATTCATTTTAGCCGACCATCAAAAGCTGAACCGTGATGATTTTTATGTTTTCTATAATCTGCATGATATGGATTATTTGATTACTGATGATGCCGTCATTGAAGATGTACAGCAGCACTATGAACAGTATGTAGCAGTAAAAATCGCTAAAAAAACAGAGTGATAAAAGGAGTGATCAAAGTGAATGGAATTATTTTTGACTTTAATGGAACAATGTTTTTAGATTCTCATCTTCATGAGGAGGCTTGGCTTCACATGATCAAAAAATATTCCTCAGCAGATCTTACAGAAGATGATATCTTACTGAATATTCATGGACGTACAAACAATGAAATCTTGACTCATTTCATTTCAAACAAGCTAAATCAAGAGCAAATCGAACAGCTTTCTTACGAGAAAGAAGCACTTTATCGAGAAATGTGTTTAAAAAATCCTGAACAACTAGAATTGACAGCAGGTTTGACCACAACACTTGATCGATTGAAAAAGGCTGCTGTTCCAATGACCATAGCTACAGCAACAACAAAGGAAAATCTAGATTTTTACTTTGATATTTTTCATTTAGAGAAATGGTTCGATCCTACAACTGTGGTTTATGATAATGGAACATTTCCTGGAAAACCTGCACCAGATATTTTTATCCTTGCCGCAAAAAAATTAACACTTCCTCCAACACAATGCCTTGTGATCGAAGATGCCTTCTCTGGTTTGACTGCTGCAAAAAACGCAGGGATCGGAACTATCATTGCCATTGATCCTTTCGAGAAAAATGGCCTGTTATTCAAAGAAGCAGGACTAGATACGAACGGTCTGATCAAAAATTTTGAAAACTTTTTCGAGACTTTCATCGCTAGAGAAACAATAGTTTGATTCATGAAAAAGAGGAACACTGTGGGGAAGCTGCCCCAACAGTGTTCCTCTTTTTTAAACGATCAATTGTTTTCGCTCATTATAATATTCTTTATACGCCAGATAAGTTGCAATCACTGAACCAATACTTGTTGCAGACAGCAACATAAAGGTCACCATGATTTGATATTTAATCGCATGTACTGGATCGACACCTGCAAAAATCAACCCAGACATCATTCCCGGCAGACTAACGATTCCCACTGTTTTAGCTGAATCGATGGTCGGTGCCATCCCCGTACGGATACTTTCTTTGACGATCGTAATAGATGCTAATTTGATCGAAGCACCTAACGCAAGTTTTTCTAGAACGGCCTGTCTTTGATCATGAAATAGACGATCCAAGCTTCTATAGCACAAACCTATCGCAATCATCGAGTTACTAGCGATCATTCCGCTGATCGGTACGATTTGGGAAGGGATGAAGCGAATCGCACCTGATAAAATCAAAACACCGATCGTTACGATCGTACTCGAAGCTATGGCGATCAATGAAATCCAAAAACCTTTTTTTAAATGCCCATTACGTTTTTTAGCATTCAAAGAAGCATTGATGATAATAATTGCGGTCATTGCCAACGTCAAAAAAACATTGTTGACTTGAAAAATATATTTAAGTAAATAACCAACGATCACTAATTGAATGATCGCCCGAAATACACTGATCAAAATATCCTTCGTAAATCCAAGTTTTTCTTTATAGCTAATAACGATCGAAACAAGTACAAGAACTGCCGCTAATGTCAACGACAAATTATTTACTGCTAGATTCATTTTCCACTACCTGCCCCTCTTTGATTTGGATCAGCTTTTGCGCATTTGCTATTTCCTGATTATCATGAGTGACCCGGATCAACGTCACTTTTCGTTCACGGTTCAGTGCCGTCAGCCACTGATTGACGATTTCTTTGCTCTGTTGATCCAACCCCGCTGTCACTTCATCGAGTAATAAAACTTTTGGTAAAAAAAGCACATTTCGAATCAATGCCACGCGTTGTTTCTCTCCACCTGATAGTTCTTTGATCGGCTTATTCAAATAATCTGGTTTCAATTGCATATCATCCAAAAGCTCTATCGCATGTTTTTCATCAAATGACTTCTTACGAATTTGATAAGGAAATAAAAAATTGTCCTTTACCGTATCACCAAATAATGATGGTTGTTGAAAACAATAAGAGACTGCCATACGATATTCTTCGATCGGCAAAGTCGAACTGTCTGCTCCTTCAAAAATGATTTTTCCTTTCGTCGGCGTCAGCAGTGATGCCAAAAGTTTTAATAAGGTACTTTTCCCACTGCCTGAGGGTCCTGTGATCGTCACATGACTGCCTGTTTCAATCATGATCGAAATATCCTGAAGGATCATCCGCTGATCAGATTCATAAAAAAGAGATTCTGTTGTTAAGATCGGCTCCACGTTTTATCTACTCCTATCCTATTTTACTAATATCATCTTCTATCTTACCGTCCAGTGCATTTTGACTCAATAGTTAATTTGATCAAACAAAAAAAACGAAACAACCAATAATCCTCTTTGATCGCTCGTAGAGTTTTACTCGTTGCTTCGTCTTCACTTAGTTTTTTTGAAATGATGTTAATTATACGTAAAAATCAGTGCTGTTCCATTTGGATCTGGCACGATCAACGCAGTATCATTTTTTTCATGAGCAATTGCTTGTTCCTGCAAATGCTTTTGTAATTGCTCATAAGCTTCTTTATTTGGCAATGAAAATGTATAGGATTCTAAACCAAATTGTTCCGGCTGCATTTTCGGCAGATCACGGCTTTCCCAAACATTCATGCCAATATGATGATGGTAATTACCAGCCGCAAAAAACTTCGCCTGACGCCCAAAATTGTATTTTAGCGAAAAGCCGATATTCTCCATAAACGCCCCTGACTTTTCTATGTCAGAAACACTCAAATGAATATGCCCAATTTTTGATCCCAAAGGCATTCCACGCCAAGTTCTATCAGCCTCAGCAATAATCCCATCTGCATCAAGTTCTTCTGTGACGCCGACGATTTCACCGTTTTCTCGGATATCCCAGTCTTCCATTGGACGATCACGATAAATTTCGATCCCATTTCCTTCTGGGTCTGAAAAATAGAGTGCTTCACTATAGCCATGCTCGCCAGCACCAATTTCGATATTGTTTTGCAATAACCATAACAGCGTATTGCCTAAGTCTTTTCTTGTTGGAAGTAAAAAGGCGATGTGATACAATCCTGCCGTCTTTATCGTTTCTTGAGGTTCTGGTAGTTGTTTTACTACTAAAATAATTTTTTCAGGAGTTCCTTGAGCACTTAGATAAGCCGTTTGTGCTTCTGACTTAACAAACATCAGTCCAACGATTTCAGTGTAAAACGCAACCATTTTCTCTAGATTTTTTACTTTTAAAACAACTTGACTTGGATGTGTCTCAGCAGATAATTGAAACATCGTGATCCCTTCTTTCTCCCAGCTTGAACTTTTTTTAACCGAATGTTTTAAAGCGAGCGCTGTCTTCCATGTATTCTTTTGAACCGGCTGCTTCTTCGATCGAACCAAAGACTAATTGTCCTCTTAATTTCCAGTTACTTGGAATCGACCATTCTTTAGCAACAGCTTCATCGATCACTGGATTGTAGTGTTGTAGGTTTGCACCAATATTTTCTTGAGCTAATGCAGTCCAAACGTTTGCTTGTGTCAAACCACTTGCTTGTTCTGACCAGATTGGGAAGTTTTCTGCATATAATTCAAATTGTTCTTGTAAAGATTTCACTACGTCTTGATCTTCGAAGAATAAAATCGTTCCTTTACCTGCTGCAAAGCTTTGTAATTTTGCTTGAGTATTCGGGAAAGCTTCTGCTGGTGTTAGAGGTTTCAATGCTTCTTCAGTGATTGACCATAATTTTTTATGTGCGTCTCCAAATAAGAAAACAACACGTTGAGTTTGTGAGTTGAATGAAGATGGGCTTTCTCTTACAACTTCTTTAACTAACGCTTCGATCTCTTCATTTGATTTCGTTACGTTTGTTCCTAAAGCGTAGATTGAGCGGCGTTTTTTTAATGCTTGAATAAATTCTGTCATGGGTATTTCTCCTTTTCGATTTCAAATAGTTTTTAGATTACTTACACAGTATATACCCTTACTAAAAGTAAGTAAATAGTTTTGACTTACTTTTTATAAGTTTTTTTGAAAATGAAAAGAAAAGCCTGCAACCATAAGATCCTTGTTGCAAGCTTTTTGTCTTTTCTATCTAAATATAATCAACGTCACTAACGTAATAATTGCCGGCACACCTTGTTTTAAAAGAATCGATTTTGACGAGGTGAGTCCGCCATATACAGCTGCCACCACCACACAGCTAATAAAAAAGGTTACGACTGCCCAAGAATTGGACGCGAAAAATGCGCCCCATAAAATACCCGTCGCTAAAAATCCATTATACAATCCTTGATTCTTAAATAAGGTCTGTACGCGTTCATCTGATAAAAATTCTTTATCTAAACCGAAGGCCTGTTGCGCTTTCGTTGACGTTGTCTGAAACATCTCTAAATATAAAATGTAATAATGTTCAAGTGCAACAATCACTGCTAAAACTAAAGGAATCATCTGCATTGTAGGTTTCTCCTATCTCCAAAAAGTAATATCTTCTGCTGGTAAACGATAAGAAGGATAGCCTGCTTCTTTGGCTTTTCCAATCGATACGATCATTATAGGATAGTATTGTTCTGGGTCCAACTGTAATGCTTCAGTGATTTTTTCACGGTCAAAGCCGCCGATCGGATTCGTATCATAGCCATACGCGCGCGCAACAAGCATCAGATTCATAGCAGCTAATGAACCATCGATCAAAACCGTTTCTTTTTTCACGTCCAAAGGCATTTTTTCCATCAACGGACTAAACATTTCCAGTTGTCGTTCTTTTACATCTTGAGGCATCAGGTTTTGTTCGACCGCCGTACCATAAATTTTTTCTGCCTGTGCAAAATTATCCAGGTCACCAAAAATCACGACCATTGCCGCTGATGTTTCATTTTGCAGTTTATTGAAATGAACTAAAGGAGCCAAGGTTTCTTTCCCTTCATCACTGCTCACTACAACAAAACGCCACGGCTGCATGTTGATCGATGATGGGGCTGTAACAGTATCATTGATGATTTGTTCCATTTCTTCTTTAGAAATTTTAACCGCTGGATCATAGTTGCGAACAGATCTCCGGCCTTTTAATATTTTTGAAAAGTCGTTTTCTTTATATGTGTTTTGCATAATATCCCTCATTTCCTTTTTTGTTCGAAAATATTCGAACTATTAAAATATAGCACTGTCTAAGTAATATGTAAAGTAGAAGGTTTGTGGTATACTCATCCTATGAATAGTAAATATGATTCCAATAAAAATGACCCTGTTTTACTCGCTCTTCAGGCCGTTAGTGATCCGATCCGCTTGAATATTTTGACTTGTTTACTGATGGATGGCGAGAAACGAATTACCTCAGAAACCTACAATATTGTTAAATCTACACTTTCCCATCATGTAAAGTTGTTGAAAGATGCCCAGTTGATTCGTGAAAACAAAGTAGGCACCACTAAAAAATATGCATTGAATCAGACGTATATCGAACGAGAATTACCTGGTCTGATTGAACTTATTCGCCATAGAGCAAAAAAACAGAACGGTTAAAGAGAGCGAAACAAAACTAAAAATCAGTTTTGTTTCGCTCTCTAAATTCAAATAAACGGTGAGAAAAAAGCGGCTACTACGCTTCGATCACATCAGCTAACGCATACAGTTTCACTATTGTTCAAAGAACAAAGTGAAGCTAGCAACATTCTAAGTGCTAAAGCACTAAGAGTTTAAGGCTTTGTAAATAAGCCAAAACTCACAAAAATTTGAAAAGCACCAAGTAGGAATCATTCAACATCGAAAGGTACACTTTCGTGTTTCTTGTCATTTTCGTGAATTCCTTCTTATTGCTGTAAAACACAACGAAGAATGAGTTGATGCTTTCTCGTCAAAGACTCGTCGCAGATAAACAGTGTTGCACAGTACCTACTACACTTCGTTTCGATCTCATCAATCTCTAAGGATCAAAGATCCTAAGAATTGAAGGACTTGGTTCTCAGAGCTAAACACTTTTGTCTCAGCCTCTTCTGGCTATACTTTTTTCGTAAGCCCTAGGATAGTTCTCGCTTCTTCCGGCGTTGCCGGTTCTTTCCCTAATTCTTTGATCAAGGTTTTTGAACGTTCCACAAAGTCAACATTCGATTCAGCTAACTGACCTTTAAACAAGTAGCTATTGTCTTCCATTCCAACCCGAACATGACCGCCGAGCGCCAATGTCGTCATCAGGATAGGTGTACTTTCTTTACCGATCCCAAAAGCACTCCATGTCGCATTTTCAGGAAGTAAGCTTTTTAGATAAACTAAATTTTCAACTGTTGCCGCAATACCGCCTGGTGCACCTAATACAAACTGAAAATGCAGCGGCTCTTTTAAAATACCTTTTTTAGCATAATACAGCGCGTTGTACAACATCCCTGGATCAAAAACTTCAATCTCTGGTTTCACATTGACTTCCTGCATTTTCTTCCCTAATTTTTCTAAAAACAGAGGATTATTTTCAAATACTGTCGTATGCTGCCAGTTCATCGTACCGCAGTCATAACTAGCGATTTCCGGAAGCAGCTCTACAAATGGTTTCATTCGCTCATCATCATTGAAGCCAGTTCCACCAGATGTAGTAATGTTGATGACGATATCACATTTTGACCGAATCAATTCCACTGTTTCTTTAAATTTCTCAAAATCCATCGTTGGATTTCCAGCTTCATCTCTTACATGGATGTGGGCGATCGCCGCACCTGCTTGATAGCATTTGTACACCTCATCAGCGATCTCAACTGGTGTTAGAGGGACATTCGGATTATGTTCCTTCGTCGTATAACCGCCTGTTGTCGCAACGGTGATGATTACTTTGTTTTTCAATTTTATCAGACCTTTCTATTCGTCGATCATAGCAACAGCTCTGATCCAGCCGCCGCTTGCTGCTTTTAATTTTACAGGAAAACAACTGAATTTGAATCCTGTTGCAGGCACTTGATCCAGATTCGCTAATTTTTCGATGTGGCAGTATGCTTTTTCGATTCCGGCAAAATGACCTTCCCAAATGATACTTTTGTCGCCAGTTTCATCAAATTCTTTGCCGACGATTTTAAGCGGGCGATCCCAGCTCCATGCATCTGTTCCCATCACATGGATGCCTTGTTCGATCAGCCATAACGTAACCTCTCTGCCCATTCCGCAACCGGCTGAAAGATACTCGATCGATCCCCATTTTTTAGAGGCTCCAGTATTTACCAAGACGATATCGCCTGGCTTCAAGTTATAGTTTAAGCGTTCAAATTCTTTTTCAAAATCTTCGATCGTTGCAGCAGAACCATCTGGTTTATGTGTAAAATCAACGACTACACCATCACCATAGCACCATTCAAGCGGTACTTCATCGATCGTCCATGCACGTTCACCATTATTCATTGTTGGATGGTAATGATAAGGTGCATCTAAATGTGTGCCTGCATGAGTAGTCAATGTCACATCTTCCAAAGCCCAAGCCAAGCCATCCGGCAAATCTTCAGGTGTAGCCGTTCCAAAAAAACTCAACATGTACTCGATGCTGTCTTTATGATCCTTATATTTGATCTCTGGAATCATTCCCACAGGATCAGACGGCAAACCACTTTCAATCGTTGTACTCAAGTCGACAAATTTCATATTTCTTTCCTCCTAAATAAGTTATTCTCTTTAAAATAAAACAGCTAAAAGTAATGCTGCGATAAACGCGATGAAACTTCCTACTACAACAGATATAAACAAATTTTTGTACGTTTCTTTATGTGTCAATCCCGTCAATGCATACATCGACAGTAAAGCGCCGCATTGAGGCAGACAAGTCAATACACCTGAAGCAATCGCTGACATTCGATGGATGATCGCTGGGTCGATCCCCATATCGACATAAGGCTGGACAAAATTGTTCATTACGATCCCTAGCGCACCAGAAGATGAACCAGTTACACCTGCCATGGCGCCTGTCAAAATCGATAAACTGATCAACGGATTTCCAGGAATGCTTTGAATGCCCGCTAAAATCGTTTGAAACCCTGCTGCTGATGCTACTACAGAACCAAAACCAACAGCCGAAGCAGAAAAAATCGTTGGTGAAATCGCTCCTGTTGCCCCCAGATTTAGAACTTGTTTATGGCTTTCAATGTAGGGATGGAATACAGCAGCTGAAAGAATGATCGATACCGTAAGTGCTGGAATGATAATGTTGCTGACTTTAAAAAAGCTGCCGACAAAAATAATAATGATCAATGTTACCAACGGCAAAAGACTTATGATCAAGCTCGGTTGTTTTCCTTCTGTTTTTACGTCTTCTTTTTTCGCATACTTTTCATCGAAGGTCTCACCATTATTCAATGCTGTTTTAAGTTCTCTTTTCATACACCATAATCCCCAGATCGTCACTACGATCGAGGCAACAATGCCAAGGATAGGAGCTGCTGTCAAAGTAGTACCTAAAGTCATCGTTGGGATGACATTTTGAATAGCAGGTGTTCCCGGCATCATCGTCATCGTTACAGTTGCAACCCCTAAAAAATAAGGTGTGATGATCAGACGCCAAGGAATATTCAATTTTTCAAATAGATTTCTTGCCAAAGGAACGACCGCAAATAGAACAACGAATAAGCTCACACCACCATAGGTCAATAATAGGCTCATTAGAAAAATCGCCACCAAAACAGAATAAGGTTTTTCCGTCCCAGTCAATTTCAAAATACCATTTGCAATCGAATTAGCTGCACCGCTTTCTTCAATATATTTCGCTAACACAGACCCTAGTAGAAAAATAATAAAGAATGAGGAAACAAATCCTGATAACCCACCCATATATGAGTTTGGTCCTTTTAAAAGGCTATCCAAGATCGGCATTTGATTCGTCAGCATAACAAGTAAGGCACAAAGCGGAGAAATAACTAAAATATTGATGCCTTTCAATGACAAGTAAATAATTAGACCTGTCGCAAAAACAACCCCTGCAATCGCTAAAATTTCCATTAGTTGGACTCCTTTCGTTCAACGATCATCGATACACCCATGCCGCCGCCAACACATAATGTGGCTAGACCTGTTTTCGCTTTATTCGCTTCCAAGCCGTGTAACAGCGTGGTTAAAATCCGGGCACCTGAGGCTCCAATAGGATGACCTAATGCAATTGCCCCACCATAGATATTTGTTTTTTCTAAATCTAAACCAAGTTCTGCTGCAACTGTAAGTGATTGTGCCGCAAAAGCTTCATTCGATTCTACTAAATCAATTTCCTTGATGCACATGCCGATTTTATCAAGAGCTTTCCTCGTTGAAACAACAGGACCATAGCCCATAATATCAGGTTCCACTCCTTCAAAAGCATAGCTTTTGATTGTTGCCATATAAGAAATGCCAAGCGTCTCAGCTTTTTCTTTGCTCATCAAAAGCAGCATTGCTGCACCATCATTGATACCGGAAGCATTGCCGGCTGTTACAGTGCCATCTGCCTTAAAGACAGCTTTTAGATTGCCTAATTTTTCAAGTGATAGGCCTGTGCGAGGACCTTCATCTGTTGTCATATCAAAGGGAGCTTTTTTCTTTTGCTGTATAGTGATCGGTACGATTTCTTCTTCAAACTGATGATTTTCAATTGCTTTCAATGCCTTTTCCTGACTGTTCAACGCAAAAGCATCCTGTTCTTCACGGCTGATATGAAAACGTTCTGCTAAATTCTCAGCTGTGATTCCCATATGGATGCCGGAAAATGCATCTGTTAATCCATCAGATAATATCGTATCCGTTAATTGACTATGCCCCATTCTCATCCCCCAACGACTATCAGATGAAACATATCCAGCCTGACTCATACTTTCTGTTCCGCCAACTAAAACAACCTCTCGATCCCCAGATAAAATTGCCTGCACACCATTGATAACAGCCTTCATTCCTGAGCCGCAAACATTCCCAACAGTGGAAGCTGGTACTGAAAATGGTAATCCAGCGTTTACAGCAACTTGTCGAGCCACATTTTGACCTTTACCAGCAGATAAGACATTTCCGATGATGACTTCTTCGATCATTTCTTTAGATACGCCAGCTCTGACGATCAAGCCTTCCACAGCTTTCACACCTAAATCAACGGCTGAAAACGATGCTAGTGTACCGCCAAAGGTACCGATCGGCGTTCTCATCGCTGATACAACCACTACTTCTCTCATATTACTCTCTCCTTTAATTCAATAGTTCTGGAAGAATATCAAACTCTGCTTCAGTCGAAGCCTTGATTTCTTCTAAATTACTTCCTTCACAAATTTCAATAAGCGTTAAGCGATTTTCAATAAATTTGAAGACAGCCAGCTCTGTGACGATCATTGAAACCGCACCGCTGGCTGTGAGCGGTAATGTACATGCTTTTAAAATTTTTGGTTCCTTATTTTTAGTCATATGCTCCATCGCAATAATAACTTTTTTGGCTCCCGCTACAAGGTCCATAGCTCCACCCATTCCCGGAATCAGCTTACCAGGAATCATCCAGTTTGCTAAATTTCCATTTTGATCCACTTGCAGCCCACCTAAAACGGTGATATCGATATGTCCTCCCCGAATAAGAGAAAAGGAAGTCAGGCTATCAATAAATGTTCCGCCTTTGATAATTCCTGCTGGTGCACCACCGGCATTCACTAAAGTTGGCTCAATTTGATTTTCCAAAGGTTTGTCAATACCAACGACCCCATTTTCAGATTGTAAAAATACAGTAATGCTTGGATCGATGTAATTTGCGACTAATGTCGGCATTCCGATACCTAAATTGACCACATCACCATCTCTTAGTTCTTTCGCTACCCGCTTTGTAATTTTATCTTTTACCCGCATTGTTCTTCTCCTTCACCAAGATTTTATCGACAACCACAAATGGTGTCACGATTTCTTCTGGATCAAGCTCCCCCACTTCTACCAGTTCATCAACTTCAACGATCACTGTTTTTGCCGCTAATGCCATTACTGGATTAAAATTACGTGCTGCTTTTTGGTAAACAAGATTTCCTAAAGAATCTGCTTTATATGCTTTGATCAACGCAACATCGGCCGTCAATGGGGCTTCCAAAAGATATTTTTCCCCATCAACAGAAATAATTTCTTTGCCTTCTTCTACAATGGTCCCTAGTCCAGTTGGTGTCAGGAAACCGCCAAGCCCCGAACCGCCAGCATGGATCTTTTCGGCTAATGTTCCTTGCGGCACCAATTCTACCTCTATTTCTTTGTTGATCATTTGTCGACCTGTTTCAGCGTTCATCCCAATATGTGAGGCAATAACTTTACGAACTTTATGCTGCAACAATAAATGACCAATCCCCAATCTATCTTGATCATCGGAAGAAACACCAGTATCATTACTAATGATCGTTAAATCTTCCAGCTCACTTTCAGAAATCGCTCGAATCGCTGTGTCCGGAGTTCCCACTGACATGAAACCGCCGATCATGATCGTCTCTCCTGTATGAATTAAATTTATTAGATCTTTTTGATTTATCCTTTTCATAACTTCCTCCATCGCCTTTGATTAAAACGGTTGCATTTCCTTATACACTAATAATATCAATGCTTTTTTTTCTCGTCTAAGACTTTATTTTCATAACACCTATATGTTAAAGTTATAGGTATAGAATAGTTTATAGGAAGAAATATTTACTAAAGGAGGAGAATCATTTGGATATCAAGCAATTAAAATATTTTGTGACGATCGTCGATTCCGATAATAATTTATCTGCCGCGGCAAAAAAAATGCACCTTTCCCAACCTGCATTGAGTAAGATGATCAAAACGTTTGAAGAAGAAGAAAATGTCGAGTTGTTTATACGCAAACAAGGAAAACTTTCCGCTTTAACCGCTGTTGGGGAAACGTTTTACGAACAAGCCATCGAAGTCATTGCTTCTTATGAAGAAATGATGAAACAGCTCGAAGAAAAAAATCAGTTTTTGACTGGTAGTATCACGATCGGGATCCCGCCATTGATTCTTTCTCTGGTTTTTGCGAATTTTTTATCTCAGTTTATTCTAGAACATCCTGAGATAAGAATAAACATTGTCGAAGAAGGTGCGTATGAGCTAAAAAAAATGCTGCTGGTCAATGAAATCGATTTAGCTATTTTACTGCAGCCGACAGAATTAGTGAATATCGAGGAACATACGTTGGTAGAAGATGAGCTATATGCATTTATGAGTATCAACAATGCCTATGCTGAAAAGGAATGGATCACTTGGGAACAACTGGCAAAGGAGCCGTTGGCATTATTCAACGATACCTTCATGATCCATCATTTGGTCATGAGTTATTTTGACAAGCTAAATTTAAAGCCAATGATAAAAATCCAATCTGGTGCGTGGGATTTACTGCTGAAAATGACCTTTAATACAGCGTTTTTGACTATTCTGCCAGCTCCTGTCAAAGATTTCATTCAAGAACGGGATTACAAAGCTGTTCGAATCCAACATCCATTATCTTGGAAAGTCACTGTCTGTCGTCCAAAAAAGAAAAATTACTTAAATGTCGAAAAATTTGTTTTAAAAAGTATCTTAGAACATTTTTCTAAACCGAATAATTAAAAAAAGAGACCGAACTCTATCCTATAATGATCAGTAGAAGGTACCTTCTATTGATCATTATAGACAGAAATCTCAGTCTCTTCTTTTTTATTCACCCATTTTTATTACGATTTTTCCGACCGCATGATGAGTTTCGCTCAAAGCATGTGCATCATAAACACCTTGTCTTGAGAATGGGAAAACCTCTCCAACAACAGAAGTAACTTTCCCTTTTGCCATTAAATCAGCGATTTTACTCAACTGCTCACCGTTTGGTTGTAGCCAAATACCTTCCGCTAGAATATTTTTTTCTTTGGCAAGTTCTTCGTCTACGATCCCAACGATCGAAATCAAGCGTCCAGTATCAGCTTTTAAGACCTTGAAACTATTTTTTTGAACGTCGCCGCCCATCGTATCAAACACTAAATCGATATCCGATAAAACATCTGTAAAATCTGTTGTATGATAATCGATCACTTCATCTGCACCTAATTTGTTCAATAACTCATGATTTTTTTCACTAGCTGTTGTAATCACATAGGCACCTGCTTCTTTTGCTAATTGGATCGCATAAGTTCCCACGCCGCCTGCACCCGCATGGATCAAGACTTTTTCACCTTTTTTAAGATCGCCATGATCGAACAATGCTTGCCAAGCAGTCAGCCCTGCTAATGGCACAGCGGCAGCTTCTTCAAAGCTAATATTTTCAGGGATCGCTGCTAATAAATGATCATCGACGATCGTTTCTTCTGCATAAGTGCCAAAACGAGTGGTTTCAGGACGAGCGAAAACTTGATCGCCGACTTTCCACTCTGTTACAAGGCTTCCAACCTCAGTGATCACACCGGCAACATCCCAGCCTAAAATAATTGGAAATTCCCAGTCGAACATTTGCTTCAAATAGCCTTCTCTAAGTTTCCAGTCGATCGGATTGATCGACGTTGCATATTCCTTTACTAATACTTGATGTTCTTTTAATTCAGGTAAGGTAACCTCTTGTTCTTCTAAGACATCCTTACTGCCATATTGATTGATTACTACTGCTTTCATGATCGTTCCTCCGTTTTTCAACAAAATGTAAACTTAGTATACTCCTTTTTGTTTATTTAGGTAACTAATATGCTTACTAAAAGAAAGTAAAAAAAAGACAAAGCAAAATGAGCTGTTGTCTTTGCTTTGTCAATCGATTTTCTATTTATTTTTATTCATAACGTAAAGATTCGATTGGATCTAATTTGGCCGCTCTTCTTGCTGGTAATGTTCCTGCTAAGAAAGCAATTGCCATGATTACTAAGATAATCACGAGTGAAGACCCTGCTGAAAATTGGATCAGTGTAAATCCAGTCAATGCTTCTAAGAATGAATCTGCCGCGATTTGGTTCACTAGTGCGCCAACACCGACTGCTCCTAAAATTCCTAATACTGAGCCTAAGAATCCGATCAACGCTGCTTCTACACTGAAAATCGTAAAGACTTTACCACTACTTAATCCCATTGCTTTCATTAAGCCGATCTCTCTTGTGCGCTCTTGAACGGACATGTACAACGTATTGATGATCCCAAAGCTTGCTGCTAATAATGCAATCGCCCCAAACATTGTTAAGACTCCTGTAATTGCATTGATGATATTTCTGATCATACCGATTTCATCTTCCACGGTCGATCCAGTATAACCTGCTTTGTCCAAACGATCTTTAATTGCCGTAATGTCTTCTTTTGTACTATTTTTATCCGCAGCTGCAATGACCATTCCATATTGGTTTTGCATGTTTTCCGGCAGACCTTCTTCGTTGATTTCGACCAGTTTATCTACTAATGAGCGGTTCATCAATGACATACCACCTTGAATCAAGCTGGTATTACGAACGCCAACGATTTTTGCTTCAACCACTTTTTCTTCTCCGCCAAGCGTTGGAGCTGTTCCTAGTTTCACGGTTTTACCAACTGCGTCCTTACTTGATTTGAAGCCAAGTGATTTCACATATTCAGGTGCTAAATTGATTTCAAATGCTGTGCTGTCTTGAGAAACAGTTTTGCCCGTTTCCAGATCGATATTCATATCTTCCATCGTCGAACTTGCAGAAAATACATATTTTTCACCGTTTGTACCTTCGATATAATCGATCGTTGCAGATTTCATCGGTTCAACAGATTTGATCCCTTTAAGTTCTTTTATTTTTTCGACATCTTTTTCTGTCATTGCCTGTATTTGTGACATTGTGCTGGTCTTTTTATCTGGATCATATTTTGTAGGCTCATCGCTATTGCCCATGTTCATCTCCATTTTCGGCTGAACAAAAATCTGATTTTCTCCGCCGACACTGCCGACTTGCTTATCGATATAGTCATTCACACCAATATTGACCCCTGTTGTCAATGAGATAGTAAAAGCACCAATAAAAATTGCAACAATCGTCAGAATCGTCCGACCTTTGTTACGCATTAAGTTTGAACTTGCTGATTTTAAAATATCGCTGAATTTCATCTACTCATCTCCTCCTATGATCAAGCCGTCACGAACATGGATCTGACGATCACAGCGGGCCGCAAGTTCTGGGTCATGCGTTACAATGATCAGCGTGATGCCTTTTTTCTTATTCAGATCAAATAAAAGCTGTTCGATTTTATCTCCTGTCGCCGAATCCAGATTCCCCGTTGGTTCATCAGCAAAAATGATTTTCGGATTATTGACTAACGCACGCGCAATACAAACACGTTGCTTTTGTCCACCAGATAAGTTATTGGCTTTGTTATTGATTTTATCTTCTAAATCAACAGCTTTAAGTGCCTCAAGCGCCATTTTCTTGCGCTTACCACTAGAAATCCCACCGATTTTTAACGGCAGCATCACATTGTTTAAAACGGTATCTTTAGGGTTCATAAAGAATTGCTGGAAGACAAAACCGAATTGTTCATTCCTTGTTTTATCTAATTGTTTTTTACTGATGCTGGTAACATTTTGATTATTTAGTAAAATTTCACCGGATGTTGGCTTATCCAACAATGCAAGAATATGCATAAATGTTGATTTTCCTGATCCACTTTTCCCGATGATCGCTACAGATTCGCCTTCTTCAACTGATAGATCCACACCTTTTAAGGCATCGAATCTTGATTCGTTTCGTCCATAGCTTTTTTTTATGTTTTTAGCTTCGATTACAGACATTTTATCCCTCCATTTTTTGACTTACTGCTTGATTTAGTAAGTGATGACTTTTCCAGTTTTCCCTTTTTCCACATACAACCTCCTGCTACCCTTACTATTTTGAACTAAGTTACTTTTCTTGTCATGGTACCTTAGACCTATAAACAGATAGACTTTAGGTGGATATTGAAAAAACAACACAAAACAAGTCAAGTAACTGCTCTGTGTTGCTTTTTTCAATATTTTATAACATGGTGTTTCGATTCTCATTTCAGGTCATCAACCTTTTTTGAAGGCTTAGATTTTTATATTCTTTTAGTCGACCGCTTTTTTTGTCTCCAACATTCTGTAGCCGATTCCTATCTCAGTTAAAATATATTCCGGTTCTACTGGATTTTCTTCGATCTTTTTACGAATATTCGACATATTGACTCTTAGTGTCTGACTTTCATTGCTGTATGGTCCCCAAACTTTTTGAGAAATATAGGTGTGTGTCAAAACCTTTCCCATATTTTCACCTAAGACTTGGATGATCTTGTATTCGTTTGGCGTCAAGTGAATGATTTGTCCTCGTTTTGTCACTTGATGATGTTCAATATCGATACACAAATCTCCATTTATGATTTGTTTAACTTCTTGTGTATTCGAATGAGCCGCCGCATGACGCAAGGCTGTTCTGATCCTAGCCAAAAGCTCAGGAGTGCCAAACGGCTTGGTGATATAGTCATCAGCTCCAAGATCTAAGGCTTCTACCTTATGATCCTCATGATCCCGAGCTGAAATAATGATGATCGGTATAGAGGAGGCTGCCCGAATACTTTTCAATACATCCATCCCATCTTGATCTGGTAAGCCAAGGTCCAGCAAAATCAAATCGACAGGCCACATTCGATACGTCGACAAGCCTTCAAGAGCCGAGCGTGCGATATAGATCGTGTGTTTTTCTTTTTCTAAAACGGCGCCCATAAACTCTGCAATTACATCATCATCTTCTATGATTAAAATCGTTGCCATTTATAGTTGCTCCTTTCTTTCCAGCGGGAGTGTAAAGATAAAGAATGCGCCCCCTTGTGGTCGATTGCCGGCGTTTAGTGTCCCATCGTGTGCTAAGATGATCGTTTTTACAATGGATAATCCGATGCCCATGCCATTTTTTGAATCGACGGGTGTACTTTGCTGGCTCATTCCGCTGAATAGACCTTTCAGCTGTTCTGAAGTTAAGCCCTGTCCTTGATCTGCCACTTCGAATACAGCATCATTTTCAGCTAGTGAGACTGTCACAAAAATCGCTGATCGGCAATTGGAATGACGAATAGCATTTTCCATCAAATTAAAAAGCACTTGTTCGATCAAAATAGAATCCATCGGTACTAAAATAAATTCTTCTGGTAAAGAAACCTTGATCTCACTTGTTGGATAGCTTTTTCTAATTCGCTGAATCGCTGAAGCAACAACTTCTTCAACCGCTTCTTTACGTTTTGCGACTTTCATAGTTTCCTCATTGATCCGAGTGATCGATAATAGATTTTCTACCATACGAATCAACCAGTCTGCATCCTCTTTGATCCCAACCAGTAGTTTTTGTTTCGTTTCTGTAGGCAGTAAAGTGCTTTTATCTTCTGCAAGAATAGCTTCAACTGAGCCCGAAATCCCTGTGAGCGGTGTACGCAGATCATGTGAGATCGCCCGCAATAAATTCCCACGCATTCGTTCTTTTTCACTTTCAAATAAGATTTGCTGACGCTCTGAGGTGAGTATATTTTGTTCTAGGGCAAGTGCCAACTGTGTCGAGATCAACTCTAGGAAACTAATGATTTCATCCGTGATCGGGTTCTCTTTACTTTTTTCAATACCGATCACAGCTAAGGTAGCACCATTTGATAATACTGGTAGATAGAGTGCTTTAGCCCCCATCAATGTATCTGTTCCATAACCAGCCTGCTTTTGATTGACAAAGACCCAATTTGCGACTGCCAATTCTTCCAAACTTCTTAACGGCCCTTTGATCGGTGCGCCATTTGGTTCTTTGACTTCCTGTTCGTCATACAGCACGACTTCACGATCCAGCATGTTCGATAGATAGTCGGCAGTTGTTGCTAGAATTTCTTTTTGATCATGAGTTACTAAGTATTTTTTATTTAGCTCATATAAAATTTCCAACTGATGTTCACGTTTCATCGCATAAAAAGCCTGTTTTTTGATCTGCATCATCAAATTACTGACTAACAAAGCAACCAAAAGCATAAAAAAGAGGGTCAATGGGTAGCCTTGTTTATAGACTGTCAATGAATAAAGCGGCGCTACAAAAAACCAATTGAACATCAGCACACTAGCAATCGATGCTAGCGCTGTCCATAAATAACCTGTTGTAGCTCTAGCTACCAATAATACAAATAAGATGTAGATCAGAATCAGATTTTGGTCGCCAATATGAAAGTACGAACCTAATTCTGATAAAATAGTCGCCATCGCCAACAACCCCAGTGTCATATAAAAATCTTTCCAAGTGAAAACGGTATTCAGATTTTTTTTCTTTGCAGCATACTTATTCAAAAGATACTTATTTGACTGATAAGGCACTAAATGGATGTCCACATCTGGGATGAATGAAACAAGCTCATCTTCTAGATCCGGCCGATACAAGCGAATGAAACGAGAGCGATTGATGACTTTCCCCATCACAAGATCCGTGACACCGCGCATTTTGACATACTGGATGATCGTAGCTCTTTGATTATCACTTTCTAAAGTGACCACTTCACCGCCTAATTTCGTTGCTAATTTTGCGTTTTCTGACTCAGAATGCTCAGACAGATCTTCTAAAATTTCCAATGCGATCCACTCAGTTCCTAATGCTTGTGCTAATCGTGCGGTCCAACGTAAACATTTTTTTGTCATTTCAGGATTTTTCTCATCAATAACTGTTAGTAATTTAGAATGGATTCCTGTACTCTTTTGCGTTTCCTGTTGATTTGTCGTATTGATATGATCGGAGGCTTTACGTATGGCAAGTCCTCTTAACAGTGTGAGATTGTCCGAGGTAAAAAAGTTCGCCATCGCTTTTTTGGCATTTTCTGAATGATAGATCTTCCCTTGTTTTAAACGCTCTAAAAGCTCTTCTGTTTCAATATCAACGACTTTTAAAGCACTTGCTTCAAAAAAAGTATCTGGAACTGTTTCGGAAATATGAACACCTGTTACTTGTTCAACGATATCATTCAAGCTTTCGATATGCTGAACATTCACTGTCGTATAAACATCGATTCCAGCTTTCAATAATTCTTCAATATCCTGATATCTTTTTTTGTTGCGGGCGCCCACAGCATTTGTATGAGCCAATTCATCCACTAAAATAAGATCCGGCTTTTCTTTTAGAGCAGCATCTACATCAAACTCTCGAATCGTGATTCCTTTGTAGGTGTACTTTTTAGTCGGCATAATGGGAAGCCCTTTGACCAAGGCTTCTGTCTCAGGTCTAGCGTGAGGTTCTACATACCCCACGACGACTGTCTTTCCTTCTGCTTGTTGCTCATGCGCTTCTTTCAGCATAGCATAAGTTTTTCCTACCCCTGCAGCATAACCGAAGAAAACCTTCAGTCTACCAGACCTCAGGCTTTGTTCGTTTTTCTTCCATTTCTCTAATAAGTATTCTGGATCTAACCGTCCCTCAGTCACGTTGATACCATCCTTTATTTAGCCTCATCCAGCATTTGATTGACGCCTAACACATTGATCCGTCTTGAGTCTGCTGGTCCGATTTTGAGCCCCGTGATATTTTGTTTGATTATATCACGGACCTCTTCTTTTTTCATCGTTCTCGCTGAGGCGATTCGTGAAACCTGAAGCATTGCAGCATCGAGCGAGATTTCTGGATCAACACCACTGGCTGAAGCGGTGACTAATTCGATCGGTACTTCTTTTGAATCTGCTTGTTCAATTCTTTCATCAATCAATTTTTGTTGTTCTTTTGAAACTGGCGAAAGCTGACTGACTGTCGTTGGTCGTCCATGTAAATATTTATCTGCTGAAAACGCTTGTCCAATCAATTTGGAGCCGATGATCTGCTTTTCCCCTGCTTTTTCTGTTTTTACTAAACTGCCGTTAGCCTGAGATGAAAAAAGCACTTGACCGACCGCAGTGACAGCTGCTGTATAAAACACACCGCACAATAAGGTGAATACTACGAGACTCTTTAATGAGGCAATCATTGTTTTTTTCACTGTTTTTTCTCTCCTCTTTATATAAACTACGAACTAATACAATAAAAACGTGAGACAAAGGTCGATCAATTTGATCGCAATAAACGGCGCGACTACTCCGCCTAAACCATATACCAGCAAGTTGTGACGCAGTATTTGACTGGCTGGTTTTTCTTTATACGGAACGCCTTTCAATGCAAGAGGGATCAACGCTACAATGATAAACGCATTATAGATGATCGCTGATAAAATAGCCGTTGTCGGATTTGTCAGTTTCATGATATTCAGTGCTTCTAAAGAAGGATAAATACTGAAAAATAAAACAGGGATGATCGCGAAATATTTTGCGATATCATTGGCGATGCTAAAGGTCGTCAATGCACCGCGTGTCATCAACAGCTGTTTACCGATCTTAACAATACTGATCAATTTCGTTGGACTGGAATCCAGATCGATCATATTACCGGCTTCTTTAGCCGCTTGCGTCCCTGTATTCATCGCAACAGCAACATCTGCTTGAGCAAGCGCCGGTGCATCATTTGTCCCATCTCCAGTCATGGCAACCAAGTGTCCTTTTTCTTGGTAATCACGGATCAAGCTCATCTTATTTTCCGGTGTTGCTTCTGCCAGAAAGTCATCTACACCAGCTTCTGCAGCAATTGCTGCAGCAGTCATCGGATTGTCCCCTGTGATCATGATCGTTTTGATCCCCATTTTACGTAGATCATCAAATTTTTCTTTTACTCCGTTTTTGACGATATCTTTCAAATAAATCACGCCAAATACTTGATTGTTTTTAACAACAACTAACGGTGTTCCGCCTTCGTTGGCTACACGTTGGACGATCTGATCACATTCTTCAGGGTATTGATTGCCTTTTTCTTCCACATAATTTTTCATTGTATCAGCCGCACCTTTACGGATTTCATCCCCTTGATAATCGATGCCGCTCATTCTAGTCTTAGCGGTAAATTCAATAAATTCAACGTCTACATGATTAAGCTCACGTCCGCGGATATCAAATTTTTCCTTTGCTAAAATGACGATGCTTCGCCCTTCGGCTGTTTCATCTGCTAAAGAAGAAAGCTGTGCTGCATCCGCCAGTTCATATTCAGACACTCCTGCCACAGGGATAAATTCACTAGCGCGACGATTCCCTAAGGTGATCGTTCCTGTTTTATCTAGTAATAAAATATCCACATCTCCAGCCGCTTCGATTGCCCGTCCGCTCATGGCGATCACATTTTCTTTATTCAAACGGCTCATGCCCGCGATCCCGATCGAAGAAACTAATGCACCGATCGTTGTCGGCGCCAAGCATACCAATAATGCGATGATCACAGTCAATGCTAATGCAGAGCCATTTCCAACCAATTCACTGGAAAATTTAGTAAATGGCAGTAAAGTAGCCGAAACAACAAGAAAAATAATCGTCAACATGATCAAAATGATTTGCAAACCAATTTCATTTGGTGTCTTTTTACGTTCGGTTCCTTCCACCATAGAAATCATTTTATCTAAAAAAGATTCGCCATTTTCAGCTGTTACTTTGATCACCAAATAGTCAGAAACGACCGTTGTCCCTCCTGTTACTGCACTTCGGTCACCTCCTGATTCTCTGATCACTGGTGCTGATTCTCCTGTGATCGCACTTTCATCAACAGAGGCAGCTCCATCGATCACATCGCCATCCATAGGAATTTGTTCATTTGCGCAAACGTAAACGAGGTCGCCTTTTTTCAGCTCTGATGATTTGACCTCGCTGAATTTTTTCAGCTCAGCGTCTTCTACTGAAGCAACTTTATGCGCAATGACATCTTTTTTTGCCTGCTTTAAACTTTCTGCCTGAGCCTTGCCTCTTCCTTCTGCGATCGCTTCAGCAAAATTTGCAAATAAAATCGTCAACCATAAAATCAATGCGATCGCTAGAATAAAGAATGGTTCTGTGTCTGTGTATCCTGTAAAAGTCAAAATATAAAGAACGGTCGTTAGCATTGCGCCGAGGTAAACAACCAACATGACAGGATTTTTTATTTGAACAGCGGGAGCTAATTTTTTAAAGGAAGACCGCAAAGCGTCTAAATAGACGGTGCGTTTACTTTGTGTTTTTTTCAATTTTTTCCCCTTCTTTGCTTTATTTAGTTATGAAATGTTCAGCGATCGGACCTAATGCCATTGCTGGTAAAAAGCTTAGTGCTCCTACGACTAAAATCACGATGATCAGCATCGTCACAAAGGTCGCATTCGTTGTTGATAATGAGCCTGATCCTGTGGCAACGATTTTCTTTTTCCCTAAATTAGAGGCCAAATAAATCACTGCCAACATAGGAATAAAACGAGATAGGATCATGATCACACCACCTAGCAAATTCATAAATGGCGTATCTACAGTCAATCCGGCAAATGCACTTCCGTTATTATTTGCTAATGAAGAAAAGGCATAGAGGATCTCTGAAAATCCGTGAGGGCCCTGATTGCCTAACCAGCTCATTGCCTGAGGATTCAAAATAAACAGCATTGTTCCAATCAAGGTCAATAACAGCGGAGTCAAAATCACTAAGCAAACCATTTTCATATCAAAAGGCTCGATTTTTTTCCCTAAATATTCGGGTGTTCGTCCAACCAATAAACCTGCAATAAAAATGGCTAGTAAAATAAAGACGATCATGCCATAAAGTCCACTGCCAGCTCCGCCAAAGATGATTTCACCAAGCTGCATCAAAAACATCGGCAGCAAACCGCCCAGCGGTGTGAAACTGTCTAGCATCGCATTGACCGAACCATTTGACGCAGCAGTCGTACTAACAGCCCATAAACTTGACCAACCAATACCAAAACGTGTTTCTTTTCCTTCAAGGTTCATTTGACCGATCACTTGCTGAAACTGCGGTCCGTAATATTCACTCAAGGTCACACCGATCAAAGCTGCGATCAAAAAACCAAGAGACACGATCATGATCGTTCTGCCTTGTTTCCAATCCTTGACGAATAATCCAAAAGCAACGATCAAAGCAGCTGGTATCAGTAAAATAGAAATATTTTCAATAAAATTACTGATCAAATTAGGGTTTTCAAAAGGATAAGCAGAGTTCCCACCATAGTAGCCGCCACCATTTGTTCCTAATTGTTTGATCGCAACTTGACTGGCTACAGTTCCCAACGGTAAAAATATCTTTTCTCCAGGCTCTAAACTCGTTGTTTCAACCGATCCAGCAAAGGTTTGAACAACACCTTGAGAGATCAAAAGGAGCGATACGATAACAGAGAGTGGTAATAATACATATAAAATGATTCTCGTTAAATCTTGCCAGAAGTTTCCAATCTGCTTCGTTGTCCGATTCACAAAACCACGAAGTAAAACAAATAAAACGGCAATTCCCACACCAGCAGAAACAAAATTCTGAACGGTTAAGCCAAATGCCTGACTAAAAATCGATAATGATTCTTCTCCTGCATACGCCTGCCAGTTCGTATTTGTTACAAAGCTTGCCGCTGTATTAAAAGCAAGGGATACGTTCATTCCTGGCATCTTCTCTGGATTTAGCGGTAAAAATCCCTGTGTCACAAGCATACCCATCAGCAGTAAAAACGAGAACAAACTGAAAAACAGGACACTTGCACCGTATTGTTTTGCGGTCATCGCTTTTTGTGCCGGACTGCCTAAAAACTGATATATTTTTGTCTCAACTGGCGCAAGTATCCTTGTCATAAATGTTTTCTGTCCAGTCATGACCTTATTCATATAAACACCTAATGGAATCGCTAACCCTATCAGCACAATAAAAAAGAAGAACTGCTGTATCAAAATAGTACTCACTGTTGATCCCCCCAAAGTAGTTGGTAAAATAAATAAATAAGCAATAACGCTGCGATAATACCAGAAATAATCGTCATCAAAATTCCTCTCCTTCATTTGATAAAAAAATGATATCAGTTTTTATATAAAGATAGTGTTAAAGTGGAAGGATTTTCTTTATAGAATCTTTATACGTGAAGAAGAACCTATTTATCCGTATTTATGCGTATTTTATTTTGTCGCCTTTTCTTACAGTTTTGCGACTGAAAGGAGGTGTGCTTGATGTTATTGGCATTTCTTTGTCCACTTCTTGTCGGGATTTTGCTTGCTCTATTCGAGTATTGGTTAAATAACAGAAAGAAGAAGTGAAAATAGGCGACAAAAAAAGACCCCCTAGAGTCCCAACCTCTAGGGGGTTTGTGTACTTGATGTTTTTGGCTTTCAAAGGTAGTATACCATGATCAGCATTTAAACATCAAGAAGAATGTTATATTTTACATTAATTTCTCAATATCCCCAGCGATTTTCTCTGGTTCTACTGTTGGTGCAAAACGCTTCACGACCTTGCCTTCACGATCAACTAAAAACTTCGTGAAGTTCCATTTGATCGCTCCACCTAAAAGTCCGCCTTTTTCGCCTTTTAAAAAAGCATATAATGGGTCAGCATTTTCACCATTCACATCGATTTTTCCAAATGTTTCAAAGGTCGTTTGATACGTCAATTGACAAAAATCGCTGATTTCCTGATTCGTTCCTGGCGCTTGATGCCCAAACTGATTACAAGGAAAATCCAGAATTTCAAATCCTTGCTCTTTATACTCTTTATATAATTTTTCTAATCCCTCATATTGTGGAGTAAAACCGCAGCCGGTCGCCGTATTGACGATCAACAGGACTTTCCCTTTGTATTTCTCTAGCGAAACTGTATCGTTGTCAGTCGTCTTTACTTGATAGTCATAAATACTCATCCTCTATCATCCTCTCTATACTCTTTTCTAAATACTAGCTAGTCAAAAGGGATTCGTCAAGAATACACGCTTCAATAATAAATCGGAGTCATTTCCAGCAAAACGATGCCGTTCGTATCTAATGTTACAAAGTAAAGAAAGGTTTCTTGAATGTGTACATCAAATACTCTCATCTTAGGCCGACTTTTATTCATAATATATTCCTGTGCTTCCAGATCAAGTGACGCCGCATTTTTAAATTCTTCATAAGTATAAAATAATGCGCCATTGTAGCGATTAAACTCAATTTGCTTGACCTGATATTGTGCAGGCTTGATTTTCGATAGATCCAGTTCGATATTTACCGAATGACTTTTTAAGAAAGCTTCCTCCGTAGAAAGGTGCGGGTCAAAATAATTAGTATTGAACAGCAATAGCTGATATTTCCCATTGCTATGTGTCATTATATACTCTTCTCCTGCCGCTACAACAGTTCCACCCAGTCGACGTGCTAGCCATAAGCAAAAATACACTGGACGTTTGCCGCTATGATAATGAAAAAGTTCCAAGCCATCATTTTTCAACGGACGATTTTGAGTGTTGACCTCATATAGATCGATATTCAGCCAAAAACCATAGCCCTGTAGTAATGGCGTCAACATCAACAAATCTTTTAGAATGATCGCTCCTCTAAAGAATGTACCGTTACTGATACGCGTCATTCCTGTCAATGTATTCCACTCCGTTAAATATAAGGGTAATTTCACGTCAAACTCTTTCATGAGATGCTTGATATAGAATGTTTTATTCAGCACATATTGATGATAATTCTTCAAATCGGGAAACGTGCTGTCTAAATTCCTAAACACATAATTCGGTTCCGCCGAAAACGAAACAAATTTACAAAAAGGAGCAATTTCTTTAAAGAAAAATCGGAATGAGCTCAACTCATCATATTCAAAAAACGGATCATCTAAAGACAATTCTGCGCCTATTTCAATTTCTGGAAATTGGCTATCTATGATTTTCTTCAGCTCCAAAAATTCAGAATGATAATTGTCTGTCTGTTGCTCTTCAAACCGGCAATTGATTTTCCAGTGTGTCAACATCTGTTTACCGAACGTACTTTGAACATGTCTGAAAAATTTACGATAATTTTCTCGTTCATAGGCACCCATTGCCCTGAACTTTGGCAATGATAGTTGAAAAAATAGGCGGAATCGATGTTCATTCAAAAATGCCAATATACAATCCAGCTTTTCAAAGGCTGGAAAAGAATTCATTCCAGCTTCTTGATGAATCTGAACGGTCAGCGGCAACTGAGCATATAAGGAATGCACACTGATGTAATCGATTCCTATTTCTTCATTCAATTCAATAAGCTCTTCTTGCACCTTTTTCAACGCTAAATTTTCCAGAGTACCGACCTTGATGATCACTTCTTTCTTTTGATAATCTGTCACTGTTTTTTCACAAGTAATCTGTAATTGCTTAGTTTTTAATGAAAGCTCAGAGCTCTGAGCTTCTTCTAACGTCGTCTGAAGATAACTGTATAATGGGGGCAAAATTTCTTTGATCGTTAAATCAGTAGTAGATGCTTTCAAATGCAGCGTTGGGCTGACTTCTTTTTTAGCTAAATGGGTGAAACGATAGTCTGTTGGCGACACCTGAAAAAGCTTCTTGAACTGTTCCCGATAGGTCTTACTGCTATGAAACCCTACATCAAGAGCAATTTGTTCAATACTTTTTTTCGTATAAAGCAGCTCTGTTAAGCTATGCTTGACCGCAAGTGATCGAACATAATGGGAAAAATAATCACCTGTTTCCTTTTTAAAAAATTTGGATAATGTCGGTTCTGACATAAAAAAGTGCTCTGCCGTCTCTGCTAAAGACACTCCTCTCTGATAATTATTTTCAATATATTCCAAGATATCTCTCAATGTCTGATTTTCTGAATGTAGCGCCGTACTCTCTTCTTCCCTTTGAAAATTGTGTACCAAAGACAAAATAATTTGGGTCAAGTATAACGAAGCTTTTAATTGCTTAGCGGATTCCTCACTGAATTTGACTAAACATAACTCAGCGATCTGTCTTCTTAAGGATAAAACCGCATGCAATTTCCCATATTCTTTTTGCTTGGGGCGACAATCAAAGTACGTGTAGAAAAAAGCTGGAAACTGGGAAGCAAAGAACAGACTATTGATAGTCAATTCAATATAAAAACAGGATTCATGTGTCTGTCTACTCAAGACAAAATAATCACTGGCATTGATCACAAACAGTTCTCCAGCTTGGATCGTTTCGCTTTTTTCTTCTATCGTAATCAACAATTCCCCTTTTAAAACGAGCAGAATCGTTGTTTCTTTGGCTAACTCTTGTCTTTCGTCAGTCAATTGATGATAACGAACGCGATAATTTTCATTTGCAATCATTTGTTTGCTCCTTTATCAGATTTCTCTAATATTGTAGCACATTTCAGAAAATATCGTTCTTTAACAAGTTGTTTATTTTCTCATATTTTGTTTAATAAAAATTATCCTGAATTTAAGAAAATATCCGCATTGTCTTAGTCAAAAATAGGTATAAACTATGGAGTGTATTTGAAAGGAGATTCACAAAGAATGGATATTAAAACCCAATTATTTACGTTGCTTCAACAAAAAGAAGCTGAAATGATCAAGATTCGCAGACATTTTCACGAGAATCCAGAATTATCATTTCATGAAACCAAGACTGCACAATATATTGCTGACTTTTATGCGGGCAAAGATTGTGAAGTAAAAACACATATCGGCGGCGGAAATGGTCTTTTAGTCGATATTCATGGCGGTAAAAAAGGACCTGTTTTGGCGATTCGAGCAGATTTTGATGCTTTGCCGATCCAAGAAGATACAGGTCTGGATTTTTCCTCTAAGACTGATGGCGTGATGCATGCCTGTGGTCATGATGGCCATACCGCTTACATGATGATTCTAGCAGATTCTTTGATCGAGCTGAAAGATCAGCTGCCTGGTACGATCCGAATCATTCATCAACCTGCTGAAGAAGTTCCGCCAGGCGGAGCCAAAGGAATGATCGAAGCCGGTTGTTTAGACGGTGTGGATCATGTTTTGGGTATCCATGTCATGAGTATGATGCCTTTAGGAGATGTCCTTTATCACAAAGGCTCTGTTCATACCGGCCGTGCAACCTTTAAAGTCGTTTTACAAGGAAAAGGTGGGCATGGTTCAACACCTCAGGATGCAAACGATACGATCGTTGCTGCTTCACAATTCGTGACTGCTGTCCAAACGATCGTCAGCCGCCGCATCGATCCTTTCGATACAGCCACTGTAACGATCGGTTCATTTGATGGCAAAGGGTCAGCGAATGTAATCAAAGATTCCGTTACTCTTGAAGGCGATGTACGGATCATGAAGGAAGAAACACGTGGAATCGTTGAAAAAGAATTTAAACAAATTTTAGATGGTGTCTGCAAGGCGTTTGGTATTGAGTACGATCTTGATTATGCCAATGATTATCCTGTTTGTGTCAATGATGAACAAACAACTGAAATGGTCGCAGCAGCACTTACAGAAGCGCAAATTCCCGAAATCAAACATTTAGTAGAATGCGGTCCGCAAACACCTTCTGAAGACTTCGCTTATTATGCTAAAGAACGTCCAAGTTGTTTCTTTTTCGTTGGCGCGCACAAAGAAGGCACGCCGATGTATCCACATCACCATCCAAAATTTTATATCGATGAAGACTGCTTGCTGATCGCAGCAAAATCAATGGGGGCAGCCGTTTTACATTACTTATCTGAAGGAGTTTAATCATGAAAGCAACAACACATACAGCAGAAACTGCAGCATATAAAGGAACAAATAAATTATTAGTTGGGATCGTTTTGAGCGTATTGACCTATTGGTTATTCGCTCAATCGTTACTCAACATGGCTCCGGATGTTCAGCGTGACTTAGGGGTTTCATCAGGTATTTTAAGCATTGGTATTTCTATGACGGGGTTATTCTCCGGTATCTTTATCGTCGTTGCCGGCGGTTTAGCCGATAAATTAGGCAGAATGAAATTGACGTATATCGGTCTGATTTTAAGTGTGATCGGATCAGGTGCATTAGTCGTGGCCCATGGTCCAGCGTTATTTATCGGTGGTCGTATTTTACAAGGTTTGTCCGCTGCTTGTATCATGCCGGCGACAATGGCTTTAGTAAAAACGTATTATGAGGGAAAAGACCGCCAACGGGCACTAAGCTACTGGTCGATCGGTTCTTGGGGCGGTTCAGGCTTTTGTTCTTTCTTCGGCGGAGCGATCGCTAGTTCTTTAGGTTGGCGCTATGTATTTGTTTTTTCAATCATTATTTCTATTATCAGCGCACTATTGATCTTCGGTACTCCTGAAAGCAAAGTCGAAACAAACAGCAACAGCAAGTTCGATACAGTTGGTTTGCTTCTCTTTATTATTTCAATGGTCGCTTTGAATATCGTTGTTTCTAAAGGTTCTGAATTAGGCTGGGCCAGTCCGATCGTCTTGATTTTAGCTGTCATCGTAATAGCTGGATTGATCGCCTTTTACAGAGTTGAACAAGCGATCGACAACAGTTTCGTAGAATTTTCACTCTTTGAAAACCGCGGCTATCTCGGTGCGACGATCTCAAACTTCTTATTAAACGCTGTCGCTGGAACATTGATCGTTATTAATACGTATGTCCAACAAGGACGCGGCCTTTCTTCAGCTAAAACAGGAATGCTTTCTATTGGTTATCTTTGCTTAGTGTTGATCACGATCCGTATTGGGGAAAAATTATTGCAAACGATCGGAGCTAAAAAACCGATGCTTTGGGGAACCATTCTCTCAGGTGTAGGTGTTGGTCTGATGGCGTTGACCATGATCACAGGTACAGCTTATTTTGTCCTTGTTTTTATCGGCTATAGCTTGTTTGGTATGGGACTTGGTATGTATGCAACACCGTCTACCGATACAGCGATTTCAAGTGTACCGAATGAAAAAGCAGGAGTAGCATCCGGTATTTACAAAATGGCCAGCTCTCTAGGCGGCGCACTCGGCGTAGCAATTTCTGCAGCTGTTTATAACGGTTTGAGCGCATCAGGGAATTACACATTAGGTGCCACAGGCGGACTACTAACGAATATCCTGTTTTGTGTATTAGCACTAGGCTCTATTCTTTTTATCATTCCAAAAGAAAAACGTAATTAAATTAGTCTTATTTCATAAATTGGAGGAAATACGAATGAACAATCAAGAAGCATTACAATTATTAAAAGAAGTCGTTCAAATCAAAAGTATTTTAGGAGAAGAAAAGCAAGTGGCTGACAAGCTTGAAGCGCTATTCAACTCCTATGATATTCCTTGTGAGCAAGTGACTTACAGTGACGGACGAAGCCAGTTGGTCGCTACGTTGAAAGGCACTGCACCTGGTCCTGTTTTAGGCTTTTCTGGTCATATGGATGTCGTGCCTGTCGGAGAAATCCCTTGGGATGAAGATCCATTTGCAGCAGTTGAAAAAGATGGCTTGCTTTACGGCCGAGGCACTTGCGATATGAAATCAGGTCTGATAGCAGCAGTTGTAGCTATGATCCGTTTAAAAGAGGCGGGCAGTCAGTTTAAAGGTAGTATCAAACTCTTAGCGACGGTTGGGGAAGAAACAAGCGCGATCGGATCAGGACAATTAGTCGATGAAGGCTATGCTGACGATCTTGATGCCTTAGTCATTGGTGAACCAACAAATGTAGAAATCGGTGTGGCTCATAAAGGTGCTTTATGGCCTCGAATCACAACTTACGGAAAAACAGCGCACGGTTCTATGCCTGATCAAGGTGTCAACGCAATCGAACATATGCTTTTGGTATTAAATGCATTTAAAAAAACCTTTGATTTCTCTAAATCTGTCGATGAATTAGTGGGCGCATCTACTTCTAGTCTGGACATTATCAACGGTGGTAACGGCACCAATGTTGTTCCCGATAAATGTACAGTAGAAATCGATATCCGCACGATCAAAGCACAAAATCACGCTGAGTTAAAACAACAATTCAACGATATGTTGGCCAAACTGACTGAAACTGTTCCGGGATTTAAAGCAGAAATCGAGTTCATTAACGATTTACCTTCAATGAGAACAGAGCTTGATAATCCATTTACCGTCTTGGCACAAGAGGTTGTCTCTAAAGTAACAGGTAAACCTGCGAAGACCTTCGGCATGACTGGCTATACAGATGGTTCACAATTTGGACGAGTAGAAAAAGATTTTCCTATTTTGATCTTAGGTCCTGGTGAAACAAAATATGCTCACCAGCCAAATGAATTTGTAAATATCGATGACTTTTACCAAATGATCACGATCAATGAATCGATTGCTAAAGAGTATTTGAAATAGAGTGAAACAAGGCCGAGACAAAACTAAAAAAAGTTTTGTTCCGGCCTCTAAATTCTTCGAATAAATGGTGAGAAAAAAGGAGATTATTTCTCGAAGCTAACTACTTTTAGTCTCAACCTTGTTCATTTCTAACTAAATAGCTACAATGATCTTACTATTTTAAGTTCCTATTAAGAACCTCACTCGTCAATTGAAGAATCATTTACGATAAACTAGTATTAAGAAAAAGGAGGTAATAACATGGAAATATATATTAGACGCTCAGAAATGAAGGATCTTCCAGAATTAAGTATGTTAATGCAGAAGTATATGAATTTAAGTATTCTAAAACCAAATGTAACTAGAAACCAAATAAAGGAACATATTATACATCTCGTTGATTCTGATTGTTTAGGTTGTCAGTTGATTGCTGAGATCGATCAAAAAATTGTTGGTTTTGCAACCTTATATTATTCATTCAGCACAATGAATTTAAAGAAAGTCATCAATATGAATTACTTATTTGTTGATAATGATTATAGAGGATTAGCTATTGGCAAAAAACTTATTCAAGAATGTATCCTTTTTGGAGAAAAAAATAATTGTGCTAGTATGGTTTGGGAAACGCACATAGATAACCTCGGCGCCCAAAAACTTTATGATTCCTTCGGGGAAAGAACTGATTCTTGGATCCATTATGAAAAATCACTATTATAGTCAATTATTAACTGCAGCTGCTTTGTCTTTTGAACAGCTGTTTTATTCATTTTTAGATTACTAAACAAACCCCGATCAATTTTGGAGAACAAACTCGACAGCTTCCACTTTAATTATAAAAGCGGTGCAAAAAGACCACAAACACGACCTTTTATTTTTTTCCAACGGCTTCTTTCAGTAAGATCTACGTCAGTGATCTCAGTAGCGTTCTGCACATCCCTCCGATAATCCTCCGCCAATTTTTTCACCCCTTCTCCATTGTATAAAATAACAGAAACCTCATGATTGATATCAAAGCTGCGAATATCAAAATTCGTAGAACCAACAGTCGCGATCTTTTCATCGATAATCATCACTTTACAATGTAAAAAGGCTGTATTGTCATACTTATATACCTTGATTCCTGCACTGATCAGTGTTTCTAGATAAAAGTCATTTCCATAATACGAAAGCTTCCGATCCCCTTTTCCCGGAATCAAGATTTCTACCTCGATCCCATTCCGGGCAACTCTTCTTAACAAAGCCAACATTTCATCATCTGGAACAAAATACGGGCTGGCGATCGATATCTTTCCAGTTGCTGAATCGATCATATTAAAAAATACATCACGGATCACCCGTTCCTGATCATAGGGACCGCCATAAATGACCTGTCCCTCATCATCACCCGCATAATCGATCGGAAAATACTGTTCCGATAAAAATTCACTGGCACTCCCAGTTGTATTTTTCATATACAGCCAGTCATAAAGAAACGTTTCCTGTAGTTGTGTGACTACTGGCCCTTGTAGCCTCATATGTGTATCTCGCCAAGATGAAAATTTTTCAGTCAGACCTAAGTATTCATTGCCAATATTCAAGCCACCAGTGAAACCTATACGTCCATCGATCACGATCACTTTCCGGTGATTGCGCCAATTGGCTCTAAATAGGTGATAGAAGGTATGGATCGGATTAAAAATACAAACCTCTACATTCGCTTCTCGTAATGCGTTTAAATAGGCATCAGACAATTTCAATGACCCTAAGCCATCTACAGCAAAACGTACCTTGACACCTTCTTGCGCTTTTTTGATCAAAGATTTCTTCAATTTTTCAGCCAACTCATCTTCTTTGATGATGAAATAAAACAAATGGATATGCTCCTTTGCTTCTTCGATAGCGGTAAAAATGGCATCAAATGTCGCCTCACCATCTGTTAGGATATCAAAACGATTGCCTCCGAGCACTCTCTTCTCAGCTAAGCGTTCATTTTTGATCTTTAGCATGCTTGTCGGACTAGTATGATTTGTCTGAAGGGTTTGAACATATTCATGTAGATATTGCTGTTCTTTTTTTTGGATCGCTGTGCTTTTCAACTGGCTTCGACCAAAAAAAAGATACAAAAATATACCAACTATCGGTAGGCAATACAGTGTAAGTATCCAAGCAACCTTAATACTCGTCACATCTGTCCGTTTAAATAAAATATAAATACTCAATATAATAGCAATAAATTCAAAGAACATAAGAAAAACAAGCATCACTTGGGGAAAAAGAAGAAACAGTATTCCTATTCCAATAACTAGTACTGCTAATAAAACACCAAATTGCCGTATCGTTTGATTCATATCATTTCCTCTACTTTTCAACATTTTTTACGATTCCTATATATTATAAAGGTAGTAAACACTAAAAATAAAGCATAACGATAATTCATAGACAATTGATTTTCTATCTAAAAAAGCGCTAAAACAAAAGTTGTCTATCAAGAAGTAGAGTCCAGAACAAAACGGTTTTCTAGTTTTTGTTCTGGACTCTTTTTGCTATTAATATAAATACCCTAAATCACTGCCAACCGTTGGATAAAGCATAATCAATCGATCGATTTGTTCTGATCGTAACTTTTGATTGATCATGATAGTGAAAAGATTGATCAATTGATCGGCCTCATTACCTAAAATAGAGGCTCCTACTAATATTCCTGTCGCTTTTTCGGTTACGATCGTAGCTTTGACCAGCGGCTCATTGATGCGTTTGTATGTAAACCATTGTGACAGATCTAATTTTTGTACCTCATAGTTTTCAGCATCTAGTTTTTCTACATTTGTCAAACCAACTTGAGCAAGTTTAGGCGAGCTGAAAATAATGGTTGGTATAGTCGGATAGTTGATAGGCTCTTGTTTATTTTTTCCAATCAAATCCGCTAAATAACTGCCTTCAAAACTTGAAACGGGTGTCAATTTAGGGAGTGATTTTTCTAAACAGTCTCCTAATGCATAAATGTTTTCAACACTCGTCTGCAAATAGTCATTTACGATAATTCCCTTTCGACTATAGTTTACTCCGATTTTTTCTAATCCTAAATTTTCTACATTGGGTATTCTTCCAGCTGCGCAAAAGACACGATCAACAAGTAATTCTCCACCGCTTGTCAAAGTTACACTGTATTTTTTCTCCTGCTTGACGATCTTTTCAGCAGATTCGTTCAGATGAAAGTGAATTCCCCGAGCGCTCAACTGTTGGATCATTTCCTTGGTCAACTCTGCATCAAAGCCTTTCAATGGACGATCATTATGATGCAGCAAATGAACCTCTGCTCCACAGCTGTTCGCGATATTTGCCAATTCCAGTGAAATATAACCGCCGCCGACAAAAATCATTGTTTCTGGTAATTCTTGCATGCTGAGAAATTCAGTACTTGTCTCAAAATATTCCTTGCCGGGAATAGTGAGAATGGCTGGTCTTTGACCTGTTGCTATGATGAATCTATCTGCTTGATATTCCTGTTCTACCACAGTAATGGTGTGCTCATCTTTAAACACAGCCTGTCCGTAAATCGTTTGAATACCTGCGCTATCCAAACCAGCTTTTTGTTCAGTTGGAACGTGCTGAGTGAAGGTTTCTTTGTAAGCCATCAATTCACGCCAATTGATTTTAGGTAAGGTAGAAAAAATATGATGTTCAAGCTGTTGAACGGCATCTTGTGCTTCTATTGCCCCATACAACACTTTCTTCGGATCACATCCTCGGTTAGGACATGTGCCACCCCAAAGATCCGCTTCAACAACAGCAATTTTTTTACCACTAGCCGCTAGATCATACGCCGCTGCCATTCCGCCAGGCCCACTACCGATGATAATTATGTCAAATTTTGCCATACTGATTCCTCCTCTGATCCATTCTATATCTCTAAGGACTTCACAATTCAATTATATCAAAGGAGGAAACGACAGCACAGTAAAGACTCTTTAACAAAAAAACGTTTGAGCAGTGCGAACACTGTTCAAACGTTTCCATTCACTATGCATTATTTTCCATAAAATGATAGACCGCACCAATCAAATTTGCATCATTTCCAAATTTACAGGTAACCAATTCGTAGTCCATATCTGTCACTGCATGTTCCAATAAAATACGCGTTAAATGTCTTTGGATATTTGGCAGTAGCCGTTCATTTTTAGAGACTCCGCCGCCTAAAACGACTCTTCCCGAGTCAAAGCAAACCAGTAGATTATAGATGCCTCTCGCGATCGCTGCATAAAACTGCTCGACTAATTGGATGGCTAATGGATCTTCTTTTTCCGCTCGTTCAAAAAGCTCTTTACCGTCGATTTGGGTTCCATTGATCAAATTGTACTTTTTGACGATTTTGACTGAGCTGCCTAAGTCACTTAAAGAAGAAGATTCATTCAATGCCATATAACCAAACTCACCGCCAAACAGATTTCTGCCTTTAAACAGTTTTCGATCAATGATCACTGCCCCGCCGATCCCTGTACCAATCACAAAGAAAATAGAATCAGACACATCTTTAGCTGCTCCCTGCCACACTTCTGCCAACGCGGCACAATTGGCGTCATTTTCCATTGAAACCGGTACTCCAAATAGCGTTTCTAACTCTTTCCTAATTGGAAAATGATGAATATATGGTACGGCGCTCACTCCACGAATCTCCCCCTTTTTATCATCAACGACGCCAGGTGCACTGAGAGCGACGCCTGAAAGGGTTCCTACTTGGCTCTTTTGGTCAAAAATTTGTTTTAAGATCTGTTTCATTTCGATCCAGTCTTTAGGTAAAGGAAAGCTATCCTGTTCGGCGAGCTTTTCATTTTTCCACAGTCCGTATTTAACTGAACTTCCCCCAATATCAAAAGCTAATAGATTCATCGTTTCAACTCCAAACCGATTTATTTTAATTGATGACACAACTCTCTCGTTTGCGGATAGACTTGCGCATATAAGTGGTAGATTTTTTCGTATTGCATTGCTGCTTTTTCATCTGGGAAATATTCTCTGTCATAATCAACAAAAGTTGCTGCACATTCTTCCACTGTTTTGAACCAGCCGAATCCCACAGCAGCAAGCATAGCTGCGCCCAAGCCTGGACCTTGTTCTGTTTTTAATGTCACGATTTTCGTATTAAAAATATCAGCTTGTATTTGCAGCCAAAGATCACTTTTAGCCCCGCCGCCAACCGAAACAATTTCTTTAAATCGCTTCCCTGCAATGGTTTCCATCAACAATTGGGCATCTCTTAGGGAAAAAGTAATTCCTTCTAAAACTGCTCGGGTAAAATCAGTTATTTTTTGACTCGCATCGATCCCGATAAAGCTCCCTCTGATCTGACTATCTACATGAGGCGTACGTTCTCCCATAATATAAGGTGTAAATAATAAGCCGTTCGCACCTATGGGACTTTGCGTTGCTCCGTAGAGCAGATCATCAAACGACCTTTCTTTTGCAAAGGTTTCTTTAAACCAAGTCAAGCTTTGACCAGCAGCAAGAGTGACGCCCATCGAATAATAAGCCTTTGGGATCACGTGATTGAAGAAATGCAGTTTGCCCTGATATTGTGGTTCCTCTATTCCCTCGTAAGCTAAAAAAACACCAGAAGTGCCAATACTGCATAATCCCCGTTCTTGATTGATGATTCCTGCACCGAGAGCCGCGCACGCATTATCGGCACCACCAGCAAAGACATCGACACTGTTTTTGATTCCCAACTCTTCACATAGAGACTCATTTATCGTACCAACTTTATCGATTGAAGAAACGAGTGTCGGCAGCAATTTATGAGCAATTCCAAAAGCATCTGCTATCTCAAGATCCCATTTTTGATCCATCACATTCAATAATAAAGTCCCTGCTGCATCAGAAAGCTCCATCTGCTTCTTACCCGTCAGCCAAAAAGCGACGTAATCTTTCGGCAAAAGGAAATGCGCTGCCCGCGACCAAAGATCAGGTTCATGATCTTTGACCCAAAGCAATTTAGGTAAGGTAAAACCTTCCAAGGCTAAATTTTTCGTTTTTATAAGCAATTGTTCTCCCAAGTTTTCAGTGATTTCTTCACATTGCTTTGTCGTACGCACATCATTCCATAAAATAGCGTTTCTCAAAGGCTGGTCGTTATCGTCCAGCAACACCAAACTATGCATTTGACCGGAAAAGCTGATACCTTCCAACTGTTCTTTTAGTTCTGGCATTTTTTCGATCAAGCGTTTCAATACTTGTTTGGTTCCATTGAGCCAATCTGCTGGATCTTGTTCACTATAGCCTTTTTCTGGATGATATAAAGGATAATTTTCGGCAGCTTCTAAAACCACCTTACCTTCTTGATTTACCACCAGTCCCTTGACTGAGCCAGTTCCTAAATCGATACCAATAACATAGGACATTTTATTCACCTCATTTTATAATAACGGTTACATTTTCATTTAAAAAATGGCTGGAACAAATGGAAAAATTGCTCCAGCCTTTCTTACGTACACTTTAAACATTGGCACCATTTTCACTGATCACTTTTTGATACCAGTAAAAGCTATCTTTTTTATAACGATTCAGTGTGCCATTTTGGTTTTCATCTTGTTCAACATACACAAAACCGTAACGTTTTTGGTAGCCATTCAACCAGCTCAAAAGATCTGTATAAGACCACGTGCAATAGCCTAAAACTTCAACGCCATCGGTGATCGCTTCTTTAATCGCATGTACATGGCTGCTCAAATAATCGATACGATATTCATCATGGATCTCTTTTTCTTCTGTCAGCTTATCATATTCACCTAGACCATTTTCAGTGATCAATACAGGAATCCGATAGCGGCTGGCGATTCTTCTAAGGCCTATCCGCAACCCTTCAGGATCGATCTCCCAATCCCAGTTCGTCCGTTCAACAAAAGGATTTTCAACGCGTTTGAAGACACCTGGTACCCCAGATTCTTCCGTAGAGCCTTTCTCTCCTGTCGTATTCATTTTGCCCATGCCGACACCATCAAGAGGATTAAACACGACTGTATTCGTTTGGTAATAATTGATCCCTAAAAAGTCCGGTTTCCCTGCTGCTAACAATTCTTCGTCTCCGGCTTCCATCGTTGGCGCCAGACCTTGTTCCTTCAACATTTTCATTGCAGCGATCGGATATTTTCCGAATAAGTAAACATCCATCCAAAAATGAGCATTCAAATCTTCTGCATCTTCAGCTGCTAATACGTTTTTGGGATCGCTATCTAGAGCATAGTTTGGACCATAAGCAAAACTTGGACCGATTTGTCCCGGCATATCCATCTCATGGAACTTTTTGATAACCGCAGCATTGGCAAGGTTCGCATAATGGTTTGCTTGATACATCCGTTTTGGATCACTGACTGCTGGCGGATGTGACGCCATTAAATAGCCATGGCTGATAAAAATATTCTGCTCATTTAAACTGACCCAATATTTTACTTTCCCTCGTAATGCTTCAAACAAAGTCGCAGCATAATTCGTGAAGTCCTCTACGATTTTTCTTGATTCCCACCCCTGATACTCATCTTGAAGTGCTTGAGGCAAGTCCCAATGATACAACGTCAATACCGGTTCGATTTGATTGTTGAGCAGTTCATCGACTAAATCAATATAAAACTGTAGCCCTTTCTGGTTGATCTCACCGCGTCCGTTCGGAAAAATCCGTGTCCAAGCAACTGAAAAACGATAGGCTTTTAAGCCTTGTTCTTTCATCAAAGCAACATCTTCTTTGTAACGATGATAATGATCGACAGCCACATCACCATTGGTTCCTTTAAACGTTTTTCCAGGAATCCGAACAAACTCATCCCAAACAGAAACACCTTTGCCGTCTTCTTGCCAAGCCCCCTCTACTTGATAAGCAGCAGAAGCTGATCCCCATAAAAAATTCGTTGGAAACTGATCCAGTTGTTTATGTTCCATCTTATTGCCTCCAGTTTTAGTTTGCGCTGATCTCAATCGTTTGTTTAGTTTCTGTTAATCGATCTGTGATCACACGCTCATTTTCGTGGATGTACACGTCATTTTCTCCGACCAAGCCTTCGGTACGAATCACCACATGTTCATTATCCTTCTCTATTATAATCTTAGCAAGAGGATTTCCACTACTATTTACAATAAGTTGTTCATGTACGCCGTTTGATAATTGATAACAATGAATAGCCAGTTCTTGATTGTAGTCATAAACCACACTTGGATGCTCATTTTTTGCCATGACTAAAATTGTATTTTCTTTGACCCAAACAGGTAGACTTAAATAATCATGCTGTTCAGTTTGCCACTGACCGTTGCGGTCGACTGCCTTGAATGAATGATCTAACAGCTGAGTCCATCTACCTTCCGGTAAATAATACGAAACTTCACCTGTTTCTGTGAAGACAGGTGCTACCAGCAAGTTATCACCTAAGAAATATTGTTTATCCACAAAATAGCTGTTGCGGTCTTTTGGGTACTCCATAAAAACAGGACGCATCATCGGCACGCCAGTTGTTGCCGTGTAAACTGCTTGTTGGTAAAGATATGGCATCAATTGAACCTTAAGCTTCGTGAATTTTCTCGTGACAGCTACTGCTTCTTCATCATAATTCCAAGGAACCCTGTATTCGATATTGCCGTGATAACGACTGTGAGTTGAAAGTAGACCGAATTGTGTCCAGCGTTTGTAGATATCGGCAGAAGCATTTTCTTCGAATCCGCCAATATCATGGCTCCAAAAACCAAACCCTGATAATAAGAAGGACAACCCGCCTCTTAAGGTTTCTGTCATCGATACATATTCGGATAAATTATCGCCGCCCCAATGGACCGGGAACTTTTGGGACCCGACTGTTCCAGAACGGGCAAATAGTACAGCTTCATTTTTCCCACGCTTTTCTTCTAAAAGCGAGAAGACAGCTTCGTTGTATAAATAACTGTAATAATTGTGTGCTTTGTTTGGATCCGAGCCATCAAAATAGACAGCATCTGTCGGAATCCGTTCACCGAAGTCCGTTTTGAAACTATCTACACCCATATCCAGCAAGTCAGCTAAATAGCCTTGATACCACTTCACTGCTTCTGGATTAGTAAAATCAACGATTCCTTGACCAGCCTGCCACATATCCCATTGCCAAACGTTGCCATCTCCTTGTTTTAAGAAATACCCATTTTTCCTGCCTTCTTCAAACAACGGCGATTTTTGCCCAATATATGGATTGATCCAAACACACACTTTGATCCCTTTGTCATGGATACGCTGAAGCATGCCTTTAGGGTCTGGAAACAAGTCTTCATCCCACTTAAAATTGCACCATTCAAAAGCCTTCATCCAAAAACAATCAAAATGGAATACTTCTAGCGGAATATCTCTTTCCAACATGCCATCAATGAATGTCATGACTGTTTCTTCACTATAATCTGTGGTAAATGAAGTGGATAACCATAGACCAAAGGACCATGCTGGCGGCAATGTTGGTTTCCCCGTCAAGTTGGTATATTTTTCCAAAATCTCTTTTGGTGTCGGTCCATAAATAATGATATACTCCAGCGCTTCACCTTCCACACTGAATTGTGCTCTTGAAACATTCTCAGAAGCCATTTCAAATGAAACTTTTTCGGGATGATTGACGAACACACCATAACCATTGCTGCTTAGATAAAAAGGAATATTTTTATAGGCCTGCTCACTGCCTGTCCCACCATCTTCATTCCAGATATCAACAGTTTGCCCATTTTTGATAAATGGTGTAAAACGTTCACCTAAACCATAAAGCTGTTCATCGATCCCTAAAGACAGCTGCTCTCTCATAAAATGCTTCCCACTTGTATGAATGATTTCACCTTGAGCACCAAATTTTGACTCTGTTAGTAATTGTTCATCACCAAAGAAACGAAGCCGGAATTTATCCTCTAAAGCAACAGTTGCTTTTAGATTTCCTGAGGTAAAAGATAACTGTTCCGCTGTTTCTTCAATGATCGGCTGAACCTCAGTCTTCGTTAGTTCAAAATTCGGCCCTAGATCATTTTTATCATGATGAACAATTTTTACTGAAATCATATCTGTTTGAGGACTTGATAATGTGATCGTGCTCATTCCTAAATTGAGCGTATCACCACGCCGCTCAATTTTCTTATAAGGTGCATATAAAACAACCGAATCCTGATTTTTCTGATAAGAAAAAACTTCTTTAGGGGACTGAATCGTAAACCCCTCTTTTGTCATCCAATAACCATCTGTAAACTTCATAATTTCCTCCTGACTATAAAAGCGGAACAGGCTCGTCCTGCTCTGAGTAAAAAATGATCAACACTTTCTTACGAAAGTCTTGTACTGTTCATCATCAACTCATTACTTTCGTTGTGATTCTCAGCAAATAGGAAAAATCGATTGAGGTGCTTTTGGCCTCACTCTATTTTTATCTTTTTCCCAAAAGGCTGACCTGTGCAGCTGGATAATTCCACTGATCATGATGCTTTTTCTTTCACTCAACCCTTTACTTCACTGCACCATCCGAAATTCCTTTGATGATATACTTTTGCAAGAACACATAAAGAATGATGATCGGAATAATCGCAATAAATAGCGCCGCCAAAGCTAAATGCCATTGTTTTGAATATTGCCCGAAGAAATAAAACATCTTCAGCGGGATCGTGTACATGCCTTCTTTATTGATCACCAGAGAAGGAAGTAAGTAATCATTCCAGAACCAAATTGCATTCAAAACGATGACCGTCACAGTCGTTGGCTTTAATAATGGCAAGATGATATACCAATAAATTTGAAATTTTGAAGCACCATCGATCGTTGCTGCTTCATCCAATGACTGCGGTATGCTTCTTAAAGCCCCAAAGTACAGAAAAATCGCCATACTACTGGCCAATCCAAGATACATGATCACAAGTCCCGGACGGTTCAGCATATTGGCCTTTCCAAAGAACGAAACCAAAGGGATCATGATTGCTTGAAAGGGAATCAATAACCCAATCGCAATCACAAAATACAAGGTATTACTCAACTTACTCTTATTTCGAGACAATGCATAGGCAGCCATAGAGGTACAAACGACGATCACAAACAATGAAATACCTGTGATCAAAATTGAATTGAATGCACTTCTAAAGAAATCCAGCTTTTCAAAAGCGACTGGATAATTTTCTGTTGTAAAATTCTGCGGCACACTCAATGTATTCTTAAAAATCTCAGATTTTGTTTTAAACGAATTTACAACGATCAAATAGAATGGATATAGCCATAAAAGCGTCAAACCAATACCAAGAAGCTTGATCCAGAATGCTTTTCTTTGTTTTTGCTTTCTCATAGGTCAACCTCCCGCTTTCTGGTAATACTGATTTGAACGACTGAAATCACAGCGATGATCACCAAGAAAATCACAGCTTTCGCTTGCGCATAGCCCATATTTCTAACCGCAAACGCTTCATTGACGATATTCATTGCTACCATTTGCGTAGAATCAAATGGACCACCAGCTGTTAGCGCTAAGTTTTGATCGTATATTTTGAACGCGTTTGACAATGTCAAAAACAAGCTAACAGTAAAGGCAGGTGCCAGCATTGGAAACTTGATTTTCCAAAATGTTTGCCACGCTGTTGCCCCATCGATTTCTGCCGCTTCGATCATCTCATCTGGAATATTATTGATGAATGAAATGTAGATGATCATAATATAACCGCTCATTTGCCAAACAAATAAAATGACCAACCCCCAAAAACCTGTATTCGTCGTCGACAGCCAACCTTTGAAAAATTCGATCCCTGTCGCATCACCAATAGCAGAAAATGCTTTGATAAAAATAAACTGCCAGATGAATCCTAATATGATCCCGCCGATCAAATTAGGCATAAAGAAAACCGTTCGAAACAGGTTATTCAATTTATCGGCTTTTTGCGTCACTAATAGCGCCAAGCCAAGTCCAATCACATTGACCAACAGAATAGCAACGACAGAAAACTTCGTCGTAAACCAAATACTGCTAAGAAAACGTTCATCCTGAAACGCCCGAATATAATTATCTAAGCCTAGAAATTGATCCACTTTGATCCCATTCCAGTCAGTCATTGAATAGTAGGCACCTGTGATCAAAGGTATAAATAAAACAACAGCCATCCCAATCAGACTAGGCGCCAAAAAGAACCAAAAGGATTTTGATTTATTGCTCACAACGATTTCCCTCCTTAAATGATAAGAGTTTGACAGAAGATTTTCTCATCGTTTCTGTCATCTCCTATCGAAACATCGATTATTTACGATCAGACGCCCAAGCTTCTTTGCCTTTCGTCAGCACTTCGTCCCAGCTGATATCTCCATTCAAATATTTTTGGAACTCAGGATAAAACTGTGTTTGTGAAAAGCCATCAGGGTATTGATTATGCGCCCAAGGAACAACTTTTCCATCAGATAGATAATCAAAAATTTGTTTTGAGGTCGGATCATTGATCGCATCAGATGAGAAGTTTGTGTATGCCGGAATAAATTCCATTTCATCCGTTACAACTTTCATTGCATCTTTATCGGTATACAGCCATTCCAAGAAATCCTTACTTGCTTCTACGACTTTCTCATCTTTGTTTTTATTCACACCCCAGTACCAAGGAGCGCCAGCTGCGATTTTTCCATCGGTATCATCTTTTACGTACAATGGCAAAATTCCTAATTTATCTTGGGTAAATTCTGGATCTAAACTGTTCAACGTTGGCACGATCCAGTTTCCTTGATGCACGATCGCTACTTGATCATTAGCAAAATCTTCTTCAACTGATGTGCTGTAGTCTAACGATAAAATCGGTTGTACGTTGTATTTATTGATCAAATCTGTGTATTTTTTGAATTGATCCCCATATTTAAAATCGATCGTTTTCGCATCGTAGATTTTTTGCAAGTTGTCATCAAACTCTGGTGACGTAAAATGAGCGCTGTATTGGCTGACTACCCAGAACTCCTTCGCACTAAAGCCGAAAACCGCTTTCATTCCTAACTCCTCTTTTTTACTGTCTAACGTTTTTACAGCCTTTTCAAAATCTTGGTATGATTTGATATCTTCAATATCGATGCCCGCTTTTTTAAACAACTCTTTATTGATCAATAAGCCGAAGCCTTCGATATTCATTGGTAAACCATAGACTTTTCCATCTTTTGTCGCGCCATCCAAGGTTCCTTCAATGGCCGTTTCAGCTAATTTCGTATCACTTAAATCTGCTAAACTATCGCCCCATTTTTCCACATCTGCTAAACCGCCTAAAAGAAAGACGCTTGGTTCATCACCGGAAGAAAACTTAGATTGCAGCGCAGCATTCGCATCCTGTCCGCCGCCCACAGTTGTTACATTGATCTTGACGCCGTCATGAGTTTCTTCATATTTCTTAGCCAGTTCATCCAATTGATCTTTTGTTTCGACTTTGATATTGAAAACATCCACTGTTGTCGTATCCTTGGAACTTGCACTGCCACCGCTATTTCCACATGCACCTAACAATAAACCTACTGCTGCTACAACTGTTGCTGAAAGAATAAGTTTACTACGTTTCATTTTATCTCGCTCCTTCTTTTTTAGACTAAATAGTCGTTCAAACGCGATTTTACATACTCCAAGTGACTAGACTCTAAACGAACATCATCATGTGTCAGTGCATATTCTGTTAAGCTTTCCAGTGTTTCCTGATCCTCAAGGATTTTTGCGCCGATCCCTGATCGATAAGATGCATATCGTTGCTCTTTCAGTTCATCGAAGAATCGTTCTTCTTTCAATTTTGCTGCTGCTTTCAAGCCGCGGGCAAAAGTATCCATCCCTGCGATATGAGCTAATAATAAGTCTTCCATTTCAAACGATGAACGACGGACTTTCGAATCAAAATTGATTCCGCCAGGTGCAATACCGCCATTTTCTAAAATTTCGTACATCGCTAAAGTCGTATCATAGATATTCGTTGGAAATTCATCAGTATCCCAACCTAACAACATGTCTCCCTGATTGGCATCGATCGAACCAAGCGCTTCATAACAGCGGGCAACCGTTAATTCATGTTCAAAGGTATGTCCAGCCAACGTCGCATGATTGGCTTCCAAGTTCAATTTAAAATCATTTGTCAGATCATATTTTTGTAAAAAAGCCATTGCAGTTGCTGCATCAAAATCGTATTGATGCTTCGTTGGCTCTTTTGGTTTTGGCTCGATCAAGAATTGAACTTGATGGTCTATTTCTTTGGTGTAAGCGACTGCCATTTTGAATAGACGGGCAATATTATCTTGTTCCAGCTTCATATCTGTATTTAATAGCGACTCATAGCCTTCACGTCCACCCCAGAATACATAATTTTCACCACCAAGTTTTTTACTGATGTCCAAGCCTTTTTTCACTTGTGCTGCAGCATAAGCAAATACCTCAGCATTATTTGAAGAAGCCGCACCATTCGTATAACGAGGATCAGAAAACATGTTCGCTGTATTCCACAATAATTTGATACCGGTTTCATTCATTTTTACTTTAATCAAATCAGTGATTTCATCAATATTGGCGAAAAATTCTTCTAATGAATTTCCTTCAGGCGCAATGTCGACATCATGAAAGCAAAAATACTCTACATCCAGCTTAACCAAGAGTTCAAAAAATGCCTCGACTCTATTTTTCGCTGTTTCCATTGGATCACTTGTTTCCCATGTTCGAATATTGACTGGCTTACCGAATGGATCAGCCCCATCTTGTGTCATCGTATGCCAGTAAGCAACAGCAAAGCGTAACTGTTCTTTCATTGTTTTCCCAAGAACCACTTCATCCGCATTGTAATGACGGAAAGCAAACATATTCTCTGTTTTAGGACCTTCATACACAACTTTTTCTACCTGTGGAAAATAATTCATTCAAATTCCTCCCAATAAATGACTTGCTTCTAGTTAGTTAGTAAGTTAAACTAACTTACATAAAGAATATAAAACATTCGAAATTAGTTGTCAAGCGCTTTCAAAAAAATTATGATAGTCATTAAAGAGGTGGACATATGGTTGTAAATAAATACAAAATCAGAGAACAAAACGAATCACTTATCTTAAAAAGCATCATCGATCATGAAAATATCTCCAGAGCAGAGCTATCTACTCTGATTGGTTTAAACAAAGCATCAGTCTCTTCTATCACTAAAACTCTTTTAGATGATGGATTGATCTTTGAAACAGGTATTGGCTCTGCCAGTATACAAGGCGGGCGTAAGCCAATTATGCTCCAATTCAATCCAAAGGCAGCTGCGATTTTATCCTTTGATATCGGTATCGATTATTTAAAAGGCTCACTTGCCTATCTTGATGGCACCGAAATCCTATCTATACAAAAAAAACGAATCACCGTTGATGCCAAAACGGTCATGTCGTTATTAGAGCAAGCAATCGAGGAGTTATCTATAAAAGCAAACGTAGAGATCGTTGGTTTATGTACAGCAGTTCATGGAATCGTCAACGAAAATTCGATTGTTTTTACGCCATATTATGATTTAGATACGATCGATCTTTACCAAGAATTAACGTCCCGTTATGATTACCCGATTTTTATAGAAAATGAAGCGAATCTTGCTTCACTTGGTGAATATGTTTTTTCTTTAGACTCTAAAACACTTGTCAGCTTGAGCATCCATAGTGGTATTGGCGCAGGTATCGTCGATCATGGAATTTTACGCAAAGGACAATATGGAGAAGCTGGTGAGATCGGCCATTCTATCTTATATCCCAATGGAAAAAAATGCCCTTGCGGTAATCACGGCTGTCTAGAGCAATATGCATCAAATTCTGTTTTGTATGAAACACTTGCTAAAGTTAAACAGTTGGATTATGTTGATTCTTCTGTGGTCAAAGAATTGATCGATCATGCTGATACAGAGACTTTACAAGAGTTAAATAGGAACGCTTTTCTACTAAGTGTCGGTATCAATAATATCATCGCTATTTACGATCCGGAGGTAGTTGTGATCAATAGCTCTATTTACCGCAGCAATCCTGCCTTGCTTTCTGTTGTTGAACATCACCTAACCAGTCGGATCGCCCGTAAAGTATTGATCCAAAATAGTGCACTAGGCAGTCAAGCAACTCTTTATGGCGGTATTGCTTTATGCTGTCAAAATTTCTTAAATATTAGAGAATTAAAATTCCATTCGCAAAATAGTTATTGATTAAAAGAAGAATATACAATAAAATTAAATAAACCAGCATAATACAAAACTATATTTCAAAATAATTTGTATTTTTTCACAATAAGTTGTTTTTTTATTTTATTGATCAACTCTCTTTTATCCGCTATTTCATTCGTCTAAAAAATCTACTTTGAGCCTGCCCTAATTGTATGATATACTATTATTGCTTTATTTTAGGCTTTTCAATTAAATCAATGACGAAAGGAATGAAAATAACTTGGAAGAAGAATACTCTCGACGCAAACAAACACGACCAGCTTCTACACCAAAATCGTGGATGATCATTGTTATTTTATTATTATTTATCAATACGCTGGCACTGGGTAGTTTGTTGTTTATGAATACGCAGGAAAATACCAAAAATGAAGAACGATTCAATAACATTGAAAAGAAAGTCAGCCAGCTTGATCAAGAAACAAACAAACAGACACCTGTCTCTGAAGAGACAGAACAAAATGTTTTGACACGACCAAGCTCAACTCAAGAAAGTCAATCAGAGCAATCAAGTTCGACTACAGTAGATTCCACACACACTGCAGATCAGACAACACCATCATCTGAAACGACTACTCATGTTGCTGAACCTGCTGCAACGACGTATACTGTTCAATCAGGTGATACACTTTCTGTGATCGCTGAGAAAAATAACATTTCTCTTCAAGATTTGATGGCTAAAAATAATCTAACTGACGCAACTGTCTACATTGGGCAGGTACTCTCATTACAATAATTTTCCTACATAACTCTGTGACAATAAAAAACGCAAAAGGCCAAAACCTTTTGCGTTTTTTTTAGTTTGCTTGTTCTTTTTTGAAATCTTGCTCATTCACAGGAGCTACTAATTTTATACTTCAATCGATTGGGTACTACTATTTTTTCTGAAGAACGAATGTATTCCACGATCAATTCAACGATTTCTTTCGCTCCCTCATCAACAACCGGACAGTCTTGGTACGTCGAAAAACCACCGCCTCCGCTTGCTCGATAATCACTCAATGAAATCGTAAACTCCTCCTGATCTTCAACAGGGGTTCCCTGATACGTTAAAGCAGCTAAGCGCTCTCCCGCTTTTTGACAAAGGTCGATTTCATATTCTACTCCAACAAAAAAATCATAGTGGTAATGTTCAATTTTTGGATATAGATATCTTTGAGAAATATTGATGTTATTTTGTTCATCTAAAGCAAAGTAATCGGCATTTTTCTCTATCACCTGCTTTAATTGTGCACCTGTGATCTTTAATGTGATTAGATGATTCGTATAAGGATACGTAGCAATAACATCTCTCATCGTCACTTCTTGGTGAAATCCTGGTGATGTATTTGCTAAAGAAACAACCGTAATCTGTGCTTGACTGGCTTGAAGTTGAACAGCACCGATCAGCTCAACAACAGGACTGCCGTGAAGTGCTATCGCTAGTTTTTCATCTGCTAAGGCTTCTTTATCCAGTGACCCGATCGATTCATCCAGCCATTGTTGGACTTTTTGTTCCACAGGCTGTAACAGTTCAAAAGTATCTGCTTGCGGCTGTTCACTTGGTTTCCCGACAATCGAGGCTATTTGTAAAGCACTCTCTTTTTTTTCAACAGTGATCGCTGCATAATTCAATGCATTAGCAGAAGGCTGAACAATATAGGTTCCATGTAAAAGCTGGCCTTCGATCAACAGATGCTGATGCCCAGTCAATAAAAGATCAAAATCGAGCTGTTCACAGATTTTATAGCCAATGTTCTCAGTCGTTATAGACAATTGTTTCCCCGACTTTACATCACGCTCAAAGCCGCCATGGTAGACGCAAATCGTCAAATCGAGTGCTTGTTCTTTCATTTCAGCTAATGCCTTTTTTGCCGCTTCAAAAGGATCAGTAATCAAAATATCCTCGATATTCTCTTCTTTTTCCCAGACATTGATATAATCCGTAACCACACCTACGATGCCAATTTTCATGCCGTTTGCTAATGTTTTAACTGTCCACGGGTATTTTTTACTTTGTGTTTTTCGGTCAAGTATATTTTCGCAGATACAAGCGGCATTCAATTGTTCTAAATAGTGATATAAATAATCTGTCCCAAAGTTGACGTCATGGTTTCCTAACGTCACAAAATCATACCCTGCCTGATTTAAAACAGTTGCTTGCGGAAATCCTTCTTCGGGATGTGCTTGACAATAGGACGCTAATGCTGAACCTTGCAGCATATCTCCGCCATCAATGATCAAGGTATTTTCATCCTTTTGAAAGTCAGGAATACATTTTAATAACCCCATCGGGCGATCTTCTGTATCCGCGTAATTCGTAGGAAACAAATAACCATGGACGTCAGATGTATAATAAATCTTCATTTGTTGTTTCACATACCTTCTCCTTTCTAGTAGCTTTTGGTTCTTTCGATTATTGACTGATAAATGAAAGATATTCGTCGAAAACATTGTAAATATAATTTGTTTCTAAACGATACTTTGGAAATATTGCTGTATTAGCTGTGATGCGATAGTCCTGTTGTTCCGGATCAATTTGTCCTTCATGATCGTCTATACCGCAAATGTCTTCATGCTGCAAATATTCTTTCAGCTCTTCTTTTGAGATATGATAAGTAGATAGTGTATACGGTGGTTTAAAGCTCTGTAAAAATCCGCCAATTGTTTCATCCTGAAGTTTAATAGAGTAAAAGGTATTCGGTACCTTTTTTCTTAAATAGCGATCTAATTCATCTAGATTTAATTTTTGCTGCAGCCAGAGCTGATAGGCTTTTTCATCATATACTTGGTACTCCGCTGGCGGATATTCTCTAGTAGCGATCAGTTGTGCCTGTTTGTTGATAATTTGACGATGTTGAACAGAGAATGACAATTCTCCAACATAATTGCCGCGATAGCCTGGCTGAACAAACGCTGTATCATTCGTGATCCCAGCGTTTGTTCGATGCTGATGCCCGCATATCAGGCCGTCGATCCCATTGACCTCATCAATGATACGATATGTTTGATCCTCACCAGTATCATACTGTGTTGATGCACCAGTCATCATATCACGTTCGATTCCGCCATGATAGCTAACGACGAGCACATCAACTTTTTCTCGTACGATCGGCACCCATTTGTTTAACGTTTCGATGACATCGAGGAATTTTACTTCCTTTATTCGATCATAGTCTGAAATTTGAGGCATAGCGCTTGTTATCACACCGATCACACCAATTTTTAACTGGCCGCGTTCCAAAATTGCGTACGGATCAAAAATCAAATGGTCATCTAAACCCAGTACATTTGCACACACATACTTTCCTTTAAAAGCTGCCGCCTGACGAACCAAAAAATCAAGTCCATAGTCAAAATCATGATTTCCCGGCACCATTACATCAAAGCCAACTTTATTAGCCAACTCGATCAATGGAGAAATCATTTTTGTAGTATTAAAAAAAGTCGATTGCGGACTCCCTACTAAAAAATCCCCATTATCGATCAAAATGGGGGCGTCAAAATTTTCAGCAATTGCTGAAAGAGAGCAAACTCCGCTCTCACTTTCAGCCTCTGTCAGAAAACCGTGGATGTCTGTCGTACCTAAAATTGTTAATTTTGTCATTTTCTATCCTCACGAATCATTGTAATTTTTTGCGTAAATAACCAGTCACTGCATCGATCAGAAAGACTGTAATAATGATACCAAACAAAATGACCCCAACTTTATCCCAAGCTCTTGATTGAATCGCAAAAATCATTGGTGCACCGATCCCTCCAGCACCAACCAATCCAAGAGTCGCAGCACTACGTACAGCTATTTCAAAATGATTCAACGCTAATGATAGAAACGTCGGAATCAATTGCGGCAAGCGTGCATAAAACATGGTTTGCCAGAAATTGGCGCCAACCGCTGTCATCGATTCCACAGGAGCTTCATCCATCGATTCGATTTCTTCTGTATACAATTTACCCAACATCCCAATTTGGTGGACACCAATCGCTAAAACACCAGCAAAAGGTCCCGGTCCCACCATTTTCACGAAAATGATCGCATAAACCAGTTCTGGAAATGCTCGAAGAACATTACAGATAAACTTCCCGATTTTAGAAATGATCGTATTCGATTTCCATAGGTTATGTGCACTGATAAATGTCAATGGTAAAGCTAAAATCGTAGCGATCACCGTTCCTAAAAAGGCGATCCCGATCGTCAAAAGCATCAAGCTCACTAAATCTTCACCGCTGCCATCATACACATATGCCCAATCTGGCTGAAACAATCCCGTTAAAACTGATTTCACCATATCAAATGACATGTTTCCTGCTTCTGAATAGTCAATGCCTGCCGCAGAATAAAGAATGATCGCCAAAACAATCAGGATCGGCATATAGCGTTTTACTTTTCTATTTATGCTCATTACACCAACCTCTTTCTGATGATTTCACTGATCCAGTCGATCGTGATCACAACAACTAAAATAGATAAAATAATGATCGACACACGGTCATAACGCATCAAACTTAATGAAGAATTCAAAATCACACCAATTCCTCCAGCACCAACATAACCAAGGATCGTTGACGCACGAATATTCACTTCAAAAGCATACAATGAATAGCTGGCGATCTGGTGTGTGATCTGCGGTGCAATCGACCAAAAAGCAACCTGCGTTTTAGTTGCACCAACTGATTCAGCCGCTTCGATCGGACCATGATCGATCGTCTCGATCGCCTCATAGACTAATTGGGAAACCATACCAAAAGTAAAGACTGCTATCGTCAGCACACCTGTAAACTCACCGATCCCAAACATCGCAACAAATAGCGCTGCTAGTAAAAGATTGGGGATCGTCCGAACAATACTCATCAAAAAACGGATAATCGTTGTAAAAAAGAAATTTCTAGTAACAACTGTTGTCGCTAGAAAAGCAAATGGAATAGCAAAAATCACACCGATCGTCGTTCCTACAACAGACATTTTGATCGTTTTCAGCATAGGTTCAACAAGCTTTGGAAGATAGCTCCAGTCTGGACGAAGAAAACGCTGTAGGAAAAGCCCCATTTGATCCAGATTATTGAAGACATCAGCCATTTGAGCCCCTGTAACACTCGCACTAGAATATACACAAATCAAGACTAAAGCTAAAATAAATAAGTGCTTATATAAATTTCGATGGATCGTATCTTTCAGCTTCATTCTTGTACACCTTCAGTTTGTTTCAAAATATCCGCCCCATAGATGCTCGTGAGTACTTCATCTGTTGCCTCAGCGGCTGTTCCATCAAACACGACCTCACCATCCCGTAATCCAATGATCCGGCTTGAAAATTCACGCGCCAAATCAACTGAGTGAAGATTGATCACAACTGTATGATTCAATTCCTGATTGATTTTCTTCAAATCTTTCATGATTTTTTGGGTAGTGATCGGATCAAGAGATGCCACAGGCTCATCGGCTAAAATGATCGATGCTTGCTGTACCAATGTCCGAGCGATCGACACTCGCTGTTGTTGTCCACCACTAAGCTCATCACTTCTTGAATGTAACTTATCGGCTAAGCCAACACGACCTAAAGCATCTTCTACAAGCGCATAATCATCTGCTGAAAAGATCCCGAAAATACTCTTGAATGTCGAATAATAACCTAAACGTCCAGAAATAACGTTTTTTTGTACAGAACTTTTCTTAACTAAGTTAAAATGCTGAAAGATCATGCCAATGTTTCTTCTTATTTTTCGTAGATTTCGCTTATTGGCCTTTGTGATCGATGTTCCATCGATTAGGATATTTCCTTCTGTGATTTCATTCAAACGATTGATCGAACGCAATAATGTACTCTTTCCAGCTCCACTTAAGCCAATAACAGAAACAAACTCGCCATCTTTGATCGTTAAATTGATATTTTTCAATCCTTTAACACCGTTGCTATAGGTTTTTGTAACATTTTCAAACTGAATCATGATTTCTCCTTTTGATATAAAAAATAGAAAAGAGCGTCGTCCAAAAGTACATACAAACTTTTGTGCACGCTCCAAACTCAAAAAATAGCAAGAAAAAGCAGAAGCCGCGGTCTTATCATACAATAAATGATAACAGAGCGCCTGACTTCTATAGCTTTTATCTCATCCATTTGATCTTTACTCTTTCATGTACACTCAATTTACTCCGCTGCTTTTTCCGTATATTCTTCAACGGTATCGTAGTTTTTGTCATCTGCTTCTACATAGCCTTTATGTCCCCACATTGCCATCGCTTCAGAGCCTTCTTCGTCTTCTGACATTGCCAAGAACGTTTCTTTGACTTTTGCCTGAAGATCTTTATCCATGTTTGGCTGAACAGCGATCGCGTCATTCGGAATGTCCCCTTCAGTTAAGTAAAGGACTTTCAACTCTTTGAATAGATCGTCTTTTTCAAATTTTGAAGCAAATACATTACGAGCTCCTTCAAACACAAAACAAGCATCCTGCTGGCCGTTCAAAACAGCTGTGATTTCACTTGGGATATCATTGACTGTCGTCAAAGTAACATCTTTCGTTGGATCGATCCCAGCTTCTTTCATCTCAACAACAGGGTAAATATAGCCGCTTGCTGAGTTTGGACTCAAGGTAGCGATTTTTTTACCTTTCAAATCTTTCAATGAATCAATACCACTATCCGCTCTAACTAAAATTTCTCCCTTGAACGTACCAGATAATTTGCCATCTTCCGGCTTACCTGTTTCACGGTTATACGCACCTAATTCAGAAGATAAAATCGCTGTTGCTGCTTTTTGATTACGCGCCTGAACATATGCTGACGGCGGCATGATTCCGATATCGACTTTACCTGAAGCCATCGCTTCAACGATCGTAGAGTAGTCAGTCGCTAACGTAACATTGACCTCGCGACCTAATTTGTCTGATAAATATTTTGCGAAAGGTTTCGCTTTAGCCTCCATTGAGCCATCGTTATTTGTCGGTACAAATTGTAGTTCTAATGGTTTAGTATCATCAGCAGCCTTTTTATCGCCCGATGAACCGCATCCTGTAAGTAAACCGATACTTAAACCAATCACTGATAATAACCCTAACAATTTCGTTCTCTTTTTCACTCTTTCCATCCTTTCGCATCTTGGCATAGCTAAAACGAATGTTTTTTCTATTTTAGCTATATTCATTCTAGTTTAATGGTGTAAACTTCTGATAATAACGACGTAAAGATTGTGTAAATTTTCAATTTCCACTTCGTAATCATCACTAAATCGTCATGGACTGCAGCAAATCTTCTTTTCAGTAATTTTCACTGTTTCTCTCATAATATAATCGTCCAAAACTAAATTTAGTATAGCATAAATCCGATAATATTCTAGCCTTCTTTTTCAATTTTTGTTTTTTTACTTCTCATCTTTTTTTCTGAAAAACACGAACATTCTCCAAAATTAAAAAGAGGTAGTAAAAAATAAGAGCAGGACAGCAACCAGATATTTATCTGCTCACGTCCTGCTTTTTTATCTATATGAACAACAAGCGATCCGAATTAAATCAGTTCCCAAACAGAAGATGATCCTGGCTGATCTCCTCTTGTCCAGTGTTTCGCTTTGTATGTTTTTCCTTGATAGGTTACTTTTGCTCCGCCATCATAGCCTTTTTTCGCATTCCATTCCACGGCTTGATCTGAAAGAAGCAGCCATGCATCAGATTCATCTGGACGTGTGCCTCTCGTCCACCATTTTGCTTCATACTCTAAGCCTTCATACGTTACACGGTCACCAGTGTCATACGTTTTGTTTGCATCCCATGTAGTGATTTGGCTGCTGCCTTCTTTTGTTTTTACCACTAGGCTATCGCTTTTCTCAGATTCCTTGTTATTTTTATCGAAAGCAGTAATGTGATACGTATATGAAGTATTGGCTTGTAGCCCAGTATCTTTAAATGACGTCATATTCACCGTATTGATTTTTACGCCATTACGATAGATATGGTATCCTACAACACCGATCGAACTAGTTGATGGACTCCAAGATAGATCAATCGAATGTTGAGTGGCAGTGCTAGAGATAAGATTCAGCGGTTTCGTTGGAGCGGGTACCTCGGTGCCTGGACCAGAAGGTGTATTGACTCTTAAGCTAGTACTTTTATCTGACTGCGTACCTGCTGCACTAACTGCTGCGACAGAATAAGAATACGTTGCAGCACCAGTAACTGTTTTATCTGTAAACTCAGTTGTTCCTGTTCGACCAACTTCTCTGCCGTCCCTAAAAATAATATATTCTTTTATCAATTGTTGATTGCCTTGACTTGGCGCCCACTTGATTTTTACTGAATCATGTTTTGCTTCTACAACAGAAAGTGCTGTCGGTGCAGCAGGTTTTGCTGGTTGTGATGGATCGATCGGACTGATTGGATTTTTCATTTCATCACGGTATTCCCAGATCTTATGTGTCAATTCAGGATATTGTTGTAACTCTTTTTTCGTTGTTGAAGAGACAGGCAGTCCCCACATTTCAAAATAAGGAGTCAAATTCGTATTTGCGATTTTTGATGCCGATAGAATAAAATATTGTTGTTTCGCTGAATCACTGTTTAAACTTTTCGCTTCTTCTCTATATAGTTTATGCAGTTGCGGATAAAAATCTTCCCCAAAAGCCAATTCTAACTGCCAAAACATGCCTAGTTCTATAAAGTAATCATTGATCGAATCATAGTTTTTATTTGGTTGTTTGAAATAAGCGAACATTTTATCATAGACACGATCAGTCTCTAGGCGACTTCTACCTCCTAATTTTTTCTCACTTCTCATGCTAAAAATATTGACTGTCACTTCAGTTTTATTTTTCCAAGTCATACGACTTGATTGATAAATATGACCAAATTCATGCATCGGTCCCCAAACACGATTTGGCTCAGCTCTTAGCACAATAGGCATCCCGGAATCTATAGAGTAGCCCGTATGATTATACCAAGCATACATATAATATCCCGGCTCTTTTGTTTCTCTCATATGCTGTATCACGCCCCGGCTTTTTCTATGCAAAGCAGAACTATTATCCAGACCAGATGTCTCATCATGGAAATCGACTACTTTATCATATGTTTCTATCGTTCTTTTCGGGTTTGTTACATGCTTTAAATTCGCTTTAGAAGCTGTGATCAGTGTATGTTTTCCAACTAATTCAAAACCTGGCGCATTCGGGTTTTGTCGCAGCTGATTTTGCCAATCGGAATCAGTCGTTTTTCCTAAGATGTATCGAGGCAGTTTCACTCCACCATCAACACTAATGACTAATTTTTGTTGTACAGTACGATTTGTCACATTTTGCACATGGATGATTCCTTCTTTGGTATTAGTAATAACATTTTTCCCCTTCTTTAAAGGAAACGTCTCCGTCCTGCCTTCTCTAAAGTCATTCAAACTAATGGGTGAAATCGTATATGTCGGCATCGTTGTTTGATCTGTTTGTTCATCTACGTAGATCGTGATCGTATCAGACTTTCTTTTGTAGACACCTGTAGACTGGTTATTACTAGCTCCTCTAGGATTATCCAACGTTTTTTCAGCGTAAAGTTTAGCATTCTCAGATTGTACAAGCTCTGATTGGACACCAACACGAAGCTGATCATTTTTTTGCTCCACTTTTGAAGCTGTTTCGTTTGCCGCTGGATCAGCATAAGCGTCTGTTGTTTGGATAATACCAGCAGCAACTAATGCTAAAAGTGACGCTCCTACGGATACATAATATTTTCTTTTGTTCATTTTTATTAACCTACCTTTCTTTGATATAGGTCAAGTATAGGAGAGATTTAACTTGCTATCAGGTCAAAAATGTTCAGCCTAGTTAATAAAAATGGCTCTTCTTTTGTAGTATTTCTATTTCTTAAAAAAAGTGAAAACACCAACAAGTTCATTATTTCACAAATCCTTTCATAAAATCGCTCTCCACAAAGTGTAACCAGATGGACCAATTTTATCCCTTTTTTGTTCAACAATCGCCGAAAAATAAACTTTTTTGAGTTAATTTCAGAAAGTAAGAAAATGGATATAATCGATGTTTGTTGTTCTTTCGATATCAGGCGATTCATACAGTTGCTTCTGTTTCCGCCGTTTATTAAGCTTTAAAGTGCGAAACAAAACTGTTACTTAGTTTTGTTCCGCACTTTCTTCATTTAAACAGTTACTTTTCTAGATACATTTCATCAGCCAATTTTTCGATTCCATCTAAAGATTGATAGCCATAACCAAACATATAGTTATAATCGACAGTATAAACTTGTTTATTTTTGATTGCCTGCATGCTTGAAAGCTTAGGATTATTCATGATCCCTTCAAGCATTTTCTCACCGGAGATCCCGCCTTTAGTCGAGCTCCAGTCAGCTAAAATCAGAACTTCCGGATCTGTTTCGATCAATTTTTCAACACTTACTTCTCCCTTTTCATCCTTAAAAACATTCTCTAGTTTGACCATTGTAAAAATATCATTGAAAAAGGTCTCATTATGAGCAGGATAGATATAAAGTTCATTCGGATCAGTGGTATGGATATAGGCAAATGTACGTTTTTCTTTTATCCTTTTAAGCTTCGTTTCAAGCGCTGATTGACGTTCTTTCAGTTCACGTTTAAATGACTCTGCTTTATCTTTAACATGAAAGACTTTTCCTAAATTGTCGATATCATCATAAATAGAATCAAATGTCCCTCCTGTTACTGAGGAATGTAAAACAAATGTTTTGATCCCCATTTCATTGAGGCTATCAACTGTGCCAACGCCCCAGTCTTGATTATCAAATAGACCTCCGCGACCATAGATAAGATCTGGATCTACGCTCAACGCCATTTCTTTACCGATATAATCCTCTGATAGATGATTCAGCTGATCAAAATCTTTTTCGACCGTGATGTCTGATGCTCCAAAAACTGCTCCAACTCCAGCGATTTTGTCTTTCAACCCTAAATGCAATAATAATTCTGCTGCCGGTCGTGTATTGGCTAAAACTTTTTCTGGTGCTTTCTCAAATGTTTGCTCCTTTGATTGCCAGCCTTCTGCGCCTTCCGCTCTAGTATAGTTCTTGATAGTTACTGGATAATCCGTGCTTGTTTCTTTATCACTAGCTGATTGTTCTTTCGTTGCACAGCCTGTAAAAATCGCTAAACTCAATAGAGTGATCATTACAATTTTTTTCATTTTTATGCTTCCTCATTTGCTATATATTTTAATTCTACACATTAGTCCAGCGAATAATTAAATCCCAAACGCTTTGTGATCGGATTTGTGTAGATCGTACATTTTACTTCATAGATTTCTTCGATCAATGCTGCTGTAAATAATTCTTCTGGTTTCCCTTCCGCAATGATTTTGCCCGCCTTCATCGCATAGATATAGTCACAGTAATGAGCTGCCAACTCTAGGTCATGCAACGCAGCCAAAACGCCGATCCCTAAGTTTTTCACACACGTTAAGATCTCCAACTGATAACGGATGTCCAAATGATTGGTCGGCTCATCTAAAATCATATATTTCGGTTGCTGCGCAATCGTACGAGCTAAAATCACTCGTTGCTTTTCTCCACCGGATAACGATAGGAAGCTACGATCGACATAGTTCGTCAAATTGGTTTTTGCTAACGCATCATTCACGATCTCAATATCTTCTGGTGTATCTGATTCAAGTAATTTTTTATGCGGCGTTCGACCTAAGAGAACCATCTGAAAAACGGTTAAATCAAAATTTAATTCATTAAACTGATTGACCACACCTAACCGCTGCGCTACTTTCTTTTCAGAAGCTGCTAAAAGATCTAGATCGTCTAGAAAAACTGTGCCTGCTTGAGGTTTGATCCCTTTATAAATTCCTTTCAGCATCGTTGATTTCCCACAACCGTTTGCTCCAATGATACCGACAATTTGGTCTTTTTGAGTTTGCAAAGAAACACTTTTAACAATTTGCTCTTGCCCAATCGTAATAGCCAGATCTTTCACATTTAATTCCATAGCTTAGCCTCCGAAATTATATCCTTTTTTAACGATAATATAGATGAACAATGGCGCTCCGATGACCGAAGTAATGATCCCAATGGGAAGCTCTACGGTAGCGATCAGCGTTCTAGAAAGGACATCCGCCCAGATCATAAAAAGAGAACCTGTCAATGCTGATACAGGCAATAAACGCTTATGATCAGAACCTGTCAAACCACGTACGATATGCGGAATGATCAATCCAACAAAGCCGATCATACCTGAGTAGGCAACGATCACACCTGTTAATAAGGCTGCAAGCATCAAATATAGCTTACGATATCTACTTAATGGAACACCCAACGTGATTGCCGCTTCATCTCCTAATAGCATCACATTCAAAATACGATACTGAAATAAAAAAAAGAGAGTGATCAAAACGACAGTTACTGAAAGGACGCTCAACTTATTCCAACTTGCAGAAGCTAGACTTCCCATCGCCCAAAACGTGACCGTTTTCATTCCTTCTGCATTATTGGCCAGGTATACAATAAAACTTGAGATAGAGCTGCAAAGCGCACCGATGACAGAACCCGATAAAACCAATTTTACAGAAGTCATCCGCCCGCCGATGCTAGATAAGATCAAGACACCAAAGGCTGCTGCCATCGCACCGACAAACGCTCCAAAAGCTAAGCCAAATTGTGAAAATACACTGGCAGTACCAAAACCGATCAAAATCGCAAAGGTTGCTCCAAGAGAGGCACCAGATGAAATCCCTAGAATATAAGGATCAGCTAAAGGATTTTGCACCACTGCCTGCATCACAGCCCCTGTTACAGCTAACCCCATTCCCACAAAGACAGCCAAGATCACACGGGGGGTTCGCACAAACCAGATGATGTTGACCGCAGAATTGCTTGAAACGCCATCTAATGAACCAACTCTTCCACCCGATAGCTTTGATAATAAGATTTGAATAATGTCATCCACTGAAATATCCGCCTGACCGTTGAGCAAAGAATAAATGATCGAAATGAAAATAGCTATGATCAAGCCGAGCAAAACGAGCGGATAATACCGCTGTGTTTTCACTTTTAGATTGTCTTCTGTTGCTTTGATTGCCTGCAAAAAAATGCGCCTCCTAAATAACTGAACATAGCTCTATTATTCTTTATTTTCTGACAATTTTTCTGATAAATGAAATGCCCACTGATCAACTGTTTTTCTCTTGGCTCTTGGTAACTTGACTGCTTCATCGATCATACTTATATCTAATAAACCAATGATCTGACGATCCGATCCAACACCAATCTCTTGTTTAAAGACATCATCAAAAATGATCGGTACTGTACGCCAAGTAACACCAATATTTCGAGACCATGCAGCTAACTGGAAATTTTGGATAAATGCAGAAACAGCACCAACGGCTTCAAAATTTGCTTTTTTCTTTTCATGAATCGGTGCTGTTACAATCAATGTTACAGGAACACTCAGGTAATAATCTTCAGTTCTTTTCTTTGACGCTGCTAAGTGTTCTTGGTCATACCTTGCCCAAATGTTCATCCGCTCATAGCTATCCATGATTTTTTCCACGAATAAACTACGCTCTTCTGGTGACATGACCATAATGACTGCCCAAGGTTCCTCTTTAGAATGAAATGGTGCATAACTTGCCACTTCCAATAACGCTTTAATATCTTCAATAGAAACAGGCTGCTTCGATATCGTTCGAATCGTTCGCCGCTCTTTGATCACCTGTTCGATAGACGCACTAAACATTTTTTTCCTCCATTCTTTTCTACTTAAACAAACATTCACAATTAAATGCGAATGAAAATCATTCTCAATTAGAAATTAAGAGTACCATTCAACTTCTATTTTTGCAAGTTTCATTCAGATAAAAAAAACGAAGAAAAACCAAATCAGCTTTTCTTCGTTTTTAATTATGATGTTTCATTTACTTAAGGTCAAAAGTAGCTTCCAAGGTTTCTTTCACATTAGGTCCAACAAACACGATGAATTTACCAGGTTCTTCCTTAAACAGCATTTCCTTCGTGTAGAATTTCAAGTCCGCTCTAGTTAAATGAAACGTTACTTTTTTCTCTTCGTCAGCACGTAAATCAACTTTTTGAAAAGCTTTTAGTTCCTTGATCGGGCGAACAACTGAGCCAGTCACATCTTGAATATATAACTGCACCGTTTCCTGTGCTGACCGATCAGAACGATTTTTTACTGTTACTGAAATAGTCAATGACTCATTCATATACTCACTGTTAAGTGTCAACTCAGAATACTCGACCTTACTATAAGATAAACCAAACCCAAAGGAGAATAACGGTTCATTAGGGCTATCTAAATATTTTGAAACAAAACGCCCTTTATGTGTTGGGCTTGTCAACGGTCTACCTGTTTTGAATTCACTATAATAAAGAGGTAGCTGACCGACAGAATAAGGAAAACTCATGCTTAAACGGCCGGAAGGATTGGTTTGACCAAAAACGATATCTGCTAAAGCATTTCCGCCTTCTGTTCCTGGGAACCACGCTTGAAGAATCGCATCGACTTGCTCAATTTCTTTTGTCAGCACAAGCGGTCTGCCACTAATAACGATCAAAACTGTTTTCTTTTTCAACTCGACCATTTTTTGCAAAAAGACCTGCTGGATTTTAGGCAAAGTGATATCTGTACGGCTTCCTGCTTCACCGCTTTGCATCGTATGTTCACCTAAAGCAAAAACGATCGTATCCGCCTGTTGCGCCAATGCTAATGCCGTTTCTAGTTCAGTTGCTTTCATTTGTTCATCAAGCCCCAGCTGTTCGATTTGGTCTTTTGTTGCCCCAAATTCTCCTAAAAAGGCATAGTCTTCCAACATATCACAGCCTTGAGTATAAAGAAGATGCTCCGGATCAAGATAGTTTTCAAAGCCTTTTTTGATGGTCACTACATCTTCTCTTTGACCATGAACCGCCCACAGTCCGATCAATTCTTGATTATCACCATATGGACCAACCAGCAACACTTTTTCTTTATTAGGTGCAAGCGGCAACACTTGATTTCTATTTTGCAGTAGAACAACTGATTCAGCAGAGACCTTTTTCGCTAAGCGACGTTTTTCTTCCGTCAGAAAAGCTTGTTCTTCTAATGCTTGGCTTGCACCTCTGTAAGGATCTTCAAATAACCCTAAATCATTTTTCAACTTCAATACACGATAAACAGATCGATCGACCAGTTCTGCACTGATTTCTCCATTTTCGATCAACGGTTCTAACTCTTTTGCATAACAGGGGGTTTTCATATCGATATCAGTTGTGGCTTCGATCGCTAATTTTGCAGCTTCACGATCATCGGCTGCCACACCATGAGCAATCAATTCTTGAATCGCAGCATAATCGGAAATGATCACTCCATCAAAGCCCCATTCTTTGCGTAAAATCTCTTTCAATAAGAACTGATTGCCAGTAACAGGCATTCCGTCATAGGTATTAAACGATGTCATCACTAATTGACAACCAGCATCGACCGCTGCCTTATACGCTGGCAGATATTCTTGACGCAGCCTTCGTTCAGACATATCTACTGTATTATACTCACGACCGCCTTCTGCTGCTCCATAGGCTGCAAAATGCTTCACACAAGAAGCGATCCCACCACCGTTTAAAAGATCTTTTTGCAGTCCAGTGACCATCGCTTTAGCAAAAGCTGCATTCAGCACAGGATCCTCTCCCGTTGATTCTAATGTTCTGCCCCAACGAGCATCGCGAACTAAATCGACCATCGGTGCAAATGTGACATGCGCACCTGCTGCTTTAGCTTCTTCTGCCGTTTGCTGATACGCTGACTCAACCAGATCTGGATTCCACGTTGCCCCTAAGCCTAAAGGGATCGGAAAAATTGTTCGGTAGCCATAAATGATATCGGCCATAAACAACAGTGGAATTTTGTGCCTACTTTTTGCCATATGACGATCTTGGATCTCTTTTGTTTTTTCTGCTCCTGTCACATTTAGCACTGAACCAACCTGATCAACGATGCGTTGATCGATACCTAATTTTTTTTGCGGGCCAACAGCTAACTGATCTGCGTGGAAAAAATCACCTGATAATTGAACCAACTGTCCGATTTTTTCTTCCCAAGTCAAAGAGTTCAATAATTCTTTTAGTGCTTGCTCTTTCATTTCTACACCTCTTCACTTTGCTCTTGCAAATACGTTTTGTTGTCTAAGCGTTTGAACCACGGATACCAAAGCAACGGTGATAAGACTAACTGGATCACCAGCTGTAAAATAATAACTGAAATGCTGCCTTGAACCGCTGCGTGAAAACCAACCGGCAACCCAAAGATCGCCTGAACACCGACAAACCTTGAAACTAGACCGATTTTGGTTAAGACATACGCTAAAATCAACGCAATACTATTATTAAAAATGAACGGCACTGCTAAATCAAAGTTCAAAACTAATGGTGAACCAAAAATCACTGGTTCAGTGATCCCAAATAAAGCAGGCACGATCGAGATTTTTCCGACTTCACGATACTGTTTACTTTTCGCTCTAAGCATCAATAAAACTAACCCCAGTGCCATTCCCCCAAACGTAATGATATTGAAAAAGGCTAATCCAACAATATTTGGTGGTGTTTGTCCAGCCGTTACAGCATTCATATTTTCCACATCCATCGCCATCCATAAAGGCGTTACTAAAGGCAATATCACATTGGTTCCGTGAATACCAAAAAACCATAATATTTGTTGCAATAAACTTAAAATGATCATAGCGCCAATTGAACCACCGATTCCTTTTAGCGGCTCTTGGATGATCGTATATACAAATTGATGCATATTTTCAAAAGGTGTTAAGCTAAACCCAAAATCAACCAGAATAAATAAAACACCGATCAACACGGTTGGAATCAAGGATTCAAATAGCCGCGTGACCATTGGCGGAACCCCTTCCGGCATTTTGATCGTCCAGCCTTTACGTTTGATTGTCAGAAACAATCGACCAACGACTAAACCGACGATCATCGCAGAAAAAACGCCTTGTGCACTTAACCATGTCGTTGGTAATGCGGCAACTTCATCAGCAGTTTTATCTAATGGTGTGATCAATAAGAAACTCATCAACGAAATAATACCAGCAGCGACATAGTCCTCTTTTTCATCGAGTTTTCGAACTAAGTTGATCGCCATCAAAACAGAAATATATAAGGCCAACGAACCAATGGTAAATGTATTGACTTTTCCTAATAAATCAATGACTTGTGTAAATCCTTGTAAGGTTTTGGACATATTCATAAACACGACAAGTAATACAGCGATCGATCCGATAAAAACAGGTCCCAAAGTCGACATCATTGCACCAGAAATAGCTTGGAGGTACGGATTGTTCCCCATTCTATCAAAAAATGGACTAACTTTATCAAAAAAATCCACTAACTTCTTCTTCATGTTGCTTGCTCCTCTCAAAATACAGTAAGCGCTTTACTTATACTTAGTATACTGACAATCATCCTTTAATTCTTTGCCCAATTCGTCATAAAATCGGAAAAATAATGACTTTTTCTAAGAGAAATATTTTTTCCGATATTGCTGAGGTGAAAGGTTGTAATTCTTTTTAAACACATTGTAAAAGGACTTCACAGAGAAAAAGCCATTTGCCATAGCAATCGCCATTACAGTCATATCAGTATCTCTCAATTGATAATAAGCTTTTTCTAAACGGACAGTATTAACATATTCAGAAAAGGAAATCCCCATATATTTTTTGAAAAAGCGTGAGAAGTAAGCTGGATCATAATTAAATACCTCAGCTACGTGTTCTAACTTCAATGATTGATAGTAATTCTCCTGTACATAATCATTGATTTGTTTTAGTCGATCTAGATGCTTCAAGCTTTTTATGGACTGCTGAGAAGCTAAAGGAATGCGATAGTTTTTGACTAATAAAGCAAGTAACGCCAATGTTTGACTTTTGACCAAGAGGTTGACTGCAAGCTCCTGAGTTTGATACTCATGAAAAATCTGATCCAATAGCAACTGTATGCGTGAATCTTGTCCTTTAGACGGATTCAAATTAAATAAAAACTGCTCATTGTATTGGTTTTGTGTCATCTCTTGTAAAAAATGCAATGGAAACTGCATGACAAAAACCTCGTTAGGCAGTGGACTTCTTGAAGAATGAATGATATTTGAGTTGATGAATAATGTATCACCTGGTTCTAAAAGATAAGCCACCTGAGGAAAACGAACTTCTAAATTTCCTTTCAAGCAATATAAAAGTTCAGCACTTTCATGCCAATGCGTGCTGATCAGTCGATCTGGATTTCTTGAAGTAAATGAGAATAGCTTAAAGGGATAATGTTCATTTGGAGAAATCATCTCATGTTTCATTCCGATACCTCTTTCTTTTATACAATAGTAAGCAAATTATAAGCTATTTTCACTCTTAACAAAATAAAGTGACTCTTCATCCTTTTTTACTAAAAAAAAATCATAAAAGACATAACAAAAAGGACAGACCAACAAACGCATTGTCAGTCTATCCTAAGCTTTAACTATCGATCAATATTACGTAATTGGAAAAAGGCCACAACTTCACCAATTCCCATAAAAATCAAAATCCCGCCAAATAATTGGAACAGTACTAACACACTGCTGAATGGATTAAACGTCAATACTAAACCTGCAATGATCAAAATTGCACTATAAATCAACATCGGTAACCAATTCACATTGACATAGTTTCGTAGATTGACCGCCTGCATCCCACGGCTAACACCAACAATAACGATGGCTAAACCTAAGAAAATCGGTAAAATACTGACGATGCCTTTCGCAAAAACTAGTACGATCCCTGCAATGACTAACAGCACGATTCCGCCAAGGAAGCTCATCCCGTAAGTACCTGTTGCTTTTTTTACTTTAAACCCGTCATACAAATTAAGAATTCCCATAATAGCAATGTACGCAGAAATAAAGTAAACTGCCGCTTGAAAAACACTTCTTGGATTAACTACGATCAATAGGCCAAAAAGAATGTAGACGATTCCTCTTAAAAGAGCATATTTTCTTAATTGTTCCATAACATTATTCATTCTGATCCCTCCGTTGTTTCATTTACTTATGTTCCTCTTAATTGTATAGAATTTCTCCAAATAAGACGAGTGATAAGGTCTCGATCAGCAAATATTTTATAACAAAAAAGGGGTCTGGGACAAAACTCTGCGAGTCAAATCCCGGACACCTGGAATACAGATAACGGTGAGAACAGAAGTGATCCCTTCTGTCCCAACCTCATTTTCAATTTTATATACTAGTCATCCAATTCTTTTTCTAAGACATCGCCCGTTTGAGCGTTGATTTTCACAGACATTTCCTGATTCCCCGATTGAACTTTGACTTCCCAATAGGTTGTCGATAATTCTCTTTCTAACGACCATTCGATTGCTTGACCTTCACCAAAACTGTCAACAGCGATTTTTGAGATATCATCCATTGATTTCAAGTTGTTTAAATCTAGCGCTTCATTCGCTTTTTCCACACCGTTTTGATCTTCACGATCTAATGTTTCCTCACGCTCTTTTTTCAGTTCGCCAGTTTCAGCATTGATTTTCACTTCATATTCTTTAGAATCATCTACTCCTTTTATTTCATAATAATAGGTGCCAAAAGACGGATCTAAATCTAACGAGGTGATCGCTGTGTTTGGATAAGCTTCCTGGTATGCTTTAACAGCTTCTTCCAGTGACACTTTCACCTGAACTTGATTTTTAGTTGCATTTGTTGTCTTGTTAGATGATGCGGTAGTTTTTGTATTACTTGATTCACTGGTACTTGAATCGAATGTGATCGTTTGGCTGACCTCTGTACTCGCTTTACTTTGACCCTTTGTTTCCAATGACTTATTATTGTTGGTACATCCTGCCAAAAGAACACCTAAACCGACTGTTGCTACTATAACCTTTTTATTCATACTATTATTCCTCCTGAGTTGTTGTTGTTTTTCTTTATACAAGTATCATAACAGGCTGTTGTGTCTAAAAAAATAAACCAACGTGAAAGCTAAATGAAGAAATCTTCATTTTTAAGTTTCAGGTAACAAAGTAACCGTAAAACGGGTGCCCTTAGGCTGCACATCTGAAATAGTGATCTTCCCGTGGTAATGTTCTACCAGCCCTTTAACGATCGCAAGTCCAATTCCTGTTCCTGCAATTTCACTAGACCGTGACTGATCTACACGATAAAAACGTTCGAACACCTTGTCCTTATCTTCATCTGGAATTCCGATACCAGAATCTTCAACGATCAATTGAATTTGACTTGCTGCAGTTACTAACTGAATATGGATTTGGCCTTCTTTTTCTGTATACTTCATCGCATTTTCTACTAAATTACGAGTAATTTGATAAAAATGTTCTTTTTGCCCCACGATCATGATCCCGGGTTCGATTTGAACAGTCAACTCTTGCGTCATCATCATACGGAGTTCATCGATCGTCTGTTTGATCAATTGAGATAAATCGAGAGTATCTCCTTCCCCAGTATTTTCCAAACGTCCTAATGTCAACAGCTGATTCACTAAAATCTCCATCCGTTTAGACTCTTTATCGATATATTCTAAAGAAGTTGGAATCACTTCAGGATGCTTTTCCCCACGACGCTTGATCAAATTTACATGTCCGCGAATCGCAGCTAACGGTGTTCTTAATTCATGAGAAGCATCTGTCACAAACTGTTGCTCACGCTTCAAGGATGATCGCTGTCTGTCCAGTAATTGATTGAAAGATTTCGAGATGTTCTGAACTTCTTGCGGCGTTTTAGGCACAGTCAAAATTTTTTCATCTATGGAACCCTCCAACTGTGTGATCTCTTCATTCATCACAATTAATGAGCCGCTAAGTTTTTTAGAAAAGCGATAGGTAACAAATGAACCTACGGCAATCACGATGACCGTGAGTAATATCGTCAACGAAAAAATCCTGCCGATCACTTCGAATTGATCTTCCATTTCGACTAGCATTGTCACCTTACCTGTTTGGTCTTCAAAACTGTTATAATAAAAAGGCTCCATGTCGTCGGTCCATAAAATCCGATCTAAAAAGAACAACTGTTTTAAACGAGAAAATTCCCCGTAAATTTCTTGTGCATCCTCTGAAGAATAGATTACTTCACCAGAATTTAACCCTACGCGAATCAAATAAGAAGATTTATCCTGTGATCGATAGCTTGTCAGTACGTCAGTCCATTCTTTTTCATCTTCTGCTCCACTGCGTTTGAGAGAATCCTCTAATAAAACTGCTTGTTTTTCTACAGAGTCGTACAGCTCAGCGATAGTGATCCCCATGATCAATACGCTTAAAACTAAAACTGTAGAAACCAATAGACCAATAAATCGAGCAGTCAACTGAAATTGTGTCGTATTTTTTTTCTCTTGAAATAAAGCGCTACTCTTTTTCATGATTTCTTCCTCAAGACATAGCCCACACCACGAACAGTCTGAATCAATCGCTGGTCTACTTCGTAATCCATTTTATTCCTAAGAGAACGGATATAAACATCCACGACATTCGTTTGCCCAAAATAATCATAGCCCCAAACTGCATTAAGCAATTCATCTCTGGTCAAAACTTCTTCCGGGCGCTTGATCAATTCTGCTAAGAGCTCAAATTCTTTTTGTGTCAGTTGGATACTTTCTCCGAAACGTTCAACCACTCGTTTTGTTAAATCCAACATCAAATCATTATAGCTATAAATCAGCGACTGAACTTGTGCTTGCGCTGTTCGACGGATAATCACACGAATCCGCGCTAGTAATTCTTCTATTTCAAACGGTTTCGTTATGTAATCATCTGTCCCAGCATCGAGACCCACAACTTTATCCGTCAATTGATCTCGTGCGGTCATCATAATAATAGGAACTTGACTGTTCCTTCTGATTCTTCTAGCAACTGTGATTCCATCATATTTCGGCAGCATCCAGTCCAGCAAAAGCATCGTGATTCGCTCTTGGTTTTCTTCATATAAGGTCAATGCTTGTTCACCATCTGCAGCATACAGCACTTCATATCCTTCAAAACGAAGCTCTTCCGAAATAAAATTTGCCAAGCTTGCTTCATCTTCAACTAATAAAATGACTACATCATTCATTTTTCCACCGCCTTTTTTATAGAGTACCTAGTATTTTAGGCAAGGTCAATCAAATCATGATGAAAAAATCTTCATTTTGGCAGTTGAACTATATAATAAAGTTAGGATAGAAGTGATCAACTATGGGAATCCATCCCTTCGGAGTATTATGCAGAAACGAAAAATCACGTTCAAGCTAGAATAGACGTCAAACTATTTGGCCCATATCACCAAGTTCTAGCGCTGCCTATGATAGGCTTCCCCTTAAAAACCAAACTGACTGGTATGAGTCCGGTTCGATACCGAATTCACACCAGTCAGCTAAATAATTAATCTACGTACAACTTTTAAGAGACCTATTCTTTTGTCTCAGACTTTAATCGTTAATCCATGGTGGTTCAAGCAATATAAAACAAACCCTTGCTCCTAAGCAACTTATGCTTCATATTTTTTAAAGGATTTATTCCTATTGCTCACCATTTGCAGCAATCAATTGTTTATACCAGTAAAACGACTGTTTTCTAGAACGATCTAACGTACCATTTCCCTCGTCGTCCATATCTACATAGATGAAGCCATAACGTTTTTTCATTTCACCTGTTCCTGCACTCACTAAATCAATACAGCCCCAAGGCGTGTAACCGATCAAATCAACACCATCCAGTTCAATCGCATCTTTCATTGCAGCAATATGTTTACTGAAGTAATCAATACGATAATCGTCTTGAATAGTCCCATCTGCTTCTATTTTATCAACAGCACCAAAGCCATTCTCAACAACAAACAAAGGTACGTTATAACGATCATACAGCTTACATAAAGAAATACGTAAACCTAACGGATCAACGGCCCAACCCCAATCAGATTCTTGTAAATAAGGATTTTTAACAGCCGGCATTTGGTTGCCGCCTACGTATTTCACTTCTTCTGGATTAGAGGCTGAAACAGTCGACATATAATAACTAAATCCGATATAATCAACCGTTCCCGCTTGGATGATCTCATCGTCACCCGCTTCTTTTTTGATGTCGATATTTTCCCGTTCGTATTCTTTTAACTTGTGTGCAGGATAATAGCCTTTGACTTGAACATCGATATAGAATTCCTGCTCACGATTAAATTGGATCGCTTCCATCACATCTTCTGGATTACAGCTCATTGGATAGCTCGGAATATAGGCAACCATCATCCCAATTTGAAAATCTGGATTGATCTCATGTCCCAATGTAACTGCTTTAGCACTTGCTACAAATAAATGATGTGCAGCTTGATACTTGGCTTGTTTATCATTTTTATGGATACCGATTTGTGTCCAGCTGCGTAAAAAGTTGATCTCGTTGAATGTCATCCAGTATTTTACTTTATTTTTATAGCGCTTAAATAGTGTTTCACAGAAGAACAAGAAATAATCGATCACTTTACGACTTGACCAGCCATCCAGCTCATCAGCTAAATACATCGGAATATCGAAATGATTGATCGTTACAACTGGTTCGATCCCATATTTTAAGAGTTCATCAAATACCTTGTCATAAAAAGCAAGTCCTTCTTCATTAACTTCCATCGTACCTTTTGGACAAATTCTTGACCAAGCGATCGACAATCGGAAACACTTGAAGCCCATTTCAGCAAATAATGCGATATCTTCTTTATAATGATGGTAAAAATCAGTTGCCACATGACTTGGGTAATACTGCTCCGGATCTACATAACCGATCGCACCTTCTGGTAGCGCTTGCTCTCTCGTACAAGTTTCGACCTTCCCTTCTTTGGTTTTATAAGTGATCATTCTTGGTTTTGTATGACTGCCCCCTGTGATCGCATCCAATGTACTTAGCTCTTTGCCGCCGGATAAATAGCCACCTTCATATTGATTTGCTGCTGTTGCGCCGCCCCATAAAAAATTTTTTGGAAATCCTGATTTACTCATTCGCCATTTCTCCTTACTTTTTTTCTTGTCTTGCTCTCTTTAGCCTAGCTGCAGTTTCTTTCATCCATCAAAAAATAAAAACCACAACATAGAAAAAATGACAACGTGAGTGTCTTCTTTGCTATATCGTGGTTATGCCCGAAAAATTCAGTTACATTCCATTGATTACATCAATCATAACATTACTGGAAAACGCTGTCAATCCTTGCTTCTTTCATCCATCTTCATTCAAAAAAAGAGAACAACCAGAAGAAACATTTCAGTTGATTCTTCTGGTTGTTCTCTATGCATTTAGTTAATCATGTTTTCTATGTGCTTCCCTTACCAATAGCAACAGGTAAATCGTTAATAGGAGAAAACCTACTGTTGCTAAGTTACTTGCCTTGTTACCTGTGTAGGGAAATTTTTTTAACGCTATGTGTATTTGTTTCGGTTGTGCAAGCTCTTGTTTCACTTCTGGTTCTTTCGATGACTGTTCTATCTCTGTTTGCCTCTCACTGCCAACCGTTCCGCGAATTTGGATATCCGCTTCAGATGCTTGTGTCGGCAATGGAAAATTAAAGCTGCAGCCTATCAAAAGAATACATGTGACGATCGAAAGACTAAATTGTTTCATCATTCATCACGACCTTTAATTCCTTATGGTGTCACACCAAGTGTTGTCCCATCTTTTTGAATCGATGTGAATTTCAATGTCAATGTGTAATTTTCAGCCGTAGCCGTTTGATCCACATCCGCTGGTAAGTTATCTACTGTTGTACCTGTATAATAGAATTTTGCTGAATTTGCGTATGCAGAAGCAGCATCCGTGTCGATATTCAGACGACCATCTTTGTTTGCCAGTGTCATCCAAACAGGTGAACTTGATAGATCAACAAGTGCTTTACTTGCAACTAAATTAGTAGCAGTAGGCGTATTAACTAATCCTGTGCCCTTTGCATTGATCGTCAATGTGTCTACATATGTTGGTGTTCCTGCAATTGTATTCAGAGTCACAGCTACGCCGCGCCCAGAATTATTTACAATACTGTAATCCGCTGATTCGATGTTTTTATGCGCGCTAGCTGTTGTTGTGTGGAAAGCTGTTGCTGTGTCAACAGTAACGTTGATCCATTCATCAGAACCTTCTGGAATGTTTGTATTTGGATCTGTATTATCTAATTTACCGATCGTTCCGTTGATGATCACATCAGCTGAATTTTCTCCATCGATCGTTTGCGCTAATGCTGTGTGTGTCAGACCAGTTACACTTAAACTTAGCATCGCTGCTGCTACTAATAAATTGGTTTTCTTCATATTGGTTTCTCCTTCTATGTGTGTGATAATTTATTTTTAACAGAATCCTCTGTTAAACTCGTGATTAATTGTTGATTTGGAGTGTGATTCCTGCTTGAACTTGTCCGCGCTTTTGCTTGGTTTTTGCATCGTAGATATCAAACGTCGCAGTTGCGGGATGGTCCCCTTTAGCTAATGTTTTATCCAGCTTTGCACTGGTTATTTCATAGCCAGGCTGAATAGCTCCTGATGAGTAAACTTGTTCACCGGTTTCATCTAAACGGATGACGACATTGATCGGATAGCCATTTTCAACTGGATTCTGAATGTAAAGACTACCTTCACTTTCCCCTGTTTCAAAGACTGCGACTGATTTGATGACCATGTTGAATTTACTTTCATCCACAGCTTTTTGTTCCGCTGCCTTGAGTTCTGCATCGGTCATTTTTTTTGCCCCTTTGCTATCAGGCAAATAATCTCCTGAAACGACTTGAACAGGTTCGGTTTTATTTGAAAAATAGTAATAGAGACCACCTGCTGTTGCCGCTAAAAGCAGTAGCAATAATAATAGCAGGATTCGTTTGTTCTTTTTCTTTTCATTCTTCTGGTTTTGTTGTTCCATAGATATCCTCTTATTCTTCATTTTTTTCGACTTTGAACGTCAATTTATATTGCGGAAATGACGCGGCACTATCAGGATTAAAATATTTCCCTTCTAACCTTAAGCTTTGGTGTTCATTAGGATTTAGTTCACCGATCGTTTGCGGCTGGCTTGCAAGTTGACTTGTTAAAAAATGGGTCGAAATCTGATTAGCTTCAACCAAAAGCTTCAATGCCAATTCTTCAGTTCCCTCAGTTCCTGAGAGATCACTTAAAAGCTGAAGCTGACCAGCGTCGGCATTTTCCTTCGTCAAATTAGTTAACGTGATTTTTGTCGGTGTGTTGCCTTTATTGACAACTGCATAATTCGGCGAAGTGATTTGCCCTTGTTGAGCTGTCCCAAGATCTTTGTTCCTCGTTTGAAAATTCATTTCGATCGGCACTTCCACGTTGATGATCTCTGCTATGGTAGTAAATTGGGTCAACGGATCCAACGCCAAGATCACTTCTTCTCCAGAAAGACCAATAACACGTACTCGTACATAATAGGTCACTTCTGCTTTTAATCCTTTAAGTTTAGTTCTGAACAACTGATTTTTGTCTCCAGATAAATCGGCCAGTTGAACGTTCGTATCCTCTGCTGCAAATTCCTTATCAGTACTATATTCTACTTGTACTTGTTGATAGTTTCCGCCATAATACGCAGCTTGCCCGCCAACACCTGATTCTTCTCCTGAAGAGTAATCTGTCCAGTAGCCTGTATCAGTTGACAGCACTCCTTCTATAACCGCTGATGTGGTCGTAACATTTGCTTCAAGGCTTTCCAATTGCGGCTTTGTAGTAACTAACACTGACTCTGAAAATTGACTTTGTCCTGCTTGATTAATCACAACCATTTGAGCCCAATAATTTGTATTCGGATTTAGCATTGTCGCTGTCACTTGATAAGCAGACTCAAGCATCGTATTTTGCTGATCATCAAAAGAGTCTAATGATAAAATATGCTTCGCTTTATCCGGTTGATTTAAATCTTCTATAGAGGTAAATAAATAAAATTTGACCTTAGACGCTGGGCTCCCATTGTTAAATGATGTCCCTTTTAGCGTAACGGATGTCGCCGTTTCATTCGCTGTTGTAAGCTTTAATTGGTCAGCCACATCGACAAATGCGCTAAAAACGATTTTTTGTGCGCCTTTTAACGCCGCAATTTCTTGAGTATCAAAAGGGTCCGGTGAGCTAGCTAGATTCGTAAAATTAGCTCCTTGCACACTCAAATCAGAGGCTTGTTTCAATATCTCGTGCGTCGGTGAAGTAGCTGTATTTGTTGTAAAAGTCTCAACCTTTTGTAAATAGTCACTAGTAAAACCTAAGTTCTTTACACCACTAGCTCCGTTTAATCCAAGCGTTCCTGCACTAGTGCTGGAAAAAGCAACTTTCTTTGAGTGATCCATTGTCACAGCGAATGAGCTAGATGAACCTGTTGTAAAAATAGCCCCGCTGGCTACATCGATCGAGACTTCTGCATCCTTGCCGATTGCCATACCTCCTTTTGAAGTATTTAGGTTGATCGGCAGCGGTAAAATGAAATTGACCTTGGCATTTTCCTGAAATGAAAAATTGACTGGCTGTGTTTGTGATGAATAAAAAAATTGATTTCTTGTTCCGCCTGTTGCCAAAGTCACCTTATCCAGGTTAAAAACAGCATTTTTCTCAACAATATAGCTTGGAGCAAGCGTCCCATAAGTCATATTGCTGTTTGTCTTAATATCCAGCTTGGCGTTTTCTCTTACGACAATTTGCGAGGTATTCGCATGAGGATTTCCTGAAGCAGTTCCTGTCGACCAAATAAACGCACTTGTCTGATTCGATGAATGTTCAATAGTTGTTTGTCCATTCTCGATTTCTACATAATTGATCTCTGCCCATTCTTGGGAGTATGTACTCGTTCCTTTTTGATCGATCGTATTATTCCCTCTCATGATGACCGAACCGTTAGGGTTATAGATCATCTGTCCATTATTTGAATAGTAGGAAATAGAGTCATAGATAAGTGTGACATTTGTAGCAGAGCCAGTAACGATCCCATAATAACCAACCGCTCCTGAGCCATCAGGATTACCAAACTGCGTATTTCGAATCTCAATTACAGCATCTGCCTGATTAGTATAAAAGCCTTGAGCAGCTGTACCTGCTTTATTATAGGTGATCGTATACCCTGCTCCATCAATGATCATTCCTGATTTCAATTGAAAAGCCGAAGTTCCCAAATTTAGATCATTCGTTAGACGAAATTTTAATTTTTGACTATCCTTTAAATACTCTGTTAGCGTTGTAGCTGAATCGACTAGCCAAAAACCATCTTCTGCCTGCACAGCAGCCCGAGAAATCTTTGTCTGATCCAATTCAACATCATCTGATGGAAATTCTTCTAAATTTTTGTCGTTTATTTCTTTATTTTCTACTTTATCTACAGGTAAATTTTCACTACTTTCTTCTGAATGCTCATCCAAATCAGGTTCAGCTGATTCAGAAGATAGCTCTGTATGCTCCGAAGATTCAGCAGTTTCTTCCGTAATTATTTCTTCCTTATCTTGTATTGGTTCTGCCTCTAAAGCGTAGGACCAATCGCTTGGGAAAATCAGCAGAATCAAAAAATAAATCAAAACATGCGATACATTCTTTTTCACGATTGCCTCCTTTACTCTTGTAAAAAAACAAAACTATAACGAATCTACTATAACTATCATTGTATTGTAATTTCTAATTAATATCAATTTAATTTCGTTATTCTTTATTTTTTCTGAATAATTACATTTGTTTTTGATAAAACTTTAAGTTTAATCATCAAAACTTTTTATTATGTTTTTCTTTCTATTTTTATAACGACTCTCTTTTAGCTCAAAAAGTGGAAAAAAAAATTAAAAAGAAGAGATAAAGTGGGATTGCCTCCTCTTTATCTCTTGCCAATTCACTTTAAATATTAACTTAGGATTTCTATATAACTTCCTTCTATTTTTTTGATTCCTTTTTCCTCAATCACAAAAAATGTAGTAAACATTTTCTGTAGAAAAAAACGATCATGAGAAACGACAAGCAGCGTTCCTTTAAATAATTGTAAAATCTCTTCGATTTCTTCTCTAGTTTCAATATCTAAATGGTTCGTTGGCTCATCTAATACAAGAAAATTTACTTCGTTGTACATCAGCTTAGCCAATTCTAGGCGAATTTTTTCACCACCACTCAAAAAGCGAACCTGTTTCGTCACATCGTCCTTATAAAATGAATATTTAGACAGAATCTGGCGACTTTCTTGTTCCAATAGCGAACAGCTCTCACTAAAATGCTGGAGGATGGTCTGTTTTGTCTTTTGGTAGTCAATAACTTGAGATAAATAGCCGATTTTAAGATTTGTTCCATGTCTTATTTCGCCATCATCCGGCTTTTCCATGTCCAAGGCCAATTTGAGTAAAGTACTTTTACCAACACCATTTTCCCCAATAACAGCAGCACGTTCTTGCCAGAATAATGAGAAATCAAGCTGAGTAAATAAAGACTGATCACCATAACTTTTGCTGACACCTTTAAATAAAAGCACTTCTTTCCCGGAACGGTCTGTTTCTTTGAAATTCTTCCCAATTTTGTTTGATTCTTCTTTTGGTTTAGGGATTGTTTGGATTTTTTCCAGCCGTTTTTCCAGCTGTTTTGCTTTTTTGAAAAACTTCTCGTTATCTCCTTCATAGCCCCATTGTCGAAAACGGCGAATCGACTGTTTTAATTTTTTCACTTCTTTTTCCTGCTCATTAAAGTCCTTTCTCAACTTCTCGAGCTGTTCATCTTTTTGTTTTTTATAGGCTGAATAATTACCTTTATACTCAAGAATTCGTCCATCTTCCAACTCAATGACTCTTTGAACAACATTATCTAAAAAGAAACGGTCATGTGAAACGATCAGATATGCAGTCTTTTCGTAGGCTAGATATCCTTCCAACCACGAGATCCTTTGTGCATCAAGATGATTGGTCGGTTCATCCAATAAAACAAGCTCATTCTCCTGTAATAGAACTCTTGCTAATGCTACGATCGTTAATTCTCCACCACTCAAATCAGAAAGCTTTTTCTCTAAAAGATGAGCGATCATTAAACCATTTGCGATCATCGTTAAACGATTCTCCATTTCATAGCCGCCCGCTTGAGTGAATTCTTCTTGTTTTTGTCCGTATCGAGCTAAAATTTGTTCCAATTGACATTCTGGTTCAGTCATTTTCTGTTCTAAATAACTCAATTGCTGTTGAATCTCAAGTAAAGCAGAAAACGTTTCTAATAAATAATGCTTCACCTCTTGTTCTGTTGCTTCTGGAATTTGATTTAGGTAGCCGATCTTACTGTTTTTCTTACGGCTGACAGTTCCTAGATCTTGGGATTCGGTACCCGTGATTATTTTTAGTAGTGTTGACTTACCCGAACCATTACTGCCGATCAATCCAACTTTCTCTCCTTTGTCGATTTGCAGGTTCAGTGCTTCAAATAATGGAACAGCACCGTAATTTTTAGTTATATTTTGTAATTGTATTAACATTTTTCCCTCTTTCTGCCATTCAGACAGATCAACAAAATGATTGCTTATGCTTTGAGGCTTGAATTTTCTATTTTTTAAAACGGTATTCAAAAAATCAAATAAGTCTCTAGATAGTCATTTTTCTCCGAACATTACTTTAAAGTAAGCAAAAAAAGTTGAACAAAAATTGTTCAACCTTCACAGTCATCTACTATTGTAAGTACTAAGGCTTCTAACACCGACTTGTTATTTAATCATGAATACTCTTTAAGTAAATAAGTCTGAATGGTCTGTTTTATTCAATTGATTATCCTAAATTGGACACACTTGTGCCTTGGAATAAAAAATTGGAAATAATGACATGACAAAAAGCCAGATACATTAACATAAATGAATTACTTGCTGTTATTTTTGACATGTTGACCATCGTACTTATTCACCACCTTTTTAATCGATACATTGATTGTATCATGAAGTTCTTCAATGCGCACTTATTTTTTTTGGTACTGTTTTAAGCGTTCCTCTAATGTCCCCGTATGCAACTCAAACAGATGATTATCGAAATCGTAAAAATAAATGGAGCTAGCTTCCCCTTCGACACGCGTTCTACCTTTTCTTATTTCTAATCCCAATCGATCGATTCTTTCTAAATACAACTCATAATCTGCTTCTTCAATCTTAAAAGCGATATGATTGTATGTTTTTGTCGGCAGCGGTTCACCTTCCATAATTGCGATCCACAGATCTCCGATCAGGAAAAATTTTTCTCTAGCAATTGAAAATGTTGTTTCTCCGCTGGAATAGACTTCTTTCGCACCAAAAATTTGTTCAAAAAACTGTGTTGCTTTTTCTAAATCATGGACAATGAATGTCATATGACTGATGATTTGCATATTTTTTCTCCTTTTATTATTAGCTAACCCTAATAACAATTCTTTCTGTTTTCTTGCTAATATCAGAGGTAGTTAACTAAACTAGTTCCATATCATATACTTTGCTACTCTATAACTTTAGATAGATAGTATCATAATAGCATTCTATATAAATACTACAACGTTTTATGAGCTAGAAAGTCTACTTATAAGTAATTTAAATCTAAAAAGACTACCCTTTTTGGGTAGTCCTATCAATATTTCTAAAAATCTGCTTTTCTATTCAATACATTAGCTAATCGATTGTGGTATGGTGACGCATCCTTCCAATTGGTTAAAAATGGAACATCTCTTCCTGTATTTGCCTTATAGACGTGATTGATAGCAGCCTGTTCGTCTGGATGGGCAAGTGGATAGGAATGCTGTCCATTGAACCACCTTACTGGTACATTGTTGTTTGCTTGATAAAATACCCACATTAAAAATTCCTCCTCTAATTGCGGATTTTCCCCGCTATTTTTTAACAAATTGAACCAATATCTTGCTTGTGTTCCTCTGATCGGCTGGTTTGGGTTAAACGGTCGTTCATAGTGACGGATAAAAATATCCGCTAAAACTTCTGGGGACTGAGTACTTTGTGTAAACTGCTTAAAGGACATCGAAGGATGGTAAAATTGTTCATTATTTACCACTTCCCATTCTAGACGTTTACACTGACTAATAACATTCTGATAGATCAAACCATTGGCTTTAGCCCAGTTGATATATTTTGTAGCTGGTGTCCATTGCACAAGACCGTAGCCACCAGACATATTACCAGTGATGTCCGATTCCCAGCGATCAGCGATAATTCCGCTTTCTGACTGCATATTCCCTAAGATAGCCGCAACAGATTCTTTTGTCCAGCCTTTAGAAGTTAAATAATTCCAAATTTGCTGAGCTGTTTGAGCTTGTGTCGCCATTATTTTCCTCCTAACATTCAGTTCTTCTGTAAGATCTTACACTGTTATTATAGCTTGTATTATTAATATAAAGCTGCCAACATTCTGTCACTATTCTTTGCAAAAATACTCCTATTGTGTAGTGATTTACAGTAAGTGATACTACTATCGAAAAATAAAAAAACAGTATTATGCTTGATACTCAAATAAAAAAACGGCTAGAAGTCTTATCATATAAGACTTCTAGCCGTTACACGTTTATAGTTCATTAATTCGCTACGATATTCACCAGCTTCTCAGGAACGACAATCACTTTACGAACTGTTTTTCCTTCAATAAATGATTGTATTTCTTCAGCCGCTAATGCTTTTTCTTCAAGCTCTTCTTTGCTCATTCCTCTAGGAACATTTAATTTTGCCCGAACTTTTCCATTAACTTGGAATACGACTTCAACTTCATCTTCAATTAAGGCTGCTTCATCATACGTTGGCCAAGGTGCATTCGTTAAGCTTTCTTCATTTCCTAAGATTGCCCAAAGTTCTTCACCGATATGAGGCGCAATTGGCGCTAAAAGTTGAACAAAACCTTCGATATACTCATAAGGCAATACATCAACTTTATTCGCTTCATTCACAAAAACCATCAATTGAGAAATAGCTGTGTTGAAATGCAGATTCTCCATATCTTCTGTAACTTTTTTCACTGTTTGGTTATAGACTTTTGTCAAGCGACCATCATTGACCGTCGTGATCCGATCACGCATCTTATCATCTTCATCAACGATCAAACGCCATACACGATCTAAGAATTTACGGCTGCCTTCTAATCCATTCTCGCTCCAAGCAATCGATGCATCTAAAGGTCCCATGAACATTTCATACATTCTAAGAGTATCCGCACCATATTTTTCAATGACATCGTCAGGATTCACCACATTTTTCAATGATTTGCTCATTTTAGCAGGTGCTTCTTCCAGCTCTTCTCCTGTTTCGATGTTCACCCAAACATTATCCCGTTTTTCGACCATATTTGTAGGAACAAGAGCGCCACGATTATCACGGAAGCTTTGGCCTAGAATCATTCCTTGGTTGTACAATTTTTGATAAGGCTCTTTAGTAGGAACTACCCCGATATCGTACAAGAATTTATGCCAGAAACGAGCATACAGTAGATGCAATACAGCATGTTCCGCTCCACCGATATAAATATCTACAGGCAACCAACGTTCCAATTTTTTATAATCAGCAAGTGCTTTTTTATTGTGCGGATCAACATAACGCAAATGGTACCATGAACTGCCGGCCCATTGCGGCATAGTATTGGTTTCCCGTTTACCTTTTTTACCAGTTTCCGGATCAACGACATTGACCCATTCAGTGATGTTAGCTAAAGGAGATTCTCCTGTACCACTTGGTTTGATGTCGTCTGTTTTTGGCAATCTTAGTGGTAATTCTTCTTCAGGTACAGTGGTTGTTGTGCCATCTTCCCAATGGATCACCGGGATTGGCTCACCCCAATAACGTTGACGTGAGAACAACCAGTCACGTAGACGGTAACTGATTTCTTTTTTCCCTACTTGATTTTCTTCCAGCCAGTCATTCATTTTAGCGATGGCTTCTTCTTTATTCAAACCATCTAAAAAGCCTGAGTTGATATGAGTACCATCTCCTGTGAATGCTGCTTCTGCAATATTTCCACCAGCTAATACCGGAATGATCTCGATACCAAATGTTTTAGCGAATTCATAGTCACGTTCATCATGTGCCGGAACAGCCATGATTGCTCCCGTTCCATATGAAGCCAGTACATAATCTGCGATCCAAATTGGGATTTTCGCACCATTAACTGGATTTACTGCATACGCACCTGTAAAGACGCCAGTTTTTTCTTTGGCCAAATCCGTTCGATTCAAGTCAGATTTTTTCGATGCAGCATCGATATAAGCTTCAACAGTTTCTTTTTGTTCTGGCGTAGTTATTTGTTTTACTAATGCTAACTCTGGAGCCAACACCGTATAGGTTGCACCGAATAATGTATCAGGTCTTGTTGTAAAAACAGTAAATTCTTCATTCGTTCCATCTACTTTAAAGGTAACATTCGCACCTTCTGAGCGACCGATCCAATTACGCTGCATATCCTTGATACTTTCCGGCCAATCCACTAGTTCTAGATCATCTAACAAACGATCTGCATAAGCCGTTATTTTCAGCATCCATTGACGCATTGGTTTTCTGACGACATCATATCCGCCGCGCTCACTTTTGCCATCGATCACTTCTTCGTTAGAAATAACTGTTCCAAGTTCAGGTACCCAGTTTACTGCAACTTCTGCTTCATAAGCTAAACCATGTTCATACAGCTTAGTAAAAATCCACTGTGTCCATTTATAATATTCTGGATCAGTCGTATTGATCTCACGATTCCAGTCGTAACTAAAACCTAATGAGTTGATTTGACGTTTAAAGGTTTCAATATTTTTCTTTGTGAATTCAGCTGGATCATTTCCTGTATCTAGCGCATATTGCTCTGCTGGTAAACCAAAAGCATCCCATCCCATTGGATGTAAAACGCTATATCCTTGGCTTCGTTTCATCCGAGATAAAATATCTGTAGCTGTATAGCCCTCTGGATGTCCTACATGCAGCCCTTGACCTGATGGATATGGAAACATATCCAGTGCATAAAATTTCTTTTTGTTTGGATCATCGTGGGTGATAAAGCTATTGTTTTTCGCCCAATATTTTTGCCATTTTTTTTCAATCTTCTTGTGATCGTAACTCACGATGTTTTCTCCTCCTATTTATAAATAACTTTTTTATCCTTTTTTAACTGGTGGTCGTGCTTTTGTCCTTGAAAAATATGATTCGATCAGTTTGCAGAGCCAGATTGTAAAAGATTTGTGCTTCCCACATAATTTATTCTCTATCATCAGCTCTGATGTTGCCAATTTTTTTGGCTTTTGTTCCTCAGGTATGCGGTCTTTAACCTTTCCTCTGATCGAAGTGCTGTGATTCACTAGTATAACTTCCTTCCCTTGGGTCGCCATGTATTGTGTATCATCGGCTTTGATAAGGTCAATTTTTTTAGCGTTTGTTCCTCAGGTACGCGGTCTTTAACCTTTCCTCTGATCGAAGTGCTGTGATTCACTAGTACGGTAACTTCGCTCCCTTTGGTCGCCAAGTATTGTTCATCATCAACTCTGGCGAAGCCAGTCGCAGTGATTCACAACAAAAACGTCCCATAGGAAATATTTCCTATAGGACGTTTGATAAGCAACGTGGTACCACCTAAGTTCACTTGTATTATACAAGCCTCAAACGTTATAACGGCCGTCACCGATTTTACTTAATTAATGAAAAGAAATGACGGAGTTCACCTGTACTTTTTTCATTTGTTCAGTAAAATAACTCAAAGGCGAGTTCAAAAGCTTCTGTACGTATTTTCACCAGCCATACGCTCTCTAAAACATGGTTCTTTCTACTATTCCTTTTCACTGTTTATGAATCAATTATGTGTTCTCATACTATCAAACTTCTACTAGAAATTCAATTGTTTTATTTAACTTTTAATTGCTGACCAATATAAATCACGTCACTGGATAAACCATTCAGCTGTTTGATTTTTTGAACACTTGTATTGTATTTTTGAGCAAGTCCCCATAAAGTATCACCGCTTTTCACTTTATGCGCGCCTGCACTTTGGGTATTCCCTTGATTACTTGATGAAGAAGATGAGCTTGTTGAACTACCGCCTTTTTTGACAATCAATTTTTGGCCTGGATAGATCATATCTCCGCTCAAATTATTCCACTGGCGCAGATTAGCAACACTCGTACCGTTTGCACTCGCTATCGCCCATAATGAATCACCAGATTTTACTGTGTAAGAACCAGTTGTTGAACCAGAGTTAGTACTTGAGCTACCTGTATTACTTGATGAGTTATTGTTGCTGCTGGCAGACCCAGAACCTTTTTTCACGATCAATTTTTGACCTGGGTAAATAATATCGCCACTTAAATTATTCCACTGACGTAAGTTTGCGATACTCACACCATTTGAATTTGCGATTGCCCATAATGAGTCACCGGATTTTACTGTGTACGTGGAATTTGAAGTACCTGTGTTGCCAGAATTGTTTGAGTTGCCAGTGCTTCCTGTCGAACCACTATTCCCACTGTTCGTATTTCCAGAACCTTTTTTGACAATTAACTTTTGACCTGGATAAATCATATCGCCACTTAAATTATTCCATTGACGGATATTTGCAACACTTGTACCATTCGCATTTGCGATTGCCCACAGTGAATCACCAGATTTTACTGTATAGTACGTATTTGATGTGCTCGTGTTGCCGGAATTACCAGTATTGCCTGTCGAGCCGCTATTGCCGCCAGTATTTCCGCCACTTGTACTTCCAGAGCCTTTTTTGACGATCAACTTTTGACCAACATAGATCATATCACTAGATAATCCATTCCAGCTTTTGATATTTGCGACAGATGTGCCATATTGAGCGGCCAAAGCCCAAAGACTGTCTCCAGATTTTACCGTATGAGTCACATTTTGACTGCTTGTATTTCCTGTGTTGCCAGTATTACCTGAACTTCCACCTGTGTTGCCGCCAGTATTTCCGTTATTATTGTTTCCACCCGTATTGCCACCAGTTGCTGGTGTATCATACTGTGTCAAATTGTATGTCGTAATAATATTATTCAATTTTGTATTATAGCTTGGATCTGTTGCATAACGTCCTGTCAGCCATGCAGTCGCATCTCTGTATGAATTGGTATTACTTTTCCAGGCACCCGAATAATAATAAACGCCAGATTGAAATGACGTATTTTTCAGCACATAGGCATTATCGCTGAATGATTCTGAATAGGAAGGATATTTTCTAAATGCAGCATTCACCTGAACCCACTGTCCGTTATAGACTTCCCAGGTTTGCATCGTAACTGACTGTCCTTGATAGCTGCCTTTGATTCCAAACAGGTTATGATTTGGTGCAGCAGATAATGTGCTTCTGCCCCAATCACTTTCAAGAATCGCTTGAGCCATCATCACTGAAGCATACAAATCGTTTGCTGAAGCTACAGAACGAGCATGTCCGGAAATTTCTGCAATAAACGCACTTGGACTAATGCTTCTTGTCGTTGCTGCAAAAGAACGTAAAGATACTTCTGGTAGATCATCAGCCTCATCTGCAGAAGAATCAGTTGTTTCAGTCAGATCTTCTGTTGTTTCAGTTGTTGTTTCCTCAGTACCTTGAGTTGTTTCTGATGTATTTAATTCTGATGAATCTGTTGTTTCAGTTGTTTCTTCACTTGAAGATGTTTCCTGAGTGTCTTCTGTCATCGAATCGTTAGGGTCAGTCGTCGTTTGTGATTGAACGTCTTCTGTATGTGTAGGTGTCTCTGAGTAACTGATCTGAGCATTTGGTGTTGGTTCTTCCGTTGCTTCTGCGATTTTAGGTGCTGCAATCGGCGCGGCAATCGATGAAACAACGATTGCTGAGCTTAAGACAGTCGTACCTTTTTTCAACTGTTCGGCAGCAAGCTTGTTTTGTTCGGCTTTCCTCCGCTCTTTTCTCGATAGTTTGTACTTCTCCATAGTAAGTCCTCCGAATTTTCTAAAAAAGTATACCTTGAATTATAGTATACCCTTTTTCAGCTGAAAATAGAATATTTTTTTAATATATACTTCTCCGTCCGATCATTTAAATGTTCTTTTTTCCTTTCTTTTTTTGGGATCTTTTACTCATTTTATACCCTAATTTTTTTCTCTGCAAAATCTAGGTCTCAGGTCTGATATCCCTCTTTACCTTAGGCTGATTTTTTTCGCAAAGTCTTGTTATTGACTGCAAAAGAAATTATAGTGAAGAGGAAGTAATCCGATTGGTTAATAAAGTGAGGGGAAAAAGGATGAATAAAGAGCATTTTTTAATTGAATTAAAGATCTATTTGAAACCATTGACGGCACAACAGCAAGCCTTTATCTTAGAAAAATACGATAATATATTTGATGAGCGGCTGGCTAATGGAGAAATGGAAGAAGAAATCGCCAAAGATTTAGGAAAGCCTAGAACGATCGCTGAAGAGATTTTAGAGGAATTTGATATCACTGTTCCTGAAAAGCGATTGGAGCGTGACGGTTGGCAAGAAATTCCACCTGCAACAAGTTATGAGTATTATGAGGAAACAGCGGAGCATCCATATGATCAAGCCTATCAGTCATATGAGCGCCCAAAACATAATGGATTCGTCCGTTTTTGTCAGATATCTGGTGTTATTTTATTAAATTTTCTTTTAATGTTTTGGTTTATATTCAGCTTTGCTATGCTTCTCTTTTCTGGTTGGTTTGCAGCAATTCTTTTCTTGTTTTCTCCAATTCTAGGCGGGATTTCGATTTTTACCGGTTTGAATGATGCATCAATGTTCGAAATGTTTGTTAGTGTCTTTCTTTGCGGTGCAGGTATTATCGGCCTGCTGATCTTAGCGCCATTAACAAGATTTTTCGGCAAAGTATTAAAACGGTATATGCTATGGAATATACGTGTCTTAAGGGGAGATATATGATATGAAAAAGACTACTGCTTTTTTTCTAACGATTGGTGTAGTAACGATGATTATAGGCGGAATCGGCAGCGCAGTTTACTTTAGACGCGCTGAGCAATCCATGACGGATACAAAAAAAGAAAGTTATACCGTTAAGAAGAATGAAAATCTAAAAGAGATCCATTTGTCGCTTGCGGGAAATGCAGAATATTATATCAGTACTGAAAGCACAAATAAAGTTGTGATGAATACACGCAGCTATGCTCCTATTTCAATAAAAAGTGCGCTAAAGGTTGACGAGAAAAATGGACAGCTTCTCATTTCAGCTAATGGAAACAGGGATGAAAAGAAGCTGGGCAGCATGAAATTTGATTTTTTTAGTTTTGACAGAGGGTCATCTGTTTCTTTAACGATTCCAGACAATGCTGAACGAATTATCGTTGATGGCAAAGCTTCTGGTAGAATCAACCTTTCAGGAATCAACGCAAAGAATATTACGGTCAAAACTGATAATGCTGATGTTGATGCAAACAGTCTCAATACTGAGAAACTAGCTCTTGAGACAACGAATGGTTACTTAAATGTCTACACAGACGTTCATGCAGATAAAGCTACATTTAAGACAACGAATGGAGATATCAACCTCAATGATTTCGCTGCGTTGAATTGGTCTGCAATCACTACATCCGGCGATATATCTCTAGAATCAGTGAAAGGAACTTCGACTATTGAAACAATGAATGGTGATATCAATGCCAGTAATTTGAAAGGTGAAGCCACTATAAAAAATACCAATGGCAGCTTTGATCTATACGGATCAGACATTCCTAAACTGTTGAATGTTACGACCCAGCGAGGTGATATCAATCTGTACACAGACGAAATCCTTTATGATATTGCGATCCATTCAAAAACACAGTTAGGTGACAGCACGATCTTTGGTAAGGAGCGTTCATCATTTAAACGTGGAAAAGGGTCAAGAGTGTTTGATCTTCAGTCAAATTCTGGTGATATTTCAATTGAAGGACCTGTTGATTCTGAGGACGATGAGTAATCAAATGATTCGCTGAAGGCTGCTTTAGAGCTTAAAAAGTTCTAAAGCAGCCTTCATTTTTCTTGTTCTAAGCTGTGTTCTTAATTGTTTGATGTTATAATGAGCATTACGTATATGAGAAAGGATTTTTTATGAAAAACAAATTATATTATCAGTTTGCCGGCAGCTGCTTTTTAGTTGTCTTTATGTTTTTAGGCTATGTTGTTCGATTTTATCCGACGTGGCTAAATGGATTCGACCAAGCGATCACAGCTATTGTACGCGCTCCATATCCCTCAATGAATCAATTCTTTATTTGGTATACAAAATTTGCTGATCCATTGACTGTTGGTATTTTAGCTTTGGCAATCGGATTTATTTTAGCTAGAGGGAAATATTATGCAGAAGCGCTTTGGCTTTTGATCAACACAGGAGGAGTGGCTGGAATTCTAAATCCGCTGATCAAGCTTGTCTTCATGCGTCCGCGTCCAACCTTAGATCATTTAGTATCAGAACACAGCTATAGTTTTCCAAGTGGTCATTCGACTGGAAGCATGCTTCTTTACGGAACACTTATTTTTCTACTCCCTCAATTTATCAAGAACAAGAAGCTTTGTTTGACCTTGCAAATTCTGTTAGGAATCGGTATCTTATTGATTGGGATCAGCCGGATTTATGTCGGCGTTCATTTCCCGAGTGATGTGTTAGGCGGATTCTGTTTTGGTTTAGCTTGGTTATTGATGACGTACCCAATTTATCTAGAAAAGCGATTCGTTTGGCGTTTTAAAAATAAACAGCAATAGAAAGAAGAAAAGTTATGTCTGATTTTTTATATACAGAAGATCCAAATAAACGTTACCACACTTGGAATTATGCCTTGCGTCAGCAGTTTGGCGGAAAAATCTTTAAGGTTCCTTTAGACGGCGGCTTCGACTGTCCTAATCGTGATGGCACTGTTGCTAAAGGCGGTTGTACATTTTGCAGCGTTTCTGGTTCTGGTGACATGATCGTGGCTCCACAAGATCCTTTACCGATTCAATTTCAAAAAGAAATTCAAATGATGCATAAAAAATGGCCTCAAGTGGCACAATATATTGTTTATTTCCAAAATTTCACGAATACTCACGCACCTGTCGAAGTCATCCGCCATCGCTTTGAACAAGTGGTCAATGAAAAAGGTGTTGTTGGAATTTCGATCGGTACTCGTCCTGATTGTCTTCCTGATGATGTTGTAGATTATCTAGCAGAGTTGAATCAGCGTTATTATGTTTGGGTAGAGCTGGGTCTGCAGACCACTTACGAAGGAACTAGTACTATGATCAATCGTGCTCATGACTATCAGACCTATCTAGATGGCGTAGCAAAATTACGGAAACATAACATCCGTGTTTGCACACATTTGATCAATGGTTTGCCTGGAGAATCGATGGAAATGATGAAAGAAAATGTGCGACGAACGATTCTTGACTCAGACATTCAAGGCATCAAACTTCACTTGCTTCACTTAATGACAAATACACGGATGCTAAGAGACTACCATGAAGGCAGGCTTCAATTGATGAGCAGAGAGGACTATGTTTCTGTGATCTGCGACCAATTGGAAATGATCCCACCAGAAATCGTGATCCATCGGTTAACGGGAGATGCGCCTTCTGACTCTCTAGTTGGCCCGATGTGGAGCTTGAAAAAATGGGAAGTTTTGAATGCTATCGATGATGAAATGAAACGACGCGGTACTTTTCAGGGGAGTCACAACGTTCGTATAGAAAAAGAGGTGTATCATTAATGCTGCAAACAGCACTACATTTTAGTCATACATTGTTGAAAGAAGTCATTAAAGAAGGAGATTCTGTGGTCGATGCTACAATGGGCAATGGTAATGACACAGCCTTCTTGGCAGAGCTTGTCGGAACAAAAGGAGATGTCTATGCTTTCGATGTTCAAGAACAAGCACTAACTGCCACCGCTAAAAAATTAACTGATGCAAATTTGACAAAGCAAGTCCAACTGTTTCATCAAGGTCATGAAACGATTGAAACCGTACTTGCTAAAGAAACATTGATCACAGCTGCCATTTTCAATCTTGGCTATCTTCCCAAAAGTGATAAAACGATCATTACAACACCAGATACAACAAAGCAAGCACTAGATGCACTGCTTCCAAGATTGATACCAAAGGGAAGGATCGTCTTAGTTGTTTATTATGGACATGATGGTGGAGAGGCTGAATTAGAATTAGTTCAGGAGTATTGCCAAAATTTGCCGCAAGAACATTACAGTGTATTGACCTATCAATTCATCAATCAACGTAACAATCCACCGATTTTATTTTGTATTGAGAAAAAGTAGACCATCTATCTCAATATGCTTTTCTGATCTGATATTGCTTTTAACATTTTATCTAGATTGCCTTTCCTTCCCTCCTATTCTTTGGTACAATTAATGTCTATCAATAAAAAAATGGAGTGATTATTTGAATAATAATATGAAAAGGAAAGCTTACCGTAATACACCGGCTTTCGTGATGTTGGCATGGGGATCATTTTTATTCTTTGCGGTCCTTATTCTTGTTGGGTTGTACACATTAAAAGAACCATTGATGGTAAAAGGTTATTACTTGATGGGATCAGTTGGATTGATTTCTTCATCCTTCACACTTTCTAAAGTAATCAGAGACAATCAAGAAGATGAAGAACGCTATAACAAAATGTTTAGAGTTCAAGATGATATTGAAGATTAAGACTATAGTCAACTAAGATCTTTAACTAGATATCTTCACATGATTCAAAAAATAAAGCCTGCCTGATTTTAGTCATTATGCTAAAATCAGGTAGGCTTTTTATCTATTTATTTCACGATCAAAATCTTATTCAAAAACAAATTGATTATGGTAAAGCTCTGCATAAAAACCATCTTGTTCTAATAGTTCACGATGATTTCCTTCTTCAATGACCTCACCATTTTTCAACACTACAATACGGTCAGCATTTAAAATTGTTTTCAATCGGTGCGCAATAACAAAGCTGGTTCTCCCTTTGATTGCTTCATCCATCGCTTTTTGGATTTTCGCTTCTGTCACAGTATCTACATTACTCGTTGCTTCATCCAGAATCAATAATGCCGGATCTGTGATGATCGTACGAGCAATACTGATCAATTGTTTTTGACCGGTACTAAAGACATTATTTTCTTCTGTTATTTCAGTATCATAGCCTTTTTCCAAAGCCATGATGAACTCATGGATATTCGCTTGCTTCGCTGCAGCAACAATCTCTTCATCCGTTGCCTCCGGTTTTCCGAACGCGATATTTGCTCGGATCGTACCAGAGAATAACACTGAATCTTGTAGAACGATCCCAACATGTGAACGTAAACTATCTAGATCGATTTCACGAATATCTGTGTCGTCAAATGTAACCGACCCACTGTCAACATCATAAAAACGATTCAACAAGTTCATGATCGTTGTCTTTCCTGAACCTGTCGGACCTACTAATGCAACCATTTCACCTTTACTTACATTGATCGAAACATTTTTTAAAATAGGAATCTCAGGATCGTACCCGAAATCAACCTGATTCAAAGCAACAGAATCACTAACGCCTGAAATTTCCTTGCCGTTTTTAGGATTGATTTCATCCGGCTCGTCAAACATTTCATTTAAGCGTCTTGCACCAGTGATCGCTAACTGGATCATGCTATATCCTGAAGATATTTGCATCAATGGTTGATAATATTGCTGAGAGTATTGAACGAAGGTAACTACTAAACCTAAAGCAACTGTCTTTTCCAAATCTCCATTCAATGCTAACCAGCCGCCAAAGAAAATCACGATGGCCGTATTAACAAGAGACATTCCCTGCATCATCGGAAATAATAATCCTGAGTAAACTTGCCCTTTAAAAGTTGCTTTACGAACTGTCTCATTGTGCTCAAGAAAACCATCGATGGTTTCTTCTTGCAAACCGTTAGTGATGATCACACGTTGACCGCTGATTTTTTCATCCATATACCCATTTAACTTACCAACTTCATCTTGTTGAATATCGACATATTTACGCGCTTTGCTGATAACAACTACCGCAATCAAAATCGCAACAGGTGTAGAAGCGATCGTCGCCCAAGCAAGTTGAACGTTTTGGCGGAACATCATGATCAAAATCCCGACAAATAATGCCGCATTCGTCAAAACCTGCAATAACGCTTGATTCAAGCTATTTTGAATATTATCTAAATCACTGGTAAAACGACTTAAGATTTCGCCATCCTGATGGGAATCAAAAAAGCGGATCGTCAATTTTTCTAATTTATTGAATAAACCAATTCGCATGCGGTTCGTTGACTTTCCAACGACCTGTGTAAACAGAATACTGTAAATAAAATTTGCAGCACTAGTCAATACATAGAAAATCAATAGCTTCCAAATAATTTCGATAAACTTGCTTTTATCATCCGTTCCCTGCATCAAGGCTCCTACATAATTTGCCAGCTCTTGAATCGCTTCACCCACAAACTGCGGAGCTTTAACTTGCAAGTAAGTTGCTATGATGATCGTCACAAAAATAAAGAAGAAGGAGATCTTATAACGTTTTAAATAGTGAAAAAAGAATTTACTTGCTCTTACTAAATCAGTCATTCTTAATCTTCCTCCCCTTTTTGTGTTTCATAGATTTCTTGATAAATCGCATTTGTTTTAGCTAATTCTTCATGCGTTCCTTCGCCGACTAGCTGCCCTTTATCTAATACTAAAATACGGTCAGCATGAACAACGGAAGAAATCTTTTGCGCGATTACAATTGTTGTCGTATCTTTTAAGTCATTATCCAATGCTTCTCTGACCAGACGTTCAGAGCGAGCATCTAGTGCACTGGTACTATCATCCAAAATCAAAATCTTTGGCTCTCCGATGACACCTCGTGATATCGACAAGCGTTGCTTTTGCCCGCCGGAAAAATTATTGCTTCGCTCAGCGACAGGCGCTTCGTATTGTAATGCCAGCTTTTCAATAAATTCTTTTGCCTGAGCAATTTCAGCTGCACGGGTCATGTCTGCCTCATCAGCATCTTTTTTCCCTTGCCGTAAGTTTTGTGAAATCGTTCCAGAAAACAGGATCGCTTTTTGCAAGACAAAGGAAACCGTCTTACGAAGACTTTGTTCATTGACCTCTTTTAAATCCACACCGCCAACTTCAACGGTTCCCTCTGAAGGATCGAATAGTCGTGGAATCAATTGCGCTAATGTCGATTTACCAGCACCTGTTGCTCCAACGATTCCAATCATTTCACCTGGCTTGATCGAGAAAGAAACATCTTTCAACGTATCGGATTCATCTCCAGGATAACGGAAGCTAACATGGTCAAATACAACACTGCCATCCAACTCTTGTTCTGGTACTTCTTTATAAGTAAGTGCTGGTACAGTGTCCATGACTTCTTTGATCCGTTTGATCGAAACAGCTGCACGTGACGTCATCATCATCATCATCCCGCCGATAATGATCGCCATCATGATCTGCATCAAATAGCTCATAAATGAAGCAATACCGCCAATAACGGTCGGATCATCTTTCACAAGATCACTCACTAAAAAGATCGATCCAGCAACTGCTAAATTCGCAGCCAGCATAAATGACGGGATCATCACAGAAAATAGTGTACCGACGATCAAATTGTGTGTGGTCAGTTCATCACTGACTTTACTAAAACGGTCCAATTCATTTTTTTCCTGAACAAAAGATTTAACGACACGAATGCCTAGAAGGTTCTCTTTTGCTAACCCATTCACTTTGTCGATCAAGTTTTGAATGATCATAAAGTGTTTGCCCATTTGAGAAAATGACAATGCAGTGATAATAAATACCGCTACAACTAGTAAAATAATGACCCACCACAATTGTGGTAATGTTGTCATCGCCAAAATAAAGCTGCCAATAAATAAAAATGGGATTCTGAACAATGATTGTAAAGCGATCATGATCACATTTTGAATCTGAGTCACATCATTCGTTAAACGAACAACTAAATTTCCAGCTGAAAATTCTTCGATATTTCCAAATGAAAAGGTTTGGATTTTACGAAAGGTCGCTTCACGAATATCTGCACTCACACCTTGAGCAACTTTAGCTGAAAAAATCGTGTTGAAAACACCTGCAACCAACCCTAACCCTGCAATACCGATCAGATATAATCCTAGTTCCTTAATTTGTCCTTTATCATCTTTTATAATTGCTTCTAACACTTGCTGTAATAGTTTGGGCTGCCACAACGCCGACATAACCATGATAATAACTGTAATCAAAGCTATGGAAACTTCCAACTTGTACTTTTTGACGTGTTCCATAATAATACTCACGTAATCCCCAACTTCCTTTATAAAACTAACCTAATCAATACATAGTCTACCTTTAAGTGTGCATTTAGTGTTATGATATGAAATAAGTAAATGAGCGAGACACGGACACATCACTATATTCCTCTAATTTAACACTGTAAAATTAGGTTGCATACCAATGTACCATTTTTAGCAGTGGAATTCAAGGAGTTCGCTTAGATTTTTTAATAGAAGGATGAGAAAAATGGAGTCAAAATTATCAAAAGATAAAATCATTGAAGCTGCCTTTGAATTATTGGAGGAAGTCCCTGAAATAGACAAGCTTTCAATGCGCAAAGTAGCAAAAAAATTAGGTGTTCAAGCCCCTGCTATCTACTGGCATGTAGAAAATAAACAGGCTTTATTACAAAGTATGGCTGAGGAAATCGAAAATCATTTTGTCCCTCCTAAACCTCAAAAAAATTGGAAAGAAGCAATCTACGCTTACATGGAAAATTACTATGAGCTCTATCAACAATATCCTTGTGCTTTAGAAATAGAGATATTGACGATTCCATCTTATCCCAGTCGTTTAAAGAATTTAGATAGCATGTTGGGTATCCTCAAAGAAGCAGGTTTTTCTATTGAGCTTAGTTATATGACTGTGACTTCTATGCAGCATCTATTATTTGGTATGCTGCTAGATTCAACTGAAGAACAAAAATTATACAATAAAGTCATCGCAGGTGATGATTACTTAAAACGTCAGATCATCTTAATGAAGCAGTATGTTCAAGAGCAAGAATTGAACAATATCCGTGAGAGCATTGATTATCGACGAACTGAAAAACAAAAAGATTTCTTTATGAAAACGCTGCGTGTTTTTTTAAACGGACTAGATCCGTTGATTTAAAAAAAGCTTAGACAAAAGTCTAAGCTTTTTTTTCAGATTCAATTGGCAACCAAGCCAATACTCGTTGGATCCATTGATCCCAGAAAATCCAGTCATGGTTTCCCGGTCCTGTTTCAAATGTATGCTCAAGATCATGCTCACTCAATGCCTTAGCCATCATTTTATTTCCATATAAAAGTGGATCATCTTCTCCACAGCAAAGAAAAATTTTTGGTGCTTCTTTCTTATCTGCAACTAATTGTTTCAATAAAAACATTGGGTCATTGATAGATCCTTGCATTTCTTCTAACGGACCAAAAATACCTTCCCAATATTTTTTTCCTTTGAGTGCTAATAGATCTTCTGGTCGATCCGCAAGATTGACTGCTCCAGATAAGGAAGCGACGGCGGCAAAATTTTCGGGTTTTGCCAGCCCTAATTTCAACGCACCATACCCGCCCATCGACAACCCTGCCGCGAAGGTCTTCTCTCTTTTTTTTGTTAACTGAGGAAATAGTTCATGACAAATTTTCGGTAATTCCTCAGAAATAAACGTCCAATAGTTCATATCATATGTCGTATCTGTGTACCAGCCTAAATCTGTGGACGGCATGATCACTGCCAAGCCTAGATCAGCTACGTAACGCTCGATCGATGTACGTCGTTCCCAAACGCTATGATTTCCACCCATTCCATGCAGTAAATATAAAACTGGAACGTCAGATAAACTGCCTTTTGTTGCTGTTCCTATTTTTTTCTCTGTTTTCTGTGGTAAAACGATGTTTAATGATACTTCCATTTCCAATATATTGGAATAAACATTTGCTTGCAAAAAAGCCATCCAGCATCCCTCATTTTCATTTTCTTCTATTGTAGCACTATTTTTGATTAAATGAGAAGCAGTAACAAAAAATAAGGACCTAGACAAATCTCTTTGACTAGGTCCAAGGGGAGGAGTTAACAATGAAAAAATGTTTGTTATAAGTTGTTTTGTGTTGGTATACATCTATCATACAAATCAATTATGACTTTTCTTTGTTCAATGTTTGCTTTCTTCAAGAGTTTTTTATAAAGAATCAATTATTAGTGGACGTAACTCTTAGTAAATTCAAGCCTAAGCCAATATAAATACATCCAGCAATTTTATTTGCAACTTTTTTCATATGATCATTTTTATTGAGCAGTCCTACAAAAAAAGAAGCACCGTAAGCAACTGCTAAACTCCAAATCGTGCTTGTACATACGAAAGTGATTCCTAAAATCAAAAATGGTAAAGAACCTGACTGAGCATTCGCATCCACATATTGAGGCAATAAAGAGAGAAAAAATAATGCTACTTTAGGATTCAATACATTCGTTAGCAACCCTTGTTTGTACACCTGCCAATCGGTTGTCGTTTGCTCTTCTTTTGTGTTTACTAACGATTCTTTTTTTAAGATCGAGGAAATGCCTAAATAGATCAAATAGCCAGCACCAAGCCACTTCATACTATTAAAAGCAATCGCCGAAGTCATCAAAATAGCTGACAATCCTATAGCAGTTAAAATAGTATGTACAAAAATCCCCGATGAAATACCAAAAACAGAAATGATTCCTTGCCGCTTACTGCCAAGCGTTGATCTACTCAAAATGTAAATCGTATCAGAACCTGGAATCAAATTTAATAAAATAGCTGAGATAATGAACGCACCAAAATTAATAATTCCCATACATGTATCACTCCTTTTGGACAGTATAACAAAAAATTTGCTACTTTATAAAGTAAAAAATAAGAGTCCAGAACAAAACTAAAAAACAGTTTTTTCCCAAACTCTTATTCTTACTTTTACTTAAACTACTTTTTCTTCACAAGTGCATTTAAAATCATCGCGGCTATGATTAAGCCAATTCCTACAATATAAACATTATGAAGACCAGCATACAACATGCCACGTAATGGTTCCAATAATTCTGCTGAAATCGTATTCGCTGTATGAGGATTCACTAACTTATTCATCACATCAGGATCAACATCTAGCGAACTTTTAGCAAGCTCTGATGTCGTTACTGCATTGATGATCACACCAAAAATAGACACCATCAACGTTTGCCCAATTGTTCTAACAAGAGTATTGAATGAAGTTGCTACACCTACCTCAGAAGGATCTACGCTACTTTGAGCATTGACTGTTGTTGTAGTGATCGTAATCCCAAAACCGATCCCTAATACTGAAGAAATAGCAAAGAACCAAATAAATGAAATCGATACAGGAACCAATACTAAGAAAATACCACCTAGTAATGTGATCGTTAATCCGATCGTCAATACTTTTTTAGTCGTGTGTTTTTCCATCAATGAACTTGCAATAAACGAACCAACCATCCATAAAATCGACATCGGGGCTAAAACAAGTCCACCAAGACCCGCACTTTTACCTAAAACGCCCTGCATCCACATCGGAATATACACTTCTACTCCCATCAAAAATCCACTGATCAAAGCAGCTACGATATTCACAATAACGAACGTAGAATTTTTAAATAATTTTAGATCGATCACTGGATCTTTGGCTCTTTTTTCAACAAAAATGAAGCTAATAAAGAATAAAATAGACGCACCTAAACAAAGAAAGACGTTCAGACCAAAACCATTATCACCGATCAATTGAAAGCCCAATAGTAAGGTCAATAAGACCAGCATCAGCTGAACACTGCCAAGTATGTCCATTGGTACTTTGTTTTGCTCTCTTTTTGGTTCCACTAAGAAGTAAGCGATCAAACCTAACAAGACAAGGCCGATCGGAACATTGATGAAGAAAATCCAATGCCAGCCGACGGTATCAACGATAAAACCACCGGCAAGCGGACCAAAAATACTGGCGATTCCCCAGGCAGCACTATTCAACCCCAACATTTTCGCTCGTTTATCAATAGAATAAATGTCTGCAAGAATCGTCAAAGCAACGGGCATGATCGCTCCTGCACCAATCCCCTGAATTGCTCTAGCAATGATCAATGTCAGCATGTTTTGAGCCAAACCACAAAGTGACGAACCAATAATAAAAATAATAATTCCTATCATAAAAATCGGTTTTCGACCAATTTTATCTGCTAATTTCCCATAAATCGGTGTTAACATAGCATTAGTTAACAAATAAATAGAAAAAACCCAATTCATGATTTCCATACCATGTAATGATCCCACGATCGTCGGCATCGCTGTTGAAACGATCGTGCCTTCGATCGCAGTCATAAAGGTTGCAACGAACACACTGATCGTTACAAGTTTGACGTTTGTTTCTCTTTTCATATATCTCCATCCTTTTATCTAAATAATGTTCATTCCCCTATTATGTGACAGTTAATTTTACTACTGCTTATGTAGCTTTATAAAACAATGTTTTTCCACTGTTTGTTAGATTAGCTATTCTTGCAATGTTGCTTATATAGCTAAACTAATAACTTGTGAATAAATATAGGTTCGATGTGGTTTTTGTGTTCTTTGCTTTTGTTTAAGCTACGGTCATCCTAAGGATTCCTTCGCTCGCATTGTTTCCAAGTACTGCCCAGCATTACTCTAGCTGTTTTAGTTAAATTACTGTTTGAACCCTTGAGTTTATTAGTTTTGTTCATAAGCCTTGTTTGTGATTCACTAGTTCTGGCTGCTTTAGTTGGATTAACCGCTTGAAAGTTCAGGTTTATTAGGGGTTGTTCCATGATTCTTGTTCATGGTTCACTAGTAAGGTGACTTCGCTCCCGTTGGTCGCCAAGTACTGCTCAGCATCCGCTCTGGCAAAGCCAATCGCGGTGGTTCGCAGCAAAACAGCGCCACTAATTTTCATTAGTAGCGCCGCCTCTGTTACTCACCTAAACTTGCTTTGATTGCTTCGACTTTGTCTGTCTGCTCCCAAGGTAGTTCGATATCTGTACGACCAAAATGACCATATGCTGCTGTTTGTTTGTAAATTGGACGGCGTAAATCAAGCATTTCAATGATTCCTGCCGGACGTAGATCAAAGTTTTCTCTTACTGCTTTGATCAATTTACTTTCTGGTACACTGCTGGTACCAAAGGTATTGATTGAAATTGACACCGGTTGTGCTACGCCGATTGCGTATGCTAGTTGAACTTCTGCTTTTTCTGCTAAACCAGCAGCAACAATATTTTTAGCAATGTAGCGAGCTGCATAGCTTGCTGAGCGATCGACTTTTGTTGCATCTTTTCCAGAAAAAGCACCGCCGCCGTGACGCGCATAACCGCCGTAAGTATCAACGATGATTTTCCGTCCAGTCAAGCCGGCATCTCCTTGAGGTCCGCCAATAACAAAGCGGCCAGTCGGATTGATAAAATATTTTGTTTCTTCATCTAATAATTCAGCTGGAATCACATGTTCGATCACGAGTGATTTCACATCATCTTGAATTTGCTCCAGCGTTGTATCTTCATCATGCTGTGTGCTGATCACTACAGTGTCCACGCGCTGAGGTTTTCCCTCTTCATCATATTCTACTGTTACTTGTGATTTCGCGTCAGGTCGTAAGTAAGGTAATGTTTCTTCTTTACGTAGCTCTGATAGACGGCGAACTAATTGATGACTCAGTGAAATAGGTAAAGGCATCAACTCCGGTGTTTCGTTGACTGCAAAGCCAAACATCAGCCCTTGATCTCCAGCACCAATGTCATCTTTTGTATCTTTGTCTCCACGAGTTTCGAGCGCACCATCCACACCTTGAGCGATATCCGGTGATTGTTCATCAATGGCAACAAGAACTGCTACTGTATCTCCATCAAAACCGTATTTTGCTCGAGTATAGCCAATATCTTTTAATGTTTGTCGAACGATTTTTTGAATATCAACATAAGCTGTTGTCGATATTTCTCCAAAAACTAAAACCAAACCTGTTGTTACACTTGTTTCGCACGCGACACGTGCCTGTGGGTCCTGCTCTAAAATCGCATCCAATATCGCGTCACTTACTTGATCGGCTACTTTGTCCGGATGTCCTTCTGAAACGGACTCTGATGTAAATAAATGTCTCTCTGTCATAATGTATTCCCCCTAGTTATATTCGGTTACAAGGCATCTTTATTTAGGTGATCGAAGCATCACATATGCTCTCAACCAGCGCCAAATAAATCCTTTCGGGAACTTGTAACATTCCCAGTATAACAGATATCAAAAGAAAAAACTTGCTTTTTAACTGACTTTTTTTCTCAACAAAAAACATCTGGCATTCATTGGAATATCAGATGTTTTTCAATAACTATTTTACTCGTTGAAGTTTATGGAGAGGCAGTACTCTCATTTCGACTTTCCCGATGATTTCTTTTTCATCCACAAGCTGATAATAACGGCTATCAGTCGCATATGGTCGATTATCTCCCAAAACGAGGTACTTCCCTTGTGGAATCGTTGGACTTCCAGTTAATGCCTTTAACGTAAAATCTTCTGTATAAAGCATTCCGTCTTGTTCAAATTGTTTTTTATACTCACCAATAAAGGCTTCATCTTTTTCCTGCTCATTGATAAATAGCTGTCCATTCTTATAGTATAAACTTTCACCTGGTCGTCCGATAATTCTGCGGATCGATTTCTCTTTTGACTTCGGTACTTTAAGATAAACCAGATCAAACCGTTTCACTTTAGCTAATTTATTCACCACCACAATGTCTCCATCCTCTAACGTTGCACTCATAGAATAGCCTTCTACTCTAGCAAGGGAAAAAGTAAAAAGTGACAATGTATATAAGACGCCTATCGTCACCAAAAGAGTCAACACTATTTCCACAAAAAGAAGCTTTATTTTTCTAAGCCTTCTTTTTCTCTTGTTGATTTTCTTTTTTTTATGTTTGACAGGTCGAACCTGCTTTTTTTTCGGCTTTCCAGTTTTTGATGCTTGCGGCTTTTTGACAGCAGCTGGTTTTCTTTGTTCTGACTTCTTTTTGACTGCTCGATTCTTTGGTTTGTGAGTGGTCTTTTTCATGAAATCACCAGACTATTTTTTATTTACCAACGCATTTTTATTGATATTGAAGTAACGGACAACATCCTCATGATTCTTCTTGATCGCCTCCAAATCAGTTTCAAACTCATTTAGTAGTGTTTCATTTTTAAAGAAATCATTCGGCTGAGAAGATAAATTGATTCCTAACTCTTTCATCGACTTATAATACTTGTTCAATTTCTTTTGCCCTGTCTCGCTATTTCGAATCGTCGCTTTATAAATACCATAGCTCGAGAATTGTCCTGCTAATAGTTTGATATTTTTACCTGATTTCACATCATTTTCAGTAGTCTTGGCCGTTTTTAACTCATTTTCCAGATTATCCATCAAATAGTACCCTTGAACAACAGCTTTAGAATCTTTCTGGCTTAAATGCATTGCCTGATAATATAAAGAATAACCAGCGGCTATACTAAAAACTAAAAAGAGTATACTTAAAGAAATTCCCCAATTGCGCTGCTTCTTACTCTTCTTCACCAGCTCTCTGATGTTGCGTTTCTTTTGTTTTTGTTTTTTCTTACGAACTTTTCTTCTCTTCAGTTTCTTTAGAGCCTTTTTCGTTTGAGCCATCAGATAAAAAGAGATACCTGAAAATACTAACCCGATACTGGCTAGAGACAAAGAAATAATAAAAAACCAATCTAATACCGTCATTTCTTTCCCTCCTCACTTTCTCCATTTTTAGTTATTTTCTAGGTTTCTTTTTTCTTGCCTGTTTTTTCTTCGCTTGTTTCTTTTTGCTGATGGTTCTGATCACTACGAAGATGATCACTGCTAGCGCAACAATTCCGCCAACAATGCCGGCAATCAATTGCCAGTTAAAGGTTTGGACATCTTCCAATCCTGCATCCTGATTATTGAATTTGTCTGCTTCTTCATCTGTAATCTTGAACTTTTCATCCCAGTTCCATTTTCTGTCACCAGAAGTTACCAGGATTTTGGCACGATAATTTCCAGCAACCATTCGATCACCTTCCATACTTACAGGAAAATTGATCAATGAATTCGGCGCCATTCTCATACCTGAACGTTTTGTTTCATACAGTACTTCATCACTATCTTCTTTCATGATTTGAACTTGCGTCGTCATGTTTTCTAAATACGCGGGTTCAACATTTGAGAAGTTAACAAAAAATGTATTTCTAAAATTATTTAGATCTGCATACACTTTATTCAATTCTATATTTGGTAGTACTTCTTTATCAGTTTCCGTTAGAATCATCCCAATTACATAGGCGTATTTATTGATGACCCCCGTCTTTTTAGGTTCGGCTTTATTTTCTTTTTCAACTTTTTGAAGCTGAATGCCACCAGCGATCATCCCATCATAAGATGCTTCTGGCATATTGATTGCTATGTCGATATCTTGTTCACTTTTTGCAGGTATTTTCACCGTTTCTGGTGCTGAAACAATCTCTTCAAAATCATACTTCAACGACTTATCTTTCTTGATCGTCGTTGGTCCGTATTCCACTACTCCATTCGCATTCGTCTTTGTTCCATTCAGTTTTACAGAGACTTCGATTTCTTCGGCAGCTAAATTTTTGATTTTGATCTTTACCGTTTGTTTTTGTCCAGGAGTCATTCTTAAGTCAAAATATCCTGCACCAGTGTCTCTTTGGTTATCAGGCTTGATTGCTTCATATGTAAATCCAGTTGCGTTCCCGCTACTGCTATCTTCTGCATAGGCTTTGATCGGCAGAAGTGTTGCTATGATAATTGTTACTAGTAAAAATAATAGCTTCTTTTTCTTCATCGATATCCCTCTCTTTAAAAAGGCAGAGACAGAAGTAGTATTTGCTTCTGTCCCGCCATTCATTTGAAACATGACTAGCTAAAAGTCTGTGTTATGATCCAGTTTAATTCGTTTGAATTATAATACTTCAGCGATTGACCAAGTGATTTCAGCTGTGTAAGTATCAGCTAGTAAAATGTTTGTGTTTGGTACAGTCAATTTAACAGAGTCAGCTGTTGTATCAGCAGTTCCGTCGCCGTATTGACCAAATTCGATTGTGTAAGTTCCGATACCTTTAGAAGCATCTGAATTTGTTAATACTGGTACTGAAGAACCAGCGCCTGTTCCTGCTGCATCAGCTGCTAATTGGAATCCTGCAACAGTAGTTGCTGGCCATTGTGCTGCTGGATCTGCAGAAGTGATTGCTGCATTTGAGTAATCGATTGTAGCACCTTTCAAGAAAGTACCGGCAGTTCCGTTTGCTTCAAATTGTTTAGTCAATTGTGCACTTACTGTGTATTTATGGTTTGCAGTACCACGTACATCTGTGAATTGTACGAAGTTCCCACGAGTGATATCACCATCAGCATTTTTTGTTGGGATAGCTGCTGCGAAGTACTCAGGGTTAGATGCGAAAGCTTTTACTTTATCAGTACCAAAATTTAATTCAGTTACTGCATCGATACTGAATGAACCACGATCTGGGTTAACGATGATTGGCTCTTTAGGATCTACGATTGGTTTGTCTGGATCTTCCGGGTCAACTACGTCTTTAGGATCGTTGTCTTCTGTAAATGTCATTGTTCCTTTTGCTGCTTGAGATTTTGCTTCAGCGTTTGCTCCTGCTGGTAAAGCTAATCCTGCTGCTACTACTGCTAATAATGCTACTGAACATAATGTTTTTGTTTTCATGTGTGTTTCCTCCTAGTATTGTATGTTTGTGTGTTTTTTTATTTATGGCAACTCGGCTAATATCCAAGTTAACACCGTAGTGTAAGGTACCGGATCAACAACTGTTGTTCCTGGTATTGACAATGAAACTGCTTTGTTTTGATAGACAGGCTTTTGATCAAAAACAGGATCAAGTACTGCTTGTCCATTTTTGTCCAGTCTTGGTTCCAGCGTATTTTTTTGGTTCGCCTTATTTTCTTCAGAAGCTCCGAAGGAAATCGTCCAAGTCCCGCTGCCTTGTCCCGTATTCGCTTGCGCTAAGTTATACGAAGCGCCAACATTGTCTATGTTGATGATTTCTTTTGATAGTTGAGGCGCTTCATTAAGATCCTTGGTCGAACTCACCCAAGATTTATCCAGCGAAAGCATAGCCCCTTTGATTTCTTTGTTTTTGGCATCATTGTTTGTAAACTGCATTTCTTGACGAAGCTGCAGTGTCCAACCCGTTGGTTTTTGTCTCAAGTCTGTGACTTGAACAAAATTACCTCTAGCCTTTGTTGCTCCAAAGAAATTTTGCGCATTTGCATAATAGACTTCATCTTTATCAGAGATTTTGTTCTGATAGAAATCTAATTTTGGTACAAAATCAATTCGCAAATCCCCTGTAAGTTGAGGGGTTTCTCCTGGATCGACAATTTCACCAGGTTTTTCAGGATCCACAATATTCTGAGGATATTCTCCTTCAAACTTGATCGTTCCAGGTCCGCTGATCGATTCTGTTTCAGCATAAGCAGCATTAGATACACCCGCTAATGAAGCAACTACAGTCAGCGGTACAATGAGAGCTTGAATCAGTAATCGTTTTTTCCTCATTGATTATCCCGCCCTTCATTATCTTTCTTACGTTTCCATAAGAATAGAAGTAATCCAATAACGATCAAAGCCGCTCCAGTAAAAACAAGACTAGTTTTTACCATCTCACCTGTACTTGGATAACGTCCAACAGGTTTTACCACTTTAGGTTCACTTGTTGAAGGCTCTGGTACAGATGATGGTTCTGTCGTTGATGAAGGTGGCGTAGTACTTGTCGGTTCTGTTGAAGAACTATCTTCATAAAAGCTGATCACACCGTCCGTTTTCAATTCTCCTCCATTGGCATTGGCCGCAGCATTCAATGGATAAACGACTGCTAACGTCAATACAAAAGCAAAGGAGATGATCATATACTTGATTCTTTTTTTCATTGATTAAAAATCTCCTTTACTCTTATGGAGTATCTCCAAGTTCCCAAAGGATCTCGCCTTGATACGTACCAAGTGCTTTCACATCTTGAGCTGCAGTTTCAAACTTGAAGCCGTCACCGGAAGCAGACCACGTATCACTAATATTATAGGTCGTTTCAGCGGTAGAAGCATTGGCGTCTTGGATCATAATATCCTGAGCGCCGCCGTTCAATGTGATTTCATTATTGTTATAGACATACTTCAAAGCGCCATCCAATGTGTAAGCTGGAACGTCTGGATTTGTACTTGTCATCGGTGTTGTTAATTTAGCTGTCAATGTCCAGCCTTTTTTGTTTGCCCGGCTATCCTTAACAACTAAATCTGCTCCATGATGCTGAGCTGAATTGATTCTCGTTGTTTTCCCTTGATACTTCGCACTTCCAAAATCGATTTCTGTCGGAGCAGAAGCTAGTTCAAGTACACCAAAGACGGTTCCACCAGGGCTATCTGCTTTTTGAGAAGTCGCTGTATAGGTTTCATGTGTCGCATCCGGATCATTTGGTCCTTCAACAAATGGCGTTTCTCTTGGTGAGTCACCGACCACCGTTGCAGTATTACTGATCACGGTTCCAACGGCTGAAGAAGCAACAGTTGCTTTGAATGTGATAACTGAAGAATCTCCAGTTGCTAAATCACCTAATTTGACTGTCAACACTCTTGAATCTGGATCATAAGAGTAATCATTTGGTGTTTCAGCGGTTACTCCATCAATCTTGATTTCAGCTGTTGCCGGATCAAAATCCAATCCTTCTGGAAGGGTATCCGTAACGATTACATTTTTCCAAAGCGTTGTATAAGTTGCTTCCTTATTATTTTTAGCTGTCAACGTATAAGTCAACGTATCGCCAACTTGTGTCGTCGCTCCACCTGAAGAAACAACTGTTTTATCCATTGATGGTTTATCAGGAAGAACATCCTCTACGGTATACTTCGTTGCCGCTTTAAAGGTTGCATCACGGTACGTCATATCTGTTGCTGGATTAATGTTCCCTGCATCGCTATTTGTCGAAGGTGCTGCTGGAGTAATTGCTTCAGTGATCTTACCCGCGTTATCTTCTAAGAAGATTTGTATGACATCGCCTTTTTCTAAATAATGGGGTAGATTGTACGTCCATGTGCCATCATCATTTACAAGCCCAACTACTGATTGACGAACGCCATTGATATCCAGGTAAATTTTTGCTTTTGGTTCCGCACCTTCACCAGTCAATTGCTTCATTCCGTTAGTAACTTTACCACCAGTTACAACTGCCGGTTCCGGCGGTGTGACATCGATAACCGTCGTTGCTTCATCTGGCTCTGAAATCCAAGGTCCTCTGACAGCATGTGCACTGATCTGTTTACCTGCAATATTGAATTTTGTATCAGTAAAAGGTGCGAGTCCTCCATCTAAAGTTGATGCAGTATGTGTTTCATTGTAAGTATCTGTATAGGTTACAGATGCTTGATCTTTAGAAGCATAAACTGGAATTAATTTGACATTTCCATTTTCATCAAATTCATCAGATGGTGTCATTCCTATCTTAACTTTTGCTTGATAAGTTTTGTCTGCATCTGTTACAGGCGTCCATTCCATTGTAGGTTTAGCATTCATTCCAGTGATTCTTCGATAATTTGTAAATCTGAATGATTGTAGTCCAGGCTCAGAAGTTGTAATCACATTTGTACCAGTAGAGCTAAAGTTAGTAACTAAAGCATACGTTTCTTGTGATGGTCCAGCCATATCCTTACCGACATTCCATAGATCGATATCAGAATCGGTTAAATTAAATGTTTGAGTTGCCACAGCTGTCACTGCAATAGCTCTCCCACTATTATTTCGGTTCCGTATATCATAGCCTTTAGGTGAGTTCAGTGTTAGAGAACGATTACTTCCTCCATTCAGTCCAACGACACCACCAGTTGTGTTTCCAACAATATATAAGCTCCCTGTTGGTTCAACAACGACTGACGCATCATTTGAAGAATATTGAAGAACTTCTCCTGTTCCACGACTCAGTAAGTTAACTACGGCATTTGCTTTTACCGTCATAACTCCAGGATTATCAAATCGTACAGAGTTTCCAGCCATATTTGCATTGTAAATTGAGTTTTCCCCAACTTCTAATTCTTTATAGTAGCTGTATACAGATGGGTATGTCGGATTATTTCCTCTATTTTGTAAGTAAACATAACTGCGTTTTCCTACAATATATTTTTGAGCGGCTCCAGTGTCAGTCCCTGATGAGTTTTGTTCATACCAGACCAAAGACCAAGGAGATGTAGTATTCACACCATACCATTCAGTTCCATCTTCAATAATGACACTACCAGCGTAAAAGTTTTCAGAGGTTGTGTATAACGTCATTTTCCCATAAACAGTGATTTCACTTCTTGTTCCACGAATCAAACGAGCTACCTTTTCGCCATTAACTTCTTCAAAGCTGCGAATATCCCCAACTCTAAAATACCAATTTCTTGCATAGCCCGTTCCATTGTTTCCCATAATAAATGCCCAACTGTAAGTTCCGCCGTTATACCCAGCATCTGTTACATTTTGCTTGATAGACATATTATGCACATGGACAAAGCCGATTCCATCAGTTGGTGTGTTAGCTAAGCGAAGTGTCTGATCATTTAAATCAAGTAAAAAACCACCACCATCAATTTCAATAGACTTAGATCTTTCACCTAAGTTACCAGCGGTTCCACTGACTGCTCTATTTGAAATATTTTGTGTCATTGTGATTTTAGTAACTGAATTGTCTTGATAAGCTAACTTGAAATCTGCCCAAGTTCCAACAGTTGCTTCATTTTGCAATGGATCGAATCCAAATCTTGTATTAGCAGCAGCATTTGCCGCAGCCTTTTCTTCGGCTGTTGCAGGAACAGGTCCCACATTTTGCTCTGTGGTTGCATCAGCTGTTGGCGTTAGAGCCAAGCTTTTTGCAACAATCTTATCAACTAACGTTGACTCATCGGCTGCAAATTCAACCTTAGTAGAACTCAACACTTCTTGAGCTACATTTAATAATGTGATCTTTCCAGATTCACTCTGACCATCTTTATTAGCAAAGAAAGTTATTTGTACAGGCTTTTCGCTCACTTTTGTAGTAATTCTTTTGATTTTAATATCATCTGTATCTTCTATTACTATATTCTTTTTATCTTCCTCCAGAACACCATTGTTTAAATCAGCAGCATCCAAATTGTCAAAACCTTCAAGCGAAAGCGTCAACTCTTCATCTATTGGTTCAGCAATAGTTATTTTAACTGGTATTTGACCAGCAGCATTTACCGTTTCTGTTTCAATAGAATACCTTTCTTCTGATGCTTTCATCGGAGTACTATTTTTTAATAAAAGAGTAGAGAAAATACTAACCAATAAGACTAATGCAATAGTAAGGTAAGACTTTTTTCCGATTTTCATATCTTTCAACTCCTCCCCAAAACATTTTTTGTGTGTCTGTCTTAATTGAACACACAATCTATTTCTATTTTTCTTGCCAAGTGTTTCATTTTTTGATACATTCACAGTGCAGGGAAAATTGGCGCTGAATTTATGACTTGGTTCCGATCGAGAATGGCTGTTCTCAATTCGGATGTCATCAAAGGAGCACTGATTTTCTCTCTTTGTTTATGTGTTTACATCTGGCTAGAAAAAAAGAAACCAATTAAATTCGTTTTTTTGTCACCGTCATCGTTCTCTTTAGAACAACCGCCATGACATTATTGTGCCCTTATATTTTGAAACTTATAGGGCTAATTTGTAGCCTTTTGAACGAACTGTTTTAATATATACTGGGCGAGCAGCATCTGTTTCGATTTTCTGCCTTAAATGAAAAATCAGATTCGACACACGATATTGTTTATCGTTCCCTTCATTTTCCCAAACATTTTTATAAATTTCTTCATAAGATACAGCGACTCCCTGCTGTGTCTGCAAAAATTCAATCGCCTTGAATTCCAGTTTTGTCAGATTTATTTCTGTTCCATTCAACACAACACTATAGTTACATGGCCGCAAATGAAAATCAGAACCACTTGCTGATTTCGTAGATTGTTCTTTCCTATCTATAGATGCTCCATCTTTGTTCTTGCAACGATTCAATGTATTCGTCAAGAAAAGCTTGCTAACTTCAAAATCAAGTTCTTCATCCAATATCCCATCTGCTCCAAGTTGAAGATATACAATATGATTCATATTGTTCTTTCTATTAGAAATGACCCAAACAAATGGATTACTTTCTTTTTTTATCAAGATGATCAACTCACAGATCATACCAATATTTTGCGAATGATTTTCTTCTATAATAATGCCATCATACTTATTCGCATTTTCAGCTGCTTCATCTTTCGAAATCAAATTTACATGTAATTGACTATTTCTTAATGCTTCTATGTACTTCTCTTTATCGAGCTCATTAAATGAAACAAATCCTATGTCATACATCATGCTGCTCTCCTTTAAAGTATTCTGCCACACATCCATTTTTCTAATTTATATGTATTCTCTATTAAAAAAACGTGATAATCTAGATATAATATTGATATAATTCCTAAACTAAAATTAGTTTAATCTATTTCATTTGTTAAGTCTATGTTTTTTCGTCCTTTTTTTTATCATTTTTTTAATTAAAAACACAAAAAATTGAGAATTATGTGAAGCGAAATCGCTGTAAAGCCTGTTAATCAGTATAGAATTTAAATATATTTTAAAAGAAAAAAACTCAATAATAACACGAGGGATATAGAGAAACATTAAGTTTTCCTAACTATGGTATAATCAATAAAATGAGGTGGACAAAATGAAGAGAGTCAATGAGCTACAAGAGTTGTTAAGTTATTTCAGCGAGGATAAAACGTTTATTCATGATGGCTATTACCGTATTAGAATACTTGATAAAGAGACGATCGAACTAGCTTTCTTAGTTGCAGGCCCTTGCGGCGATACACTCGTACATCCGCAAATCACAGTCAGCTTAACAGAGTCAAGTGCTTTAGCTATTAAAATGATAGACATGCACGTCACTCCGCCATTGTTTTTGACGCGAGAAGAATCAAATAAACAAGAGATCGACCAAGAACTTGACAAATTAATCGAAAAATTTCTTAATATAAAAAATAAAAATACCAAGATTTTCTAATTAATCTTGGTATTTTTTAATATTTTAATATAAATACTAAATGAAAATAATTCCAAACAAATTGAACTTTCTTTTCATATAGCTAGTTCAAATCAATAAAATTTAATAATAAAGTACAGTGCTAAGACATTAAGTGATTACATTTTATGAACGCTATGTGCACTTTCAATTCCTCCACAAGCTTCCTTACAGGCTTGGTTGATCAACATAAATGCACTTTTTGCACGATGCAATCCACGTTTATATTTGACTTCATCGATCACTTCGCACTTATCATTCAATGCTTCCAACCAAAAGTAAATCCCCTCTTTATAAATATCTAAGCCTTCCAACAAGATTTTTGTCGCTTCTTTTTCTCCATAGAAGACTAAATTTTTTCTAAAGCTTCCTTCTTCTATAAAGAAACGGTTCACATTGTTGCGACAAAATAAATAAGTATCTTTCCCTTTTCTGTTGATCGCTTGGCTGCAGCTGTTCTCTTGAACTTCCTTAGCAATGGCATTAAAAATCTCATTGTAGACTTCAACTCTTTGCATTACTGACAAAATCATATCTGTATAACTAAACATAATGCTCTCTCCTCCCATAACTAAGCAGTTAAAACACTGACTTATATTTATTATAGTCTCCCTTAATCTTTTATATCAAGTAATATGCTATTAAAATGGATTTTTTTGTCATTTTTTTCATTCTTACACCTATTTTTTTTAAACTACAGCAACAAAAAAAGCCCATTTAGCCACATATATAGCGGTTTTCGAGCTTTTCTCTATTTTTTCCAATATTAAACAAAGTTATTTATATTATTTTCCAAAAATATAAATATAATCGTTTGAATTACATTAGTTCATTCCTTCTTTTTATTCATTTCACTTACTTGCTCTTGCAATTCACTTAGTAGTTCAATTTGAATATGCTGCATTTGAACCAAGTGCTGCCATTGGCTATTGATTAGATAGTCCATTTTCTCATGCAGCAGATTGACTTCGATTTCAGCTTTTAGATTTACTTTATAGTCATTATTGGCCTGCTCACGATCTCTTGCTTCTTGACGATTTTGGCTCATCATAATCACTGGCGCTTGAATCGCAGCTAAACAAGACAATGCAAGATTCAATAAAATAAACGGATATCTATCAAATGGTTTCCCCAATAGTTGCGTTGAATTAAGGATGATCCAAACGACTAAAACGATGATAAAAATGAAAATAAATGGCCAGCTGCCGCCAAATTTGGCAATAGCATCTGCTGTTTTTTGTCCAATAGTTAAATTTTTTTCTACAGTCGTATTCAGATTATTGGATATCGTTTCATTATTTTTAATTGTTTGAACAATGCTTTCATTTAGTTTTTCCATTATCATAGAATCACTTTTTATCATTATTTTCATATAATCCAAACGGTAATTCAATAATTCGTGAAAAAGTATATAGGAATCTTCTGTTAAATCTGGTCGTTGTTTCAAAATAAATTTTCGAATTTCTTCTTCGACATTTTTTAGCTGCATTTCATTCACTTCGGTCTGCTTTTCATGGGTATGTCGCGTCATATCCTCACACTCCTGATATTCTATAGCTCTATCATACAACGAGAATGAAGATTCAGATATTATTCTGCACAAAAAAATAATGGGACAGAAGTGTTTAATCCCAAGAAATAAGAAAGAATTCTCAAAAATTGTTCTTCAAATTTTTGAGAATTCTCGCTTATTTCCGAAGGGATTGCTTCTGCTCCCACCGTTTATCTGGATTTCAGATGTCTAGGATATGACTCGCAGAGTTATGTCTCAAACACTCTATCCTTAGATTTTTATTTTGTTTCTTTATAGACATTTTTTAGTGTCAATGGTGCAGCAAAAGTATGATAGCTCAGACCTTTGACCTGTGGATTTTGTAAAACAGATTGCTGATTTTGACTGATTATGATCATTCCAGCAGTTTCTTCGATTGCTTCCTTTTCGGCGGCGATCAACGTTTCCCAGCGTTTTTGTAATTCTGTTGCATATTTTTGTGAAGCGTCATCCAGCAATGCATCATACGTTGGATTTGAGTAGTTACGATCATTTCCGCTTCGCAGCATATTTAGTGTAGAAATCGGATCTTGGTAGTCTGGTGTCCAATAAATCAGAAACATGTCATAATCACTTTCTCTACTCAAATTTAAAGCTGTTTCTGTTGGTAAAGCTGTAACATTGATCGTTAACCCAGGAAATAGTTTTTCTAAGTTTCCTTGTAAGCTTTCTCCCATTTTTTTATACGAACCATCATCCGTTACCATCAAGTCGATCGTGATGTTATCCCCTAGTTCTTTTTTAGCTTGCTCCCAATAACTAAGTGCTGCTTTTTCATCATAAGTCATCAAATCTCCGGCTTCTTCTCTAAAATCGACACCTGTTTCAGGATTGCTGACAAAACCTTCTGTCACTGCGCCATACAAAGGTTTTGATCCATCCGCAATAATATTATTGACCAGATTTTCTTTATCGATACCAAGTGCCAGAGCTTTTCTTAGATTTTCATTTTTTAATGGGGTATCTTTCCCTTTTCGTTTTTGATTCAAACGAATATAATTCATTGTTGCTGTTGGATAAGAGTGATAATCTGGATTGCTTTGATTTTGTTTGGCTAATTCGCCTGTGATCGTTGCAACATCCAGCTGACCATCTTCAAATAAATTTAAAGCAGTCGATGCTTCTTTGATTACTTCATAATGAATACTATCCGATTTTACATTTTCATAATCCCAGTAGTTTTCATTTTTCTTTAGATCCCAGCTTAAATCTGTCTGTTTCCAGTTTTCAACAATAAACGGACCATTATACACAACGTTCTCACTAGTTGTGCCGTAATCTGTCCCTAATTCCTCTACAACCTTTTGATTTTGCGGGAAGAAAGTTGGAAAAGCTAAAACTGAGGTAAAGTATGGTTTTGCCTCTTTCAATTTGACCTCTAAAGTCTGATCATCGATTGCTTTGACCCCAAGTTCTTCAACAGGTTTTTTCCCATCAGAAATATCCTCTGCATTCAGGATCGTATCTTTAACTAAAAAACTATAAACATAACCATTTTCTGGATCGATCATCTTTTTCCAGGCATATTCAAAATCTTTCGCTGTTACAGGATCATCATTGCTCCATTTAGCATCTTCTCTTAACTTAATCGTATATGTTTTACCATCTTCAGATATTTCAGGCATCTCTTTAGCAGCTGCTGGAATCAATTGATCCTTATCATCCAAAGCATAAAGACCTTCAAATGCTGCTGTTTGCACAATAGCATCAGGAAAATCCAACATTACAGAAGTATCTAAGGTTGTCAGCTCAGAAGCCGACATCAACCGAAGCGGTGTCGGTTTTGCTGCATCTTCGTGTTTTGTTCCAGAACATCCTGAAATGATCGTCACCATCACAGTCATTACAATAATTGATTGAATTATTTTTTTCATACATTTCTCCTTCATTACTTTTTTATGTGCGTTCAACTAACATCCAAACAACGACAGCAGGCTCATCTCCGTCATTATAATTGATATGTCCCTCTCCAGCTTCGATCAATTGTGCATCGCCTGGTTTTCCTACTAGATCTTGCCCATCTTCTAAGATCGTATGTGCTTTCCCTGATACCACATAAGAATATTCATCTTGCTCATGTCTAGCAAATCCTTCTAGAGGTCGTTTTTCTCCTGGTTGTAAAACGATCAAGCCCATTTGGACTTTGTCATTCGGCTGATTTTCTGTATCGAAAAAAATCGTCATTTCTTGGGGCAATGTCGGTTTAATAATCATTTCTTTTCCAGCTCCTTTTTTGGTTATTTTTTTATTATTACCTTAACGTTTAGATAAGTCAATAATATTTTAGAAAATTCTGATTTTTTAGATAATTATCATAAAAAAAGAACTGGGCCATCATTCTATGAGCTATGCCCCAGCTCTTTCAGCATCGAATAAACACTACTACTGTGCTAAGCTTCGATCAGATCATCTACCAAAATTATAAATACTAAAGCACCAAGAGCTGAACAATGCTGCTTCCACCTCTATAAAATTCAATCCCAATAGCCTTGGTGGACAGCAGCTGCAGCTGTCTCGATTTCTGGAAAAGGCCCAATGATTTGAATATCTTTTTGTCCATGTTTGATGATTTCTTCTGATGGTAAATCAAATGTTGGATTTTGCTCATTATCTCCCGTTAGCTCTAATAAGCGTTTTTCTGTCATTGCATAAACGATCGTGCCAATATTTCCCCAATAGATCGCTCCGGTACACATTGCACAGGGCTCTGCGGTTGTATACAACGTGCATTCCCATAAAAACTCTTTGCTGTAGTGCTGGGATGCTCTCGCCGCTAACGTTGTTTCAGCATGTCCGGTACAGATTTTTTCTGTGATCTCGATATTCTCCTGCTCCAAAAGAATGTTTCCTTCTTTGTCTGCGAGTAACGCACCAAATGGCGTGTTCCCATGTTTTCTAGCTGCTTTCGAAATTTCGATACAGCGATTCAACAGCTCAATGTGTTGATTTTTAGTCATAGATACTCTCCCTATCTAATTTTTATGCTAACAGAAAGCGGTGATTCAAGATTTCTATTGTTCCTTTATCTAAACCGATCGCTTGTTTCAAATAGGTAGAAATATCACCGTACTGAGCTTCTACAGTTTGATAAAAATTATCTAAATAACTGCTATCTACATTCAAGGCGACATGCAATGCTTCTAAATTCGCTTCCTCCAAATTTGTTTTTCTGGCTTGTTCTAAAATCATTGCATTTTCTTTCTTTCTTAACTCATTTGTCTTTAAATAATCTGTGTAGATCTCTTTTCTAGAGACGTTTAGTGTTTCTAGAACAAGTGCTGCGGCGATTCCTGTACGGTCTTTTCCTGCAAAACAATGGAATAAAATACTTTCTTGTTCCTGTAATGCTAAAATTTCTTCAAAAAATTTATTATAGCCTTTTTGAGAAGTCGTATTCAAAGCAATATCTCCATAGAGTTTTGCCATATAAGAAGCAGATTTCTCTGGAGAACCGATTTTAACAAAGTCTCCTATTGATGCGCCCTCATCTTGAATATCTTCTAAGATATCTATATGAATGTACTCAGACTTCGGAACAGACATATCTGGTCGTTCTTCTACTTCCAACTCACTTCTTAAATCGATGATTTTCCCTAAATGATATTTTTTTTCTAAACGCTGTTCGTCTTCTTTCGTCAGACTGGATAATTCGCCTGATCTTAGAAATACATTTGTTTTAAGTTTCTTTCCTTCTTTATTTTTAATTCCGCCAATGTCTCTAAAATTTGTAATAGTTACCATAATTACCCACCTTTTCCCTTTTTTCTTACTTTCATTATACACAAAAATTTATCTGGATTACCTTTTTCTCAGCATTTTATAGAAAATAAGGTTGAAACAATCGAAATAAATTGTTTCAACCTTATCCAAATTATTTTTCTCCAGCTTCAACGTAGCTTAGGTCATTGACTTTATCTAATGTATATTTTCCGTCTTTGTATTTCACTGTACATACACTGGCATTTTTCAATCCACCTTCTGGGATTTTGAAGTCATCAAACAATGTGTCTAATAAAGCAGAGATACTCAAACCGTGAGAGGTGATCAAAACATTTCCACTACCTGGGTTCTTCATTTCTTTTTCTACGATATCTTCAACACCTGCTTTAAGTCTTGTCGTAATCGTTTCATAATCTTCTGCTGGCCAGTTGATTTTCGCTTCTTCTACATTTTTAGCGTCAAGTTTTGCGACACTGTTTGCAAAAGATTCTGGTGTCATGTTTTTCATGAACTCTTCTAAGGTTACACCTTGGTCGTCAGCAATATCTTGCCACATTGTATGATTTAAATCGCCTTCGTACGTACCAAAGTTAAACTCTCTTAAACGCTCATCTGTAATTACTTTTAAATCAGACGATTTTTCATTTTCCTTAATGATTAGATTAGCAGTTTGAATGGCACGACCACTATCACTACTATAAGCATTTTGGAATTCAATATCTTTCAACCCAACTCCAGCTGCTGTTACAACTTCTTCACCAGCTTTTGTCAAGACTGCATCTGACCATCCTTGAACACGATCTGTTGTATTCAACATTGTTTTTCCGTGGCGAACGATATACAAAGTTAACTCTTCAGGCGTTTTTTTAGCATCCGAGGCGTCTTCTTTTGCTCCGCCATTACCACAACCTGCAACAACCAATACTCCTAACATCAACACACCTAATAGTTTAACAATTTTTTTCATTTTAACTCCTCCTTTTTTATGCGTTCGTTAAATCTTCGCCATTTGTTGAAATAACCTTTTTATACCAGTCGAATGATTTTTTCTTCGAACGTTTCAACGTACCATTTCCGTCATTGTCGCGATCGACATAGATAAAGCCGTACCGTTTTTTCATTTCTCCTGTTCCAGCTGACACAAGGTCGATACAGCCCCAGGTTGTATAGCCTAGTAGATCGACACCGTCTAATTCCACAGCATCTTTCATTGCTTGAATATGTGCCGCCAAATATTCGATGCGGTAATCGTCGGCCACATAGCCGTTTTCATCTGGCGTATCCACAGCACCTAAGCCATTTTCCACGATGAACAATGGTTTTTGATAGCGGTCATACAAGTCATTCATTGTGACACGCAATCCAAGCGGATCGATCTGCCAGCCCCATTCACTTGCTTCCAAGTATGGATTTTTTACTGAGGCAAAGATATTGCCAGCTGTTTGTTCGTTGACTGCTGGATCTGTTGATTGGACGC
>NZ_JACFUD010000007.1:0-169192 GCF_020295385.1 Enterococcus sp. S22(2020)
ATCTTGAGTAAACTGACTAACAGCCGCTTGTAATGCCTGAAATCCGGCCTGATAGCTTTGGCTTAACGCGCTGGCACTACTTCCTTGTGCTTTAGAAGAACCTAAGTACATATCAATACTCATCGCTGTCCTCCTTGTCTGCCAAAACTCTCTTTTTTTCATAAAATAGCTCATCTTGACGATCTTCTATTTTTCTCTGTTCTTTATGTAATTGCTCTTTTTGATCCTCTAAATGATACAAGATCCCTTGTTGCTTCTGCTTACTTTGCCACTGTAGCTCTTCTATTTCATCCCTATCTTCTCCAACAAAATGACTCAAACGATCCATCAGCTGATTTCCTTGAAAGAAAAGTTCTTGGTAATTCTCTTCGATCCTTTGTGTATCCCGTTGGACTTGGATCATTTCATCTAGCTCATGTTCGATTTTCCGTTCCTCTACTAATAAATCATCCCATCTTGACTGGTGTTCATTCATGCATTCACCTCAACCCACGCATCATTTTACGAATCGTTGCATCCGCTTCATCAAATTCCGCTGCCACGCTCTTTATATTATTGGTATCTGTTGCAATGGCTGCGCTGATCATCTGTACCATAGACTGTAACTCTTTTATCGCATTTTTGGCTGCCGTATTTCCTGAAATCGTTGATTGCTCATCTGTAACGACGGATTGCTGGCTGTTCAGGTCGTCCATCGCAGAAAAAATCTCTCTTGCGAGTTCTCCAGCAACTGCACTATTGCTACTAATTGGTTCCATCAAATCAACCTTCTTTCTTGAAAAAACTTTCATTATGACATTTATAGATTACCATAAAAATTGTTTGGCTTTTTTCAGAAATTTCGTGATAAACAACTATTTTTGATAATTATTTCATTCTTAAAAATACTTTAGTCGCACTTAGTGATATTCATATTTTTAGTGTGGTTTCTGATCACTTTGATTCTCTTAGTCATATTATTGACAATCTGTGTATAAAATAGAAATAAAAAAAGCTGAGTGCGTCCTTATCCAGAACGTTACTCAACTTTAAGATCATTAACTATTCTTCAAATCCTTCTTCTTCATCTAATTCTGGTAGTTCAATCATTTCAACCGCTTGTTGCCCAATAGTTGTTAGATAAGTAGCTAATTCATCTACATTTTCCAATGAGGAAACGACCGCTTCAATCACCATTGCTAAATTAAGTCCAGATACAACTCGTAATTGAGGATAGGTTCCCATCGCCATCATAGCAACATTGCAGGGTGTTCCACCTTTTAAATCTGCTATAACAATCATAGGAACATCTCCATTTTTTTGTAAAATCGCTTGTAGTTTAGCTTGAGTACCGCTTAAACCATCTTCTGCTTCCATTGAGACGATTTCAGCATTCGCTAGATCGCCAACAATCATTTGAGTAGAAGCAAATGTTTCCTTAGCCATATTTCCATGACTCATTAAAATTAATTTTGGTTTCATAACTTCCTCTTTTCATCACATTTATGCTAAAACTTCTGAAATACGGCCGCCATGCTCTGCTAATAATTCTTTAGCTTTAGAGTAATCCACCTTTGCTTTTGCCATAACGATCGCTGGTGCCACTTCAAAGTGAGCATTCTCTAAATATTCTTTCGCTTGTCCTTCGTCAATTTCAGCCGCTTCTTTGATAATACTAGCTGCACGCTGCATCAATTTTTCATTGGTCGGCTGTACATTCACCATCAAATTTTGATAAATGTTGCCGACTTTGATCATAATGCCTGTTGAAAACATGTTTAAAACCATCTTTTGGGCAGAGCCTGCCTTCATTCTAGTTGAGCCTGTAACAACTTCTGGACCTACGATCGGCGCAATCCCGATCTCTGCTATTTGATTCATCGGACTTACATCATTACACGTCACAGAAATAGTCAATGCGCCAACTTCTTGCCCGTATTCAATGGCAGAAATAGCATATGGAGTTCGGCCGCTAGCAGCTATTGCAATCACCACATCCTGTGCTGTTAACTGATGATTTCTCAAATCTTCAATCGCCAACTCTTTTGAATCCTCTGCCCCTTCTACCGCTTGAAACATTGCTTTTTCCCCGCCAGCTAGAAGACCAAAGGCACGCTCAGGCGAAACACTGTATGTTGGTGTCAATTCAATTGCATCCAAAGCCCCTAAACGGCCGGAAGTTCCTGCGCCGCAATAGATCAAACGACCACCCTTTTTGAATCGCTCTGCAGCTTTATCGATCGCTTCGGCGATTTTTGGTAAAACTTTTTGAACCGCTTCAGCAACCTTTTGATCTTCTTGATTGATCAAGGTGACCATTTCTAACGTCGAGACTTGGTCTATTTTTTTTGTTGCTTCATTTCTAGCTTCTGTCGTCAATTCTTCTAATTTCATCCTGCACACCCCTACTTTTCTTTCAGGCGGCTGACAAGTTTGCTCGTTTCGATCATATTTCGTTCAATTTCGGTGTCTAAATCATCTTGGATCGATCCTAGATACAGGACATCGCCTACTGCCATAGACGAAGCAATCGAAGAGATCGCCCCCACTCGAATCAGATGTTCGTTATTTGGAACGAGCAAGACTTCATCACTTAATGATTGAACGCTATCACCATCATTACTGGTAATAAAAATGACTATTGCGCCTCTTTTTTTTGCGATTTCACACGCAAGTAAGGCTTCTTTTGTCAATCCGCTATATGAGACAGCGATCAAAATATCCCGGTCAGTCGCATAGTTTAAAAACTCTAACATCATATGACTATCATAATTAAAAATTGCTTGCCGGCCTGCTCGATTAAACTTGTGATAAAGATTATACGTCGTCAAGGATGACGCACCGATTCCTACCAAATGGATTTTTTCCGCTTTTTTCACATGAGCAATAGCCCGTTGCAAGGCTTGTTTATCTACGGTATAAAATAAATCTTCGATCGTTGCATTTAATAACGACTCTACCTTCATACAAATCGTATCTACCGAGTCATCTGCTGCGATGATCGGATCGATATCTTTTTTACCATTACCGACTGCCTGTTTTGCCGCAATGGATAATTTCAACTCTTCCCAACTATCAAAACCAAGCTGTTTCGAAAAACGTGTCACAGAAGCTGGGGAGGTTTCACTATTGCTGGCAATTTCGTTAGCCGTTAGCGAGAGAAGACGGGTCGGATCCTTCAATATATAATCTGCTATTCTTTTATTTACTTTGGAAAAATCCTTATACTTTTGTCTGATTAAACGGATCGGGTCCATCTTCTCATCTCCATTTCTATTTTATAAATGTTACAACCGATTCATTCGGCTCAGACGGGATCATCTGTGCGGTGATCGTTACGCCTTGACTAATCAATCGATGAATCGTTTGTATCTCTTCTTCTGTCAATGCAACAGATTTTTTAATGGCTTTACTACCCTCTTTTTGTGATATATTGCCGATATTAAAGGTATTCAATGGTACGCCGCCATCGATCAAAGCCGCCATATCAGCAATATCTTTCGTAATCAAGAATACTTTCTCATCTTCATAATTTCCTGCTAAAATTTTTTCAATCGCTTTACGTTTTGATAAAATAGATAGCTTGACCCCCGCTGGTTTAGCCATTTTTAAAGCACCAATCTGTAATTGATCTTTGACCGCTAAATCATTCACGACCATGATTCTTTGCGCCCCTACAGTGTTGGTCCAAACTGTAGCTACTTGTCCATGAATTAAACGCTCGTCCACTCTTGCATGTACAATTGTCATACTAAATCTCTCCTATTATATACTATTTTTTTAAAATAAACTGCCGATCCAAGCTAACATTGGTTGTAAATTACCTAAAATCATACCGATAAAAATCAAGACAAAAATCAAACGTGTAGAATTCATTTTCTTTTTCCCCAATAACCAATAGGATAAAAGAACGATCCCCAATGGAATCAATGCTGGTAACACTTTATCCAGCATCTCTTGAACAGACAAAGTAACGTCCCCCATTTTATAAGTCAAATCCAGCTTATAGGTAATAACTGATGGAATCAGCCCACCGACGACCGTTAACCCTAAAATAGCAGCTCCTTGGGTAAATAGTTTCATTTTGTCAGCAAATTCTGTCGCTATTTTCTTTCCTTGATGGTACCCGATCCAAGTAAATTTATAACGTACCCATAGCACTACAGCTCCTGCAATCAGTGGAATCAGCAAACCTACGATCTGGCCTCCTTGCGCCATATAAGCTGCAATCGAAAAGACGATCGCCCGATAAATCGCAATGAAAATCGTGTCTCCTACACCCGCAAAAGGACCCATCAGACCTGTTTTAAGCCCAGTGATTGCTGTTTCATCTTTCATTCCTATTTCTTCTTCCAATGCCAGGTCTGCTCCTACGATCAAATGAGACATCGCGGGTGTCGTATTCATAAACCCTAAATGTGTTTTCAATGCTTTTTTCATCGCTTCTGGATCTTCACTATACAAACGCTTCAAGGCAGGCATCATCACCCATGAATAACCTAATCCTTGCATTTTTTCATAGTTCCAGCCCCATTGATAGCCAAAAAGGTTGCGGACATATACTTTGTTGATATCATTCTTTGTTAATTTGCTAGTCATCGATTTCAACCTCCTCATCGTCCTCATAAATGACTGTTCCGCTCGTTGTAGCAGCACCGCCTTTATTTTGATTCATCACATAAATTGCTGCTAACGCTAATCCAACCAATGCAACACCTAACACAGAGAAGAATTGTGCGCCATAAGCTAGTAAGACAAAACCAATAATGAAGTACGGCCAATAGGTTTTTATCGGCAAGTAGCGCATCAAAATAGCGATCCCCATCGCTGGTAAAATAGCTCCAGCAGCTTTCAATCCACTCATCACCCACACTGGAATCCAATTGTTGATAGCATTTACAACGTGTTCTCCAAAAGCTAGCCCAATAAAAACTGGAATCACGCGAGAAAGCGTCCATGGAAAAATACCTAATACGTTACAACGTTCTACTCCTTTATAATTGCCCTCTTCAGCATAACGGTCTGCTTTATGCTGGAAGAAAGTATTAGCCATTCTTCCTACAATATCTAGTTGTGTCAATAATAATCCGATCGGTACAGCAACACCAATTCCGTATTCAGCACCTTTACCGGAAATAATTGCGTAAGCTGTTCCCATAATCGCTCCTGATAGAAAATCAGGCACAGTTGCTCCACCATAAGTTGCAACTCCTAAAGTCATTAATTGCAATGTCGCTCCTATCATCAATCCTGTTTGAACATCCCCTAAAACTAACCCTGTAAATGTTGCAGCGAATAATGGTGTATATGGACCAATTTGAATGGAAATTTGATCAAGAACACCGACAACTGTGTACAAGCATAAAATTAAAATAATACCGATCGATACTGTCATTGCTTTTTGCCCCTTTCTTGAATACGCTTTCTTTTGACATCTGTAGAATAACACAAAAGAAATTACATTTCAATATTAATTTATTTTATATTTTTAATGAAACTAAATTTCTTTAATGATACACTATAAGAAAATGATTTGGCGGTGGTTTTATGAAGATTTTACTGATTTATTTTGTGACTGTTTTTCTGTCTAACACAGTTGGCGCTTTATCTGGCATGGGCGGTGGCGTGATCATCAAACCCGCTTTGGATTTTCTCGGATATCATTCTTTAAATACCATTGCTTTTTATTCAAGCGTAGCCGTTTTTACAATGTCGATTTCGTCTACTTACAAACAGTATCAAAATGGGATCCATATTCAATGGAACAAAGCTGTAGGCGTTTCTATGGGGTCGTTGATTGGTGGAATGATCGGTGATTTGTTGCTTAATCGAGCGTTGATAGCAACTTCGAATCAAGAACAAGTTCAAATGATCCAGTATAGTATCATGTTGATTACTTTAATTCTCGTACTGTTATATAACCAGTTCTCTGATTGGCACTTTCAATTCAAACGAAGCAGCGTCTTTGTGTTTGTGGGGCTTTTTTTGGGTATATTATCTACTTTTTTAGGTATTGGCGGTGGACCGATCAATGTAGCCTGCTTGATTTTCTTTTTCGGTATGGAAATTAAATCTGCTACGGTTTATTCCATCATCACGATTTTCTTCTCACAGCTAGCAAAATTAGGAACGATTGCTTTTTCAACAGGATTTGCAGGATTTGATTTGACGATGTTGTGGGCAATAATCCCAGCGGCTCTATTAGGAGGATATGTTGGTGGAGTATTCAGTAAAAAAATGTCTGAACAACGTGTTGCACAGTTGTATAGTTTCGTTATTTTTTTAGTCATTCTTCTGAATTCCTATAATTTGTGGATGATCGTAAAAGGATACTTATGATAATGGAAAAGACATTATTTCCTCAAAAAACAAAAATAGCCTCTACTTGCAGAATAAAAAATATGTTCTACAAGTGAGGCATTCGTTATTTTCTCTTCAATTCTTCTACTTGCGCTTTGAGTGCGTTGATTTTTTGTTGTCTCTTTCTATAAATGTAACTAATGAAAAGAAGCAGTAACAGAGCAATCACTAGAAGAAGGTACCACCAATCATTTGTTTTATTTTTATGGATATATGCTTGATCATTCAATTGTTTTGCTTCTTCAGCCTTGATCTCAAAGTCTTTCTCAAAATCCCAGGTTCTGCCTTTAGATTCTGCGTGGATAGTTAAACTATATTTACCAGGCTTAAAGGCTGTTTCTTCTAAACTTATCGGATAATCAAACTGTGAATTTGGCGCCATCTGTACATCGTTTTGACTTGTTTCATAAAGAACCGTTTTCGTATGTTTCTTTTTGATTTTTGCGCTTAAGTTCAAACGATTCAAATAAGCAGCTTCAGGGTTTTCTAACTGAGCAAATACAACATTGCGATCATTGACTTGTCCTAAGCGAATATCTGCTAATTGTAGATCAGAAGGAACTTCCTTTTCACCGTGTAAAACCAACGCAATAACATAACCGAATCGATTGTTGATCGTCACATCTGCGTTCGAGTCTTTTGGATGTTCATTATCTTCACTTGTAAAAACCAAACCGCCGGATAATATACCAGAAAACGCTTGTTTTGGCATCGTGATCGTATAATCTACATTTTGTGTCTCATGTGGAGCTAAGGTGATTTTTTTAGTTGTTGTCTGAACAAGCTGGCTTAAATCATAAGGTAGTTTCACAGACTTATTTTGTTCACTATTGATATATTCTACAACCCCATTTGTATTCGTTGTTGCCGTTTTGACTGCTGTATCGATCATCAAAGCTTCATTTGACCGATTCGTCACTGCAACTTTGACTGTATGCTGTTCCTCTGGTTTCAAACGTAGATCAAAGTATGTTTTCGTTGTATCCACTTGTGCAGAAGAAGGTACAGCTTTGACTTCATATTCTGCTTCTTGCGCCCAGCCCGACATTGTTCCTGTAAAACTGATGCAAATAAATCCCATTACCAGCATCACCATACTAAGTACTTTTTTCAACATATCGATTCCTCCATTTTTTGTTCCTATGTATAAATTTATCTTCCATAAAAAAAGATAGCCGGGCATAACGCTCAGAGTTACAGCCCAGCCGATCTTACCTGAATAAACGATGATTAACTATTTTCTGGTTGATCTAAAAGTGTCCAAGTCAGCGTTGTTTCATATTGTTTCGCTACTTTTGTTGTTTTACCTGGAACCTCCAAAGTTACCGCATCTTTAGCAAAACTTTCGATCGTCACACCATTTCCCTGTTCCGCAGCTGCTGCTAAAATCGTCGTTCCTGAACCATCTGTATTCAATACAACATCTGTTTTGACAGTTGCTGAGCTTGATGAATCTGCTGAAATCGTCGGTGTTTTTAATGTCACTTGGGCATTCGTCAATTCCTTTTCATCCGCTTTAAACTGCCCGTTTTGTGCAACTTGGACAGTCCAGCCAGCTTCTGTTCCGCGAATATCTTGGACCGTAGTTATTGTTTCTGCTTTGTTTTTATAGACTTCGTCTTTTGCTGAAATAGGGTTAGAACCAAAGTCAAAATCCGCAACATTGACTAAAGTCAATGCGCCTTCTGTCGGTGTTGTGAAGCCTACATCGCTTTTTGAGTCTTTATTGTCAGCTTCTTCGGCATTAGCAAGTACACTAGTACTTAACACCATCATAACTGCTACTATTCCTACTAAAATTTTGTTTGCTTTCATCTAAATTCGCTCCTCGTATGTTAAATTTCTATATGCAAACATTCCAATTGTTACCATTAGAATGGATATGCCTGTTTTTACTGCCGATCCTGTCGATTGCTTTTCTCCTGTAAGAGGTAAGTTCTGACATTTTTGTTCTTCTTTTTCTACTTCATAAAAACCCACTGTTGCTTTTCCATTTGCAGCATATACATCAGCTGTAGTTACTGTTTGACTAAGACAAATACCAATTAGAAGCAAATAGCCAAATCCTTTTTTTCTACTGTTCACATCCGTACTCCTATCATTCATTTGCAACAACATCGTACAGTTCCCAACGAATTTCTCCTGAATAGCGATCAGCTCGTGCTTCACCTGACTTCACCTTGACCTTCAAGCCCTGTTCAGAAGTTTTCCATCCTTGACTGACATTACAATCATCATGCGTTGTTGTCACCGCTGAATGGATAACTGTGGATGTATTTGACTGCAATGTCTGAGTTTGGCTACCATTCGTGTAAACTAATGCATCTGGTAAAACGGCTTGAGTATGCTCACCTGTCAACGGTTTATTTAATGTCGCACGTAACTGCCAATTAGAACCCAGCGTTCGTGTATCCTTTACGACGATATCCTGATCCATCGATTCAACCGCGTATTCTTTATTTTCTACAGACAACTCATGAGTCCCAAAGCTAAGCTGTTCTGGAACAGACGAAAAGGCAAGATGTCCCTGGTAACAGTAAATAACTGTTTGGTCTGTACTAGAAATAGTTCCTTCAGCATTTTCCGGCTGCTTGATCAGTGTATAACCCGAGATGATCTCTGCCTTTGTCTGGTAGTTCATTCCGATTCGACCTGTTATATTTTTTAGGGGTGCTATCTCCTGCCCGTCCTCATTTACATATTTTACTGTCACCGGTTTTCCTTCAATAAAATCTGTCTCGAGCAACGCTTCGTTACTCGTTTTTTCCTCTTCATTTAAAGCTACAGCCGCCGTATTCGGAATCAGAAGCTTATCGATAGTAGCATCTGCTAAAATTTCTTGAGCAACTTGTATACTGCCAACTAGATCAATGGTATATGTCTTCCCGTAAAAACCACTATCTTCTAAGCTCTCAGCATTGGCCGAAATCCTCAGTTCATTCGTCTCATTTTTAGTTATCGTAAATCGATCGGTCACCTCAGTCCCCAGCTCGTCTTTTATCACAATATCTTGGGCAGACACTGCCAATTCGGGTGCTAGCTGATCTGTGATTTCTACACTATGGATCGGTTTTTGTTGAGAATAGGCAGGAAGTTTTTGCGAAATACGGTACAATAGCGTTTTCTCAGAGCCAATATAATCAAAACGACTACCTGTTTTGATCGGCGCTTCCAGCTCCTCTCCGCCAACAATATCTCCCAAATCTGGAAAGTCATTGTAATCAAACGTAGCATCACTTTCCTCCGCACTGATCGACATATTTGTATGAATATCATGTCCTGAAATCACACTCCCAAGCACTTTCCCTTGTGTATCGTCAAGAAAGACAGAAGCTTTTGGAGCGAAAACAGTGCCCATAAATAAAGAAGCGTTGCTTCTAAATTGAATTTCCTGCTCTTCATCATTGAAATTATGAATAAGATGCGTTGCTACTTTATACGTTCTTTCTTTTAACTCTGATGGAATCGTATGACTGTCTGATTTGACTAATGGTATTTCTTTATCTGCATATTTTCCTTCAAAAAAGACACCCTGGTTTCCTTCAAATTTATATTCTTCATCCCCAGGCAAGCTTGGGTATGCAGCCGCATGAAAAAAGGTACTGCCGCTAAAATTGAAGGTTGGAAAATGTTTATAATTAAGAATCAAGTATGGAGTAGGCATCGTTTCTGGATCATAATTCGTATAGTTGATCGAAATATCCTGTGCACGTTCAAAATGATCGATTTGACCATCTACATCTACAATGATCACTGCTTGATTTGTTGCCCCTTTTTTCAAAGCTACGTTGATTTGAATCGCAAACTGGCCGCCCCAATCATTTGGATTGACGACTTTTTGCTCTGTATTGATTTCTGCTGTCTGAACAGCTGAATTGAATATGATTTTTTGGTTCGAGTCTGTCAGTCCTGCGTAATAGTCACTGATCGATTGGATATTTTCTGTTATTTGAGAAAAGTTGGATATATTATTATCTGCAAAGGAAGGAAAAGATTGCACCGAATCTTGATAAAGTCGTTCAGAAAAATTTTGCTTCAGATCAGGATAATAGTTTAATGCTTCCGTCAATTCATTTTCTGTTGGCGCATTCTCTATGTAATAATGTAATTGCTCTTTATTGGTATACCGAAAGCTGCTGTCATTGGCATACCAACGAATCATATCCTCACCGCTGATTTTCTCAGAAACAACTGATGGATCCAATTGATCTAACGCCCAGTCATTTTGTGCGCTCTGATAGTTTTCAAAAGCACTCTTAGCTAGACCTGATGAACCTGTTGAAGTGATATTTCTAGCTAAAAACTGCCCCACTATCTGCTTGTCCTGAAGTTGATCCGTATTGAAATACAATGTTCCGCCAGCAGTTAAATTCGTCTTAGTCGAGATACCTAAAGGATAGCCCGCAGGCGGTGTCGCTGCTGTAGCGAAAACATGATCTGCCCAACTCAAATGACCTAGTATAAGGAAGGCCAAAAAGAAAATATGTACTCTAATTTTCCTCATCATACACCTCTACTATCTCTAATAATGTGCATAAAAACACAAGTGTTTATTCACATATGAAATAATACATTTTTTTTCAGAAAGTGGCTGTATATTTTTGAAACAGTTTGTTTCAATTTCAAAAAACATACTAGAACCATGATGAAAAAACAGTTTTATCTGCCTGATCATGTGATTCTAGTATGTTTTTTGTATATCATAGGCTTAGAAATAATTCCCTGTAAAAAATTTGGTTGATCATATCGATCATTTTTCCCCATTGCTCAGGGTTTAGCTGTTCGTCAAAGTAAAAGTGCTCCGTTTTTGGATCAATGTTTTCATAAGAATCTGAAATGACCAAATCTGCTGCCAGTACGTCGCTGGTAAATATGATCCGCTCATGATTATAAACATCTAAAATAATCTTCTTGATTCCTTCAGCCAAAATCAAATTATTATTAAAAATCACACAGATCAATAAACTGCCAGCCTTTTTGTTTAGGTAGATCCCTGAATAAAGCGTCAAGGTCAGAATAGACAATACACCACTGAGCGCTTGCTTTTTGATCTTTGGATAAAACTCTTGACGCTGAATGATCGTGGTGATTTTCTGAAATGTCTCCACATTTTTCTCATCATAGTCGATCATAGAATGAAAGGAAAGATCATTTCGATAATAACCAGAAATATCAATCGTGATATGCTTGATATAAATAAGCAATATAAGCAAATAAAAATAAAATATCGTATAGCCTTCCTCTGAATAGTTTAAGTCAAATTCTATTCTTATTTCCTCTATCAACTTTGTAGTATGTTTAGCAATTTCAAGTGATGAGTGTTGGTAGGCTTCCACGATTTTCTTTCTTGTCTCAGGCGAATCTAAATTGTAGATCAAGCCTCTAGTTGCAAACAGCAATAATGCCCGTTCTTTTTGGTATTGTTCTGTTGAGACATGCTGTTTCAATATGGGCAATATCACCAGTTCTTTATTATCAAAGTAAGCAATATCTGCTAAAAAATCTTCCGAAAGAGCGACATAATTCTTTTGCCAAAGTGCTCTTCTAAGGGTGATCAGTTGGATAAATCGTAATTTTGCCTGCTGAGAATCTGATAAAGAATCTGCATGGTCAAAATAGTGTTCAAAGTCTTTGATCTCCAACCACGCTTCAGGATAATTTTTATTATCAAACGATGTAGATTTAAAAACAGACCAATAGGAATAAAAACAAAATAGTCGCACACCGATTTCATTTCCTATTAACGGACTGGATATCTCTTCAAACGAAATTTTTCCGCCAAAGGGAATCAGCATTTCCTTTAACACCCGCAATTGTTTATACACTGATGAGCTGCTCATATGCATATCCAGTGCCATTGCATCGATCGATGGATAATTTTTTTTCAGTAAGGTATCCAACAAGAAAAATATTCCGCTTTTTTGAACGTAAAATAGATGGATATAATCGATCAAATAACCGATACTAAACGTTTTTTCAGTCTGAATCTGATAGGTACCCGTATGACTATTTTGGATCAAATGAACATTATCCTCAAAGGCATCCTCTACCTCTGCTGCTAGATCATGTATATATCGGCTGAGGGTACTCTTGGTCAGATGATAGGTGTCCAGTAATTCATTGAAGCTTAGCCCATTCTTTGCGAAAACAATTGCCTTGAATAACTCGAACTTCATCCGCTCTTTTTTTCCCATGAAAGAATTTCGCATCGTGGTCTCCTTATGATCAGCTATTTTTTTCCGTTCAAATATTTCTCTATTATTATAGAATACTTTGCGTTACTCTTGTGTAAAAATGCTCAAGGAAAAACAGACAAAAAAGAACGACTCTCCTCGTCACGTACAAGTAACAGCCGCTCAACTCCAACTTATTCAATTATTCTTCAAATGGACGATCTTCGCTGATTTGTATCGGCTCAATTTTTTTTGCTTGCCCTGTTTGATCATCAATATCAATGATACATGCTGATAAAATACTGCGTCCTTCTTCAACAACTTCAAATCGTTTTGGTAATGCTGTTAAGAATTTTTCAATGACCGGTCCACGCTTCATGCCTAAAATGCCATCATAGGGACCTGTCATACCAACATCACTTAAAAAAGCGGTTCCTGCCGGCAGAATACGTGCATCATTCGTTTGTACATGTGTATGTGTGCCTATAACAGCACTGACTTTTCCATCTAAAAACCAGCTCATAGCTTGTTTTTCACTGGTTGTTTCTCCATGAAAATCAACAAAGATCAACGGTGTTCTTTTGCGTGCTGCTGCGACTAATTCTTCTGCTTTACGGAACGGATCATCGATATCTGCCATAAACACTCGAGCCTGCATATTGATCACTGCTAACTCAAGCTGATTGACCTTCACGAAAACCATCCCTTGTCCTGGGGTACCTTCTGGAAAATTGGCTGGACGGATCATCTTTTTTGCCTCATCGATAAACTCGAAAATATCCTTATTATCCCACGTATGATTGCCTAAAGTCACCACATCTACACCATCTTGTAAAAATTTTTTATAGATTTTCCCAGTGATCCCTCGACCAGATGCAGCATTTTCTCCGTTCGCAATCGTTACTTGCGGACGGTATTTTTTCTTTAGTTTAGGTAAATAAGTACTGATCGTCTCACGCCCCATTGAACCAACAACGTCGCCTATAAATAATATACGCAAAAAATTTCCTCTTCTCTTTTGATTTCTATGTCTCATTATAGAGGTTTTTAAATTGGAATAAAAGGACTTATTCACTATTTTCTATCTAAGCAGTATCACAGACAACTTTCTTTATAAAAATTAGAATTCTTCAATGGAAGCTAGACACTAAAACTAAATCTAAACAAACTTTTTGTTTTTCTATAAAAACTATTGATAAACTATTTATAATATTTTGGATATTTGATATTATTACTAAAGGGAAGATATTTGGTATACTTTGATATGTATATGAAGAAACGATCATCTTTTGGAGCAAGGGATCACTTTGATCAAAATTCTTAATGTTATGTCTTCTTCTATTACGATCATAAGTAATGCATTTCTTATTTTATACTTTAAAAAGAGGGAGAGTCCATGAGAAAAAACAGTAAAAACCCAAACAAGCTACAAGAAGTCCGCAGTACCTGTGATATCACACAAGAAGAACTTGCAGATCAAGTCAATGTTTCGATCCAAACGATTCAAAGTATTGAAAAGGGCAGATATAAACCTTCTGACTCTTTAGCGTTTAGTATCGCCAGTTTTCTAAATAGAGAAGTCAGTGATATTTTTATGCAATCTCAAGGATAATAAAGATGATTTTTTCAGTTTACTGAATTTTATCCGATTATGACCCTGTTTTGCCAACTTTTTCTCTCTTTTTAGCCCTCTTCTTACAAAAAACAGATGTATAACAAAAAGTACTATCTATATACTGTTTTATGAAGGGAGGAGAGAGAATGGCATTACAGGGATTATTCGACTCGATTCGTGCAGTTGTTCAAAGTGCGATGTATGGAGATTGGATGCATTTGGGATTAAGTATTGTTGATATCGTTCAAAATGCACTTGGTATTACATTTGAATTAGCCTATACCTTGCTACGAATGTTAGGATTGGCTTAAGCATTTCATGTAAGATACTAAAAATAGAGGCGAAGTTATCTACCGATGCTTCGTCTCTATTTTTGTATACTGTCCAATCTAAGAACAAGGTTATGGTTCTTGGATAATTTCCCAGGTCACTTCACCTGTATATTCTTCAGCTAATGTTCCTTTCGCCGGAACCTCCAATTTAAATCCTTGATTCTTGTTTTCAGCTTTATCTAAGATAAAATTGAATTCTTTTTTCGCTTTATCGTTAGTGTCTTGCTTATTATTCACCAGTTCACCACCGGTACCGTTCAAGGTGATATTGTTTGTACCGTTTTGATAAATCAGTCGTGCATCTTTCAACACTTTATTTCCAGCTGTCGTAAATTCTTTTGATAAGAACGCGTTCAACCGAATATTCCCTCTAGTCTTAGCTGCACTGGTCGCCCCGCTACTTGTGATTTGGCGATTATCTCTTAACGCTACTTCAAAATCATCTGTACTATCATAGGCAAGTACCTGTTCAAACGGCGAAACGAATCCTGTTTCAAAGGTCAATAAATCTGGAACAGTCAAAGTCAGCAGTCCTTCATATTTATAGTAGACCTCTTCACTGTCATAAGGAAATACAGCTGCTTCTTCTGTTCCTGTGACTTTTCCTTGATCAAAATTCAAGAAACGATAATCTGCACTTTCTGTATTCATTTTTGCCAGCTGCTCTTTCACTTCTTTTTGTTCTTTTAGATTGATCGTTGAACCATTACCGCCTGTAATCGTTATCGGCGTGACCGTTTCGATATCCGTCCCATCCTGATACGTAAAATGAACCACGATTTTACCTTCTTTGACGTAGGAAATCGTCAATTTGTTTTCCTGTGTCGGTGACAGGACGATCTCTTTTCCAGGCTCGCTGTATTCTTCATTTGATAAATAACCGTCCGGTGCTTTGATTTCTTTCAATGTATAATTCGTTACGACATAGTCTTTTAAAACGATTTGACCATTAGCGTTCGTCGTAACCGTATCTACAAGCTTGCCATTCTTATCGATAACTTCATAAGTCGCACCTGCGACCGGTTTGTTCGTGACAGAATCAACTGTATTGATCGTCATATCCTTCAAAATCAGATTTCCACCGCCGCCAGCACCAGAGTTATCGATATCGAATTTTCCTGACCAGTAGTTTGACATATAATTTTGTGTCGTAACACGATTATCATAGTTAGTAAATGGATGCGTAGCCCCACCACCAGAATAGCTTTTGGTTCCGCTCGTATTAAAACTCCATGTCGTTTTTACGATCAAGCCATTTTTGAGTTGGTCGTCGTTGATGTTTACATACCAATTAGAATAACTGCTACCGATAGAAACTGCCGATGTCGGTAGAGGATTTCCATCTCCATCCGTGACCTCTCTTAGACTTGGCAATTCCCTCATTTCGTTTGCTGGTACCATCGAGGCGATCGTGACTTGTGTTCCTTTTATCAAAGCAAAGCCATTATTTTTTTTGATCGTCAATGTCGCCTCTGAAATATTTGCATAGGTTTGACTCGTAGCAAATGTGAAGCTAGCCGGCAGTCGGTTATTGAAATACAGCCGTGATGTTTGATTGACAGGATCCGTATTTTCATTCATTTGGGTAAGTTTTACATTGTCACTAGCAACATTATAATAGTTATTTTTGGCGAAAGTAAAACTAACAATGATCGGTTTCGTCAATTTCTTATTTTTTATAACCAGTTGACCGTTTTCTATTTTTAGCTCTGGGTACTCTTCATTGTCAGAAGTGATCTCGTCGCCCAACAACAAGTTGCTATAGTCAGTAGTAGAAAATTGCTTCACCGTATTGACCGAGAATTTCCCATCTAAAATACTTACATCTAAGCTTTTAAAATTGGCTACTATCTCATTGTTGGACATTGTAGCTCCACCAGGATTGATCAATAGTTTCACTTGATTGACTGGTTGTTCTTTCAAGAGTTCTGTCGTTGAATTTGAATTATTTTTACTAAGCAAAAATGGTGCATTTGTAATAAGATAGCTTGGTACATACGCATAACCTACTGTAGGAAATTCTTTTTCATCTGAAGAAGCAAATTTAAGCTTTGGAGTGATCGTATTCGTTGCACGTGAATACAATTTATCCACTGTCAGTAAATCGACTTCCGTACTGTAAGTAATCGTCAATTTCTCTTTGACCGTTTTCAAAAATTTGATCTCAAAAGAATCTGGTTTAGTTACTAACTCATAATCAGTTCCTTCGACTAGCTCTTTTTGTATCAGACTTTTTCCAAAGGGAACAGAGGTGATCTTCAGATTATTTAGTGTTCCAGCTTTAACACCATTTCCAAAAGTATCTGTGATTTTAGTGACTTCTTGATACAGAGAATTGACGGTTGCAGTCCAATTGATCACACTTTTATCTGTATTGAAGGTTCCTGTTTTTACATTATTGTCTTGGCCTTTAAATGCTGTTCCTCCACTAGTTTGATAACCATTTCCTGAAAGAACAAAGCGACTATTGTACGGCTTCGTTACTGTTTCGTCCATCCCCACATAAATATCTAATCCAAATGTGTCTGTTGTATCTTCGCCTAAATACGTCAATGTGATTTGTCCAAAGACATCACTAGTGACTTCCCAGTTACTGATCCCCTTCTTAGTCCCTTCAACGATCGACCCATTCGCATTGAATGTTACCTTATACTCTTGAGCTAACTTGGTGTCGATTGCTACTAACGCTGGATCACCTTCATTCGTCAAGGTAAAGCTGTCCCCTTTTTTCAACGATTGATTGGTTCCATTGATATAGATCGGTGTCTTAACGATTCGTTCGTTGTCTTTGACATTGGCGTCATAGATGATCGTTCCTAAGCCTAAATAGCCTAATTCGACGACTCTAAAATTCAAATAGAATCTACTGAGCGAAAGATAACTTTCTGTTGTTGCCCCTTGATAGACCCAAAAGGAGATCGCTGTTGAAATAGAGCCTGTTTTCCCGTTTGAGATCGGGTTGAAGCCAGTATAATCAAACGTTACTTCGCCTTCAGATACTTCTAATGCTTCATGGAAGCGTTCGTTGAACTTCAACTGAGCAGAACCAGCTGTTTTAGGAACAACAGTAAAGTCTTCACCGATCTTTAGTTCCTTTTTTTCTCCGATTCGATCCCCATTGATCGTTGTTTCATACGTATAAAATTTATATGAATTAAGATCATGCGTCGCGTTGACATAACCATCTGTCCAGTAACTTGGGAGTAATTTTTGACCCCAGTCTACCTGAAGCATGTTTTGAGATAGATCAACGTGCATATAATTGACATTCATTTCAGGAAATTTACCGCCCCAATCAGGCATCAGGCTGACCTCGTTGTCTTCTTTATCGAATGTCTTACCATATACGTAGTTGCTGGTATCTTTCACATAGAGATGAAAGATATAGTTGGTTGGTGTTTGTGTTTCAAATGGCATCTCTTGTTTTGAATTTAGCGAGGTATCAAAATTGATCCGTGTCACTAAATCTAAATTATATTCAGCTGACTGTACGTCTTTGACCATAGTCAATGTCAGTTTTCTGGTCGTTGGATCGATCTTGTATACCGCCGTATCACTTAATTCACCTTCAATTACCGCTGAATAAGTAAATCCTTGCGGTAATGTGGTTTCAAATGTATCACCGACTTTATAATCCTTATTGGTGAACTTGAAATTCATCGTTACTTTCACTTCTGAATTATTTTTCAGGTAGTCTTCTTGTTTCATCACTCGGTTTTTTTCTGCTGGAACGATGATTTTGACACTTTGAAAAATATTGTCTGTGATTGCTCTTGTTGCTTTTATTTCTTGTGCTTGAAGCTTATTTTTTGCACTTAAGGAGGTCATTAAAATAAAGCTCATTATTAAACTAACCCCTAAAACCATCAAAGAGAGAATATACTTTTTGTTTTTCATGTTAAGTATTGAAATAATAGCTATTTCAATGGTTCACTCCTCTCATTTCGTTCGATAAATAACAACAACCCTTGTTTATTTTCATTTTACATATGCAAATTCAATCCGTTCATTTGAAAAATAGCTACTGTTTAAAAATAGTTTTTCTTGTTTTTTATCCCAGTGAATATTTTCCAATGTCACATGCACAACTTTATTTAAATCAGGCTGTGATTGAATTTTTTGAATCCCCTTTTGTGTATATTGTAATGTGAGCTCTTTATCTGTTTGTTTAGAAACTATATATAGATCTGATTTTTTTTCCAGCTCATCAAGTTCCTCTTTAGAAAAATCAGCCTTGTTTATTTTCATCAATAATTTCACTTGGTCACCCTCATACGTGTTGATACCAGCAGCCTTCCAAGTACCTGCGTATAGCAAAGACAAGCCTTTGTTTTGCTGATAATTTGGAATCGTCAGCTCCCAGGACCGACCTGTACTTCTCAACTTCAGTGTTTCATCAGTTGATGCCCAATGGCCCTCGATCTTTGCAGTAAACGGGTAACAGAGATAGCCTGCGAAACCTCCAGCAATCACTACAAGAATAAGCAAACAAAGCGTCACATAAAAAGCCAATGGATAGTGCTTATTTTCGTTTAGCTCTTCCTGATTTTCCAGAAGCGGCTCCATTTGTTGGTCGTTGTTTTCGTTTGTCATGTTCTTTTCCTTTTTTACGCTTTTTTTGTCGTGCCCGTTTTGCTGCTGCCTTACGTTTTTTCTTTTTCTTAGATAAGATGACCAAGACAATGATCAAAATGATCACTAATAAAACAAATGCTGCAGCACCGATGATCACATATAGTAAATAGTCTTTTTCTAAATCAACTGCTTGCTCATTTAACTCTCTTGCTTCTTTAGAACTGATCACAAATTCTTGATCAAATGTCCACTCTTGTCCTGTATCTTCTGATTTCGCTTTTACCTTAGCGGTATATGTGCCAGCCGCAAACGGCTGATTTTCCCAACTTATCGGGATATTATAATTGGTGTTCGGCGCAACGCGATAGCCTTTCACTTTTGTTTCATGAAGTGGCGTGCTGTCGCCTTTTTTACTGACAGAGGCTTCATAAGATACGTTGTCGATGATCGTCGCTGTTGGATTTTGTAAATTGATTTTGACTGTATTACGTCCAGCAACTTGAGAGGCAAATACTTTCTTGATCTTCAGCTCTGATTTGGGCAGATCATCTGATTCCCTTAACTGAATTGCGACTGAATAGGCAAAATTATTCGAGATATTAAACCCCTGTTTTGACTCGCCCGTTTCCTGTTCCTTCGTATCTGCGCTGGTGACACGAATCGCTCCAAGAATCAACCCTTCAAAAGGCTCCTCAGGAATTTCCAGCTTCACTTTTGTCACAGTCGTGCCCTTTGCCGGAATACTGACCGTCTGCTCTGATGCAGCAATACTGGATAGAGGAAATTTTAGGGAAGAATCTTTGTTTGTATCATCCTCTGTATAAACAAATGAACCCCCATCTCCAGTGTAAGCAGGATTGATCTCTATGTTGACTGTTGCATCTTTTTCCCCTTGGTTATACAGTTGAAAAGAAAGTTCTTGCTTTTCTCCTGGTTTGACTTTCAAATCATAGTAACCTGCATCTTTGGCGATCTGGTTGTCCGGTAAAATCGCTTTAACGGAAATCGGCACTTCTGCTCCATATGCTGGAGAAAACGACACTAGAAAAGTCAAGCTTAAAAAAAACATGACTTGAAAAAACAAGTACGCTGATTGGTTTTTTACTCTCATAATTTTATCCTTTCTAACAAAATCGAGGTCGGTAAAATACGATTGTTTCTAAATGATTTTTCCTACCGTTTCATTTCGCTTCAATTCATTTAGACCCGATGGTAACTATCCGACCCCAATCACACACTACATTTATGGTTCTACTGTTAATGTCCAGTTTAGTTTAGCGCTGTAAGACTTCGCTTGTACCCCATCGCTTTGCGGAACATTCAGTTTGACATCCGCATTTTTATCCGTTAGCGCTGGCGAATCTGTCTTGCCGTAATTTGACTCGTCATACTCTTTTTGGAAAACAACAGAACTGATCGTTCCATTTGTTGTGGTTTGGTCAGTTTTACCAGCTTTTGATGTCAATACCGCGATTGCTCCAGTTGTATCTGACCCTTTTACAGGAATTTGAACTGCAGAATCACTTGGAATCGTCAACCCTGTCACAACATCCGCTACACTTGTTTGGACATTATTTGTCAATGTTTGGTTATAAACATTGATTCTAGAAGCTTTCAAGGAATGGCCTCCAGTTTCTTTAAACAATGAATCTTGTTCTACTGTGACTGTCCATGCTGTTCCTTGAACCCCTGAAACGTCACCGACTTGAACAAAATGCGGGATGGAATATTTAGTAGTATCTCCTGATTTTTGGTAATGCTCATAAATCGCATCATAATTTTTTGTATCGACACTTGTTTCATTGTTTCCAAAATCAAAATCTGGTACGTGCATTAGTTGAACATTCTCTACCGTTACACGTTCATTATTCCCATCGACCATATCGATTTTTTCGTCAGTTCCCGGTTTGATCGTATTGATATCTCCTGATTGGGGAACAAATGATGCTTTCCCATCTGTTTTTACGGCGCCAGTTTCTGCAGAAGCTGATACTGAAAAGCCCAACACTCCCACCGCAATTAAACTTAGACTTAAAATTTTAGTTGTTTTCATTTTTTCTGCTCCTTTTCTTCTGATGATAAGTGATCTTTGTTGCTTTTTTATGGTTCTACTGTCAATGTCCAGGTCAAGTTTGTTGAATAAGCTTTAGCCTGTGACTGATCACTCGCTGGTACATTTAGTTTGATCCCTTCATAACGTTCAGCAGAAGGTGTTTTTGCTGGATCGTAATTTTCTTCTGTGTAGCTGTCAGCAAATACAGAAGATGTATAGGAATTCAACGTAAATCCTTCTGTTTTATTTTCTAAAACAACCAATTCACCCTGAGTGTCACCTACAACAGGAATCGTTGAGAATGAACCAAATTCGTCTGTTGTATCCATTGCTACTCCTGCAACTTTATCTGTCAGATCACTTGCTGCATAAGCAGTACTTGTTAGTGTATTTCCATAGATACGAATGCGGGTATTCGTTAATTTTTGAGGTGTACTATCTTTTGTTTTGAATATGTCATCTTGGTGTACACTTAGCTTCCATTTTGTATCGCTATTTCCAGATAAGTCCGCAACTTGTACTGAGTGGGGCATATAAAAAGCTTCAGCGCCCTGATTTCTAGTACGTTTTTCAGTCAATGCTTCATATTCTGTTGTTTTTAAATTCGTTTTATTTGAACCAAATGAAATATCTGGTAAATGAGTCACATAAACATTGCTTACTTCAGGCAGTGGCTTAGGCTTTGATGGATCTTCCGGATCCGGATCTGGATCCAGCGGACTTGGGTCTTTAGGCCCTTCCTCTGGTTTTGATGGATCAGGACGATCTCCTGCAGTAAATTCTGTTTCAGCTTTTGTTTTTGCTGTGCTTTCTTCTGCATAAACGCCTGTGGCTGAGCAGCTCAAAACGAGCCCGCTCAATAATAAGCTTGCGATTACTTTGTTTTTCATTCTTGTTCCTTCTTTCGTGTGTTTTTCATTTTTAAGTAGATAATACAACTTAAAAGACAAATCCCAATGACTAATAAATATAAACTTAGTTGTTCTCCAGTGTGTGGCAGTATTCCTTTGTCATCCGAATTGATGATTTTATCAATGATCGGTTTTTTAGGCTGTTCTCCTTGTGTAAAAGTAACGTCAGCTTGTGTCTTTCCAGAGGCTTGCGCAATCGTTCCAAAAAATGGAATAAATAAGAACAGCATACACATACTAGACCAAATCAATTTTTTCATCGTTGCCTCCCCTCCACATTTCCTGAGCACACCTTCCATATATGAAGTGAGCATGCTCTACTTTTAACGACTGTTTTGACTGACATTCTTTTTCCATTCGACTGCTGTTTACTTTGAGTAGGAATTCATCTTTTATGATCGGTCCCCAAACTACATGTATCACCCCCTCTCCATGGTTGAACCCTTTTTCTTTATGCGGATAGAGTCAACATATACCCTCTTGATCGAATCGTTTTGATCAAATCCTGTTCTCCTCGATTCGTCTGAGCAATTTTTGCTCGGACTTTACACACGATATTGGCTATCCTGCTCTGCGCCAAATCAAAATCAGCAATCATTTCTTTGCCTAACAAAGCTTCCGCAAGCATTTTATATGTACAAACTTCTCCTTTGTTTTCATAAAGAACCTCTAATAAACAATATTCCAGTCTAGTTAAAGGGACGTTATTTTTCCCAATAGATAAGCTCAGTCTTAAAGGGTCTAATATAAAGGACTTTCCTGAGTATGTTTCATCTTGCGTATTTTTATTTTGCTTCATTGCCTGTAAACTATTACCGATCGACAGATCGATTTCTTCAACTGTATAATCTTTTTCAAATATGCCGCAGACACCTAGCTGTAAATAGATGCTTTTCTCCCCTAATTGTTTTTCGGTAGTCGCTACCCAAATAGGTACACTCTCATGTGTTTTGATTTTAATGACCCATTCACAGATTTCACGGATGCCAAACTGTTGATTTTTACAGATCAGTAATGCATCGATCCCTTTCAAATCTTTTTCCTCTACTATCTCTTTTCCTTCAAGGAGGTGTGTAGAGGTTGGACCAGTAATAAATTCTCTACTGATTATTTTTTCAGTATCCAATATTCCTACCTTCATCATTTCTTCTCCTATTTATATTTTTCTAGTGAAATTAAAAATATATCTGTTCATCTCTATTCGATTTCAAATAAAAATGATATTTATTTATCTTTCACTTTACTAATATTCTTTCAAATCCAAGTAAAAAACAATGACAGCTCATTCGCTTTTTTCCTCTTTTTTCCGAACTTTCCGCGATTTTTTTGAACTTTTGAAAAAATAAAGAAAAAAAGTAGGAATTCATCTAGATGCTTTTTATTAAAAAGTGTATTATATTAATGGATTTCTTTTATAAAAGATACTTCTATCAGTTTAAAAAGATATTTCAAACGAATATTTCTTTTCTAATGTTCGAAATTCTTTCAATTACATATTTTTTTATTTTTCATAACATATTATTTTATTATTTATATCGAGGTGCTTTACTATTGAATACTTTTAAACGTGCAATTTTGCCTTCAGCATTATGCTTAAGTCTCTACCTTTTAAACAATAGTGCTACTGAAGTCATTGCAGTTGATTCAGCTATTGAAAATAGAGAACAAGCAACTGATAACTCTCCTAAAGCAGATAGCTTATTACAAACGATCACTCAGTCTGCTCCTTTGACACAAGAGCTTATTCCAGATCCGACTTTAAAAGAATTCATTCTAGCCACGTTGGGCAAGTCTACTGGAAGTACGTTGACACAGCAGGAATTAGCGACTCTGGTCTCTTTATACATTCCTGCAGATATCTCAGCTCAAATCAATAGCTTGTCAGGGTTAGAGTATGCAGTGAATTTAGCAGACTTCTTCTTAGGATCAAGTAACGTCGTAGATTTTAGTCCGTTAGAGCAGCTATCTTCGCTTAAGTTCGTTGATTTAAGTGGTAAAAACCTGACTTCTGCTAATTTTCCAGACCTAAAAAAAAGCAGCGGCATCATTCGCATATCTGCAAGTTCTGCTCAACTGACCAATGATGTTTTCCCTAAGTTGACACAGTTCGCACAATTGGAACGCCTTTATCTAGATTCAAATATGGGGATCACGACGATCGAACCGTTAAAAGTCTTACCTAAATTACGATCGATCTCTATTCAATTTTGCGGTGTGACAGATTTTACCGTCATCAAGGATTTTCCTGCATTAAATGATTTGGCAGCCTTTGGTCAAAATATCGGAAGAATGGATCCCGTTATGACTCTTACACGTTCAGAACTGGTTTATACACCTGAAGAGGAAACTATTTTTATTCCCTTTTCTTTGATGCCAAGCCGCCTAAAAAATTTTGATGGGTATTTACCGCCATTTTCACTTTCAACTTCCGCTAGTGAAATGATCCTTGAATTGAACGATATCCAACTACCTTCAAATCGCCTACAGGTTACAGAAAATGGCATTACTGTTTTAAATGTTCAAAAAGATGAGTACAACAATCTAGCGACCATGTACTATAATGCACGGATCAACAATCCCGTTGGAAGCTATGCTACACCAGCGAACTTTAATTTTTATTCGATTTCTTCTGGGACCTATCTACAGACCTTTTCGATCATTGACGATCCAATTCTTAGAGGCTTGGTCACGATCAATTTTCATGACCAAAAAGGGGCGGAACTTGCTGAGCCGGTCGTTTTATCTGGAAACGTCGGTGAAACCTTCACTGCACAGCCTAAGGAATTGACTGACTGGATTTTATTTTCGAGCCCAGAAACAACAGAAGGAACATTTACCCAAGCCGCTCAGGAAATGACCTTTGTTTATGAAAAAGCATCTGGTGCAGACGTCACAGTTTTATACACAGATGAAGATGAACAACCCATTGCACCTTCTGAAACCTTAAGTGGAAAAATAGGCGCTTCCTATCAGACGCAGCCTAAGCAAATAGACCATTATCAATTGATACAACAAATTGGACCTACTGAAGGAACATTCACTAAACAAGCTCAAACGATCCGATATATCTATAAAAAAAATGAGTTGCCAAATCTGCCAGACAGCAATAACGCCGATGTACCTACTGCTGCAGCACCGACACAAACTTCTATAGCTAATGAACTGATCGATTTGATTACTTCTCCTGTTGTTGTTTCAGGGAGCACTTCTCCTCACATAGAAAATACAAATGAACGGACCGTGGATTCTCAGAATCTCTCTTCCCTACCAGACACTTTAGCAAGTTTTAGAGAGCCAAAATCGGTACCTTCTAAAAAAAGTGAACGTAAAACGAACAAGTCTAGAGACGGTGTAGGTTCTGTAACCGTCAAATTTGTCGATGAGAATGGCAATGAAATAGCTAAACCAAACACTCTGACTGGAAAAATCGGAGAAACCTATAAAGTCACTGCAAAAAAAATACACCATTCAAAATAGAATGGCCGTTAGCTGCACTAACAGAATAATCGTTATAATACGCTAGGAGAAAACATATGGAGTACTTAGACTTTTTAGAGGACGAAGACCATGACAGGCTCAAGGTTCTTATGACATTACAGTCTTACAATGACCAATACCTGACACAGAAACGACTGATAGAATTAACAGGATTATCCAAATTTTTATTGGAAAAATATTTGAAAGAATTGAATCAAGATTGTCCAGAATTAGGGCTTTCTGATGAGCTTTACGATGAATTGACTTATCATCCTATCTCAAATGATACGATTCAAAAAACACAACATATCTATGCCCAACGTTCACTGAAATTCCGTTTTTTTATTGAAGTATTGATCGAAGAAAAAACATTAAACAAGTTTCAGGAAGAACAGCATATTGCCAAAACAACGCTTTATCAAATACGAACCAAAGTATTGAATTGTTTAAAGCAAGAAAAAATAGTGATCAAAAAAAATAAAATGATCGGACCAGAGATGCATGTCCGATCGATCATTTTCGATATTATTTCTTATTTTTATTTTGGCGAAAGATACCCTTTTTCCACCGAAAGCAGAAGTGACGCAAAGCAATTACTGAATCTTTTAATTTCTTATTTCAGCTTAGACTTAACTTTCTTTCAAAAACAAAAGCTATCATTATTCATTCACATCATACAGCTTAGAATCAAAAATAGACATATCATAAATGAAAACCTTTGTGCAGTTAGCGAGACGACTCAACAAATGTATCATCGTCAACTGAGGACGATCGAGCAAGCTTTAGCACCTGCAGCCGATCTTGCAGCCGAAGTTTTCAAGGAAAGTCATTACTTGTTGACCTTCTTATTTGTTTCAGAAATGCTTGAGCTCGATCTACAATTCAATAAAGAACTGTTTAGTCAGACACAAAGCGCAGCTCAAGAGCTGTTGACTAGCCTAACGTTACACTTTCCAGTTAGAGAGCTTCAAAAAAAGGAATTGTATGATTCGTTCTTAAAAAAATTACTTTGTTTGTCTATTTTTAGACAAAGCTATACGACTTTTGTTGATACAGCAGCTTATCGCTATTTTGCTGAAGTATATTCTTCCTTACATAGATTGATTTTGCGATTTATTCGTAAAGAGCATTTTCTTTCATCTCTAGAACTATCTAAAAATGATCAAGCAAAGCTTTATTACGACATAATGTTTACTGTGCTTTCTGTACTAGAACCTGTTCAGCTTGGAAAACCGATCAATATTTATATTGATTTTTCTCACGGCGCAGCTTACACAGAATATATTTGTCAGAGCCTACAACGCTTTCGCGATTTAAATATTGCTGTGCAAACAAGGTTTAATAATGATACGCAGATCGTTTTATCCGACTACCGCCTAAGAAAAGCAACTTGTCAGCAAATCGTCTGGAAACAGCCGCCGACACCATCTGACTGGGCTAAATTTGCTGATATCGTCATTGAATTGAGGGAGAAAGAAAATGAAAAAAATACGCTCTTTTAGGATCTACTTTCTAATTATCTTATTGATTTCTCTATTGGTCATTCAGCCGACAACTATCGTCTATTATGCCAAGGGCGCAGATCGTCAACTTTGGGAACTAGTAACTCCTGCTCATTCACAGGAGGGTGAGTTTAAAGATGAACCGCAGGAAGTCGTATTCGTTTACCGAAAAAAGAAGAATGGCGTTCCCTCACAACTTATCAACGTACCGCCAAAATTGCCAAATATCTCGCCTGGGCATAAACAAGAATCGCACTACGGCGATCTTTTGCGAAGTTTTTCGGGTATTTTCCTGTTTGGTTCTGCTCAATCTCGATAAAAATGAAATAATGACTATTCTATATATTTGACTTATTCGACAAGGTAACACAAAATCGTTCCATTTCTTTGTTCAAAAAAGACTGAGATAAACGTGTTTCTTTCCGAAGGAGCTGTTTTTTCTCACCGTTTATTCGCCTTTAAAAAGCGGGACAAAACTCTGGGAGTCAAATCCCAGACACCTGGAATCCGGATAAACGGTGAGAGCAGAAGCAATCCCACTACGTTGCACTCCGATCTCATCAAATGCTAAGGGCTAAAGCCCTAAGCTTTGAAGGTCAGAAATAAGCTAGAATTCACAAAAATTTGGAAAACAATTTTCGTGAATTCTAGCTTATTTCTCGGGATTAGACACTTCTGTCTCAACCTCTCTCTTTATCATGATCAAGGGGCTGGAATTACCGTTGGAATAAATGTTACTTCATACGTAACATCAATTGTTGCTTGATCCGCTATTCCTGTGTAATTAGCAGGTATATATTCTGGTTTTTCTTGGAAATACAAGAAGTTCGAGTAACTATCGATAGCAACGGCCCAGCCTAAATCCTCAATAGGCTTAGGAAAATTAAGTGTGTTCATCGTTTCCCCAGTTGGTTTAGTTATCAAAAATCTGATTTCTTTCGGCAAAGTATAACTTGCCCCTACTTTGACTGTCAGCTGGTCTTCAGATGCTGTTTCTCCTTGTGCATATGTTTTGCCATTATATGAGTTAGTATAATAGTAACCATCGATATCAGAAATATCCGGTCTTAAATAATCTGCATAGGGTGTGATTGAATTCAGCGTCAACGGCTGCTTCGTCCATTTATCGATATAATGTATATTGACCGTTACTTCATCCGTATAATACAGTTGGATGTCCTTTTCAGTTTCTCCAAAGGTTCCTTCTAAATCACCCACAGCATGATCGAATAAAAATCCCGAAATCTCTTTCGTTTCTATCTGAAATGTCTGTCCTATTTCACCACTTAAATGCTCTTTCGGCTGAATCTCCTGACCATTCATGTCTAAGTAGTGAACTGTGACTCGACCTTTTTGAGCTAATTCCTTTTGATATTCATAAACGACTGTTTGTTCTTGCTCCTTGATAGTTCCAACTGCATTCGGCGGCAATTTCATTTGATTCAGTACATACCCAGGTATCGCTAATTTGTATTGTTCTGTTGAAACATCATAGCTTTCTCCTATTTTCCCAAAAAGCACTTGCGGTGAATGGATCTCTTGACTATTCTCATCCACATACAACACAGTTATTTTAGATTCCCCAGCTGGCAGAACCACTTTTTCTGATGGATAATAGCCGACATATGTATATCCTTCAATAGCCTTAGGCTCAATCATTTTAGCTTCTCCCTCAAACAATTCCAGCTTCTCAGATGGAATGAGCGAGGCTTCTGCAGCCAAAGCTTTCATAGGAGATGGACCAAATGCCATCGGAATGATAACAATCAATAATAACTTTGAATATTTTCTATGTTTATATAAAATAAAAAAGCTAATCAAAATGAAGCCCGTCCCAAATAGCACTAGTTGAAATTGTCTGTTTTCCCCAGCTTTAGGCAAATTCGCTTGCTTTGTTGTTTTAGTCGTCGTTCCTTGATCATTCGTTTTATTTGATGTACCTGTAGCATTGGAACTGACATTAGTCGTATCGACATTCTTTTCATAAATCAGATTGTATTGTCCGTATTCATCGCTTACAGTTGGCTTTTCCTTGATAATCTTTGCCTGTTCCTGCGCATTAAGCGTCACAATGTCATAAAAATTGAGTTGTGCAGCCTCACTGTGTGAAGGTAACAAAAAAATTGCTGAAATTAGAATAAATAAACTAAGCATTGTCTTTTTCATGATCGATCTCCCTATTATAAATTTCACTTTTTTCATAATAAGATAATTCAAACATAAAAATATTATTTTTTTATCTTTTTTATAAATATTTAATGAATATCATTCGTTTTTTAATTTTCTGACTCTAATACAATTATATCCGTTCACATGACTTCATTGATAGGCAGCAGCTAAAGTCCAGAACGCCAATTCTTAATAGGTGCTAGCCAAAAGTCAGATTTTTCGTCAATTTTACAACGAGGATGGAACAGAAGTGTCCAACTCCAAGAAATAAGAGGGAATTCACGAAAATTATTTTTCAAATTTTTGTGAATTTCAGCTTATTTCCGAAGGAGTTACTTCTGCTTCCACCGTTTATTCGTTTTAAAAAGGACTGGGGTGTGACTCGTAGAGTCATGTCCCAGTCCCATTACTCCAGTCACTCGAACTTAAGCGACTTTTGTTTTATTCTCTTGTCTCAAACATTCAATTCAAGTGATTACTCTTCAATATATGCCCATTTGAAATCATATTTTGCTCCAGTTGAATGGTACACAACATCTTTGATTTTTTCAGAACGTAAGCGTGCTTCTGCTTTTTGATACAATGGGATAACGCCCTTATCATCCATGATCGTTTTTTCAGCGTTTAACAGATCTTGCCAACGTGCTTCTGGATTGTTTGCATTTGTTGTCGCAGCGCTATTCACTAATTTATCATATTCAGGATTTGAATAATGTCCTCTATTATAGGCATTTCCTGTAACAAATAAATCTAAGAAGCTGCTTGGATCTGCATAATCCGCTCCCCATGCACTCACTGCAATTTCAAAGTCTCCTTTGTTTGAGCGATCTAATCGTACAGAAAATGGTACAGGGCTGACAGACACTTTTAGGCCATCTAAGGTTTCAGATAATGAACCTTGTAGATATTCAGCCATTTTCTTCGCATTATCAGTATCATCGATCAATAAATCAACAGATAACGTAGAAATACCTAATTCATCTTTGGCTTTTTTCCATGATTCTTTTGCTTTGTCAACATCGTAGACAATATCATTTCCAGATTCTTTGGCAAAGTCTTCATCTGTTTTTGGATCAGCAGCTAAGCCTGCAGGTACTAAACCTTCTGGGACAGTTGAACCGTTTGCTAAAATTTGATCCACTAATGCTTTACGATCGATTGCATAAGATAAAGCTTTACGCAGATTTGCATTGCGATATGGTGAATTTTCTTCAATTTGGTTCGGTTCAAGATAGAATGTCGATGCGGCTTTTAAGGTAATGAAGTTTGGATCACTCTTCATTTGTTGCGCTAATTCACCTGACAATGGTACATCATCTGCTTGACCGTCTTGGAATAAGTTCAATGATGTCGGTGCTTCTTTTACGACATCGATCGTTACTTTGTCTAACTTGACTGTGTCTTTATCCCAGTATTTGTCATTTTTTGTATAAGACCAATTTGTATCTGTTCCAGGTCCGTCAAAATCAGTCAAAGTAAATGGTCCGTTATACACTGCTTTATCGCTATCAGTTGTATAATCTTTACCATATTTTTCAACGATATCCTGTCTTTGCGGTAAAAATGATGGGAATGCTAATAGATAGTCAAAAAATGGAGTAGCTTGTTCTAATGTGATTTCCAGTTCATAATCACCAACTGCTTTGATTCCAAGTTCTTCTTTTTTCATTTCGCCTTTGGAGATTTTTTCAGCATTTTTTACAGAGTTAAACATGTAAGCATATTCTGAACCCGTTGCTGGATCAACCGTTCTTTGCCAACCATATACATAGTCTTCAGCTTTTACAGGTTTGTCATCTGTCCATTTCGCATCTTCTCTTAATTTGATCTTATATGTTAGTCCATCTTCACTAACTTCTGCTTTTTCAGCAGCCCCAGCTGGTTGTGGCTTGCTGTCTTTATCTAAGCGGTAAATCCCTTCATACACATTATTCAATGCGACAAAACTTACTTCGTCCGTTGCTAATGAAGGATCTGCACTAGGCATTTCTTGTCTCTCAACTAAGCGAAATACCTTTTCTTCTCCGCTTGCACCACCATCGGCATTTTTTGAGCCTCCGCCGCAAGCAGCTAATGTAATACTTGATAAAGCAACTAAACCTAGAAAAGCGCTTTTCTTTAATTGCATAGTAAAAAACCCCCAGTTTTAATAAAATTCTATAAAGAATATAGCAAAGTAATAGGCTTATAGCAATTAAAACACTGCGGCTAGTTTAGTAAAAATATCCTGAATTTTTTCTCATTTATTTTACAAAAACAGGGTGAAAATATAGCCAAAAAGCCATTTTATGTACTTGAAAAAAATTAGGGGAAGACACAAAAAGAAACAGCCTGCTTATCACCGCTGGCTGTTTCTTTTCTTTTTTTATTTTGCGTAATCTACTGCACGCGTTTCACGGATGACCGTCACTTTGATATGACCCGGATAATCTAGATCATCTTCGATTTTCTTACGAATATCCCGCACTAAGCGCACAGCTTCTAAATCATTGATTTCATCTGGTTTGACCATTACTCGCACTTCACGACCAGCTTGTACAGCAAAACTAGACTCAACACCTTCAAACCCGTTAGAAATATTTTCTAAGTTTTCTAAGCGTCGGATATAGTTCTCCATAGATTCACTACGAGCTCCTGGTCTAGCAGCTGACAATGCATCTGCAGCCGCTACTAAAACAGAAATGACTGACGTTGCTTCCACATCGCCATGATGAGATGCAATCGCATTGATAACCGTCGCATTTTCTTTATACTTAGCAGCTAACTCTGCACCGATCTCTACGTGAGATCCTTCGATTTCGTGATCCAACGCTTTACCGATATCATGCAGCAAACCTGCACGTTTCGCTAATTGGACATCTTCGCCGATCTCTGCCGCCAATACACCAGTTAATTTAGCCACTTCGATCGAGTGGTTCAATACGTTTTGTCCGTAACTTGTACGGAAACGTAAACGACCTAAAATTTTGATCAAGTCCGGATGAAGTGTATGCGCCCCAACTTCAAAGGCAGCCTGCTCTCCGTATTCACGAATTCGTTCATCCATTTCTTTACGTGACTTTTCAACCATTTCTTCAATACGAGCTGGGTGAATTCGTCCATCTTGAATCAATTTCTCCAAGGTCATCCGAGCAATCTCTCTTCTGATTGGATCAAACCCTGACAGCACCACTGCTTCTGGTGTATCATCGATAATCAAATCAATTCCTGTCAACGTTTCTAAGGTACGAATATTACGGCCTTCACGACCAATGATCCTACCTTTCATCTCATCATTTGGTAAACTAACCACAGAAACTGTAGTTTCAGAAACCGAGTCAGCTGCACAACGTTGAATCGCTAATGAAAGCAAGTTTTTAGCTTTACGATCAGACTCTTCTTTCGCACGTTGTTCTGATTCCTTAACCATAACAGTTAATTCATGACTTAGCTCTTCTTCGGTAGATTTCATGATGATATCTTTTGCTTCATCTTTCGATAGTGAAGCAATACGTTCTATTTCTTGGTGTTGCTTTTCAACTAGTTCTTCTACATCTTTTTCTCGCTCATCAATTAATTGCTGTCTAGCACCAAGTTTCTCTTCTTTTTCTTCCAGTGAGTTTTCACGTTTTTCAAGAGAGTCATCTTTTCTATCTAAATTTTGCTCTCTTTGTAATAAACGATTTTCTTGAGATTTCAGTTCTAATTTGCTTTCTTTCAACTCACTTTCAATTTCTGACCGATACTTCTGGTTTTCTTCCTTAGCTTCTAATAAAGCTTCCTTTTTCAGAGTTTCCGCTTCTTTATTGGCACTTTCAATAATGCCTGCAGCAGAAGACTTTGCACCATCTATAGCCTTTTCATGACGCGATTTTGCAACGACTAACCCTAAACCCAGACCGACAATTAAACCGACGATAGCGAGGAGAATTTGTAAACCCATTGTTTCCACCTCCGTACTATCTTCAAATTTTCAATATTCATGTAGTTTTCTGATAAACTATAATCAATTATCAATATGCCTACTTGCATACGTGTAGTTATACACAACTTTATTCTAATGTTTGTGCACCAGTGTGTCAACTTAAAAAAGCCCTTTCCTAATCGAAAGAGCTTTGTTCCAATCAAGAAATTAGCTAAGAGAAAAAAACAAACTGTAAAAAAGCAATCACAGCTCTTTTACAGTTTGTTTATTTCTAGCTTCTATTCTTCATCAAGCGGTAATTCTTCTTGACCTTCTTCTACTTCAACAACGGCTGTACCGTCGCCGATACCATAAGCATCACGTACACGCTTAGAGACTTCTTCAACCATTTCTGGATGCTCAAGCATATAGATTTTCACATTCTCACGGCCTTGCCCGATACGTTCTTCTTTGTAGCTGTACCATGCGCCGCTCTTGTCTATGATATCTTTTTCAACAGCCATATCAAGAAGTTCACCTTCTTGAGAAATCCCTTGACCATACATGATATCAACTTCAGCCACCTTGAATGGTGGTGCAACTTTATTCTTGACTACTTTTATTTTCGTACGGTTACCAACGATATCTGTTCCTTGCTTCAATTGTTCCGCACGTCTTACTTCCAGACGAACAGTCGCATAGAATTTCAACGCACGGCCCCCAGGAGTTGTTTCAGGATTACCAAACATCACTCCGACTTTTTCACGGATTTGGTTGATGAAAATAGCAATCGTCTTCGTCTTGTTGATAGAGCCTGAAAGCTTACGCAATGCTTGTGACATCAAACGTGCCTGCAAACCAACGTGACTTGCACCCATTTCCCCGTCGATTTCCGCACGAGGAACAAGAGCCGCTACTGAGTCGATAACAACAATATCGATCGCGCCACTGGAAACTAAAGCATCCGCGATTTCCAATCCTTGCTCTCCAGTATCTGGTTGTGAAAGTAATAATTCATCGATATTTACACCTAATTTTTGTGCATATTGCGGATCTAAAGCATGTTCAGCATCGATAAAAGCAGCTGTGCCGCCTTGTTTTTGTACTGAAGCAATCGCATGCAGTGCTACAGTCGTCTTACCTGAGCTCTCTGGTCCGTAGACTTCAACGATCCGTCCGCGAGGATAGCCACCGACACCTAATGCAACGTCTAACGCTAATGAACCGCTGGGAATCGTAGAAACCTGCTGGTCTACTTTTTCCCCTAATTTCATTACTGAACCTTTACCAAAGTTCTTTTCGATTTTTTTTAGTGCGGCATCTAAGGCCACTTTACGATCATCTGCCAATCGATAATCCTCCTTATATATAAACGATTTAAGTTCCTTTTCAATAAATATATCATAACTGGTTTATTTAGAAAAAGCAAGAGAAAAACGAACAAACGTTCACCTTTTTTGTTTTTACTTATCAACAGCCCTACGAATCATATCCAAACCTTTCATTACAGCACTTCGACGGATGTACCGTCTGTCTCTGGTAAAATGCTGAAGCTCTGCAATCGTTGGTTTGCCCTTTTCCGCCAATCCAATCCAAACGGTTCCGGCTGGATGTCCTTCCAATTCGTCAGGTCCTGCGACTCCAGTAAATGAAACAGCAAAGTCAGCTCCACTTAATATTCGTGCTTGCTCAGCCATCGCAATGGCACAGAATTCACTCACTACCCCTTCCTTCTCTAATAACATCGGATCGATCCCTAAGAAAGCCTCTTTCGTCTGCACAGAATAGGTCACAAATCCCCCTTTAAAAACTTCGGAGACTCCCGGAACATCTCCTAGCGTACTTTGAAAAAGTCCAGCCGTTAAACTTTCAGCTGCGGAGACAGTTTTCCCAGCTTTTTTTAGCTGTTCGACTGTTACTTCTACCAAGCTATTCTCATCCCCATAACCGTAAAAGTAGTCCCCTACTTGCGATAAAATCTTAGCTTCAAGCTGATTCAGCAGCAGTTCTCCTTCTCCATGATCCGCCACTTTTGCTGTCAAACGTAAAGTCACTTCATTCGGCTTAGCATATGGAGCAATCGTCGGGTTACTTTGATGATCGATCAACTCTTTCAATTCTGTGACTAGCTGAGATTCACCGATACCGTAGAATCTAAGAACCCTTGATAATAACTCTTCCTTCTGCGGAAAAAGTTCTTCTAATAGAGGACGGGCGTTTTTCTTAAACATCGGCTTCAATTCATTCGGAGGTCCCGGTAAAAGTAAATATGTCGTATCATTTTCTGTCACTAGCGTTCCTACAGCTAAGCCAGCTGGATTTTGAATCGCTCTGCCGCCTTCGATCATTAAGGTTTGCCGTAGATTATTCTCTGTCATCTTATTTTTTGAAAAACTAAAATAGTCGTTCAACTGCCTCAATGCTTGCTCGTCTTGAATCAACGAGTGGTGGATGTGAGCTGCAACAGTATCCTTCGTCAAGTCATCATCGGTCGGTCCTAATCCACCGCATAAAACAATTAAATCACTCCGATCTTGTGCCTGCGTCAACAACTCATCTAATCGTACCGGATTATCACCTACGACAGTATGATAATAAACTTCGATCCCTAAATCTGCTAATTCTTCTGATAAAAATGTTGCATTCGTATTCACGACTTGTCCCAGTAGTAGCTCTGTACCAACTGCAATGATCTCTGCTTTCATTTTTTTCCCCTTCTCTGTTAAAATACGCAATTCATTCTGTTTTCATTTTAGCATAAGATTTTTTTTTATTGCCGTTAAATGTCTTTGTTTTTTATTTATAGCGATATGATTCCTGTCTTATATTTTAAAATATGATACAATTTGTTTATACATAAAAAGGAGGAATAATGAAACTATGAGTGCAATTATTGTTTTAGTAGGTATTTTGGGGATTATTATAGGAAGCGTTTTATCGATCAAAGCAGTCATTCAGCGAAAACAAAAGCAAAAACCATTGATTTTAACTGGTATTAGTCTACTTTTATTTATTGTAGGAATCATTCTAACACCATCTTCACCTACTCTGGAATTTGACGAAGCATCACTTAAAACAAATGACAAAGGAATCGCTACAGTCACAGGGAAAACAAATAAAAACAGCGAGCTTAGTGTAGATGGAGAAGAAATTGCTACCAAAGACGGTTCTTTCAGTTACAAAGTCAACTTAACGAGCGATGAAGCTCAAAAGATCACCTTTACAGCCACGCTTGGAGATAAAGAAACAGAAGAAGCTGTCACTGTCACGCCGTCAAAAGAGTTCGTTGCATTTTTGAATAAAGAAAAAGAGGCACAGGATACGATAGAGCAAGCCGAAGCGGCTCTCGTTTTAGCAGAGAAAAATCCAACGCAAAAAAACTATGATGAAGCAGCAACATTAGTCACTTCTCTAACACGAGAGGATCTCACAAAACGCTTAGCGATCGTTAAAGAAAACGTCCCTATTTATGCAGCTGTTGAGCTTGCCGAAACCAAACAAACCAAAGAACAGCTTGATTCTGCCACTGCCTTAGTAGATAAAGCTACATTAAATAAAGATTCTTTATTAAAACGTTTAGAGACTGTTCAACAAAAAATCACTGAAAAAGAGCGCGCTGAAAGCTTAATTGCGGCAGCACGAACTGCTGTTGAAAAAGCTGAGCAAGAACCGACCGATGCACATTATGAGCAGGCTATCGCTAGGATCAACGAGTTGCCTAGCGGGAATAAGGATCTAAGTAATCGAGCTAGCGGAGTTAAACGAACACTGGATGCACAAAAAGAAGAAGCAAAAAAAGTTGCTGAAGCGCAGAAAAAAGCAGAGGAGCAAGCCGCTGCTGAAGCACAACAAGCAGCTGCAGCAGCGCAAACACCAGAAGCACCTGCACCAGACACTCAAGGTGTTCAACAAATGGTTTTAGTTACACCAACTGGAGAAAAATACCATGCACGAAAATGCGGGAATGGCACATACACTCCTGATACATTAGAAAATGCCACAGCACGTGGTTTAACCCCTTGCTCTAAATGTTATTAAAAAGAGAGGTCGAAACAGAAGTGTTCAACTCTGAGAAAATAAGAAGGGATTACTTCTGTTTTCACCATTTATTCGTTTTTTAAAGGGACTGGGTCGTAACTCGCAGAGTTATGTCCCAGTCCCTTTAGTTCTTAATAAACGGCGATAAAAAGTCAGGTGCTTTGGAATTAAGCACTTTTGTCTCATCCTCGTTCGATCTATTTTATTGATGCACGCTAAATCGTTGTTCGGGATGTGCATTATTTTGAATTTCATCGACCATCGCAATCGCATAATCTGCATAAGAAATATAGCTCTTACCAGCGGCATCTGTTTCTAGTTCTTCACCTGCAGCGACATATTTTCCTGTTTTCGGTCCTTCTGCATCAAACTCAGCAGCTGGGCTGATATAAGTCCAATGAATATTTTTAGCTTCTTTTAACAAATCCAGTCCTTTGCCCATCGCTGTAGCTAATGGTTTAAATGCTTCTGGGAAGTCTGGTGTTTCGCTTAGACGCATCGTATGTGCTTGATCAACGTATAAGCTTCCAGCTCCGCCAACGACTAATAAACGAGTATTTAGACCGTTCAAAATGTCGATCAAGTGCTGTGTGGAGCCAGTAAATTCACTCACGTCACCCCAAAAGCCTAATGCACTGACTAATACATCAAACTCCTTGATGTCTGATGCTGTTAATTGATAAACATCTTTTTCGATCACAGGCGTTCCATCTGTGATTTTTTCTTTAGCACGAACAATTGCAGTTACTTCTATCCCTCTTTTTTTCGCTTCTGCTAAAATGGCTGAACCTGCTTTTCCGTTTGCTCCTAAAATTGCTACTTTCATGTTTGTTCTTCCTTTCTTTTAATGAAACTTTTTTTGTTACATTTAATAGTAAAAAGAGAAGAGACCCTTTTGTCTCTTACTGCTTTATTTGATGGATGACATCAGATAACGGAATCTCTTTTAATTCTTTTTCCATACGTTCTTGTACTTTACTGTATTGTTCTTCTAATGCTGCTTGAATATTCGCTCCTACCAGACAATTCGGGTTTGGATTTTGATGGATATTGAATACTTCATGTTCTAATTCCACCGCTTCATAAATGTCATAAAGAGAAATATCTTCCGGTTTCTTCAATAAATAGGTTTGTGTTGCGCCTCTGCTTGTGTGGATCAGCCCAGCTTTTTTCAGCTTGCTCATCAAGCGTCTGACAACTACCGGATTCGTATTTACGCTTGATGCGATCAGTTCAGAGTTCACTTGATCTGGTGGTCCAATTTCGATCAGGCTTAGAATATGGATCGCAACACTTAATTTTGTCGACATGGCCATGTCTATCACTCCAATTTAAAAGTAACTATTTATGTTACATTTAAATTTTACTGCGTTTATTATTGAAAGTCAATAATAAAATTCGATTTTTTATTTGGTATATGTCATCAGTGAATGAACAACAGCATCATAGCCTATTTGTTTCATATACGCCAGCATAGTTGGAAGTGGATCTTTTGGTGATAGTTGCTTCTTTTGCTGGATGATTTTCTCAATAAATAAATCACTAAGCAACTCTTGATACAATTTGTTTTGTTGACGGGCATATTGTTTGGCGTGATTGAAGTAGGTTTCTGCTTTTACTAATTGTTGTTGCTCGAGTAGTAATTGTCCCAGATTTAATGATAGATGGATCTTGATATTGTTTTCTTTGGGAAATCCTTCATACTTACCAAACTCAGTAATTGCTCGGTCATACAAGAAAATGGCTTCGTCTAGTTCAAAAAGCTGAATAAAATTGTTCAGTCGTCTAAAATCATAAAACAGCCAATTTTCTATTTCAAATAGCACCGGCCGCATATAGTTGGAAATATCTTCTTTTGTCAGGATTGCCGGTAGATCATTTTCGAGCAATGCGAACTGAGAGAGTAAAAACAATTCATAAAATTGGATGCTTTCTTCCTTGTATTCAGCGATTTGTTTCGCAACTTCGGTTAATTCTTCTTTCTGTCTATAATTTTCAGCTTGGATCAATTTTTTATAAAAATAGTCATATTTGCTAGGTAAAAATCCGCGATCAATATAGACAAACTCATCTAACGTCACGGTCAATCGCTCAAGCAATTGCAAGACCTTATCAAAGCTAGGGACATACAGCTGATTTTCAAACCTCGATAAATTTGAACGGCTCATGATCCCTTTACACAAAGCAGCCTGACTAAAACCGCGCGATTTTCTTATCATTTTGAGTGTTTTGCCATATTGAATCATCTTATTCTCCTTTTTGTGCGTATACGCAACAAAAAATCCGGTTCATTTTTTCTTATGATACCATACTTAAAAATCATACGGAGGTCTTTATGATCAAAAAAATGACGATTCAGGTGCGAACGATCCTTTTGGGAACACTATTCACTCGTATCACTTTTTTTATGAGCACCCCTTTTTTAGCAATCTATTTGTCTAATAGCTGTCAATTTTCAGCTGTTGAAATCGGCTATATCCTTAGCATTAGCCCCTTGATAAGTGTTTTGTGCAGCCCGATCGGAGGTTATTTATCGGATAAAGTCAAATTTCAGACACTCCTGATTTATACGGCGATTTTCTGGGGGACTATTTTTATTGGATTTTTCTTTGCTTCAACGGTTCCTCAATTTTTATTTCTCAATGCTTTAAATGGCTTTTGCTATGTTATTTTCGAACCAACAGCTAAGCGAACATTATCTCTTTTTTCCCTGCCTGAAGAGCGCTTATCTATCTACAATTTCAGATATGCTTCAATTAATATCGGTGCTTTTTTAGGTCCTTTATTGCATTCACTATTCACTGACGATTCTTCACTTTTTTCTTATTTGGTTCTTGGCGGAAGCTACATTGTTTATGGACTTCTTCTATTCATTACGATGCGAAAAGAACCGCCAGCTTTTAAACAGCAAATCAGCGATTGTAAAAGGACTCAAAAGAACGATCCCTTTTCTATTTATGCCTATATTTTCCTGTTGCTAGGAGTGACATTTTCTTATTTTGGCTATGCACAATTCAATTCGACTGTTCCTCAATTTTTCAATACGCGTTCTTTGTTTCCATCAGGAGCTTCTTTATATAGCGCTATGCTGATGATCAATGCCGCTTTGATCTTATTATTGCAAGTGCCGATCATTAGATGTACTAAACGTATTTCTTCTTTTGCTACAATAATCATTAGCAATATGATGTTTGCCTGCAGTCTTTTTTTACTCCCTAGGGCAACTGATCTTTTAGTATTTTTTATGGTAGCCTTATCCTATAGTTTAGGAGAATTATTTTTAGGTGTCAGATTTGATTATCTAGTTGATCAGCTTGCTCCAAAAGGAAAAAAGGGATTCTATTTTGGGTTAGCTGAAATACCGAAGCTTGGAAATACATTCGGTCCAATCATTGGCGCTTATTTGATACAATCTTTCTCTATGACTGAACCGCACAAGGTATTTTTTACTCTTGCATTGATTACTTTAGGTGGTAGTTTCTTTATTAAAATGAGTGCACGAAAGGCCAAATAAAGTGAAAACACTCTGTCCACTCTGCGTTTAAAGAGTTGAGACAGAACGCCCTCACTTATTTTCGATGATTTATTCAACCACGATTTGCTTGCTGCTGCCATCCATCTGTTCAAAGGTTACAGTAAAGGTATCTGTTGCTGCATCATAAATGATTCCTTCACTTTGACTTACGATTTTGCTGTAATTTTTAGGCAGTTTCAAGGTCATTGTTTTGGATGTTTGAGTCGGATCTGAGAATACATAGGTTTGTTGATTGCCAGACGTTTTTTTCAACAGTGAGACTGCTTTATCTGAAGTGATCCCGGCAATGCTGCTGCCTGTTTCTTTCCAGATATTGACACCCAAATAATTTTCCTGTGGTAATTCTACTGCTTGGACTTCTGCAGTATTTGCTAAAATATTTACTGGTTTTTCTGCTGCATAAGCTTTTAGACCTGCTTCGTCTATTCCCGGCAATGTCACGTAGGCATAGCTTTCATCTACGGGATTTTTCCCATGATCGATCACAAATTTACGATAATCCCCTGTGTACTGCTCGTTATTAGGAAATGCTTCATTGATTTGTGCATAACTACCTGTACGTGTTTCACTGATGACATTGACTGCTGTTTCTTTCGGGAAATAATAGCCTATGCTGGCGTTTTGATGGTCCGACTGTAGTAAGAGCCATTGTTTACTACTTACTTCGCTGGCTTGTTTGATTGCACTATTATTGGAAATTACTTTGTACGTGTAATTATCATTCAACAGACGATTATCTACGATCGTTTCAATAGATGCAGTCGTATCACCTTTGATTCCTGCACCTAACGCAACGATTTGTCCGTCAACGATAAACCAAGATTTTTTAGCTTGAAGGTTCATCGGTAGGAGGGTGCCATTATTTTTGGTACCAGTCTTGTTCAGTGCCATTCCGACTGTTGCTAGACCTTCAAAATCCACGCCGCCGACCCATTTTTCTTTCGATGTCACAGTTGTAAAAGCAGAGACTTCATCTGCCAGTGCTACTGTATCTACTGTTGTTCCCGGTAAACGATAAGGGTCGACTGTCGGCCAGTAGGCAGAATTAAATTGAACCTCATCATCGTTATATAAATACATCATCCCGTCAGCCGTATGCCAGCCGCGTCTATTTTCTTTATTTCCAGCTTCAAAAGAAGAGATTCGACTAGAGTATAATCCCAAGCCCATCATGTAGACGGGTGTTCTTTGAACAAAACGATCCATCGAAGCATACATTTTTGTTCCAATAAATGGTAATGTCTCTCCAATAATCCCAGAATTGTCCAACAATGTCATCGTCATTTGCAGGTCATTAAAATCTCTCGCATTTGTTAAATAATAATCTGGATTTTCCTTGATCCAGTATTTAGCCGCTTCCTGAAATTTCTTCTGATACTCTGTTGGGGCAAATTTAGAGACGATCAATAAATTGTAAATCGTAGTGGAGCCATAGCCGACTTTAGTTTTTGCTGGTGCTCTTGAGATTGAGCGGCCATTGACAGTTGGCAGCATCTCGCCTTTATAGATCAATGGAAGAAATGCTCTGTCGACGTTTTCAACAAACTCGTTTACGATTTCTGGTGCCATTTCAAAGCTGGATTCTTTTGTGATCGCTAAGATTTGTCCGACACCTTTTATCAAAACATTCCCATATGAGCCTGTATATGGAATATTACTATGCTGGATAAATGAGCCGTCCTTATAAAAGCCGTCCCCTTTTGTAACTAATTTAAAGACATCAATGATACTGCTGGAGGCTTGCGTGATCTTGCCTTCATTTTTTTGTAAGATCCCTAATCCTAAAACAGTTAGAGCCAGATCGGTCCGATTCGCTCCAGAAGTCACGAAGTTTGGAATAAAGGCCAGATCGACAAATGTTCCTTGTGTTTTAGTGTACAGCTGTTTGAACGGATCTGGTACATAACCGCTTATCGCAGCGGTATATTGCTGTAATTTTTCTTCTGGCACATTATCCCCTAAAATCATCAACGTACTGATAAACTTTTGCGGAATACCAACTTGCCAATCCCACCAATTGCCATGATATTTTTTCCCATCGTAGCCCTTTTTAGTGACCATAAAATCCAAGCCATCGATGATCGCGGCTTCAACTGTCTTATCTTGGTACATCGGACTGCCTTTTGTGCCATATGCCAGCGCTAGCTTTTGCAGTTTGATGAATTGTGTACTTAGATCTGCTGACGCTGTATTTCCTTGTTCCAACGGCCAAAGATACGTGCGGTCTGCTGATTTGTTCATCGTTTGATATAATTCAGCAGCCTCTTCAGACAATGTTTGAACGTACTTGACTAGCGTCGGATTGGTTTCATCATACTGGTCAGAGACAAGCTGATTTCTCCATTTTTCTTTCAGCTGCGCATATTCGGCAGAACGATCGACTACGGGAATACTACCTACTTTGCCGCTTCGCATAGATAGAACCGTCAATTTTGATAAATTCCCGAACATCCGAATCCCCGGATATCCTTCCCAGTCACCGTCAATAGCAGACCCATTTGGATAAACGACGTCATTATTCTCATAGAAGAGCTGATCATTTAAAAAAGCTTTTATACTTTTCCCTTCATAACGAAGCATCAGCTTATATTGTTGACCAGTACTCAGTTTAGGTCCGGGAATATTAGCGATCCATTTTCCGCCTGGTTGACCTAGCTGCCATTGTCCGTCACGATTATAGGCAAATGACTGCCATTTACTTGAATTCTGCGTATCTCCGCGAAATACGAGTCCGAAGTTCGCCTGCCCTTCATATAAAAAGGTATACTCAAGATCCCCAGACGTTTGCTTACCAGCACTCAAGTTTAGTGAAACGGACTCTAAGCTGGTGCCTTGCTTTGTATTTGAAATCATTAATCCACTACTGTTGTTACTTTTGTCCGCTTTACCTACCATATCCTGCCATGTTCCTAATTGATTAGGAAAATCTGATGTGTATGCCGGCGGTTCCGCCTGAATTACATTTGCTCCTTCCTCTGCCAAACCAATCTTAGAAAAACCATAGAGCCCACTAAAAATAGCAAATGAGCACCCAACTGCAAACAAAACTTTCTTACCTGTTTTCATTACTTTATACCCTCCTTAGCAAACATTACGTCTGCTTTATTATAACCAAACAACCCATTATTCCTTACAATAAAATAATTTATCGATAAAAAGCAAGCGTTTTCATTTTTTCCAGGAGAAAAAGAGTGAAGAACAAACTGTCTCTACACTCTAATACTCATTTTTATTTATGGCTGCTTTCCGATATAGGCTAAAATACCGCCATCCACGTATAAAATATGGCCATTTACAAAATCAGAAGCACTAGATGCTAGGAATACAGCTGGGCCAGCAAGGTCTTCCGGCGTACCCCAACGCGCTGCTGGAGTTCGGCCAACGATAAACTGATCAAAAGGATGACGTTCCCCATTTTCCTGTGTTTCTCTCAGTGGGGCCGTTTGCGGTGTTGCAATATAGCCTGGACCGATCCCGTTACACTGGATGTTGTATTGCCCGTATTCGGACGCAATATTTTTCGTCAGCATTTTCAATCCGCCCTTAGCCGCAGCATAGGCACTAACCGTTTCACGGCCAAGCTCACTCATCATTGAACAAATATTGATGATCTTACCCCCGCCTTTTTCGATCATATCAGGAATAACTGCTTTGGCCATAATAAACGGTGCATTCAAATCGACATCAACGACTTGTCTGAATTCTTCTGCAGACATATCGATCATCGGAATCCGTTTGATGATCCCGGCATTATTGACCAATATATCGATCGAACCAACTTCTTCTTTGATTTTCTGCACTGTTTTTTGAACAGCTGCTTCATCGGTCACATCACAAGCATACCCTTTCGCTTCGATCCCAGCTTCTTGATAAAGTTTCATCGCCTGATCCACAGACTCTTGCGATAAATTATTGAACACAATGGTTGCTCCGGCTGCAGCTAATGATTTAGCGATTTCAAAGCCGATGCCATGCACTGCACCTGTCACTAGAGCAACTTTTCCATTTAGTTGAAATTGTTCCATCGTGAATGTCATCTGATTGCCTCTTTTCTATTTTAATTGATCCATTGGAACCATGTCCATGTCTGTATAAGTAATATTCTCACCGCACATCGACCAAATAAATGTATAATCTCCTGTGCCGACGCCTGAATGGATCGACCAGCTTGGTGAAATGATCGCTTGTTCATTGTCTACGACTAAATGCTTGGTTTCATCTGGTTTGCCCATCATATGGAAGACGCGTGTATCTTCAGTTGCGTAGTCAAAATACAGATACGCTTCCATCCGGCGTTCATGGGTATGACAAGGCATCGTATTCCAAGAGCTGCCTGGTTCTAAGACCGTGTAGCCCATTTGTAGTTGACAGCTTTCACATACGTTTGGATGAATATATTGATAAATTCTGCGTTTATTCAACGACAGCGACTCACCTGTTTCCATCGGTTTGATTTGATCGATACTGATTTTTACATTTGGGTATTTATGATGCGCCGGAACACTATTTACGTAAAACTTCGCTGGATTTTTCGGATCATCTGATCGGAAAATAACTTCTTTCGTTTCTTTCCCAATATAATAACCATCTTGTTTTTTCATTGACTCTGTTTGTCCGTCGATCGTGATCGATCCAGGACCGCCGATATTGATCACACCTAACTCTCTACGTTCTAAGAAATAATCTACACCTAATTCTTTTGTCAAAACAATTTCCAAAGGCTCTTCTGTCGGTGTCACTCCGCCAAAGATCATGCGGTCATTGTGTGTATAAGTCAAGCTGATTTCTCCTGGCGCAAAGACCTTCTCTACTAAAAATTCTCTACGTAATTCTTCTGTTGAATAGTGACGGATATCCTCCGGACTATGTGTATATCTATTTTCCATTTGTTGCATGTCATGACTCCCTTTAACGATTTATTTTTCCTGAACCGGCAGCTAAAAACTGCTCGACTTCTGCTTGAGTAAATTGATTGCAGTCCCCATGAACCGTATGCTTTAAGGCAGCTGCCGCTGTGGCGAAATCAATGATCGCCTGTGGTTCCATCTTTTCCAGCAGGCCATGTAAGACACCGCCGGAAAAAGCATCGCCCCCGCCAACCCGATCGATGATCGGATCGAGTTCATGAAGCTCAGATTCATAATACTGACCATCTATCCATAAGGTCCCCGTCAGATCATTCACGCTTGCTGAATGTACTGTCCGTTTTGTAGAATAAAACACCTCGATGTTTGGAAATGCTTGTTTCATACATTGATAATAAAAGGCAGTACTGTTTTCATCCGCTGTTGGAGTTGCGGTGATTCCCAGTAAATGAACAGCATCTAAGATTCCAGCTGAACAATAATCGACATAAGGTAAAACCTGTCTCAGAAAATGCCCAGCCTGTGCTTGACTCCATAATTTCCCGCGATAGTTCACATCAAAACTGATTTTACACCCAGCTTTTCTTGCCTGCTTCACCAAATCCAACGTAAGTGTCTGCCATTTGGGAGACAATGCCGGAGTGATCCCTGAAAGATGGAAGAGATCTACCTCATGAAACAATTCAGACATGTCCCACTCAAGTGTGTCCATTTCAGCAAAGCTTGAACCAGCCCGATCATAAATGACCGCGGCTGCCCGCTCACCGATTCCCGTTTCCAGATAGTACGTACCAAGCCGATGACCGCCAGTCAATAAGAAATCTGTAGTTACTCGGTAACGTTGCAGGTGTTTGCGGACGGCCTCTCCTAAAACGTTGTCAGGTACTTTACTGGCAAATACGACCTCATGGCCCAAATTTGCCAAAGAGATCCCAACATTCGCTTCCGCTCCGCCATAGTGTGCCTGCAGCTGTTCACTTTGAGTCAAGCGGTGCCCTGATTGCGTCGAAAAACGCAGCATGATCTCTCCTAAGGTAACGACTTTTCCCATCTGATCATCCCTTAATTTCTTTTAATTTTGCAGCATATTGCTTCGCCATTGCTGTCACTTGGTCAAAATCACCTGAGCTTGCTGGTGCAAGCAAGTCGCCGCCCACACCAACTGTAACGGCTCCAGCTTTAAACCAATCAGCCATATTTGCCAAGCTCACACCGCCTGTCGGCATAAGACTGACTTGAGGCATCGGTGCTTTGAATGCAGAAATGATACTTGGACCATATGCACTTCCAGGAAATAATTTGACGATATCTGCGCCACTTTTCAATGCTTCCTGTACTTCTGTGATCGTCATGCATCCAGGTAAATAAGGAACTTGGTATAAATTACATAATTCTGCCGTTTCCCGATCGAAGCTTGGACTGACGATATACTCCGCTCCTGCCATGATCGCTAAACGGGCGGTAACTGCATCTAAGACGGTTCCTGCACCGATCACGATTTCAGAACGATTTTGATAATAGCTCGTTAATTCTTTGAGCGCTTCATCCGCCTGAGGAACTGTAAAAGTCAATTCAATACCGGTTAGACCACCTGCTACGATGGCATGACTTGCTTTGACGGCTTCTTCTTTTGTCGCTCCGCGGACCACTGCAACAACTCCTGTTTTTTCTAAACGTGATAGAATCTCTACGCGTTTCATTTTCTCACCTGTTTCAATCAATTTCTTAGCCTAAGATCCCTAGTGCGCTCAATGCGATCGATAAGATCAAAATGATCCAGATCACTCGAGTAGAATTTAATTTCTTTTGTCCTAACATCCAGTACGTCAAAAGTACTAGCAAAATCGGCACCAACGAAGGTAAAATCGCATCCAATGTATCTTGGATCACTAATTCTACGCCATCTTTTTTATAAACGAATGGAACGGTCGCTTTGATCACAGATGGGATCAAGGCACCAATCACCGTCACCCCTAAAACTGTTGCAGCATTGGTAAAAGCGGATAATTTATCTTTCAATGTTGTGACTAATTTGACCCCTTGTTTATAACCAAGCGGCAATAATGCCGCACGACCGAATAAAAGAGCAATGTTTGCGATGATCCAAATCACACAGCCGACCACCGAACCATTTTGAGCGAGTGTTCCTGCTACCGAACCAAAAATCGTTCCCCAAATAACATGGAATAATGAATCCCCCACGCCGGCAAGCGAGCCCATCAAGGCTGTTTTTAGCGCTACGATCGTTTCTTTGGCTTTATGTCCATCTTGTTCTTCGATCGCCACATCGATTCCCATGATCAAATTCCCAAAAATAGCATTCGTATTGAAAAATTGGTTGTGGGTGCGCATCATATCTTGTAATTGCGTTTCATCGTGTCCGTAGAATTTTTTCAATACAGGTAAGATCCCGTATAGGTACCCTGAGCTCATCATCCGCTCATAGTTCCAGTTTAATTGACTCGCTAAAATATAACGCCAGCTGATTGCATTCAATTCTTTTTTTGTCAGTTTTTGATTACTCATCGCCATCATATCCTCCTTCAAAATCACTCGTACCAGAAGCTACTGCTGTTCCTTTTTCACCATCGCGCTTAAAGACTAACATCGCAGCGACCATCCCTACGATAGATACACCTAACATTGGTACTTGCAGATATGCAGCTAAAAAGAAGCCTAGTAGTAAATAAGGAATATATTGCTTGGTTGGCAGATAACGCAGTAGGATACCGACACCGACGACTGGAAGAACACCTCCAGCTGTTTTCAAACCTGTCATCAACCATTCCGGCATATTTTCAGTGATCGTTGTCACAACTGCATCGCCGGCTAATAACATCAGTAAAATGGGAATCGCACGAGATAGTCCCCATAAAAATGAACCAGATAACACTAAACGCGGAATCCGTTTGACCTGCATATTGTCGATAGCTTTGTCCACTCGATGTAAAAGAAACACATTACAGAAACGAGCGACAACGTCTAATTGAAGCATCAATAGTGATACTGGCACCGCTAAACCTATACCATATTCAGCACCTTTACCGGAAATCACTGCAAAGGCTGTCCCTAACACGGCGCCTGTAAAATAATCCGGAACAGAAGCCCCGCCGAATGCGGCGATTCCTAAACGCATCAATTGAAGCGTTCCTCCGACCATCAAACCAGTTTTTAGATCGCCCATGATCATCCCGGAAATCATTCCGGCAATCGCCGGCTGTGTCAACGTATTTGAAATAAGTGAATCATTGATTGCAATAAAAGCATAAACGGTAATAAGAATAATTTGATACGCTGCTAAATGCATGAAAATTCCTCCTAATTTTAAAAGTGTAGCGAAACGATAAGTTCCTGAACAATTTAGGAAATCATCTTAAAGAAGCTTTTTGGCTCGCTCTATTTTTGTCTTTTCCCCGAAAAGCTAGCCTGTGCAGCTAGATAAATAAATGTTCAACATCAGTTCAATTCTTCCTTAAAATTTACCCTCGTAATTTCTTCATAAAATCGATCGATGGATCATTCGGCACGAGTTGAGCGGTTATATTTACTCCTTTTGAAGCAATAGTTTCAAAAATCGTTTCTTCTTCTGGTAAAACTTGAATGCTCTTCGTCACTTCACGTGCGCCTTCTTTATAACTCATGTTCCCAACATTGACAGTTTTGATCGGACCATCTGCTTCAATAAAGCGTAAAACATCTTTCGGATTTTTAAATAATAGGAATAGACGCTGCTTTCCATATTTCCCTGCACGAATATTTTCAGCTGCAGCTTTAACTGGAAGAACCGATAGACGCATCGATGTTGGTGCTGCCATTCTTAAAGAAGATTTTTGTAGTGGATCGGAAGCTGCTTCATCATTTGCGACAATGATACGTTGAGTGCTTAAGCTTGTTGACCAGATCCCTGCAACTTGACCATGGATCAATCGTTCATCGATACGTGTATTGACGATATTTTCCTTTCCAGCATATTGACTAAAGTTGCTCAATTCTTTTTCCTTACTATCTTCGGTGATTTCTTTTTCAGCCTGATTCATACCAGCTTTCACATCAACAATATTTTCTCTAGACAAACATACTAACTCTTTGATCGTTGCTTTTTGATTGACAGCTGCTTCGATCACGATTGAAAGAGTCATGCCAGCAATGATCTCAACACCTTCGACATTCAAATAATTTTTTACTGCAACATTACACGGTGTTCCCCCCAATAGGTCTGCAATGATCAACGTCGATCCGTTAAGGGCTTTCATTTTATCATTCAACTCTTTTTCAAATTGGAGATTATCCCCATCTGGTCTTAATGAAACGGTATGCACGTTCTCTTGCTTCCCGACGATCATTTCCAGACTGACTTTGACCCCTTCTGCCATGCCGCCATGACTGATCAATACAATATTTTCCACTCATTTCCCTCCTAAAATGCAGGTCGCCCTACTTAACATGTTATGTATCTTATAAACATACTATAACACATGGAAAGTCATCCGTAAACCTAATATCTTAATATATTGAATTTTATTTTTAAAGCAACTTATTGTTGTTTTTTATTAACATATGCATCTATGAAGCAATTGCTAAAAACGAATTAACATGTTATGCTTGATACATTAGACGATATAAACGGAGGTCAGCAAGCATGCTCCCAAAATATGAACAGATCAAGCAAGATCTTTTACATGAAATCAAAAATCATACATTTATCCCCGGTGATAAATTTTATTCTGAAGCGGATATCAAACGAATCTATTCTGTCAGCTCGATCACTGCGGTCAAAGCCCTGAATGAATTGACTAGTGCCGGCTATCTATACCGCATCCAAGGAAAAGGGACTTTCGTTTCAAAAGCTAAAGTCTCTCAGAATGTTAAATTTTCAGATATCGAACTACATTCTATAGATTCTGAAAAAGTCAACGTCATTTCAGTAGAAGAAGAAAATCAACCCGAAATCTTGAAAGAATTAGGTTTAGCAGCAAATGCTTCATACTATAAGATCAAGCGTGTACGCTATTTCGGTGATGATCCTTTTTTAGTACACATTACTCATTTACCTAAAAAATTAATGAAAGAACCGATCGCTAAAGATTTGAGTGCTTATGCCAGTGTCTATGAACGGGTGAGGAAGGACTTCGCTGTAGATCTATTTTCACTCGCTTCAGTCGAAACAAACGAAATCGTCTTTCCTGATGATGCGGAGCTGCTGAATTTATTGCATTTGAGTTTCCGTGAACCGGCTGTCAAACAGGTCAAACATTCTTACTTAGCAGATGGCAGTGTAGCCGAATATATCGTGAGTTACAAGCACTGGAAATATTTCAAAACAAAAATAGAAGTAGAGGCCGAATGATCTTCGGAACTCTACTTCTTTTTTAATCGGTCAATGCTTTTTCAGAAAACACCAACTCTTTGATTTCCCGACCTTCTGTTTCAAAGATCACAACTTCATTTTTCCCTTTTTTTAAGAAGGCTTTTGGACAATAAAGTGAACGAATCGGCCCGATAGACCAATAGCGACCTAAATTGACGCCATTCACCAGCACGACTCCTTTTCCATACTGACTGCAATCAATAAAGGTATCTGCTATATCAGCTAATTCAAACTCGACTTGATAAAATGAAGGCTGTGACGGATTTTTCTCAGCGTTATAATCGATCGCATGTAGCTGTTCTTCAGATAAAGCCAACGCATATTGCTTATATCCTTGATGAAAATGAATATCCTGCATGATACCGCCACGAATCCCTTTCGATTGTGTCGGTCCATTCAATTTGAAGCCATAATTCACTCGACCTAAGTTTTCTACTAAAACATCCAGCTCGATCGTCTCTTTATCAGAAGTGCCATTTACCACCAATTCTTCCCCGATATCTTCTTGATATTGTACCGCCTCAAGCTCTCCGTCTACATAAACTTGAACCCGATCACTTGCTTCGATGATCTTCAACTTGTTTTCGCGGTGGTAATTTTTCAGCTCCACGGAATAAAGAAGATACCCATAACCTTCTCCAGCTTCTTCCATACTTAGTGGATACACCGTTTCCTGTGGTTTCATGATTTGATCTTTTATCGAAAACAAAGATACACTATTCGTTACTGGATACTGTCCTAAGTCGATCATTTTTTTTGTGCGTGGTTCTGCTTGCCAAACATCTGGACAAACTTCTTTGATCGCTTTTTGAACATGATAATATTTTTCTGTAGGCTCTCCGGCCTCTGTCAGCAACGCATCATAATCATAGCTAGTGACTTGCGGCAGATCAAGCGTTCCACGGGCTGAACAGCCATTATAAAAACCAAAGTTGGTTCCGCCATGGAACATATATAAATTCAGTGATCCAACCTCAAGCATATCTTTGACTTCTTTGGCTAGATCCTGACCATCCCGCTTGATGATCGGCTCCCCCCAGCGGTTGAACCAGCCATCCCAATATTCCATACACATGATCGGCCATTTTTTTCCATGACGCGCCATAAACTTACGCATCACTTCTGCATTTTCTTTAGAATGGCTGCCAAAATTTCCAGCTACAAAAACATCCTCTTCAATCAATGTTCCCGCATCCAGCACCTCATCCCAGGCACCATCCGAAGTGAATAATGGAACATCTACACCAAACTTTTCCATCAGTTGTTTTGTTTGCCGCAAATACTCCTTTTCCATGCCGTAAGAGCCATATTCGTTTTCCACCTGCATCATGATCACTGGACCGCCATGAGTGATCTGCAACGGCACTAGTTTAGGAATCAATACACTAAAATAATTGTGGACTTTGTTCATAAAACGTGGATCTGTTGACCGTAAACGCAGTCCTTTTTCTTTTAACAGCCACGCAGGTAAACCGCCAAACTCCCATTCTGCACAGATATACGCTGAGGGACGCAAAATCACGAATAATCCGATTTTTTGCGCCAATGTTACAAAGCGCTCAATATTTTTCAGTCCTTCAAAATCATAGACCCCTTCTGTCGGCTCATGTAGATTCCAAGGGATATATGTCTCGACCGTATTGGCCCCTAAGGCTTTTAAATTATACAAACTATCTTCCCATTGCTCTGGTGTCATTCGAAAATAGTGGATCGCACCACTGATCAATTTGATCGGTTTTCCATCTAGTAAAAAATCTTCTTTTATTTCAAACGTCTGCATGTCCATTCCCCTTTACCAGTATCTTTGCCATTGCGGATTTGCTAATCGGATCAAGGCTTCCAAGTAAAAATAGTCTCCCCATAAATTGGGTTCGTCGATTCCTTTCCCTTCCGCATGTGCATATACACCATGTAATAACAGCCCTTCATTCTCAGGAAGATGTTTCGCTGAGTAATGTTCTCCTAACTGATAGACCATTCCTTTAGCGAGCATTTCAGCTTCTGGAAAAGCTGCCAATTTCTCTGCTTCCATAAGCCCGCAGGCTGCAATTGCCAGTGACGAGCTATCTTTATCAGATGGATGCTGATCGGTAAAATCAAAGTCCCAATAAGGAATTAAATCTTCTGGTAAATGGGCCAAAAATACATCAACGATTTGTGCATAGTTTTCTGGAAAAGGCACCGAATGAAGATAACTCTCATTCAAAGGAATCCCTAATACCGCCCAGCTCTGTCCACGCGCCCAAATCGAAGAATCGCTATGTCCCTGATGCGTCGCACCATGGCTTGGCTGTCCTGTTTCAGGATCAAAATAATACGTATGGAAGGTCGTTGCATCCGCTTTGATCACTGTTTTCATCAATGTCTGATAATGTTTTTCAGCCACCTCAGAATAATGTGTATCACCTGAAATTTCTGTCGCTTCAAATAAAAGAGGTAAGTTGATCAAAGAATCGATGATCAAGCGGTATTCTTTAGGATCACCATATTGTCCCCATGCCTGAATAAATTCACCCTGCTCTTGAAACCTTGCCAGCAGAACATCTGCCGCTTGCAACACTTCCTGTTTACACTGATCGTTTCCCGTGATCTTAAATCCTGCTCCGGCGGATAGACTATACAAAAAACCGATATCATGATGATCCAATACGAAATGATCATCCAAGCGCTTTTGAAAACTCTGGATATTTTCCATTGCCAACGCTAAAAATTTATCTTTCTTCGTCCATTCATATGCTAACCACAGCATGCCTGTCCAAAAGCCATTCGTCCAGTCGTCATTTGCTTTGATTCGATACTGACCATTTGTTGCACATGCTGATGGAAACTGTGTACCAAAGCGCTGCATGTTCTTTTCGATTTGCGAGACACACCAGTCGATTTGCTCGTTTAGCCACGTTTCTGTTACATTTCCCCCTAATTCGACCAGTCGTTTTTTATTTTCCTGAAGACTCATTATACAACTCTCCTTAACTTGTTAACATATTAACTAAAATCATTATAACGTAAAAGAAAATAAAATGCGACCTTTCTTCCTGAAATAATCGAAAAATAATGAGGTTGAGACAGAAGTGTCTAATCCCGAGAAATAAGAAAGAATTCACGAAAATTGTTTTCCAAATTTTTGTGAATTCTTTCTTATTTCCGACCTTCAAAGCTTAGGGCTTTAGCCCTTAGCATTTGATGAGATCGGAGTGCAACGTAGTGGGATTGCTTCTGCTCTCACCGTTTATCCGGATTCCAGGCGTCTAGGATTTGACTCACAGAGTTTTGTCCCAGACCCTAAACCTGAATAGGCAGCGAGAAAAAAGCAACTCCTTCTTATTTTTCTGAGCTGAACACTTTTATCCCTTATTTCTCCCGAAAACTTCGATTTGTGTCAACGCAGGAAATGGAGAAGCATCTTCTGCTTTTTTCAATTGTTTAAATATCAACTTGCTGGTTTCCTTCACTGGAAAATGAATCTCTTGAAATTCAACTGCATTCGTTGTTTTTACGATCCTCTCTTCACCATCAGAAAATGCTAGTGTGACTTCTTTCCAATAGCTATCGTGAGGGTAATCGGCCCGAAACAACAAACGAACCCAATCGATTTCTACCATTCGTCCAAAATCGATGGTCAGTGCAGCATCAGTCTGTTGATTGATGCCCCAAGAAGCAAACGGATATGAACCATGAGACAAGTTTCCAAATTTGCCATCGATCGCATTTTTAGCAAAAAATACGGCATCGTCTCTGGTTTCTACATTGGCATGTGCATGTGGATAAGCACCTGAAAATTCTTTTTGATCATGAGAATTGAACGTCAAATTTTGGTAGGCTTCTATCTCAAAGGCATGCGCTTGTCGTACCATGATATGATGACGTGTTGAACGAAAAGCAGTTTCTACAGATGCTTTCCTTGCAGATTCTTCTAGCGGAATGATATATTCCCACGTTTTTTGTGGTAAATAAAGGATCGAAGGTGCTAGTGTTTCATCTAATTGTGCTACAAAATAAGGATGATCACCGACCACTGTTACAGTGATTTTATCCCCAGCTTCATAAGAATAATTTTTGATAGCCAATACGGCAAGCTCTTTCCCTTCTGCAACGAATGGGTGCTCCTCCTTCTCATGATCGATACGACCAACGATCGTTTGATTCTGTTTATTTTTCAATTCAATTTTTATCATCTTTTTCTGTCCTTTCTTTCTCAGCAACGATCCCGCCAACTAAACAAATCAAACGATGATTGCCCACTGGCAGCTCTTTTAGTAAACATGGCAAACTAGTTCTCTGGAAAAACAATGAGGTATTGACTTCCGGCTGAATAATGGTCGCCTCATCATATCCTGAAATAGCGATCATCCGTGATGTCAACTCCCCTTCGGAAACACTGCACCACGTTGAACCAATCACCCCATTAGCATTACGTCCAGATAGAGGCACACTGAAGCCGCCTTCTCGAATTTCCAAAGGCATCGTTGTTTCTATGTCATGGACACGCAGATGCCATTGTCCGAATGGATAGATTTCTGTCTGAATGCGAACTTCTTCAAATGGCATCCACTTATAGGAAACGCAGTCTTCTGTCAGTTGGTACGCTGTAACCTTCCCTTTCGTTCGAAAATACAAACCATCACGCGAAAGAGCCAAGGTATTATCAAAGGCACCTTCCTCATAAGAAACGCCAGCTTTAGGTACACTAAAGCCGAATTTGGTTGAATAAACAAACTTACTATACTTTGCCTGTGCATGTGCCTGATTCTCGATCATCATCCCAGCAGGATAACCTAACAAATGATTTCCTGATGCCTCACGAACGAATAGCATATTGCCTTTTTCGATCACTCTTTTTTCTGTCCTCTGAATAGGCAGAGGAGCTGCCGACCAAAATGGATGCTCTTCTTTCACTGCCAATAACAAAAAGGTCTTGAGTGCCCAGTATGGAGAACCAGGTGCATTGTAGCCTTCTGCCATCACCAAATTTTCATAATGATAGCCGATCGACAATCGTCCATCAAAGGTAAATATGTCATGATTCATCCAGCGTTTTAAATGCGTAGACAACAGCGTTTTCACTTTTCCCCAAGCAATCGCCTCTACATCTGCGAAAACTAACGCAGAGAAAAAAGCACCTTGTGCGAAACGGTACGTCTGACTTCTGCCATAAGGTAATGCTTCTCCCTCTTCATCGAAATAATAAATAAAATCCTGTGCAAATAACATTGCTCGTTCAATAAAACGCTCTGACCACTTCGGATCTTCTGATTTCATAAACGTAGCATAAATCAAGCCATAATAATGAAAAGCAAATGCTACATAATAATCCCGCTGTGTTGCTTTTCCATCCACGTACCAGCCTTCACCAATGTACATAAAATCGATCAATTCCAGTTCTTGCTCTAACTGTTCTTTTTCTAGTGCTTCTCCACAATGATAAAGCGCAAGGCGGATCAATACCTTGAAAAAAGTCCAGTTGTTTTTCGGGATCTTACGTGTCAAAGCCTGTGACAGCCATTCCACCACAGATTGCTGATTTTGTTCAGGTAGTTGCTCCCAGAAATATTCTTTATGCAGTAATAACGTCAAAGCTAAGGCTGCTGCTTCAACGATGTATTGATCATAATCTTTTATGTCTCCCCAATAGTCTGCGTTCTTCGGATCGGTTCCTTTTATCAATTTAGCGACATAAGCGTCTCTTAGTTCATCATCCTGACAAGCAGTCCAGTACGGGGCGACTCCCCACAAAGGACGCACAAGCGCTTCCATTTCCGTTCGTTTTCGATCATAGACAGCACCACTGCTCCCTAAGTTCACTCCTGGCTGATCATTCTCTAGTATGATCGCTCTTAACGGCTGCATGATTTTTTCTAAAGCTTCCTGATAATCCTGCCGAGTCAAAAAAGGATTTTCACTCAAAATTCCCACGGTGGCTCCTCCTTCATCAATTTATTGAACAGGATAGCAAGCAAGTTCAGATTTTTCAAGCCTTATTTTCTTACTAGCAGACTCAAAAATGAGAAATTTATTTCACTAGTCTTTCACTTAACCTATTATGTTAAACCCTCAAGTTTACTAACCCTTTCAAACAGCTCTTTCATAAATTTAGTTACCCTCACATTCATGAGAAAAAAATGAGTTTTTCTAGCAAAAGCAGTATCCGATTTTCATAATTAAATTTTGGGATTTATTTTACCTTTAGAGTTTAAAATAACGTTTGTCTTCAAACGTTATAGACATTCACATGAAAGGAGTGAAAGACTTACAGCAATTTTCATGGTAAAATTTAGCTATCAAAAAACAAAGGAGCCTCCCATGGAAATCAAACTAGATGTGGCGATCACCCCAAAAAAGACAACGATAAAAATAAAGCCTACTCAAAGCACTATTACTATTTTACCTGTAACAAAAGCGAATATGAAACTCGCTCTATCAGAGCTTTATATGTTACTAAACGATCATACGATTATTTCGATCGGCCGATCCGAAGTTCCTGATACAATCGAAAAAACTGCATTTAATAAAATTATGCATTTCTCTGTCCCATGGGATGTTGAGCTAGATTACCTAGAACAATCACTCATCAATGAGGCAAAAAAATGTGGACATGACTTGATCCAAACTCAACAAACGGAAATTACGATTCCTAAGAATGCTCAAAAAACGACGACCGCATTCAAAGAAGAGCTCTTAGCTGTTTTAAAAACTTTTGGCTATTCTTTAAGCCTGGCTCCAGAAGCCAAAAATGACAAACCAAAACCTGCTAAGGCGCGTCATAAGTGGACGAAAGAAGTCAGCCAAATCGAATTTACTGTCGATACCCGAGAGAGCAAAGCGACCGTTTTCTGGCAAAAACGGAATGAAATGTTGCTAAAAGCTGGGGCTACACTGATGGCCACAGCCCCTTTAAACAAGGATGGTTCCCTAGGCTTTTCTGCAAAAATGGGGCAACGCATTCGTGAAGATCACGTTGATAAGATCAAAAATAATGTGACCACCGAAGATATCGTCTTAAAAAGCGTTAATGAAGTTGGCTTATTTCTTTATTTCGGCGGCACTAACAGCTGGCTGGAGTTGACTGATAGAGATGGAAAAACGATCAATGAATGGACTGTTATTGATTAAGTAAAAAAGCAGTAAAATAGAGGTAAAAAAAACTGAGCGCAAGAACGCTCAGCTTTTTGACCTCTATTTTTATGGTTCTTTTTCAACACGTACATCGTCGACTTGGAAGCCTCTTCTGCCAGTATCCTTTCCATAAAAACCAACCCGTAATTTGCTATCTGTCACTTTAACCGTGTAATTGATCTTTTCATATTTATTGGTAGCCGGAATCGTGATACTATTTTTTTGACTTGTTTCGACTTCCATCGTGCTCTTGGTCATCGCCTGAGACAATTTGACCATAGCCGTCACTGTATAGTAACCATTCTCCAAGCCGGTAATATCTTGATAAACACGACTTTCATATGCTGAGTTACTATAAAACCAAAGTTTTTTACCACTCAACGCATCATACGTATCCACACCAAAACTGTTTGGCGGTCCCTCTGTCTTCCAGTCCTGCAAATCTAACTCAAAAGAACTGTTTTTCAAATAATTTTTAGCTGGTAAAACGCCGCCCTTCGTTAATTCCACATCATCAACGACTAGCCCGCCGGCGCTTCGATCAGAAGATTGGTAGCGGAAAGCAATTCTCACTTGATGATTTTTCACTTCAATGACCTGCGTGATTTTTTCGTAATCTTGATTAACAGGAATTGATTTTATGACTGTCTCATCCGCTGTTACTTCCATTTGAGTAGTACCTACTGCTGTAGTTCTTTTCACCATTGCTTTAACAGTATATATCCCATTGTCTAAATCTTTTACATCTTGATAAACCGTGCGATCAAAGGTACCACTCTGATAGATCCATAGTTTTTGACCACTATATGCTTCATACGTATCAACACCATAATTTCCTGTACCCATTCCTTGCCAAGGGCTATCGTCTGCTTCAAAGCCGCCATCCTTTACATAATTTTTAGGAGGCAATGTGCCGCCTTTCAACAATTGGACGTTGTCGACAACTAAACCACCTGCCGCCTTTTCAGAAAGCTTGTAGCGGAAAGCAATTTTTAATTGACCATTTTTTACTTCAACCATTTGTGTTAATTCTTTATACTCTTGGCTTACACCAATCGGTTTCACGATTGTTTCTTCTCCAGAAGTTGTTGTTTCAAGTCTTGCTGTTCCTGCCGGTGTAGTTCTTTTAACCATCGCTTTGATCGTGTAGATGCCATCATCAAGACCTGTCAGATCTTGATAGACCGTTCGATCAAAGGCGTTATCACTGTATAGCCATAGTTTTTGACCACTATACGCTTCATACGTGTCAACACCGGAATTGCCACTTCCTGTTGCTTTCCACTTCGTTTCATCTGCTTCAAAATCACCATCTTCAAGATAATTTTCAGCAGGCTTTGTTCCACCTTGAACAAGTTCAACATTATCGATCACTAAGCCACTTTCACCGCTTAAAGATTTATAGCCGAAACTAATAGAAAGCTCACCATTTTTCACTTCAACTACTCGACTGATCTTTTTGTACTCATTACTAACTGCGATCGGTTCAACTACTGATTTTCCAGCTGTTGTCAGTACCATTCTTGCTGTTCCTGCTGGTGTAGTTCTTTTAGCCATTGCATTAATCGTATAAATTCCGTCTGCAAGACCTGTAACTTTTTGTGTTACGGTTCTTTCTAGCTTGTTGTTATTATATAACCAAAGTTTTCCTCTTCCAGCATATGGCTGATTGCCGTCTACACCATAATCTGTTGTATTATCACCGCTCCAATAATTCATTCCCTCTTCAAAATCACCATTTCTTAAGCCATTTTGAGCAGAGGTTTGAGCAGAAAAGTCGATGGTTTTCAATTTGAAAAGATAATCAAAACTATTTTTATTAGGATGGATCACTTTGATAAATACATCATGGACACCAGATGCAGCTTCATTGTATAGTTTACTGTCAGTCCATGAATTTTCTTTTCTGATCGCACCTTTACCGATGATTTTACCGTCTAATGCATCTAATCGAACCTCTACTTGAACATTTCCAGAAATATTCGGGTCATAGCTCTGTGTGTTGAAGTGGATCTCACCAAGATTTTGATCAAAGTCAACATTTTTGAATGATACCCAGTCTCCATTACTGATGCCGTCTAAGTAAAACTGACCGCTTCCAGCTTCTTTTTCATTGACGATTTTGTTTGATTCATCGAAGCTTTGAGCAGAAACAACTCCTGCCAAAATTTTTTGCTCTTCTCCGTGAATTCTCTTGTAGATATTATTTGTTGAAACCGACATTCCTTTTGCAGTTGGATGTAAACGATCATTTAAATAGTAGCCTGTGTCCGGCAATCCTTCAGAGATCGTATAGTTATCGATGATACTTACATCCAGATCCGCTTCTCTGGCTGCCCGAATAACATCCGGCAGCATATATTGAAAATTATTCTTTAAACCTGTTCCCATATACGATGGTAAACAAACATAGAGAACCGCATCTTGATTCAAGGCTTTATATTCTTTGATAAAAGAAACATACTCATCTTTAAACCGCGCGTGCATGCCTTGATTCCACCAATATTTATCCCAGCTGTCATTACTGCCGAGTTGAATCACTGCCACGTCAAATGCAGTTGCCCGACTATCTGTATACTCTTTTTTGTTTTTGTACGACATAACATCTCCGCTTGAAAGTGTCGCACCAGAATGTCCAAAATTAGACACCTCATACTGTTCTCCTAAACGGTTGTTTAGCTGCGCTGGATAGGCTTGTGCACGATTTAAGCCAGCACCTTCCGTTAAACTATCACCGATCGCTGAAATTTTTACCTTGCTGCTTTTACTATAAACATGGATGATTCCTTTGACTGGTTGATTTTCAGCCGTTCTTCCCGTTACTTCATACTTCCCTGCTGAGCTAAACAGCCCATTTGGAAGAGCGTCCCATGTAACAGCGATTTCGCCATAGTCTCTATCGTCATTACTAGAGAAAAACACTTCCTCAGGTAACGTGATCGGTATTCCTTCCACCGTAATTAAATTTGTCGTAGGAATATACTTACCTGAATCTGCATGTACGGCCGTTCCAGCAAAAAACACACTGACTAAACACAACAACACTCCCCAAATGACTCTCTTTACAGTCATTTTTACTTGTTTCTTCCCCATTTCTTCTTATCCCTCCTTGCTTTAGTTAAAAACTGACACATCGATCCTACTGCATTACTTTTTCGATACACACAGATACGAGCGATGAGTCCAGCTTTTTATTCAGTTTAACTTAGCAAAAACGAACAAAATGTTTTTTTACACAGACAATTTACCTGCAAACATGAATGCTTCACAAAAGAGGAAAATGTAACGCTTACGTTTTTTGAACGTCTCAAAACAAATGAAGAAAAAAGCAGACGATCACTCAAAGCTAAGTCAATATCATCTCATCTTCATTTTTTAGCTTACTTTTTTAGAGAAAGGAACGTACTAATTTTCTTTTACGGGAAGAAACAGGAAACTCCATTTGGTTGACCATTTGGACAAATGAACCATCCTTAGCTGTCACTGAGATTTTATCCGAGTTGATAATATACCCTCTATGACAACGAATAAAAGTTTTGGGAAGCTTCATTTCAAGCTCTGCCAGAGTTGTTTTTTGCAGCATTTTCATCTGTTTTTCAGTATACAAATAAATTTTATGCCCAGCCGCTTCAAATGCAATGATCTCTTCAAGAAAAAAGGTGCCTATACCGTATCCTAAATCAACTTCTAATGTCTCCTTGATCTTTATTGCATTGATTGTCGCTAAACGCTGCTCTACTGCTTTCAAGCTATCATTTATTTTAGTTTGAAGTTGATCGACACCACTTTTGATAATAAAATCGAACGCATTGACTTTATATTGAAACGTCAAAAAAGACATTTCTATATGTGATGTAATGTAAATTAGAAAACCTAACGGATCAATTTGCCTAATTTTTAACCCTAGGTCCAAGCCATTCATCTCACTAACTTTCGCAAAATTTAAATCGAGTAAATAGATATTGATTTCATCATCTATCTGGATTTTTTGAAATAGCTTTTCAGGAGAAGTACTTGTTGCACTAATATGCATATTCCATTTAGAAAATGAACAAAAATAATCAACGTAACGTGTGATTTGTTTCAATTGTCCCTCATGATCATCACAAATATAGACTCGTACCATTTCAATCTCTCCTATCTTGAATAACTGTCAATACTTGAGAAACACACGATCCCTCTTGTGAAAAATCAAAAGATAATCCTGCATCTTTTTCAACGATTTCCCGAACGATCTCTAATCCCAAGCCGCGCCCTTCTCCTTTAGAAGAAAAGCTTCGTTCCTTCATTTTGAGAACAAGATTTTCTCCGATGGTGTTGTTAGTCACATGAAAAACAACTGTTCCCTGTGTCATATTGATCAACGCGATCTGAACGTATGGCTCCTCACATTCAAACGCACCTTCTAGCGCATTATCGATCATGATGCCGAAGATTCTTGCTAAATCAAGCGTATTCACCTGATCAACTACAATCGTTTCTTTGATTTCAATACTGATTTTTATTTTTCTTTCATGCGCCCGCATCAACTTACTGATCAAAAGTCCAGCAATCTCAACATTTTTAATATTTTTCAGATTAGAAACTTGAATAAGACTTGGTGTTACGTTTTCAAATTCGCTCATCACTTTTTGATAATAGGATTTTAGTTCTTCAATTTTCATTGATTCATTGTAAATAAAACCACCAAACCCGAGCAAAATATTCGAATAATCATGCTGGATTTTCCGTAAGTCCATATTGAATGTTTCAACATAATCAATATAAAAATATAGATCTTTTCTAATAATCTCTTGTTCTAAAAGCTTCTTTTTTGATTTTTCTTCATTGATCAATAATCTAAGGAGAAATAACAATGGCAATAAAATAATAACGAGATAAACAATCGCTAAATAAGCGAATCCAAAAACATCCTCGTATATAAAGACTGCTTCCGGCATTATTTTTACCATTAAAGCTTTCATCGGGAAATGGTCATATAGAACAATTCGCAGTTGACCATCAATTAAACCGGAAATCATGATAAAGATTCCTATAGTAGCAGTAAATACTAAAAAATAAAGCGCCAACAGCAGTAGCACTTTTTTGATTAGAGGCTGCAGTTCCAGATCGACTTTTCTTCTGCTTAGGACAGTAGAAAAAAGTAGGGAACTTAGCAGTCCGATATCTAAAACAGCTACAAACTTTGAACCAAAATGTGCAATCACAACAAGGAACAGAAACTGTATCACGTATAGCCAAATGTGCAAAAACAATGTCAGAACGATTAAAAAAAACTGAACGTCCATATCTCTTTCTAGAACACTAAAATTATAAATAGAAAAAAATAGAAATAAGCATAAAAAAACGGCATATCCAATCACAATTTGACTGTTATAATACTGTTTTGTGAATAAAGAAAAAAGAAAAAAAAGGATCCCAACGGCTCCACTGATAAAAAATAAGGGCCTTGATGTCATTCTATCTTTCATAAATAGCTTCACTGGTATCAAGTAAATGAGCAACAATAAAATTATTTTTTCAATATAAAAAAGAAGTGATGTCCAACCAAATACATTTTCAATATGTGTATAAAACACGTACATATCCTCCAAAAACAAATTAATATGATTTTACCCTGATTCAATAAAGAAGACTTGCATTAATTATACACATAAAAGAAAATAAATGTACGGTTTTTTTTACTAAAAGATTTTTTATCTCTTTCCTTGACCGCGTGGTTACCACACGATATATAATGGAAACAACCGAGGAGGAGGCTAGCTATGAAGAAATTAACAACTGGAGAACTTGCCGAACTATTTACTATCTCGAAATATAAAATCAGACATTATATTGATGAGCAGTTACTGATACCTGAACGAAATCAAGAAAATGGCTATTATCTTTTTGACGAAGCCGATATTTACAAATTGTATCAAATCATCGTACTTAGAAATATTGGTTATTCACTATCTTCAATAAAACAAGTTTTCGCCGGTTCATCTATTTTGGATTCTCTCAAGAATGCTGAGTCACAGCTACAACAACAAATCGATGAGCTAACTGCTATCAAAAAAACCGTACAAGATATTATTCAAGCCCAGATCACTTATAAGTTAGATGAGCTTATCTTTCTGAAAAAAACAACACGTTACTTTAAGAAAGCGCCCGTTGAAATCCTGATTGGAAATGAAATCGACTTACTTAAAGCAACTAAGGCAGGCTTCACTTCATTGGATAATGTGTCTTATATTTCTTCCGGCCAATCCATGATTCCTAGTTTCGAAGGGACAAAAGCAGAACATGATTACTTATTTTCTAAGGGTACGTACGGATGTAAAAGTTTTATTGTCCATGATGAATCAACGCTTGAAAGAGAAATCGATCGCTTTTTAGCTGATCCACTTTTAAACATCACAGCTACCCCCTCTGAATTGCTGATTTACGAGAATGTCCTATGTGCCTTAGCTTATAATGATGTGACTGTTTATACTCTTGAGGTGAAATTATGAACATCGTGATAAAGAAAGCGAAAGACTATCCTTTAGAACGACTGATTGAAAAAGTCACTGAACTGATTTACCAAGGATTTGAAGCAAAATTTACTGCAACATTGTTCTCCAAAGAACAAGCAAAAAAAATTACCGCTCTCTTAAGTTACTTTCTTTGCACAACAAAAGAAAATAAGTTGCTGATCGCTGAATCAAATCAGGAAATATGCGGCTGTCTCTTTTTAACGGAACAAGAAGATACCTATTACTATTTAAAACACTTGATGAAGGGGAAATTTACTTTACTAGACCGTTTAAAAATTTCTTTACTACTTACACTTCTCTCCTATAAACCTAAAAAAGGAGAATTATATATCGATTTTATCTCTATTTTCCCCCGTTATAGAAATCAAAAAGTTGGTCACCTGCTACTCTCACATTGTCAAAAAATAGCTAAACATCAACAAAAGTATTTAAGTTTATACGTTGCAAAAAACAATACACCGGCCCTTGTGCTTTACCAAAACAAGGGGTTCTTTTCTATCAAAAAAAGAACTAGTATACTTAGTCAGCTCATTGTCAAAAATAAACAATGGTATTTTATGGAATGGAGGAATCATCATGAAAATCGTCACGACCGAAACAATTACTAATACAACTATCCTTGATGTAAAAGGAACAGTATTTAGCGAACAGGTTATCTCAGTCAATATTGTAAAAGATGCATTAAGCGGCATTAAAGGACTGTTCGGTGGAAAATCTTCAGCATATTCAAATGAATATGCTGAAGCTCGTAAGACTGCGCTAACAGAATTAATAAATAAAAGCTCATCATTGGATGCCAATGCAATTCTTTCTTTGAAGGTCAATTATGACCAATTTATCAACTCCGATATTTTATTGATCATTGTTACAGCTTACGGTACAGCTGTAACGATCGAGCCAATATACTAACCTTCTGATTTTTGTTGCAAAAGAAACAAAAAGCTCCTATACTAAAGAAAAAGTATAAAGGAGTTCGCATGGATAATAGACAACAATTGATGAGTGAACTGATGGATCTCTGTAATGAAATCATCTGGCTCAATAAGCCGGAATTAGAGTCTGCTTTAGCTGGCTATACCTTGAACGAAATCGAATTGATCGAACATATTGCTCTTATCCCTGAAGCAAATGTCACAAAACTTGCTGCGGCAAGCTACATGACTCGTGGTGCTATCAGTAAATTGACCAAAAAATTACTCGCTAAAAATATCATTCAACGCTATCAAAACGAAGATAATAAAAAAGAAATCTATTTTGAACTAACAAAAAAGGGGCAAGAGATCAATACGATTCATCAGCAATTGCATGAAGCATTTTTGATACGTGATCAGGATGTTTTCGCACATATGACGAAAGAAGAATTTGATACGATTTTCAGATTCATCGGTCGATATAGACATCACCTAAAAAATATCACTAAATAAGTGGTATTTTTTATTTTCGTTTTTGTTGACAAGGAAACAAAATGAGGTTAAAGTAATATTGTTTCCTAAGAAACAATATTGCTAAAGGAGAAATTTAATGAATCATTCTATCAATAAACATGCGTTGATTTTTGGCTTTACTACGGTCTTTTTGACTGGATTGGGTTTGACTATCGTTAGTCCAGTATTGCCATTTTTAGTTTCTGATTATACAAAAGATCCTAGCAAACAGGCAACGATCGTCACCTCACTAATGTCGATTTATGCTTTAGCCGTTTTTATCGCTGCACCTATTTTAGGCTCTTTAAGCGATCGCTACGGGCGTCGACCTGTACTGATCCTCAGTTTGTTAGGTTCAGCATTGGGTTACATTATTTTTGGCATTGGCGGAGCTCTTTGGGTCCTTTTCCTAGGCCGAATCATCGAAGGAGTGACTGGCGGAGAAATCTCTGCGATTTTTGCTTATTTTGCAGATATCACTCGTGAAAAGGAACGAACAAAATACTTTGGCTGGATCAGTGCGCTCGTCGGCGTCGGAACTACATTAGGTCCGATCATCGGCGGTACTCTGGCTACATTTGGTCATCGAGTTCCGATGTACGCTGGAGCTGTTATTACCTTATTAAACGCAGCTTACGGGTATTTTTTCATGCCGGAAAGTCTCGTACAAGCAAAACGTACACCTAAATTGAAGGTAAAACAGCTTCACCCATTTGGTCAATTGTCCAGTGCATTCTCTCTTCTGCCAGTCAAATGGTTATTGCTCACAGGCTTTCTTGTTTGGCTGCCAAACGGTTCACTACAAGCTATTTTTTCTCAATTTTCAATCGATACATTCACTTGGCAGCCTATTCTTATCGGACTAACTTTTTCGATCATCGGCATACTTGATATCTTTTCTCAGGCATTCATTATGCCGCGTCTATTGAACATCATGCCGGACAAATCTATTGCTTTAGTAGGAATGATCAGCGAACTCATTGGGTACTTTTTTATTCTCTTATCAGCGTTTACTACGTACTCTTGGTGCTTCATTTTAGGGATGATTTTCTTTGGTTTAGGTGATTCTGTTTTTGGCCCTTCTTTCAATGGAATGTTGTCAAAATCGGTCAGTGCAAGCGCGCAAGGTCAAATCCAAGGCAGCGCGCAAAGCATGCAGGCACTAGCTCGCGTGATTGGGCCATTGCTAGGCGGACAGTTGTATGCTGTATTCAGTCATGCAATGCCAGCCTTTATGGGTATTTTATTGATTGGAATCGCCGCTTTTGTTTTAAGAGCATCTGCAATCGAATGAAGCGCTTTCTGTGATATGAAAATAAATCCACTATAGAATTCCCATTATCTATCCGAATTTTTCGTTGATTTATCTCTTTTTTAATTGGATGATCGTTGTTGTTTTTCCTAAATCTGATTCATATTTTTTTTGAACGGAGTCCATGTATTTTAAGCGGGATGAGAAAATAATACGCTCCTTATTTGTAATTTCAATTTCCGATTTTCCACAAACACTGCTGATCACTTGGTCCATAGGCAATGTATGTGTTGGAACTTGCTGAAGCAAGTCAATAATAGCTGTTTCTTCCAAAATCGTTCTCCTTTCTCTTTGCATTAGAGATATTTAAATGTCAAAATGTCTCTAATGCTATTTTAAACAAAAATCTAAAAATATTTTAATCAGATTACTTAACGAGATATGTCCAATTTTGACTATATTTTTTAGAGAAAGATAGTTGTTTTAGCTATTTTAGCAAAAATGTTTCAACTGCTTTGATTCAAGGCAGTTGAAACATTCTCTCTTTTAAATTCATCTTTTTGATTGTATTCAATAGGACTCATTTTACTTGTTTTATCTTTTGGCTTAGCTGTTTATTCAATTGATGAATATCAAAATGATCATGGATAGATTTTACAGCATTTTTACTGATCTCAAGACGCTCCTTATAACTCATCTTCAAAATGTCTGCGATTTTTTCCGCTAATTGTTCTGGTGAATTTTCAGGGATCAGCCAACCGTTATAATCATCTTTGATCAGCTCTGGAATTCCACTATGATAAGTAGAAACGACTAATTTCCCAGTAGCTAATGCCTCCATCAATGAAACTGGAATGCCCTCCATATCTCCATTTTCAGCTTGTTTGCTTGGTAATAAAATGATATCTGCTTGTTCCATAAATGCTTTGACTGTGTCTTGATCTTGCCACCCCATTAGCTTTACGTGATCCACGATATCGAGTTCATTGATCAACTGCTTCAGCATTGTATGGAGTTCTCCATCGCCGATGATGTTCAATTGAATAGCGTGTCCGCTTTCTTTTAGTTGCTTGACAGCCAAGATTGCATCATCGATTCCCTTTTTTTCCGTTAAGCGTCCCACGATCAATAAGCGGATTGGCTGAGTAAAATCTGATAGTTCCACCTTAGCAAATTTTGTCCTATCGACACCCATATGGTGAACGTCGATTTTGTCTTTCGGAAATCCTAGTTCTAGCAGACGCTTTTTCCAATTCTCACTGATTGGTAAAAAGTGTTGATTTGCCTGATGTAAGGGTGCATAAATTTCTTCGCCAAATCGTTTAGTAAAACCTGTAATATCGTTTCCGTGAAAAAAGCTCAAAATGGGTGGGAAATCGATTTCAGGATTCGCTACCTTGATGATTTCAACCAGCAGTGCATTAGAACCATAATGACAAATAATTGCTTCCCAGTTCATGACATTTTTCGTTATATATGATTGAAAAAGTAACGGTCGGAAGCTATAAACAAATGTCCCGTACACTTTCTTATTCAATAGATCCGCAGTTTTTCTTACACCGATCCGCGCACTTTCTTTTGCAACTAAACGTAATTTTTTGATTTTGTTTGCCGGTACATCGATATAAGTCACCTTATCCATCAATTGATAGCGCTCAACATCTGGATGATACGGAGGGGTCACTTTTTTGGTAGATACTATTTCAACGTCATATCCCTCATCGATCAATCCAGTAATTTGATTCAATATAAATGTTTCAGACAATGCTGGAAACGAGGAAACCAAAAATAGAATCTTCATCTTTTTTCCTCCATTAAACTACTACCTTTTATTAATGTATCTTTCAAAACTTTCTCCAATTGCTTCGCCAACTCTTCTCGATCATACAGTGTTTCAGCCAAATATCTTGAACGCTTCCCCATCTGAAAAATTTCCTGATTTGATAGATCAGATAATTTTACTAATAGATCCGCTAGCTCTTGCGGCTTTTTAGGATCAACATAAAAACCATTTTGATTTTCTTCTACTAGCTGCTTCATCCAGCCTTTGCAATTGACAATAATAGGTCTGCCAGCAGCTAAGCTATCAAAAAATTTGTTTGGTGAAGCCATCTCCAAGACTGGATTATCTGCAACTGACATCATAGAGGCATTTGCACCGGAAAAATAGGCAGGCATTTCTTTTTTCGTTACCGTTCCAGTAAAAATTAGATTATTTAAGCCATATTTTCTGGCCCTTTCTTTTAATTCCTGCTCTTTTCCACCTTCACCAGTCAAAACGATTTTTATCTCTGAATAGTTATTTTCCTGCAAAATCCGTGCTGTCTCAACTAAATAATCTAACCCATTGATAACCCCCATAGAGCCCCCATGAATCAATACAAATTCGTTTGTAAGATTGTATTCTTCTCTAAAAGACGTCCCAGAAATAGTAGGTGAAAAAAGGGTCAAATCACAACTATTTGGAATGACGGAAATCTTTTCAGCTTTGATTCCGCTTGCTTTGATCCCTTCTTTCATCCCATCAGATAAGGCAATGAGTTGACCAGCTTCCTCATAGGTTTTTTTCTCTATTTTTTTTAATATCTTATAAAGAAGATCATTGTTCAAGTACCCAAGCTGACGAGGAGCTTCCGGCCATAGATCTCTGACTTCAAAGACAAACGGGGTTCTGCTTTTTTTTGATAATATAAGAGCAGGAATTGCGATCGTCAAAGGAGTCGAGGTCGCTAAAATAACATCGTACTCATCGTTCGTTACTTTCATAAGTGAGGAAAAAATCAAAAATGAAAGGAAGGAACCGATTCTCCTTAGCTTCCCGAAACGGTTGTCATAGCTATTTTTAATCGTCTTGACTTTGATTCCATCAATAATATGCGTTTGGCGACGTTTATGCGTGCCTTTCGTCACATGCTCAATTTTAGAATCCCCAGTCAAGACTGTTACCTCATGTCCCATTTCAGTTAAAAGACGAGAAAATTCATAGGATCGTGTCCCAGTTGCACTTTCTCTTGTCGCAAAGTATTGATGGATATATAAAATTTTCATGATTGCTACTCATCCTTTAAAAATTGCTGAATCGCTGCAATCACTCTGTCTTGTTCACAATCACTTAAACGACTTCCAGAAGGCAAACACAATCCTTTTGCAAATAATTGCTCAGAAACTGGTTTAGTCCTAGCCTCATTATAAAAAAAGTCGATCGCCAAATTTTTAAAAACAGGCTGTTCATGCATGGGGTTCCACGTCAATCGGCTTTCAATATTCTGAGCTTTAAGATGATCCATCAATGCTTTTGGTTCAACTTTTGATAATAAAACAACTGATAACCAACGATTCGAGCGAACATATTCAGGATCTTCCGGTATCATCTGAATATGTTTCATATCAGCAAAAGCTGTCTGATACTTTTCATATACTCTTCTTCTAGAAGTAATCTTATCTTCTAAACTCACTAACTGGGCTCTACCGACTCCAGCTAAAATGTTGCTCATACGGTAGTTATAGCCGATTTCTTCGTGGAGATAATAGGATTTATTGGATTTTGCTTGTGTAGATAAATAGTTGATTCGTTTTGCCATTACTTCATTATCTGTCACGACCATGCCGCCACCAGATGTTGTAATAATTTTATTTCCATTGAAGGAATAGACTCCTAGATCACCAATTGTTCCAGCATGGCCTAACTTCTCATGGACTGTCCCCATTGCTTCACAAGCATCTTCAATCACTAAGATATGATAGTTCTGACAGATGTCGATAATCTGCTCCATCTTTGCTAACTGTCCATAGATATGCGTGACCACAACTGCTTTAGGTCGGCGATTTTGAGCACTATATTTTTTTATCGTCTGTTCTAATTGTTCCGGATCCATATTCCACGTTTCTTGCTCAGAGTCTACTAAAACAGGGATTGCTTGCTGATATAAAATAGGATTCACAGATGCCGTAAATGTAAAATCAGAACACAAAACAATATCACCTGCTTGAACATTTGCAGCAATCAACGCAAGATGCAGTCCTGCTGTACCAGAAGTAACTGCAACGGCATAACGACTACTGACATAGTCAGCAACTTCCACTTCAAATCGATCAATATTTTCTCCAACTGGAGCAATAAAATTTTTTTCAAAGGCATCATTTATATACATTTGTTCTTTTCCAGTCATGTCAGGAGGCGATAATAAAATAGGTGTCTCTTTCATGTTTTATCCCCCTATCGTAAAAATCTTATCCTGTAATTCCCCTGCGTGCGCTTTCCATGAATAGCGCATATCCACGATCGTTTGGCTTTCTTCTAAAATTTTGTCGTAATCGAAGATATCATGTTTAGTTAGTACAACTACACAGTCATATTCTGAATAATCGATCATAGTATTCATCCTCACAGCTATTTGATTTCCCACTTTGTCTTTAAATGAAGTCACAAATGGATCTAGAACATCCAACTGACAATCTTTTTCATTCAAAATTTCATAGACATCTAATGCAGGTGATTCTCTTACATCATCAATATTACTTTTATATGCCATTCCTAAAAGGAGAATTTTAGAAGATTTTATTGACTTACCGATTGAATCCAATGCTTCTTGCACTTTTTCTACTACTTTATACGGCATGTTCATATTGATCATTTGAGAAAGTTCGATAAACTGGCTGAAAAATTTGTCTTGCTTTCCTTTCCAATGAAGATACATAGGGTCTAAGGGAATACAATGACCGCCTACACCAGGTCCTGGATAAAACGGCATATAACCAAACGGTTTCGTGCTAGCTGCATCGATCGATTCCCAAATATTAACACCCATTCGATCGCACATCAAAGCCATTTCATTCACAAAAGCAATATTGATGCTGCGGAATGTATTCTCAAGTAATTTACTCATTTCTGCAGTTTCAGGAGAAGATACTGGAACGATTTCATCTAAAACATCTTCATACAATTTTTGAGCGATTTCTGTGCTGGCTTCTGAAATTCCTCCGATGACTTTCGGTATTTGTTTTGTTTGGTACATTTCATTGCCTGGATCCACTCTTTCCGGTGAAAAACAGACAAAGTAATCTTGATCCACTTGGTACCCTGCTGCAGCAAATCGATCAGCAAGAAGCTCTCTCGTTGTTCCTGGATACGTCGTGCTCTCTAAAACCATCAACAATGGTTGACCGTAATTATCAAGTAGTTGGTCTATTGTCGTTTCAATGTAACTGATGTCAGGCTCTTGATTTTTGTTCAGAGGGGTCGGCACACAGATACTCACTGCATCTAACGTCTTGATTGCACTAAAATCTGTTGTTGCAGTGAAATTCCCTGAATCAATTGAATCGTTCACTACTGCATTAGAAATATCGATAATATGCGACTGTCCTTGATTTAGCGTTGCAACTTTTTGTTCATCAATATCGATCCCAACAACTGAATAGCCCTCTTGAGCAAATTCCATCGCTAAAGGAAGCCCCACATAGCCTAATCCAATGACTCCAATCTTCATTTCTTTGGTTTTTACTTTATCTAAAAATATATGTTTTGTTGCATGAATCACTTTATGCATAATGAATGTACTCCTTCTTATAGATGGTCATGTTTAGCAGCTTTTCTTTTATTTTTTCTGAATCTTCAATCAATAACTTTTGAATCATCCAATCTATCTCACTTCTTGAGTAGGGAACTTGCGATTGACCACAGTAAAACCGATCGTTTATTTCCTGCATCGCTTCTTGCTCTTCAAAAAGTTCTTCCTTAATTTTTTCACCATTCCTCAATCCAGTGAACGTAATCTCTATTTCTTGTAAACTCTTTCCTGATAATGTGATCATTTTATGTATGATATCAATAATTTTTTGAGGTTCTCCCATTTTTAAAATGAAGATTTCGTTTCCTTTAGCCAAAAATCCTGCTTCAATAACTAATTGACTCGCTTCAGGGATCGTCATAAAATAGCGTTCCATTTCTGGATGTGTAACTGTAATTGGCTTATTATTTTGAATTTGACCCCAAAAAAGTGGGATTGCACTACCACGGCTTCCTAAAACATTTCCAAAGCGTACAACGGAGAAAATTGTTTTTGAAGTTGTTTCATTTTCCAGTTGCACTAACCATTCAGCAATTTTTTTTGTTGCACCCATGACAGATGTTGGATGTACAGTTTTATCTGTAGAAATCATAATAAAACGTTCCACAGCATTTGCCGCTGCAGCCTCAACCATATTTTTAGTCCCTAACACATTATTTTTGATTGCTTCTTTGATATTCATTTCCATCATAGGGACATGTTTATGCGCTGCCGCATGATAAACGATATCAGGAGTATATGTCTTAAAAACTTCTTCTATTCTAGTTTGATCCTGAACATCAGCAATAACCGAGCATATATTGTTGATATTTTCTTCTTGTAATTCTTTAGCAATGACATATATACTATTTTCACCATGACCTAATAAAATAATTTTTTTGGGACCACATTTCGCTACCTGCTTGGCAATCTCCGAGCCAATCGAGCCTCCAGCACCACTAATCAAAACAACTTTTTCTTTAAATTGTTTCGACAATTTTTGATAATCCAATTCATTGACCTCACGGTTTAATAGATCAGAATATTCAATAGAACGTTCCACAATTGGATTAGCTCCATTTTGAACAATATCCGAAATTTCAGGCAATAATTGTGTTTTTATTTCTAATTCAGCACACTCGTTTAGCAATTCTTGCTTACGCTTTTGCTCTAACGTAGGGATTGCGACAATAATTCGGTCAACTTGATTTGTTCTACACACTTCTTGTATTTGGTCCAGTCCCCCTAGGATGAAGTTTTGTGTTAGTACATCTGAAACATCCTTAACTACGTCATCAAGCATTCCGACTAATTGAATGTTGTGCTCTTGATTGATTGAAAAATGAAAAGCAAGCAATTTCCCAGCTTCTCCAGCACCTAAAATCAACACTCTTTCTTTAGACATATTTTTTCACCCTTCCTTTTTCATCTTCTACACAAGTAAATTTATTTCATTCCTCTCTTCCTTTTTAGTAGCACTAGCATTACTTAAAATCGATCAATCACTATCTACTTATAACCATATCTCTTACGGTCTTTTTTGCTGAATTTTTTAAAGTTCAATACCATACCTAAAACAGAAGGGTTGATCAATTTAATACTTTCTAACGATTCTTCAATATCTGACTTTTTAGTCTGACCCTCTCTTACCACAAATAAAACATTTTTAAATATCGATAGAATAGTCTTTGTATCTGGAGATAATCTGACTGGAGGACTATCGATAATAATTAAGTCAAATCTCTCTAATGCCTGTCTGATTTCCTTGATCATAAGTGGTGAAGCCAAAACCTCAGAAGGATTCAATGATGACCGTCCACAAGGAATAAAAGACAGGAAATTGTTTATAAAAACTAGACAATCTAGATAAGAAACATGATCTTCATACATGTTGGAAACACCTGGTTTGCCCACCGATCCAAATTGCTTAGTGAGACGTGGTCTATGTAAATCCATGTCTATGAGCAGAACTCTTTTTTTTGATTCTGCAAATGCTAATGCAACATTCAATGCACAGTAACTTTTCCCTTCCCCCTGATTGGCTGAAGTCAAAACAAAAATTTTTTCATTTTTCGGTCCCATTTGATAATCGATATTTGTTTTAAGATCTCTAAAAGCATTCGCACTCAAATAGTCCATATTTTCAAACGTCTTTTTCAAACGGCTAGTTATCCTTTTTTCCACGTCGATTATTCCTTTCTTTTATCTATTTAGAATCAAAGGTGCCACCAAACTTGCCTCTTCCTGCCATTTTTATCTTGTGTATGTTCATCTTCTGGAATAATACCTATCGTTGGAAAACCAAAGCTGCTTAAATTTTCTGAATCTCGAACTACATTTTGGCTAAAGAGTTCAATCGTCACGACCAAAATACCTCCCCATATTCCCATAAAGAGTGCAATAAGATAGGCGCTTTTAGACTGAACTCTAGTTCCTTGCCCTGCTGGATTCAAGATGATCAATTGATTATCTGGGAATAAATCAGCTAAATAATCTTTGGTTGTTGTTGCAATCGTATTAGCTAATTCTTGTGATTTATATGGAGAATTTGCGGTCATCTTCAGATTGACAGTCAGTGAATTTGTATCACTCGATAAGAGTAGGTTTTTTCTCAATCTTCCAGCAGAATCTTCTATTTTCGTGTTTTTTCTCACTGCTTCTAAGACAGTAGTACTTTTCATCACGCTCATATAAGTGTTCATCAATTGGATATTTAAACGTATATTGGCATCATTTGTTGTCTCTTCACTATTTTTTTGTGGTAAGATCAATAATTCAGTAGAGGAGCGATAAGTTTTTTCTTCGAAAAATGTTTGCTTGATATAAACTAAAGAAACGAATACACCCGAAACTAACACAAGTACATACCACCTTTTCAATATCCGTGAAAAAAATTTTCTCAGATTGATTTCACTGTTCAATGACTTTGTCCTCCAATTCTCTATAAAACGATAGCAATTTTGTTTCTTCAACATGCCAATTATATTTTTCTCTAAACTGTTGTTGTGAATGCCGTCCATACTTTGTGCGAGTTTCTGGACTATTCGCTAATTGTTCAATTTTTTCTATAATTTCTTGAACATCTTGCGGATCACATGTCAAACCACATTGATTTTCGTTCACAAATTGCTGCCATAGTGGAAAATTAGAAATAATCATTGGTAAACCACTCGCCATGTATTCGAACATTTTTGTTGCTAACGATTCTTGGTAGTTTGGGACAGGATGTAATAAACACAAGCCAATATCACTTTCTCGGTAAACCGTCCATATTTCAGCATATTCTATATATGAATGAAGTGTCACTAACTGCGTCATATGTTGTTGAGCGATGTATTTCTCAATGTCTTTTTTTAACCCCTCATCTATTCCGCCCGCTAAAGTCAGGTGTACAGCTCTTGTTTCGCTTAACACTTTAACTGCTTGAAGCATTTCCCAGATTCCCCTGATTTCAGAAATTCGACCAATGTAGACTAGCTTCAATACATTCGAATGTGCAAACAAAACAGTAGGTAATTCTTTATCTTTCATTAAAGGATAATTATAGATATCTATAGACTTCCCTTCAGCAATAATGTCCGGGTAGTAGCTTTTATAGCTTTTTTCAGCAAAGATCACACCATTGACCTTTTTTAACAGCTGCCGTTCAACCACTTTTGCATACTTGGCCATGATTGGACGTAGCCATTTCGGCAGCCATTTTTTGGACTTTAAAGATTTCGGAAAATTTTCATGCATGTCATAAATCAAAATCGCTTGTTTTTTATTTCTTTTGATGAAAGGTGCTAACAATAACAGCTCCGGATCATGAAAATGATAAAAGACCGCATCACTTTTCAATACATTCTGATATAATTTACGCCATAGTCGGAAACGTCCACTTCTTCCAGCTAATTGATGCAAAAAGAGATGCAACCGATCAGCTGCATACTTTTGACTATCTTCTTGGGTACCCACTGCGTAAAAATCTACCTCATATTCTTTAGATAAACTTTGGGCTTCTTTAAAAAAAATCCTAGCGTCTTTCCATGGATGTATGGAACTATACATCATCACCTTTTTCATACAAACAACCATTTCCCTTCACTACTTTTTATCTAACGGGGAAAACTTTGTTTCCCATTTTAGTTGTTCAGTAGACTGGAATGGGTTATAAACGATCACGCCATAGTTCATATCATTTGGAATCGAATAATAGCCTTTTCCTTCGAGTGTTTTTTTTGCTGAGACTGCATCTCCAAAATTATTTTCATTCCCAGTAAAAGCGTATTCTTTCCCATCTTCTCCGACAATTACAAAATCACCTGTGCCGATGCTTTGGTCTTCATCCGTAATATTTTTAGCTCTCACATCTAGCTCTACCGTGCGCTTTCCTACATCCGTGTTCAATTCATTTTCAACGATTTTGGCAGAAATTATTGTCACCTCAAAGTTCTCTGTACTTTTAGTCTTCTTCAATTCTGAAACGATCGTTTTGCTTTCAGAAGACTCTGTAGTTTCTATTTTTGCATTTGAACAGCCTGTAACTATTCCTACTATCACGCTGCTTAATACGACTAATTTGATGATTCTCTTCATATTGTTTTCTTCCCCCAAAACCATTTTGATAGTACTACCTTTTATTCTTTTAATAATCAACGCCGTTAGTCAAAAAGACTACTCTTTTAACGAGAGATCCTCATTTAAGTTCAAATTCTGTAATAATTGATTTCTTTTAGTCTGTAATTCCTCTAATGCGATTTGCTGATACGCCAATCCGTCCCCTGTATCCAAGCCTGTCCCTTGAAGCTGTGTATTTTCAATGGTCATGAAGGCCGTTCGATATTCTAGTGCAATTGTTTGTAAATCCAACCAACTAAAATCAGATTTCATATTTTTTTCAAGCACATAGAGGATATCACGGTAGCGTACTATAACAGACGGCTGGATCAATTTACTTCCAATTCCCTGAACAACCAGACGCTGACGCTCCTGCCGACCATAGTCGCCTACAGGATCTTCTTTTCTCATTCGACAATAGATCAATGCTTCTTTCCCGTTGAGTGTTATTTTTCCTTTTTTGAATGTGACCGCTTTATCTGTAAATTCAAATTTATTCATCACCTCAATACCCTCTACGATATCTACCAAGTCTTCCAATCCTTGCATATTCAATGAAATATATCGATCAACAGGCAGCTGCAAAAATTTTTCTACTGTGTTGACCGTCATCTCAGTCCCCCCCTTCTCATAGGCCTGGTTTATCTTTTGGTTTATGTCCAATCCAACGATTTCTGTATATGTATCTCTAGGGATACTCATGATTTGAGTTTGCTTCTTTTTAGGATTTAAGGTGGCATACATTATAGTATCTGAGCGCCCTTGCTCCATACGTTCTTTGTATCCTGAGTCGATTCCTAATAATAAAACAGAGAATGGTGCTTTTTCTTGTAGATTAATATAATTCGGCCGATAATTACTTTTTCCTTCTGTTCGAACCGCCTCATAAGTTTTTTCAAAGCTGGATGAAATATCATGATAGAGGAACAGCAACGATCCGCCAGCAACGATCAGTACACCCAAAATTGAAAAGCAAACAATTTTTAGAATCTTTTTCAATGACTTATTCCTTTCTGGATTCAAAGCACGTGGCATCCGAGTCCTCTTTCTATCGCTAAACTAGAAAAAAACAAACTTACCTTGCCGGCACACCCATTACCGTCTGATTATTCGAGACATTTTTAACCACAACGCTGCCGCTTCCTACTAAAACATCCATTCCGATCGTTATCCCAGGGTTGACTACAGCCCCAGCTCCGATTAACGATCCACTGCCGACAGTTACATCTCCACATAATATTGCTCGGGGAGAAATGTTACAAAAAGCTGAGATAATGCAGTCATGTTCGATAACCGCTGCTGTATTTAAGATGCATCCTGAATGAATCACGGCAGCACTATTGATCACTACATTAGCTCCAATCAAGGTCCCTGGAAAAATAGCGGTCTGCTTAGAAACGATAGCCGAAGGGTCAATAAGTATCGCCCAGCGCAAGTTTTTATAACATTCCATGAGCTGTCTTCGGACAAAGATATCCCCAATAGCGCAAAAAAATTCTGTCTGATCTTTGTTATAAGTAAGCACCTGCTCAATGCTATTTTGCTCAATATCTCCAATTTTATTCTTTTCTGTATATTTTTCATCCAAAACCGCAATAAGTTCATAACAACCCATTCTTTGTGCGATTTCTCGGACAACTTTGGAATGACCTCCATCGCCGATAATGACAAGTGATTTCATCAATAGTCTCCCGTGAATTTTTTCATTGTACAGTTTGCCGTCTGATTGATGCCTTTTCTCTTTAGGACGTATAAAGTTGTTTTGAGCAAAATCTTCAAGTCAAAAGAGAAGCTTCTTTTATTGATATAATCAATGTCTAGCTGAAATTTCCTTTCCCATGGTAATTCATTGCGTCCATTAACCTGAGCCCAGCCAGTAATTCCAGGTTTCACATTGTGCCGTTTTTTTTGTTCCTCACTATATAACGATAAATATTCTGGCAATAGCGGACGCGGACCGACCAAGCTCATCTCACCTTTTATCACATTGATCAATTGAGGCAGTTCATCCAGACTTGTCTTCCGAATAAATTTACCTAACTTAGTCAACCGTTGCTCATCTGGAAGTAATGCTCCTGAGCTATCTTTCAAGTTGTTCATCGTTTTAAATTTATAAATCGTAAATACTTTTTCGTTAAGACCAACTCTTCGCTGTTTAAAAACGACGTTTTCATCTAATCTAATATAAATACATATACCCACCACAACCATGGGAAGCAAAAAAAGAACCAGTGCAGTAAATGCACATATAATATCCAACAGCCTCTTCAAAAATGTATACATCATCCTATCCCCTCAAAAGAATTCTCTTCAATTAATATAAACGATTATAAAAAGTCTCAATAATCATTTTCTATTAGATAGAAATTTGATTTTTGAATACCATTTAGTTATTAAAGAGACTGTAGCTTCTTATCCAAGCGTCTCATTGTTTCATGTGTTGGAATGTTTTCTATATTGATGATTTTTACACTTTTAAATTGTTCCTTGTGGTCAAGCTCTCTTAGTGGAATATTGGTCAACAACACATCTGCTTGACTAACATCTGATAGATCCTCTATGAAAAACAGTTCACAATTATATCTGATACCGAGCCAAGCATCTATTTCTTCAAGAACCATTTCTTTCATTATTTTTGGTGCATCTAGTTCAATGATGATTGTGTACTTTTTCTCGTAAAGGCTTATTCTGCCAACCAAAGCTGCAAGCCATTGATAACGAATAGATAAATACCCTTTTTCTTTGAATAGATCTAAATTGCTTCTTTCAATTAATCCATTAAGTGAGTAATCAATTCGCTTTTTCATTTCAGGATACTCTTCCGAATATGCATCTCCAACATACCCATTAAGATCTGCAGAAAACTTTTTAAAAATATCTACATATGTATGAAAAATAATACTGTAGTCCATAAATCTAGTGAGCTTCTCTTCTGGAATCTCAAAGATTTCTTGTGTAAATGCTTCTTTCAACAATAAACTGGCCTGATAGGCCCTAGTTTTCTTTTTTTTATGAAATTCTATTAGTTCAGGATAATTTAGAGAAAATATACGTGTAGAGAAAATCAAGTAATAGAATGGTATCTCATCATTCGATGTGTTCAATCCGCCATTTTGATCTTTCATAATTTTCGTAAACTTATTATATAAAGGACTATCCTCTATGTATTGCCACCATTCCTCTTTGATATTGACAAAATTTCCTCTCCTTGTCCGGATAATACTAACTGCCAAAAAGTACATGATCTGTCTATGTGTCACTGTGTTAAATTTGATATTCAAACGATCAGCGATATCTTGTACAATACTGTGAATGATTTCTTCATTCACGTTAGGAAAAGGCCAAGTTATTCCAATAAACAGTCGCCAATAGAACATATTCATAAGAGCTCGTATTTGACTCTCTTCTCCTTCAAGGGTTGCATCTTCTCGTTTGATAGAAATATCATATTTTGCCAAAACTGCTCGCAATTTTGTGATTTTTCGTCGAACTGTTGCTTCACTTAAAAAATGTTTCTGAGAATATTTTTTTACTGTTTCAAATTCGCCATGAAAAATACTCCGCATCAATCGAATAGTATAAGTATCTTCAAGCAGTGAAAGCTGAAATCCTTTAATACTAATATCAGCTGCTCGATTCAAACGCAGCCCTTTCCCTTTAGAGGCTGATAAAGTAATGCGTTCATCCCCATAAGCCTCGATATCTTCAGCCAATTTATTTGCTATTCTTAATATGGCATTCGAATTAGTCTTTAATGTTTTACTAATTTCTCCTGTAGAAAACCAACGATCTTGCGAGTGCAATAATCGAATCAATTCAAACTCCAACTGTACCGAAGAATCAAACAACCTATACCTTCTCACACTATCAAATAAGTCCATATACTTCTCCTTTTCTTACTTTTTATATTTCTTTATATGTGTTTCTAATATGAAATAGCAAAGACACTTTTTTTAAAGAAATAACTATTCTTCACTCTCCTTTCTAGCGAATTCACTTACAAAACTATTTTGGTACCGTTCACAATCGACTATTATGTCTAAAATTCTACAACACGCGTTCTTTTTCTCATGATCTATTTATAGTCATTTTTGACATTTTTTGAAAAAAAGATTTTTATCATTATTTGAATAAATCAATAAAAAAAGATATTGAAAATGAATGCTAACATCAAAAAGACAGAGGATTTCCTGCTCCCCTTCGGAAATATTCTCTATAAAAATGTAGGATACTCAACGCTAGAAGCAATTTTATTCGTCTCAACATTTAGTAAACAATAAAATTCATTCGTGATTTTTTTCATTTATTTCTATTTTTTTTACAACATAATAATAATTAAAATCCTTGAAAAAGAATGATTGATTTTTACAGAAGATACGCTTCATTCATAAAGTAATGAATGCTACTTCTCTATAATCCTAAAATGATTGTTATATGTAATATGTTCAATTTTCAAGAATAATCATAAGATTTTTAACTTTATGATCGTTATTCGCTTAAAAAAAATCAATTTCTATTTTTTCAAAAGAAAATTTGAAAAAGTAGAAATTGACACAGGAAAGAATAACTGGCACTAAGCATTCAATCCTATACATCTATTTTTCTGGATGATTTTATCATCCAAATTTATATCTTTAATCCCTTATTTATTTGTCACTTTTTTTTTATACTTAATAGCTCAAATATCGGATTAACACTTAAAATCGTTGTAAAACTAAGGTAAACAATCACTCCAATCACTACCTGTAATAATGTTGTAGTTAAAGTAGGTGTCATATCAGCCGTCACAATATAAATCGTAAGCCACATCAATAAGCCTCCTACTAAATAGATCGAAATTTTCTTCATGTCAAAAGAAAAATCAGATGTCCTGATCAAGTCAACAACTCGAATGACCGTCACTAGCAACTCTGCAATAAGTGTTGCTAAAACGGCGCCCCAGATTCCGACAACTGGGATAAGTATGACATTGATCATCACGCTGACAATCGCGGATCCGATGACAGATACATTGAATTTATGAATATGATTCATTGGAATCAAGTACTGACGTACGATCGATACACCCAAAGGCATAACAACAACTAATGGCGCCAAAACAGGAACAGTATAACGTATATACTGAAAGCTATCACCAAAAAACCAAGGAATCAATTTTTGATTTGTCGCAATGATCCCAAACATCAATGGAATCGAAAAATACAATTGTAGATGAAGAGTACGTTTCATTAAATGTACCATTTTTTCTTTACCATCATGTGTGTACAGGTTTGTCATATAAGGCAATAAAACCGTATCTAGCGTTCCTATCAACGCTACAAAAATGGTTGTTAACTGTAACGAATTAAAATACAGACCTACAGCAGCTGTTGAAGCTAGCATTCCTAATAATGTTTTATTCAAGGTCGTATATAGTGTAATAGCAATTTTCCCCAAGAAATAATGTAGCGCAGGGAAAAAATGTTTCATCGAATGTTTCAAGCTGACCTTTGTAAAGTCTACACGCTTAAAAATAAATAACCATAATACAACATTTGTTAATAAGACACTGCTGCTTTGAATAATGAAATATTTAACTAGATCATTTTGATCTTTAATAAGAATAACGATCGCTAAAAAGGAAACTATTTTGACTAAAAAACTCGCTGAAGTAATCGCTTTAAAATCTTCGATTCCTGAATAGAACCAGGTGATATCAAACAGCGTTGCCAACAATGAAATGCCTGATATCAAAAAGAACAGCTTGTTAGGCAGAAATGAGATGCACACCAAGTAGAGCATGATCATGATCAAGGCAATAAAAGCATTGAATAACTCTAACTCCCAAAACCTCTCCGAAAGCTTCTTTCGATCATCTCTCACAGATGCTATTTCTCTTATCCCGTAATTGGCAATGCCTAATCCAGCAACTAATACAAAATAATAAACGATAGAACCTATGTACTGATACAGACCTATTCCTTGCGCACCTAACGCATGCGAAACAATCGGGATCGTAATCATCGGTAATAACAAAGTCAACAGCTGATAGGATCCCTGATAGAAAAAATTTGATACTACTTTTTTATTCATGTTTCTTCTCTCAATCCTTTTTCATTTTATGGCCACTCAGGAAGCACCAATGCCTGTCCTAATTTTCTTTCGATTACATCATTGAACTTACGAAAACCGCTACCTGGTGTAAAGGTCAACTCACTCAAATACAGCTTTCCAGCATGATAGAAGAAGTCTACTCGCACCATAGGAAAATCTTCCGATAGAATTTTCCCGTATTCAATCATTTGGTCGAAATACGTTGGTAATTGAATGTTCTTTCCAATCTGATAAGCATCTGTAGGAAGGTCATATTTTGAATATACTTGCTCTATTTTACCAGCCATATCACACCACACCAGAATACTTTCTGGTTCAGATACTATTTCCGCCGCCTCTTCATCCGCCCATTGATTGACCTGAATCAGCTGAGGTTTTCCGTTCAAGAAAAAAAATTTCCAATCCTGCTCGATATTTTCCAAATATTCTTCAATAATGATTTGGGGAAGCATCTTTTTGTAATGCAACTCTGCTCCAATTTCACCAAACTCTTTTTGCATCCAATTATGTATATGGCTAAGACATTTTGTTTGATCAGCTGCCGCTTTATCTTTGACGATCAGATTCATACCTGAAGCATTTGATTTTTTTATAACAAATTGATTCGGCAGCTTTTCCCAATCAATCTCGTCAGCAGATCGATACACATCGATCAGCGGAACAGCTAGTTCACTTACGTTCTTTTGCTGTAAAAACTGCCTTAGGCCAAATTTATCTCCTGCCAGCCAAGCCAGTGGTTCTTCGGTATAGTAAAATTTTAACCACTGTAATTTTTCAGAGAACAATATGGGATTTTTCAAATCTAGTTTTCTGTCGAAAACCTTTTTATATAACTTCCTCACTGTATACTTTGGAAAGGATCTTCCTAATAATTCTCTATAAGACTCATAGGAACTGGCCAAAAAAAAACTACGATCTAATAGTACTTTCCACAAAACAATCTTCCTTTCTTTTTATCATTGTCTGATATATTTCCATCAATTTTTCAGCTTACTTTTATTTATCATCACTAGACCCAACGCCAGCATAAACCACAGAAACCGTTTTTCCAAAATCGTACTTAATGCAATCGTTGACCCCATAAAAGCAATCAAAACGAGTCCTGAACACAGTAATTCCAGCGTGATTTTATTCATGATATTCTTGATCAACTGGACACTATAAGAACCGATCACACCGCCAAATAAACCTAAAAAGCCAAAAATACCAACATTTGCTATGGTTTCCAATATAAAGTTATGCCCCGTAGTATAAGAAGCCTCACCTGTATTGAAATAACCTAGCATCAATGAATTCAACACATAAGGTGAATTTCCTGCACCTACTCCCATAAAGCGACTATCCTTACAGATTTGCCAAAGCAATAAATACATATTCTCTCTGGCAGACGTCGAGTTTTGTTTATCTGAAAATGAAGAGTAAGCAATGTCCCAAATATGAGTACCAATCCCCAAAGAATAAGCTCCTAACAAAATAGGCGGTAAAAATAAACAGATCGCAATAAACCCATTCTTCTTATAAATATAGCCATAAGTTGCAACAACACTGATCCCGATACTCAACATACCTATTCTTGAATACGTACTAACGATAATGTACAACGTCAATAACGTTACAACAGCATACAATATATCTCTTTTCAGCGGTTCAAATCTCCGTTGAATCACGACCACTACCAATGGATAAAGGCCCGCTAAAAACAAAGCAAAGTCATTTGGATTAAATAAGAACCCTGTTGGCTGATACTTGATCGTAGTCGTCACATACAAATTAGCGCCAGAAAGTTTAAGGTGATTTCCAGATAAAATTTCATATATTCCTACAGCAAGATTAATCAAGTAAACAATAAAAATAAGATCCATCACCTTATCGAATCGCTGTTTTGTTTTGATTTCTTTAAAACTCATAAAAAAAATAAAAAATATTTCCAACACAAAATAGGTATAACGAAAACCCAGATTTACTTTTGGTGCCCAAACTAAGGTGATCAAACTAACGCCAAAATAAATCATCAGACTGATCAATGGCACCTTGTATTGTTTGAACTGCTCGAAATCAAATGAATTACTTATAATTGCAAGAACACCATACACTGGTAATAGGAAACGGAATAAATAAAGATTTTCATATGACGGGACAGAAAGATACGCACCAAAGAAAATAGCTACGATCGTTAACCAGAAAACATAATCAAGCAACTGCTCAACAGTCGCCTCCCGAATCACTAAATAACCAAAAATCAGTGGTATGAGCAAATAAACTGGCGCAAAAAAAGAACCAAAAATCCCCAATGCAATAACTAATAATCTAGTCACTAAAAAATTAGCTGGTCGTTTTTTGAGCATATCAGCCCTCCTTAAGATTACTAAGACTTAGTTCTCAGCAGATAAACTTGTTTCCTTAAACGCACACTCATCATTCGACATTTAATAAAGCGGTACTTATCTTTCCAATCATCAAAGTAACTCATCTTTGCTACAGTCAAAAATTCTTGAATCTCATCTAATGAAAACAGATACACAAGATATTGTTTATTGGTATATTCTAACTTACACATATTTTTATATAGCTTACTTAAATGTAAAGAATAGGCAAACTTTGTAGGCAGATTCTCAGAGAAAGCAAATTGTTTGAACATCGAGCAGATTCTCATATCGTCTACCAACCGTATTTGGTCCATTTTTGACGTAGCTGAATTGGTACGAGCAAAAATATAATGATAGTAGACTTCTGGACTGATCGTTATACTGCTGACCTTTTTGAATACGTCAATATTAAAGAGCGAGTCTTGGCCTGTACGTTGATTTGAAAAAATGAGCTGATGCTGGTCAAGAAACGCTTTTCGATATACTTTATTCCATGGAACAAAAATATTTGTTTCCTTTATCAGATTGGGCAAGTCAGCGACCACTTCCTGATGTGTTTTAAGCATCCGTTGCTTATTACTTCGAGTCGTTGATAAATGCTGCCCTCGTTCATCTAATGTATGGAAACCAAAAATCACCATTTCAGCATTAGTTTCCTCCGCAAGCTTATAATTTTCCTCCAGCAGTTTAGGTTCAATAAAATCATCTGGATCCAAAAATAGAATATAGTTGCCCCGCGCCGCAAATAGTCCCTTATTTCTAGCCATCCCCACACCTTGATTTTTCTGAGAGATGACTTGAATAAAATCGTACTTCTCAGCGTTTTTCTTCAAAATTGCTAATCCATCATCTGTCGAGCCATCTTCTACAAAAATTGCTTCAAAATAGCGAAATGTTTGCTTTACCAAAGAATCAATAAATCTTTGGATATAGGCTTCCACATTGTAACAAGGCACAACCACTGACATCTCTATCAAAAATACTACGTCCTTTCTTATCGGTTAATCTCTTTCAAAAATATCTCTTGAGTAAACCTTTTCTGATACATCTTTTAATTCTGCTGCAAAGCGATTAGCGACGATCACATCGCTTTGTTCCTTAAATTGTTCAAGGTCATTAAGAACTGTATGTCCTTCAAAATCCTTTGTTTCCAATGTCGGTTCGTAAATCACGACCTTGATTCCGTGAGCACTGACCTGCTTAATGATCTCTTGTACAGAAGAATAACGAAAATTATCGGAATTCGACTTCATTGTTAGGCGATATATTCCAACTTTTTTAGGCTTTCGTTCGATTACTTTACTACTTATAAACGCTTTTCTTGTTTTATTCGACTGGATGATCGAAACAATCAATTCACTTGGTACATCATTGAAATTGGCTTTCAATTGCTTTGTATCTTTCGGTAAACAATAGCCGCCATAACCGAAAGATGGATTATTATAATGATCGCCGATCCGTGGATCTAAACTGACCCCTCGAATGATTTGCTCCGTATTTAAATTTCGCTGCTCAGCAAATGTATCTAGCTCATTGAAATAAGAGATTCGCATCGCCAAATATGTATTAGCAAAGAGCTTGATAGCTTCAGCTTCAGTAGAATCTGTCAGTACAATTTCGGCATTTTTTTCAATAGTATTCGTAAGAAAAAGAGTGCCTATTTCTTTCCCTTTTGCTGTTCTATCCCCAATCACGATCCTTGATGGGAACAAGTTATCATGTAATGCAAAGCCTTCTCTCAAAAATTCCGGTGAAAAGATGATATCTGGAAAAGCAAACTTTTTCTTTAAGCTTTCAGTGTATCCGATCGGAATCGTTGATTTAATCAAAAAAGTAACATTGCTATTGATCGTTAAGGTTTCTTCTATCACAGCTTCAATAGAAGCTGTATCGAAAAAATCTTGCTCCTCATCATAATCTGTCGGCGTAGAAATAATGACATACCCAGCCTGTTCGACTGCTTGTGTCAAATCTGCTGTAAAAACAATCTGATGATTTTGATTTCCTAAAAATGCTTCTATCTCTTTATCTATGATCGGCGATTGATTTCTTTTTAACAAAGCTATTTTTTCAGGATTTATGTCATATGCGTACACAGTTTGAGTCTGGGATAATAACAATGCATTGGCCAGCCCCACATATCCTAAACCGATAACAGCTATCTTTTTGTTATTCACTATATTCGTTTCCCCTTATTTCAACTATTTCATTTTTACTATAACTAGAATACTCTTTTTTATACTAAGCTTTTCTTATCCGCAAGATAATCAATTAACCACATTTAAAAACAAAAAAAAAGATTATATACTTTCTTTTTTTGATTCCTGATAAATGAAGACAAAAAAAGTCCGAAACAAAAACTAAAAAAACAGTTTTGTCTCGGACTCTACTTTTTAAGAAACGGTGCCCAAAAGTCAGCTTATTCAGCAACTTCATGAAAACGAATCCTACGCTTTTCGCATTGCTTATTTTCCACTCCATTTACTCACACCTAAGTGACTTCTGTACCAGCCTCTTTAACATTTTTAGCTAAAAGAACCGTTTTAACTTCTCAATCCCCGACCTTTATCGATCAAGTACCAACAAACCGAATACAGCACCACGATAAAGAGAATCAAAATCGCCAACGATACGGCAACTGGTACATCTTCTGTTCCCAAGAAACCGAAACGGAAGCCTGAAATCATGTAAACGATCGGATTGATTTTTGACACTGCTTGCCAAAATGGCGGCAGCATTGAAATTGCGTAAAAAACTCCGCCAAGATACGTCAATGGCTGCAAAACAAATGTCGGCACGATCGAAACATCATCAAATGATTGTGCGAAAATCCCATTTAATAAACCTGCCAAAGAAAATAAAGTTGCGGTCATCAGAAGTGTCACGATCACCATAAACCATGAATACACATGCAGCGGAACAAAAAATAACGAAATCATCGTAACCAGTGTTCCTACAAGAATACTTCTACCTAGTCCACCAAAAACAAACCCCCAGATGATCACATGCGTCGGTACTGGCGCTACTAATAATTCTTCAATATTTTTCTGGAATTTTTGCGAAAAGAAAGATGAAGATACATTTGAATAAGAGCTTGTGATCGCTGACATCATGATCAATCCAGGTACGATAAATTCCATATAAGAAAAACCGCCCATATCACCGATTCGTCCACCGATCATTTTCCCAAAAATAATAAAATACAAAGATGTCGTAATGACAGGTGGTACTAATGTTTGAACCCAGATCCGCATATAGCGATTCGTTTCTTTCACTGCTAAGCTTTTTAAAGCTGTAAAATAAAGATTAGACATTTTTTTCCTCCACATGATGTTCTTCTTCGGTGATTTTTAAAAATAGTTCTTCTAATCGATTCGATTTGTTTCGCATTGAAAGAACTTTGATTCCTTGATCACTCAATTGTTTGAATACTTCGTTGATCCCTTGATCACGTTCTACTTCCACCTCAAGCGTCTGTTCGTCCACAAGAGCACTCTTATAGCCGACAATTTCCGGTTTCTTATCAGACGGAGCTAAGTCAAAGATAAATGTTTCAAACTGTAATTTAGCCAATAGAGCTTTCATACTTGTGTTTTCGATCAATTCTCCGGACTGAATGATACCAATATTTCGACAAAGCATTTCAGCTTCTTCCAAATAATGCGTAGTCAAAATGATCGTTGTACCGCTCTCATTCAACTCTCTTAAAAAATCCCACATTTCACGGCGCAGTTCAATATCCACTCCGGCCGTTGGCTCATCTAAAATCAATAAACGCGGCTCATGCATCAGCGCACGAGCAATCATCAATCGACGCTTCATCCCGCCAGATAACATCCGAGCACGAACATTCCGTTTCTCCCATAAGTCAGACTGCTTTAGGTATTTTTCACTGCGTTCCAACGCTTCTTTACGCGATACTCCGTAGTAGCCCGCTTGATTGACCACGATTTGCTGTACTGTTTCAAACGGGTTAAAGTTAAATTCTTGTGGCACTAAACCAATTTGCTGCTTTGCACGAACTAAATCCGTATCAAGATCATAATCAAACACTTTCACTTTTCCTGATGTTTTGTTCACTAAGGAAGTGATGATACCGATCGTTGTTGATTTTCCAGCACCATTTGGCCCTAATAACGCATAAAAATCTCCTTCTTCTACCGCTAGGTCAATCCCACGCAGTGCTTCAACTCCTGTTGCATACACTTTTTTCAAGTCTTTTATCTCTAATGCGTAACTCATTTAGTAAAAATCTCCTTCTGTCATATACTTCTTGATTTATCTGATTTTTCACTGCTGATCGTTAGTAGAAAGTAATTCTGTCATAGAAAGCATAAACTCTTTGACAAATTCTTCTTTTAATGTGTAGTGATGCCACTGGCTTTGCTTACTAACAGAAACAATTCCAGCTTTCTCTAATACTTTCATATGATGGGAGAGCGTCGGCTGCGTGAAATCAAAATGCTCCAATACATCACATGCACACATCGTACCATTTGAAAGAAGATCGATGATTTTCAATCGTTTCGGATCAGCCATGGCTTTGAGTGCAGATGACGTTTTGTCATAGTTCATTTTCAGTCACTCCCTTACATAGATGGTTGTCTATGTTAAATATAAATTAATGTTCTTTTATTGTCAAGAAAGACTACTATAAGATAGCTGATTCGTACTAAAATCATGCTGCTTAAAGAAATAATCTACACAGAAAATGATTTCTGTTTTTTGCTTCTTTCTTTGATTCCTTGTATAATAAAACTGTTTTTCTAAATCATAATGAAGCAATAGAGCGGAGAATATAGATGACAACAGATTTTTGGTCGGAATTACCGAAACCTTTTTTTATTTTAGCACCCATGGAAGATGTGACGGATGTCGTTTTTCGTCATGTCGTTCAAAAAGCCGGCGCACCTGACGTCTTTTTTACTGAATTCACCAATTCAGACAGCTACTGTCATCCTGACGGCAAAGAAAGTGTGCAAGGACGCTTAGTTTTCACAGAAGATGAACAGCCGATGGTTGCACATATTTGGGGTGATAATCCAGCATTCTTTCGTGAAATGAGTATCGGTTTAGCTGAGATGGGCTTTAAAGGTATCGACATCAATATGGGCTGTCCTGTACCAAATGTCGCTGGACGCGGCAAAGGCAGCGGGTTGATTTTGCGCCCGGAAGTAGCCGCTGAATTGATCGAAGCAGCTAAAGCCGGCAATTTACCTGTGAGTGTCAAAACACGCATCGGCTATAAAAAAATCGACGAGATGGAGGATTGGATCACTCATTTACTGAAACAAGATATCGCAAACCTTTCTATCCATTTACGGACACGGGAAGAAATGAGTAAAGTCGATGCTCATTGGGAAATCATCCCGCAAATCATGGCAATTCGCGATCGTATCGCGCCGCAAACATTGATCACGATCAACGGGGATATCCCCGATCGTCAAAAAGGATTGGAACTTGCTGAACAATATGGTGTAGATGGTATTATGATCGGCCGCGGAATTTTCAAAAATCCTTACGCTTTTGAAAAAGAACCAAAGAAACATTCCACGCAAGAACTGCTGGGCTTATTGCAGCTGCAGCTTGATCTACAAGATCACTACGCCGAGCTAGCACCACGCTCGATCGTTGGATTGCACCGTTTCTTTAAAATCTATGTCAAAGGCTTTCCAGGCGCAAGCGACTTACGAGTTCAATTGATGAATACAAAATCAACCGATGAAGTGAGACAGATCTTAGCTTCATTTACTAAACAAGATACACCTGAAACTTAAGTACACCCATTTTTTGAACGTAAGACATCACTCTTTATAACGAATAAACGGCAGGAACAGAAGAAACCCTTTTGTTCCTGTCTCTTTTTTGTATACAACTACACTAAAAAAACAGTTATAATAAAGTCAGAAAAAAGAAAAGAGCATACTATGGAATTATTTAAAAACAACCAACAGCTGATCGATTATTTAAAGACAACAGATTCGATGCACAACATTACAGAACGAACGCTTGAAAAAGGGCATTCGATCGTAACAGAATTTGACAAATCCGACCATTTATTCTTTTTGGTAGACGGCATTCTTTCAGTAGAAGTCATAACTGAAGCAAACAGTTTTATTTCTTCGTTTATTTTTAGCAATGACTTTTTTGGTTTAGACACTTTTTCAAGCTATCAAACGAAGGGGCATGCGATCAGCGTTCTCAGCGCAAAAGCAACGGTGATCAAAATCAAAAAAGACTATTTACTTGCGACGCTTAATGTACATCCTGCCTACTACGAGCTTCTTCTGACAAATTTTGCTGATATTTTTCAAAGACATTATCGTTTTTTCGATTTGCTTTCTTTGTCGCCAAAAGACAGAGTTCAAACATTATTGAGCTATCTTGCCGATTTTGTTGGAGAATTGAACGACTTGGAACAACTCGAAATTCCGGCTGTTTTCACACAAGAGATTCTAGCTAAATTTTGTCGGACTTCTCAGTCACGTATTTCAGTTTGTCTTAAAGAACTGCATCGTGAAGGATTCTTGATTAGAAAGAAAAGCCCGTTTATACTAGCACAATAAAAAAATGTTAGACAAAACTGACGGACAGATTTGTCTAACATTTGCTTATTTATTGTCAATAAACGCGAGGATCTTCTCTTTAAACACTTTACTATTTTCGTTTTTAGAAGCACTTGCAAATACATCAACATCCTCAGGCTGATGAGACCACACACCTGAATCTGCAGTTAAAAATATACCCATTTTTTTATCGCCAAGATGTTCCTCGATCACAGCGCGGGAATTTCCAGGCGGCTCGCTTGATTGAACAGTCCCAAAAATCACTACTTTGTCCCACTGACTAAAATCTGAGTCCATTTCTTCTATCGGTTGTATTTCCATATAGATCTTTTGGGATTCTACTTCTTTTTTTACTTCGTTCACTATGTCATTTTTGAAGGCACGATCTTGAGTATACACAATGACCTTTGTCGCAGCTGTAGTATTTTTTAACTCTTTATTTATGATCTCTTCTTGCTTCGTTCCTTGAATTCTACTCAGCCGATAGTAGCCTAGAAATCCTCCTCCACCAATGATTGCTAGTACAATAATCAGCAAAACGATTCGAACGCTTTTTTTCTTCAACATATCAATTCCTCCTATACTGAAACTTTTTTATCAGTATAGAGAAAATTTGTTGTATCATTTATATCACAGGTATAAATGACATGGATTTTACTTCCATTATTGAAAATCTAGCACGACATTCCCTCTTTTACGCCCCGATTCTACAAGCTTATAAGCGTCAACGATTTGCTCCATAGAATAAATCTTGTCGATTACTGGCTTTAATTGTTTTTTCTGAGCCAATGATAGCAGCAAGTCTAAATTTGGGGCGTTTTCTTTCACAAATCCTTTTGCGATTGTATAAAAAGTGCCATTAGTATTTAAATGATTCTTCCACTGCTTCTTGTCAGTTTTACCAACCGCATCAAAGATATGATCAAAACAACCTAGTTCCTCTTTCCAATCTGCAGACGTATAATCTCTTACTATATCCGCACCTAAAGAACGAACTAAATCCATGTTTCTAGCACTACATACCGCTGTGACATGAAAGCCGTAAATTTTAGCTAATTGAACAGTAGACGAGCCCACTGCGCCAGATGCTCCATAGATCAGCAGCCTTTTTCCATTTCCTTTTTGCATTTTATTTAAATAATGAAGTCCAGCATTCCCGCCAAAAGGGAGAGTGACCGCATCCTTAAATGCTTGCTCTTCTGGTATTTTAGCAATAGCTACTGTTTGATCCAAAGCGATATATTCAGCGTGTCCGCCAAATTTCATACCTGTTGATGCAACTACTCGATCACCAACTTTGAATGTCGTAACTTTTCCCCCGACTGCTTCCACAATGCCAGCTAAATCCGTTCCTAGTATAGGATTTCGAGGCTTGCTTAGACCAAACACCAACTTTACAAAAGGATTGGATGCTCTTCGAACAACACTATCACCACTTGCGACGGTACTCGCCATTATTCGAATGAGCAGTTCATTTTCCTTAATAGATGGTTTCTTGACTTCCTCGATCCTTAGCCCATCAAAGGAATCATATCGTGTACACAAGATAGCTTTCACTTCATTATTCCTCCGTTCCCAAATAAAATAGTTCTTCTACTGCTACGCCAAAATAACGAGCCAACTTCAATGATAATTCAATACTTGGTAAAAATTTTTCTTTTTCTATCGCATTGATCGATTGTCTAGAAACACCGACTCGATCTGCCAGTTCTTGTTGTGTCAGCTTTTCTACTTCTGTTCGATAATACTTCAGCTTGATGATTACTTTCTCTTTTTTCATAGATCAGCCCTCATAATAGTATGCTTTTGTGATATTGTTCGTAGCGATCAGTACAAAAAAGCCCATATGAAACAGCAGGATGATTTGAGTAAAAGCCAGCTCTAACGCAAAGGCAGCCATAACTGCTACAAAGAAAATCGATAGTGCATACGCAAAATTCTGTAGGATATTTTTATTGATCATTTTCTCCCATTCACCGAAAAAGTGTTTCTCTTTTGGTGAAAAAAACGAAATAACAATATCAAGAACGATCGAACTAATAACTAATGTTCCCAACATAATTAAAAATGTATACCCGATCACCTTTAGTTCAGAACCAAAATGATCGCTAGCAACAGATGCATGATAAACCAATCCGACAAACCAGCTTAATACAAAGATTTTGATGACCTCTATGATTATATAAACTTTTTTCGACATATTCTTCTCTCCTTTTTTGTCAAGTGTTATTTACAAAATCATCATATCATAAGAAGAAGCAATGTCAAGTGTTATTGTCTTTTTTGATTTACCTTTCTCTAAACTAACATTTTATTCATTTGACTTTTTATTATTATGAAATGAAAAAATAAAAAATCTCTTTGGCATCCTAAAAACGAGAATAGCATAAAATTAAATAACAAAATTAAAGAAATATATCGAAGTTATATCAATTAAAATCTCTTTTATGCCTTAATAATATTTCATGTAAAAAAAGATGTTTATTAATAAAAAAGCTTATGATATAATGATCCACAAGATATAATCGATTGTATTCTTAAAAATGAGACCTCTATATAACAACAAAAGAACCTGTAAATTATATAACAAAAATTCGTTTACATTAAGAATTTAGTTATTAACAAAATAGATCAATATGATCCGTATTTTATTAGCGATAAAAAAGGACTATGATCTGGTCTCTGTTTCATTTACAAAAACGTTGGTCAACATGGTATAAAAGGAGTTTTACGTACAAAAAGGAGAATTAAGGAGTAAATATAATGAAGAAGAAAAGAAGATTAAATATATTTATTTTGCTAGGAGAATTATGCTTTGCAGCATTGATCATATTGATAATCTACAATGTTATTAAGTTGAAAACACTGGCTAATGGTGCCGAAGGAATGAGGTCGATTAGTCACACGCTATCATACGGAGTACCTAGCTTGATGATACCTGGTTCTATTTTATTGATATTTGGATCACTTTTTCCACTTTTTACTAACGCAAGAAAAAATTCTTCGTTAGTAAAAAATGGCAGCTTAACATTTGGAAAGCTTGTCGCAACACGCCCAACCGGCACTTCTATCAATAGTCAGCCGGAGCTCGTCATAACACTCACATTTGAGACATCTTCCGGACAAATGATCACAGCTGAATGCTTGAAGGTCATTCCAATAACTATGATGGCAAATTTCCAGCCCGGTGCTTTACTGCCGGTTCGATATGATATAAACAAACCAGAGAACATCGCGCTGGATTTCACTCAAGATCAAGCTTCTTTACAACAGGCACTCAACAACTACTTGATGGATAATGGTTTATTAACAAAAAAAATGATAGAAACAGCTAAACATGGGCATCAAGGGCAAGCGGTGATTTTATCTAAAATGCCTACAGGAAAAATTGTAAAAGGAAATCCAGAACTCACATTAACTTTACATGTAACAAAAGACGACGGCGAGCAATATGAAGCAGAAATCACAAAAGTTATGTTAGCAGAGAGAGCTGAAGCTCTAAACGTTGGCAAAATTGTCGACGTGATATATTTACCGCAAGAACCTCAAGCAATTGTTATCACCTCTCAAATAGATTTCCCTACCAGCAAGCCTAGCTCTTAAGGATTATTTTTCAATTCAAGAATCTTGCTACTTATATAGATTTGAGTTAGAGCACGCTAAAGAAATCTTGCAGCTGAACATTTAGTTCATTTAAATTATCCATTATTATTCTATACATTATTTTGACAAAAAACGGTATCGATCCTTCCATCATCGATACCGTTTTTAGCTTTGTATAGCTTATACTTTGCCCTACTAGGCCAAGCATCACTTGATGCCTTTTACATTTGAAATCTCAGTCAAAAAAAACTTTCTAAAGTTCTATATTTTTCCTTTTTTCAATTTTACCAAGCGTTTTGGTTCCTTCCACCTGTTTTTTTAGCACCTCTATCAATTGTTCTACAGTAACCTCATTATTAAAGCCAGACTTTATATCTTCATTAAATTCTTCTTCGATCATTGCTGCTTCCTTTACGACTGCCATGCCTTCTGAGGTGATGCAAATATTGACTATCCTGCTATCCTGTTTACTATTCTTTTTTTCTACTAAATTTTTTAAGACCAACCGATCGATCAATCTACTTGGATTCTCTGATCCACAAATGAGTAATTCACCAATTTCAGAGATAGATAGGCCATTTTTTAAAGATAATATTTTTAGTATTTCGTATTGACTGGGCGTGATATTTATCGCTTTTAATCTACGGGCGTAGTTTAGCTCACCTTCTCTATCAACGGCTTTAATGAGATACCGCAATTCTTCGATATAGTACAAAAAAATCACTCCATTTGTTTTTGCATTATATTATACACTACTTTTACCATTTTTTTTCTAGGCAGCAATCTTGGTAAAAAGGTGCTTGTAAAATAATTGTTGAACCCATCGATTTTTGATATCTTCCCTTTGTTCAACGCATCGATCGTTACTTGTACGACATGCTCCGGTGTGCGTAAGTTGCCGTATGACACGCCGCCGCCAGATGAAAAGAAGTTGGTGTCTGTCGCCCCAGGACTTATGGCAAAAATCTTTACATTTGTTTTAGAGCATTCGATCGCCAAGGCTTCAGTGAACGATAAGACAAAAGCTTTACTTGCAGCATATACTGCCATATTCGGTATAGGATGATACCCGGAAGTCGATGCGACATTGATGATGGTTCCTGTATTCCTTTTTAACATAGGCTCTAGAAAGAGTTTTGTTAGATCAAATAACGAAAGGACATTCAAATTTATTTGATTATGTTGATTCTCATAACTCAACTCGTTTACAGCACCACTTAACCCATATCCTGCACAATTTATCAACGTCTCAACAAATACATCCGGTTTTTGAACCAAATGATAAATCTCCTGTGGACTTTTTTGTTCAGATAAATCGAAAGAAAATGTATGTACCTTTACCTTAAACTGTTTTTCTAATTGTTGCTTCAAATCAGATAATTTTTCTTCTGACCTAGCGATCAAAATCAAATTCTTTTTCTCTTTTGCGTAATACTCCGCAAAAGCCTTTCCTATCCCTGAAGATGCACCTGTAACCAACGTGTATTTATCCATAATTTCTCTCCTTATTTCCCATGTTTAGACATATATGTCTAAACACATAATAGCATATCTTGAAAAAGAATCAAGTAGTTAAGAGGAAATAATCCTAAAACTACAATAAATGAATGAAAAAAAGGATCGGAACATAACTCTAAGAGTTACGATCCAATCCCTTTTAGAACGAATAAACGGCAGGCTCAGAAGTCTTAATCAATGAAAATCTCCTTTATACCTACTATTCTTTATACTTCATCTATCTTTTTATTACTCATCAATCGATTGATATGAACAGTTAAATAAGCTATCTCTTCTTTCGTGACCTTATCTGTGTTCAATATTTCTACATAATCTTTGACATTGAAAGCAACTGTCAACGCTTTTGGATATAGCTGTGCTATCTGCTCAAATAATCCAGAATCATCCTCTGTGATCATTTTCCCTTCAAAATAACGTTCAACAAAAAATTTCAAATGAGTAATGAAACGTTGATAATGAACATCTTCTCGATCAAAATCAATTTTCAACTCATACTTGACAATATCTGATATTCCACCGACCAGCTTTGCGTACTCCATCCCTTTACTTGTTGAAGAATCTACAGTTTGTGCATTGATGATATGAAAAGCGATATTCGCCGCTTCCTCTTGCGGTAGTATTTGACCTAATTCTTTTTTTAGTAGCTTTAGGGCATATTCTCCTATCGAAAATTCTGTCGGATAGTAGTTTTTGATTTCCCAATATACACGATTGAGGATATTCAATCCTTTTTTATGTCTTTCGATCGAAAAATTTAAGTGGTCGCTTAAGGTGAAGAAAATACTTGTATTTAATTTTGTACCTAGGAGTTCTTCTGCTCTCTTGATGATTTGTTGTGTAATATCAAAATAAACAGCTGGAATTGAATCGAATAAGCGTAAATATTCTTGGATTTGCTGGTTATCGACAGGTATGAATACTCGGTTTACATCCTCATCATCGACCGTTTGCCCGATTTTCCGACTATAGCCGATGCCTTTGCCAAAAAAAACATACTCCTGCTGTTCACTGTCCACCGCTAAGATCGTATTGGGATTTAGTATTTTTTTGATGATCATCCGACACTCTCCTAATCTAAGATACTGCCATTGCTTTCAATTACTTTTTTATACCAGAAAAACGAATCTTTCTTTATCCTTTCCAACGTTCCTTCTCCTAAGTCATCCTGATCAACATAGATATACCCATAACGCTTACTCATTTGAGAGGTTGAAACACTAATCAAATCGATCGGTGCCCAGCTAGTATAGCCAAACAGATCCACCCCAGCTTCCACTGCTTCAAGAATCTCTTTGATATGTTGTCTTAAGTAACTGATACGGTAGCTATCATGTATTTTCCCATCAGAAGTAACTTCATCTTTAGCTCCCATTCCATTTTCAACAATGATCAACGGTACATTATAACGATCCTGCAACTCAAGAAGCGATATTTTCAACCCGACTGGATCGATCTGCCATCCCCATTCCGTCGAAGGAAGATATGGATTTTTTACTCCCATGATCGTGTTTCCTGATGTTTGCTCCAAAGATGGATCAGATGATTCAGTTCGTGACATATAGTAGCTAAAAGCTAAGTAATCTGCAGTGTGTTCACTTAATAGTTTATCATCTTCCGCTGCTTTTGTAATGATGATTCCTTTGTTTTCCAGTTGCTTCTTGTACAATGTTGGATATTCACCAAAAATTTGAATATCTGCATGAGCATAATTGTTTAAGTTACTCTCTAAAGAAAGCAAGACATCTTCTGGTTTACACGTATTAGGATACGTCGTCAATTTCGTCAACATACATCCCATTTGGCTTCCAGGAATCAACTCGTGACATAATTTAGTGGCAATAGCTGCTGCAACATATTGGTGATGAAGCGCTTGATAGACTGCCTCTTCTAAAGAATATCCGATACACTTGTCTTCAACGATCCCAGCCGTTGTAAATGGGTGTCGTCCCACACTATCGATCTCGTTAAAAGTCAACCAATAGGTCACATATTCACCAAACGCTTTAAAACAAACTTCCGCATAATGAACAAAAAAATCGATCAACTTACGATCTACCCAACCGTTGTACTTTTCCGATAAAGCTAAGGGCATTTCGTAATGAGATAATGTAACGATCGGTTCAATTCCATGTTTCTTCAATTCCTTGAAAACATTCTTATAAAAGTCAATTCCAGCAACATTAGGCTCAGTTTCCTCCCCTGTAGGGAATAAACGAGTCCAGGCAATAGAGATTCTCAATGCTTTGAAGCCCATCTCTGCAAAAAGCTGAATATCTTCTTTATACCGATGATAAAAGTCGATACCTCTACGTTTAGGATACCACTCAACTTCTAAATCCTTTCGCGCTTGTTGGATCATATCACTCGTTACAGTATTGTGTGCTTTATAGTCTTTTACGTCAATAGTAGGTTTAAACGTTGCTACATCTGCTACAGACATCCCCTTTTGATCTACATTCCAAGCACCTTCCACTTGATTTGCGGCGATCGCACCGCCCCATAAAAAATCTTTACGCAATGGCATTTTCTTCTTTCCCTTCAATAACGAATATTTTTTCTTCTTTAGTCACTTGTTCCTCAGAAACTAGATTGAACTTGACATTCTTAGGCTCTGTAATCACGATAATGGTTGTTGGATCAAATCCTGCCTCTTTGATTTTTAAAAGATCAAATTTGATCAACACATCCCCTTGCGTAACCCTCTGACCTTCTGAAACAAAGCTTTCAAAATACTTTCCTCCCAGGTTCACTGTATCTATACCAATATGAAATAATATCTCAATACCCTCGTCTGTCTGCATACCTAGTGCATGTTTCGTGTTATAAATCATTTTGATCGTTCCATTAGCTGGTGCATATAATTCACCTTTCGTAGGTATGATCGCAACACCATCTCCTAACATTTTACTAGCAAAGACGTCATCCTTCACTTCTGATAGAGGGATCATTTGCCCTTCAACCGGCGCATTAAAGTCTATTTCATTTGTTTCATTTTCTTGTGCTCCAGCTGTAGCTGGTTCCTTCCATAAAACAAAAACTGCAGCAAATGAAGCTACGAAAGATACGACTAAACCAATCACTGCGTACATCAGATTGTTAGGCAGAGTTTCAGAAATGAACATTGATAAACTGGCAATCCCAGGCCCAACGGCAACATATGCTTCCACACTTAGAAGGCCTAATGTCGCTCCACCGATCAAACTACCAAACATCACACCGTACAATACTCTTTTATGCAAAATAGTCACACCATACAAAGCCGGTTCAGTGATTCCAAAAAGAGCAGAAATACCAGCAGAAACAGCGGTTGCTTTCAAACCTTTATCTTTCGAACGAATCGTTACCGCAAAACATGCTCCGGCTTCTGCGATATTATGGGCTAATGAGGCCGCATTATAAATCAGTTCTTTTCCTGTCTCACCTAAAGAGGTGATAACATATGGAATCATTGCTTTATGCATCCCTGTTACTACCATGAAAGGTAAGAAAGCTGCCAGCAAAGCTACTGCGATCCAGCCAAACCGAGCAAAAACTGTCATGATCACACTTGCAAACCCTTGACCGAACGTAAATCCAATAGGACCGAGCACCAATAATGTCAATGGCACGACAATCAATAATGACATCATCGGAACAAAGAAACTTCTAATCACCTTAGGGCTGATCTTGGTAAAGAATTTTTCCAAAAACGAATAACTGATCACGCAAAGAATTGCAGGAAAAACTTGATACGCATAATTGATGTTTTGAATTGGCAAACCAGCCAAAGTCGTTCCTTCAGTAATCAATGCAGTCAATCCGGGGATCAACAAACCACCTACAGCTGAGACAGCGACTAAACTATTTACCTTCAGCTTGTTCGCTGTTGTGATCGCTACCAATAAAGGCAGGAAGTATAAGGGTGCATCTCCTACAAATGTCAAAATCTGATAAGTCGATGTTGTTTTATCTAACACCCCAATTAGATTTAGTAGCATCAATAGTGATTTTAAAATACCTCCGCCAGCGATCGCTGGAATCAAGGGTTGAAAAATACTAATAACGAAGTCTAAAATGACATCTTGCCATTTTTGTTTTTTCTTAGACCCTTTTTCTGTATCTACCTGAACTCCTGAAAGGAGTTTTTCGACCTCGCGATAAACTTCCACCACTGCACCACCAATAATGACTTGTGTTTGAGCTGTTTGCGTAATTCCTAGCACACCAGAGATTTTTTTGATCGCTTCTGCGTCCACTTTACTATCATCAACTAACGTAAATCTCAATCTTGTAGAGCAATGTTCTAAATGTGAAACATTGTTCGCTCCCCCAACATTTTCCAAAATTTCTTTTGCTACATTTTTTTCATCCATTTTTTTCGCCTCCATTTTTTAACAAAAAAAACCGAACCGAATCAACCCAAAAAAGAGCTGATTCAATTCGGTTATGCCTACTATTACGTAGTAACACGCCTTGTATTAAGTTGGTTCGATTATATCTCACTTTAAAGAAAGCGTCAACATTTTTTTAGAAATTCATTTTGCTAAACAAGAAAACTTATGTTAGTGGTGACTTTTTTCATAGCAGCAGTTAAGTCGAAGCCTACGACCAGCTGCCATGATAGCAGCCAGATTCTTTAGTTTTTTATTTCTTGGATAATAGTTAAAGGATGTATCTGTAGATGTTATTTTCTGGTGATATTCGAAAATAGCTTTTATTTCACGTACGAAAAGGTATCAGTGATGAAAAAAATGATATCGTTGTAGCTCTTAGCAACTTGATTAGTTAGTTTTAGCATTATAATTCAAGACTTTACTCCCTAACACCAATCAGATAACAAATTGCCTTTTACTTTTTGATTATTCGTATTCAATATAGATTTTGCTCAAACGATTATTTTCCAAAAATGAAATAATTGTTTTAACTACCTCTTCCAAATCATCTTTCATTGAAGTCTGATGGATTTTGTTAATATCAAAACATTTTAATTGATTAATGATGAGAGAGTTATCCTTTATCAACCACGGTGAGTCATCATACCAGCCCTCATGATTAAAGTATTCTTTCACAACCCCCTCCTGTTTTACATCACAATCTAATAAGTTATCTAAAATAGTCTCAAAATAACCATTTTACAAATAGCTTTGCATTTTTTCTAGCCATTCTTTAATTAGTTAGTTTTCAATGTTAATTGCTTTTTTTATGATGTCAACATCGCTACAAAATTGAACGAGTTCATCTGATTTCAAATCATCAGTAACTTTCTCTAAATTTTTATTAGAAATTAGTTCAGCTAATTTATTTCTTAAAAAATCAAAATTTTGTTCTTTATCAATCAATAATGTACAAAATGCTACATATAGCGAAGTTTCTTCCGTTATATCATAATTTTCATTTAATTCATAATCATTTAGAAATGCATAGAAAGTATCTTTTAGAGAATATTTAGCATTCATATGTAAACTTTCATAAATATCAGCAGAATCTTCTTTTATTTCTTCATACTTCAATTCCATAAATTTTCGCTCCTTCTATTTAGTAAATACGTTTAATTCAATGTTAGGGAATTTCTTACGGAATTCTAAAATTATATTAGAACAACTTTGACAAGCTGGTAGCTCTGTATATAAATCAATTGAACCAGAAGCATTTAAGTCTTTAATTTTAGAGGCAATGTCCTATAGAATTTTAGCTTCTGTATCATGAAACCTATCAAATTTAGTTCCATCTATACTTTCTCCTTCAAGTTTTAATGTAGAAAAATTTCCAACATCGGCACCTTTATCAAGTTTCGAATTAATTTTACTATGAGCTACAAACTCTTCTGGCAATCCTTTTATATTTACATCAGCAGCTGCCATATTACCTTTTTTTCAACGGATTATTAGGCATTTTATTTCTAACATCATTAATTCTATTTTGGAAACTCTCAACTTTTTGTGTTTTAGTACGCCCACTAGTTTTCTCCGAAACAACAACCTTGTTCATCCCTTTCAAAGGTTTAAGTCCTTTATACGTTCCATACCCTGCCAATGCTAAATCTGCTACGCCAGACAAGCCACGTAAGATTCGATTGCCTGTAGACAATTCCTTTCCGGTAAACAAATCTTTTCTACGCCAAGCATCACTGACATTTTTCGCTCCAGAGGTCAAACCCAAAGCCACCATCAGCTATCTATTTCAAAGTATTAGTCATTGAATCATAAAACGATTGAGCTTAGTCTATTTTTTCTCTCTGAAAATAATTTTGTTACACTAAAAAAGAGAGTAGTAAAATATTCCACTCTCTTTTAGAATACGACGGTAATAAGAAAAAAATAGCTTCACTTTTTACTCATCAACATTGTTCATTATCCATTGAATTGCAAGTTCTTCTTCTAAGATTACAGGTTCTTCCACAGTCCCAATATTAATTGATTCAACCATTGCTAAATCTAAATTAATAATATTTTTAAAAGTAGCTCCTTTAAAAATTGTTTCTTCAATATTTGTTAATTCAAAATCTATATTTTCTAAAAAAGAATTCGTAAAGTCGGCTTCCCTTAAGTCCGCTGATATAAAAGTACTATTTTTTATGATAGCCTCAGAAAAATCACTTTCGGTTAGCTCAGCTTTGGCAAAATTTGTTTCACTAATAGTTGCCTTAACAAACGAAGTATAGTCAGCTTTACTTTTCACATATGAGCCTTGATTAATATGAGTAAAGGAAAAAACAGATGAATATAAACTGGCTCTATAAAAATCTACTCCTTCTAATTTCATCCCCTCAAAAGAACAAGCCGTCAGAAAGCTTTCTGATAAATCAACATCTTTAAACTCTATCTCTTTAAAAGTAACTTCATCCAAAATAAGTTTTTCACCTTTTTTTCCTAATGTTTGAATATAACTTTCGTGGGACCTTATTTTTTCATCAATATCAATTTTCACTAGTCCGTCCTCCTTGTACTATGGATAAAATATAATTTTATCAATTAAACCTTTGCTTTTTAACTCATTGATTAACATAGCCCTATGTTCAGAAGTTAAATTAGTTGTGTTGATGATTACATCATGCCCTCTTTTTACTTCTTTATTGATATTCTTCATTGTGCTTAACTTTTCTATCAACGAGTCCATTGAATCATAAAATAATCGATTAACTTTAGTCTATTTTTTTCTCTCTAAATATTCTTATTACACTAAAAAAAGAGAGTAGTAACATAATCCACTCTCTTTTAGAATATAACGGCAATAAGAAAATAAAATATTTTTTTCATGCAGAAATCAACTGTTCGAATAGTTAGTTTTTCTTAGTCACTGATATCCCTATCAATAATTCTATACTCACCTGTCAAATCTTTACCATGCTAATATTATTCAGACATCAAGGTATCTCTTTCATTTTTTCCGTTATTAGAAATCTGATGGTTCTGCGTATTCAATACAATCTTCGGACAAACCATTAGGGTATTGATCCTTTGGATAATCTTGTTCTATGATCTTGTTAAAATTACGAACAGTTTCAGATAAAGCTTCTTCAACAGTTTTCCCAAAGCCTACTGCCGCTTCAAAATCTCCATCAAATTTTCTTTTTACATGTAAATCGGTAATTCCACTAAAAATCCCTTCTTGATCTTCATAAATTCTTATTTTCATCTTTCCGTAAGGTAATATTGCATGCATCCAAATGACAAACTCTGCAGATACTCTTTCTATTTTTTGCACATCTTTTAACTCTAAGTCTTTCCACATAAAATAAACTCCTTCTCAATTTTTACTGTTTTCCAAAAGATACAATAGTTCCTCCGGAGCAATAAAAACATATTTCCCATTTTTATAATACCCCTTAACTCCTGGTGTTGGATCATTGACCATTTTAGTTCTTGGTAAATTGATCTGCTTTTTCAATATATTGTTCAATGGAAGTTGCTCCAACTTCTGCTCCATGAGTTTTGAAATGATACTCTAAAGAATCTTCTACACTATCAAAAGTTCCCTTATGCCATTTGTTCAACGCATCATCACATATATTATGTACTAATATACTCAAATTAGAAACAAAATAAGTATGAGCATTTTCTACTTCAAAATTATATACCTTAGTAGGTTTATTTAAGTTTATAATTTGAATATCAGTAATTGACAACGAATTTCCAACACTATCAATCAAATCATCATTACAGGTTAATTCTTTAGCCTTTATCCAACCTTTGCTTGGCAAATAAAATGGATGTTCTTCCGTTGTTTCAATCATTTCGCTGCCAATTGTGATTCTAACAAGTTTGTTAGTTTCACTAACGAATAATTGAACGACTTTTTCATAGGACTGGACATTGGAATTTTCATGTCTTGCCAAAACTTTTTCATCTATTTGAATAAATTCAATTGGTTTATGCCCATGTTCTGTTAAGATAAGTGTTCCTGAAACAAAACACTTAGGCCCACTTACTCTATCCGAAACAACAACCTTATTCGTCCCTTTCAAAGGTTTAAGTCCTTTATACGTTCCATATCCTGCCAATGCTAAATCTGCTATCCCAGACAAGCCACGTAAGATTCGATCGCCTGTAGACAATTCCTTCCCTGTAAACAAATCTTTTCCACGCCAAGCATCACTGTTTTTATTTCATATACGAAAATGCAGTATCAGTGACGAAAAACTGATACCGCTATAGCTATTATTCGCTTAATTAGTTAGCTTTAGTATTATCTTCAAAGCTTTATTATCTGATTGTTATCAGATAATAAAGTGCCGTTTTGTTTAGAGCAAATTAATGCTTTTATTAAAAGACTTGAGACTATGTTTTTGCTAATTAACAAACATTGGAGAAATATGTCCATCAACTTCTAATAGATCTTTTCGAAAGAAATCAAACAAAATATATTCATCTTCATCACTTAAAAATAGTTCATCCGCCAAAATATAATATTCTTCTTTATCTAAATAAACTTTTAAAAATTTGTAATTACCAATCTTTGTTAATCTATCTTCTGCAAAAAACAATTTATATGTTTCATCATTTTCTTCTTTTTTCTGATCACCGATTAATAAAATTTTACACTCGTACTTTGATCCAATTTCCATAAACAAGAAATTGTTATCATCACTATAACCTATTGAGTTATCAAAACATTCTTCCTTTTTTTCAGTCACAACATTTCTTAAATAAACATCTCTGTCCATTATCCGTTCATCTATAGCGGTTACTTCAAACATAATCTATTCACTTCTCTTTCTAAATAAAATTAAATTGGATATACAGAAACAATAAATCCATTCTTTCCATAGGCAATTAGATATTTTTTCCCATTCACTAAGTAAGTAGCATTCATCCCCCTTGAAGATTCTACAATGCTCACAGGTTTATTTTTTAGCATATCATAGATAAACTCTGGAATATTCTTAATACCTCGTTTAGAAAAATCAGCTGCATGACGAATTTCAACATGGTTTAATCCAGCTTTACTATTTCCATATTCTAACCACAATAAATCTTTTTCAATATTCTTTGTTACCATAACCACATCATCCGGATTGTACTTTACACCACTTTTTGAAAGTTCGTCTAATAAATCAGGCTTTAATAGTTTATTAGTAGTACTGCTTTTCTCCGAAACAACAACCTTGTTCGTCCCTTTCAAAGGTTTAAGTCCTTTATACGTTCCATACCCTGCCAATGCTAAATCTGCTATCCCAGACAAGCCCCGTAAGATTCGATCGCCTGTAGACAATTCTTTCCCGGTAAACAAATCTTTTCCACGCCAAGCATCACTGACATTTTTCGCCCCAGAGGTCAAACCCAAAGCCACCATCAACTGCCACGGCAGCATGCCTCCAATGACAAGCACTGCACCATTGATCACTACAGTAACAGCCAGATCCTTCACTTTTTCATTTCTTGAATAATAGTCAAACGACGTATCTGCAAATGCCATTTTCTGATAATCTTCGAAGCTGACATCACCGATTTCTTGTTTCATTTTATCATATTCTACACGAAGATAATCAGTAAGTGGAGAACTGCTTCCTAAAAGATCTTCTAACGTTACTTTCATTTTGGGCATTGCTACACCCGCACTATTTACTCCATTAGAAAAGGATCCTCTTGCCATCGTTTCATAGCCCATGATGTTCATGTTGCTTAGCTTTTCTATCAGTGAGTCCATTGAATCATAAAATGGCTGATCGATGTCCGCTGGAAGTGTGTCTTGTATCTTAAAAGTTTTTTGTGCCAATTTGGCGATCCGCTCATCTAGATCATCCATCAACACATTGTCCATGGATTCAATATCGATCGCATTATCTACGTCATATCGATCACAGGCATCCTTAGCGTCATTCGTGATCGTTCCAAGCTCTTGAACCAAAGTGATGATATCAACGTCCTTTAGCTCACTTACGCCATTGACTATTGAACTCCATTCTCCAGTTTTAAACTTTACATCTTTCATACCTACCCTCTTTTCCTATACTTAATAGCTCATGTCTATTTTCCTTTTGATTTTATATCACTACTGACGGATCGATCTAACTCCACAAAGGTTTCTCCTGCATAAGTCACATACTCCTGCAATCGTGAATAATGAGAAATCAATTCCTCCATACGTACAGTCACGATGCTAAAAAGCCCGACCTGACCTTGTGCTAAGCCTTCCACATAATACTCACTTCCTATGATATTTTGTAATGCATTATAGGATGACTCTAGTTCATCGATCACTGTTTGAAGCTGACCTGTGATCCCTGATAATTCACCAGGATCGACCGTGATTTTATCTGTCAAACCAACTCACCCGCTCTTTCCTTTTGTCTTCTGGCACCTCATACGAAATCTGCAGCTGATCAACGAGCCATTTATTGACCCAAAATTGACTGATTCGTTTTAATCCTTCACTGTCTAATCGATATAAAACACCTTGCGACAGCAATAGAGCATACTCACTTTTCATCAATTCTCGCTCTCGTTTATGAACACTTCCAAGTACAAGTGCTGCCTCTATTCCTTGTTTCTGCAACTCTTCTAAAGTCAAACGCGCCCGTCTTGAGCGAAATTCTTTTTCCTCTTCTGTACCTTCTCTACGCAAAATACTGTACTCCACAAGGACTTGTCCCAAAAATGTTTCCGGTTCTTCGATCGTCAACTGATAGCCTGCTTCTTCCCTTTTTAACACGATCGCCTGCTCGCCAGTCGCTACGTAATAGGTTTTATCTAAACAGATATACATTTCCGATTGAACATATCGTTCGATCAAAGAAGCGACTAAAAAGCCTTTTTTGGTAAGCTTTCCCGCTGCCAGCAACCCTTTTTCTTCTAACCTTTCGATCCCTTTTGGAATAGCCATTATCTGATTCATTCGATGTGCTGTTAATTGCGGCACACCGAATAATTCCACCTGTCCTACCATATCCGTCAATACCAACAATTCCTCTTCAGAAAAAATCGCCATACGCTCCTCCTAAATCCCTCGTATCTCGCCCATTTCAGACGAATCAAACGAATCAATATCTTTTTGTAATTCCGTGACTGCTTTTTTATAACTTTTGACACACTTCGCCAAGTCTTCATGATATTGACTAACAATGCCTAAATACATCAGGTAACTGTTTTTGGATTCTCCTGTCCAAGTCTGATCATATCCATTGCTGCTGGATACAAGTTTTTTAGCCACATTTAAAGAAGCACTCATCGCACTTTCTGCTTCTGCTGCGCTGCTGATAACTTCTGAAAGTCCACCTGATTTTATATCAACATTTCCCATACTATTCTCTCCTTTCTCTCTAGTTATCTTGGAATGATTTCATGGTTCTTAAGAGCTTCTTGCTGTCGATTGATTTTTTCTAATGCTTGTCTAGCAACTTCTTTGTAATAATCCTCCTCACGCTGCTTCTCTGCAGTATAAAGATCGCCATAATGCTGCGCTTTGTTTCCCGCTGTCGTAACTCCATCTGAAATACTATCGTTGCGGCTTTTTATTTTTTTACTTAATGACTGCAGTTTCTCCACCAATTCACTTGCTTTATCTAGTGTATCTTGATTAGGAATTCCATTGCTGGTAGAAACACCACTAAACTTACCTTCAGCAGATGTGATCGCTGTTTCCAATTGTTCTAAGTAAGAAGAATGTTCGGTCAACGCAGTGGATAGCTCAGTTTTTAAGGTAGTATACTTTTGCTTCTTTTCTAAATATTCGCTAGTTAAAAACATGTCTTTACTCCTTTACATAAAGTTTAGTTCTATACAAAAGTTTACCAAACATGGAGATTCATAACAATAACACTTGTGTAATAATAAAATTCCTTATGAATATTTTTAAAAACATTGTGTTGAAATTGGTAAAAATGAAAAAGACACTTTCCGATTTTGGAAAGTGTCTGGAATAAAATCAAGACGAGAAATTATTTTTTAGTAGCATTTTTGGTTAGTCTAATAATTTTTGATATATCCTCAATATCCAAAGCATCGGCAATTCGTTCTATGTGCTCTAAATAAACTCTTTTTCTCTTACCATTTGCAAGATTACTTAAATTTGATGGTTCTATTCCCGATAAACGTGCAAGTTCTCGTAGAGACATATTTCTCTCTGCTAATAAATCATTTATCAACACTTCAACCTTTTGTTCAGGCTTTTCCTCAAGCATTTAATTACCTCCAATTCATCAAAAAACGTTGTCTATATAGACATGATATAGTAGAATATAAATATATTGTTGTTTATATAGACATGGTTTTGGTTTTTCAGAATAAAAGGAGGAGAAAATATGACTGCTAACATGACAAAAGAAGTCATTACTACAAAAAATGACCAACCGATTAAAGAAATATCGTATCAGGATATGCATCATTTGAATGATACGATCGATCAGATTAACTCATGGAAAGAAACACTGTCTTTGCTAAATGATTTTTTTGAAAATAAAGGGGTTCCCTTAAATAAGAAAAGAATTATTAGAGAGTTTCATGCTAATTCTTATGTTTTTGCTGCATTTTATGAAGATTTTTTGGTTCGTATAGCTGCCTTGGAAAAGCAGGTTGAGGTGTTGAAAGCTAAAAGTAAAGTTAGGGCGTAGGTTTAGTTATTGAAATAACAGAGAAAAACGATGGTGACTAATATCTTCTGATATAGTCGCTATCATTTTCCTTTTCTCAAGCTCATTGAACAACTAAAAAAGACGTTTCGCAAACTGAAGTTACGAAACGTCTGAAATGTTGCTATATAAAGATATTTTTGAGAATTGTGAAGCTTTACGGGCTTTTTTATTATATATCGTCCCAAATAAACGTCCCGCTTCTACTTAATATTTTTAATTTGATTTCGGATTTTTTTATAATACTCTTTAGTTTCATTTTTTTGCTCGATTCTGCGTCTTTTTATCTTATTTAAATACGTATACATTAATAACATCAACGCTACTAATGTTATCAGTAAAAACATTGCTAATACCATAGACTCTGAATACCCAGATCCCTTACTATAGCTTCCTTCTTCAAAATATTTTAGTACTGTCATCATCAATCCAACAACAGCTATATATAATGGTAATATGTTTTGAATTAACTCCCTATTTTTTTTGGCTCTTTTCCCTTTACTATCTACCCCAAAATTTTTATCCAACACACTAAATTCATACACAAAAGGCTTACTTAGTTCTTTTTTCATTTTTATAAGTTTTTCAATCATTTCATTTTTTTCAGTTAACGACAAGTAGTCTATTTGATATAATTTCAACATAACATCTTCAATGATTTCAACTTTACTGTTCATTCTCTTTAATGTAACTTCATTTTTTCTAGAAATAGAACTCATAATACTATCTAAAAAATCCAAAGTCAACTCTGTCTTACTTGTAATAACTTTTTCCAAAAAGTCTACAACTTCTTTATTTGCGTTCCTTGCATCTTTATCCGCTTTGGAAATGCTATAAATTTTTTCCCCAATTTTTATCAACCCGGTTAACAATAAGCCTCCAATTAATAGTAATTGTCCATTCATTACTAAAAAAAGATGCCACACCACTCCAAAAACCATTCATTTAAACATATCCTCCCAAAGAAATTCTCATTATATATTATATCAATTAATTACACTTAAACCAATTCTTTATAAAAATTATTTAGCCCATTCCTCGTTCAACCTAGTTTCAAATTTCTCATACATAGACAATTTAATTACATTAGGGTTACTTACATAAGTTTCAGTACTAGTATCAGAGTAGGTTAAACCCCTGAAATTCCACTCATAGAGGTCCTACCTTCTCTAGCTAACGTAGAATAGGTACGGTATAATTTGTGAGAATTCAATTTTACTAAATCAGGGTTTCTTCTACGAATTGAATTCAAACCGATAATTCAAATAATCTATATGTACTGGTACATTCATTGCTCCTTTACCATTAACATAAGTAAATAGAAATTATTCCTTAGTTTGTTTAATATCAATTTGTTTCAATAGTTAAGCAACGTATATTTACATTTAATCACCAATATTATCCTATATGGATAATATTCTTTAGATTATATTTCTAAATAAAATAGTGTATGATTTCTTATAACATATTATAGTATATGAGAATTAAATATGAATCTAGAAAATAGAGAGAATAAATTTAAAAGAATTACTAAAAATAGACTTACAAAAATTCAAGACAGTATGTTACTTATCGAAAGCTTAAGTTATTCACGTTTTTATACATATACTGATAAGGGGATTAATGAAGTTCTTAACGATTATGAAGAAAAAGGTTTAGAAATTATGAATTCTTTTTTACTAAACACTTTAATTTCAACAAGTTCTTTAAACTCTAATTTCAAATTTTCACCTCCTACTGATTAAACACGATAAAAAAAGTATAAAATTTCATGAATTATTGAATCTAGACTTTAATTGTTAATTCATTAAACAATCTAAGAAATAGAAGTAACTATGTATGTGATAAAAACGATGTTGAAGAGCTTTTTTTAGTATATAAATAAGTAGGTATATCATGTCGACAAAGATATTAACCTTATTATCTCGTTAAAAATATATTTACATATTAATACTCTATTTAAATCTTCTGATAAAGTTCTGGAAAGGTTCTTCTTAACAAATAGGTCCCAACTAACGTCCCAAAACACAAGAAAAGACACCTTCCAAATAAATGGAAAGTGTCTTGAAATGTTGCAATTGTATTCGTAAGCGAATAAATTCGCAACGACTCCAACAATTAACGTTTTGAGAATTGTGAAGCTTTACGGGCTTTCTTAAGACCTGGTTTTTTAGCACTGAATTATAATAAATATAAAAATCCTTATAAAACATGGTGTTCAACAACACTGTAGTGAGAAAGAATTCAATTTTTTTACATTTGTTTTAGTTCAATGGTGTGAATTTTGGAAATAAAAAACAATTGCGAGCCGAAATATTATAATAAACTATTCATTAGTCTGCTAAAAATTAACCTCCGTATAGGGTTTAATAAAAATTTTAATAATATTTTTTGTTTAAGAATTCTACAATCTCATCTTTCTGCTGAATCAGGGACTTTCTTTCCTTATCAAGTTCACTTTCAAAAATAACTACTTCTTTGTTAGGATCGTTGTTATTCATTGATTTTATATAGTATCCTTTTTCCGCGTTATACAATTCATCTACATGTGCTAGTAAATTTCTTTTATCAACTAACCTATACCAATTTTCAAAGAAGTCATTATATTTATTCCTGTTATTAGCATGAATTTTTTCTCTTTTATATCTCCCTATAAGTTGTTTGTATGTTATATTTTCATCGTCAACACAATTTAGCTTAGTTCGCAGTTTATATTCTATCTCGGCATTCTCACACATATATCTGCCTCTTATTGCATTTAGTTCGTCCCACCTACATAGAATCACATCAATAGCTTTTTTGAAGTTCTCTCTTTCATTCCCATTACCTATAGAAAAAAAAGTGAAATTCGAAAAAACATCTATCATTTTATCTTTTAAAACACCTATTACATCATCTTTTATAACTGAATATTCATTGTTTGAATACAAAATCACAAACTGCTTATAACCATTTTTTTCACGAATTTTTTCTAAATAAGTCAATCCAGTTTCTGAATCATTTAAATTGTAATCAGAAATAAAAAAATCATATCTCTTTGTAGATGATAATTCTTTATATGCAGAGTTAAAATCTTCAAGCTCAATAATATCTGCTACATACCCTTTTTCTTCAAGTAAATCAATAACTGTTGATTTCCTACTTTTATGAGAGAATCCTGACAGTTCATCATCCAACCATAGTACTTTTACATTCTTTCTCATACTCCATCTCCAAAACTTATTGTAAACTTCACTAAATTATCGTCTAGATTAGTCGCAGAAATTTCCCAACCAAAATCTTTGCAAATTTCATGACACATATACATACCTATACCTGAACCACCTTTTTTTGAAGAAACACCTAATTTAAATACATTTTCTACAGGATTAATGTCAATTGGTCCTGTGTCGGTCACAAAGTTAAACCCAGAATTATCTTCTTCAAAATAGATACTAATTGTTGTTGGATTTCTCTCTAAGGCATTTAGAATAAGATTATCAATTAGCACTCCAAAATCATATATATTAATTTTTTTAGTTACTTTTTCATGTCCAAAATCTAGATTTAAACTTACGCTACTGTTTATAGCGTAGTCTAGATAACTTTTTAGATAAGACTTAATTTCAATATTTTCCCATTTGCTAAATGTTTCAAAATTGATACGTAGAATCTGTTTTTTTATTGACGATAATTTATCCGAAGATTTTCTAATACTAAATAAAGCTTCTCCAAACTTTTCTTTTTCATCATCATTCATTAGACTAAACATGTAATCTGTAGCACCATTCAATTCATTAGCAACTTTTCCTAATTCATGAAACAACATCTTTTGTCTCTCTGGGTTTTCTTTTTCCAATATTCTTTCAGTTACTTCTACTCGTTCTTGTAATTTTTGAGCCTTTTGCTCTATTTTCTTCTTGTCTTTCTTTACTTGTGTTATCTCTTTCTTTGTTTCAGAAATAACCTCTTTTAGATTTTTTTGAATTTCTTTTTTCTCTTCGGGCTTTACATCATCATAGTTGAGTAATTCAAATCGCTTCCCTAAAGGTTGAGCATTTTTCGGTATTGCATATTTCTCTTGTTCAAGAATTTCAAATTTCTTAAACCTTTTCAATAATTTGTTTATAGCATTAGCTTCATCATCCCGTATATCATCAATTTCACTTTCGCCAAATTTTACTAGCTGCATATAAGATTCAAGTGGGCGCTGTATTAACTCCATATATACTTTTTCTAAAGATACAGTATACTCATTACTTACAAACCCTCTATCCCTAGAACTGACCTCTTTAAAATGATTCTGCTTATCGATTATATTGATCCACCCCAAGAGCTCACGATGTGCCAAAAAACGATTATAACCTTGCCCCTTCCTCAAGTTTAAACCAAAAGAGTCAAAATCAGGTTCACCATAAGGAAATATTCTAAAGTTATTTTTATATAAAAATATTGATCCGTATTGTATAGCTCGTTGCCCCATAAGTCTTTTAAAATTATTTTTTGCAATAGAATTCAAATAATATATTTTAAAAAAAACATCGTTTAAAATACTATAGTTTTTCATCGTTATGGAATATATCACCTTTGTTTTATCAATTAAAGCCAATTTAATAATTCCACTCTTGATAGTGCATTCCATATAGATTGTTTTAGTATCTAAAACATTTGCGACATTATTACTAACATACCTATCAATTTCAGCAATTCCAGAATTAGAAGAAATGTACTTCACATTAATTTTTATTTTTTCATCATCAACAAAAGGATTAATTAATCTCTGCAGAGATGAAATCACTTTTTCAACCCTATCAGATGTCCATTCATCCCTCAGTTCTTCAATTCTTAATGTAGTACCTGTCAAATTAATTATATCTACATTCGTATCAACGGACTCATTAGACAAGTATCTAACATTCAATTCTTCAAATTTTTGCAACGAATTCTTTTCAAAGTCTCCCCAATTAATAGAAAGCTGACTATCTTGTCCTTCTTTTTTACTACGTAGAACCATCGAAGCTCCTAAACGATCACATGAAAAGCGCCCTATCCCTTTAGAGCCAGCATATGTTTCTTCAATTTGATCCTTTTTTTCAGAATATGCTACAAATAACCATTTATCTGTAATATCGTCATAATCCATCCCTTTACCGTCATCTCTAATCTCAATAAAGTTTTCAAATGAATTAATAATAATCTCTACATTTTTTGATTTTGCATCATAACTATTCTTTACTAACTCAAAAATAGCAACAAGCTCATTGGTTATTAAATCTCGCCCAATTATGTCTTTCAGCCCCGTGCTTACTTTAAAATGCAACATTTCTTCCATGCAAATACCTCCATAAAACACTATTATAGAAACTTCAAAATTGATTTTCCTACTTGTTCGGCAAATAATGGTGGTACTGCATTAGCTACCTGCGTATACCTTGGCACATCTTTTTTTCTTCTAGCACCACCTGTAGTATATCTTCCTTTGAAATAAAAATTATCAGGAAAACTTTGTATCCTAGCATGTTCTCTAACTGTCATTATTCTAGGTTCACTATAATGAATAAAATCATCTGGTATCGAGGTAATAGTCGAACAAATGCATTTTCTCTTTAAAGGAGTAACTCCTCTTTTTTTTAAGCCTTGGACTAATCCGCTTGACGGAGTAATCCTAAAGCTTTTATCACTAACTGTCATCAGATCATTAAACAACTTCTCTGTTTCTTCTCTATGTTTTGCAAATCTATGACTATCTGGTATGCTTCCTCTTTTTAAGTCTTTTCTCATAAGTTTTTGATAGTTACTTATTTTTCTAGAATACTTTCCATTCTTAAACCCCTTAGTATCCATACTATCTAACTCACCATTTTTTCTTTCAAGATCACCAATTGCCTGATTTATTGTAACTGGTATTTTTATACTCCTCTCATGCAAAAAAAGTGTTTTTTCTTGTTGTAAACTGAGAAAAAATTCTTGAGGATTTCCTTTTTTAGATGCAAATAAAATAAATCGCTTTCTCTTCTGTGGAACACCGTAATCTGACATATTAATTACTGTAGAATCAACACTATAACCAAGTTTTTTAAGCTCATTTATTAATTTAACCGAGAAAGGAACACCTTTGTTATTTTTCTCTTTAAACGCTACTGTAAAACCATGAACATTTTCGAAAAATAGTGCTTTAGGTTGAACTATTCTAACAAACTCTATATAGGAATTAACTAAACTATTCCTAAGATCCTCACTATCTCTCTTACCTGCCATAGAAAAGCCTTGACATGGCGGACCACCAACAATTAAATCGACAGTCCCCTTGAGATTCATTAGCTCTTTTTTATGTTGCTGTATTAACTTATTAATATCCCAATTTTTTAACTCTAGCCAGTCAGGCCATGAAAAATGATTTCTATTGTCTATTAAATTATATTTAAGGGTTGCAAATGCATCTTCGTTTTTTTCGACAGCAAATAACCCATGTAGACCAGCATTATGTAACCCTAAAGATAACCCTCCGCAACCGGCAAAAAGGTCAATGTAATTCATAGTACACCTTCCTTAATTGAATAAAACATCATCATTTTAACACTACATCCTTACAAACTAAATGTCAATTAAAATATATTTCATGTATATTTTTATTAGTCAATTTTTTAACATTTAGTTATCAAAACAATAAACACAAACTCTTGAATTAATTCCATCAAAATTATTTTATTTTTAACAAAGACTGAATTATAGCTATAAACTCCATCCTATTAGGATGTATGTCGACTTCTTTAATCAAATCCACCAATTCAGGAGAAGTTTCTTCAACTACTCTCTTTTCTTGTTCAAACTCATCAAAAAATTCTGAATAAGAAACATCTAATCCTTTTAAAATAGCTGTAAAGGTAACTAAAGATATTTTAACAGCTCCCTTTTCAATCTGCCCAACGGTACTCCTGCTTATAGCAGATCGTTCAGCTAGATTTTCTTGTGTGATTCCTTTTTTCTTACGAAGATAGACAATGTGATTAATAATTCTGTCAGCTTCATTTTTTGCAAACTTTTTTACATCTTCTTCGTTCATTATTAATCCTCCATCCCAATTTCTATTTAAAGTCTAAATGATAGATAAGTTCTACTCCATTCATCAAAAACTACATTTTTTAATTTTGTTTGAAATAATGAGAATTTGTTGTATAATATTTGATGAGCAATAAATAAATTAAGAAAAAGGAGTTTTTTAGATGAAAAAGATTTTAGTTACCTCAGTAGTTAGTAGCTCAGTACTTTTTGGCATACTTTTAGCTTCAAACGAATCTTATGCGGCTAGTTGGACAGCTAACACACCAGAGATGTTAAAAATTCAGGATGGACAAACTAGCTACACAATGGTTTTGGGAGATACTTTGTGGGCAATATCTCAACGGACTAATCTGACTGTTCAAGCTTTAGCAGCTATCAACGGAATTAATTTAACTTTAGGAGAACAATATTTATTACCAGTAGGTCGCACAATTTATTTTGATGGGAATACGGTTATTGTAAAAGAAGCAAATGGAAATGTTGTAAGTGAAACTATAGTAACTGACAAACAAAAGGTGAATCCAGATCAGAATGTAGGTGAGTCGGTTAACCCTATAGTTACAACACCACCAGTTATTACACCAGAAGTACCAATTAATCCGGTAGAACCAGTGGAGCCGACTAATCCAACAACTCCAGTCAAACCTGTAGACCCTACAGAACCAACAACCCCAGTTGAGCCAACGGATCCCACTAATCCAGTAGAACCTACAGAGCCAACAGACCCAGAAGTACCAGAAGGTCCATATGTAGGCGCACAAATTCCGGGTGTAGAAAATGGACTTGTAGGAACATATACTGATGACATGGCTCTAATGGATGCGATGGATGCTTACAAGCTAGCAAACGATTTACATGGCTCAGATTGGGATTATGTGATTTTGAATAATGGATATGGATTTTATGCAGTTTGGGCAAACCAGTGAGTAATACTATGATTAAATGAAGAAACATACACGAGGAGGTAATAACATGGTTGACTATAAGGATTGTTTTACAAAAAACGAGTGGAACGAACTAATGGCTGCAAAAGAAGTTGCTAATAATTCTCCTGTTGAACTTCGTGTCTCTTCTCCACTCTTTGGAAAAGAAACAACATACTCACTCTTCTTAAATGATATTTCCTTAATAGGCCAAGGATTCACATTATCAGATGCCAATTGGCCTTATGCAAAACAAATACTTCAACAGCACTTTAATCTAAAGGAATAAACATATGAAAGATTTAATGACTAAAAAAAAATTGTTTTTACTGACTACTCCGGTTCTATTCATTTTGTTCTTTTTATTCTACAAAACTATTTTAGGGTTTTTAGCCATGCTTTTCGCATTTTTTATAGTGATACTGCTAGCAGTATTCTTTATTTACATGGCAAAAAGATCCATTTACCATAACTTTTTTAGTCTCAAAGCAAAAGAACGAGAACAATTACAGAAAGATGAAATGCAAGTTCGAAAAAAAATAAAACAAGCTACTCAACAGCAACGAGAAATGGAAAAACAAAAACGGAGTGACCGCATATTTAACAAGAGGAATACGTGGGAATAGACATCTGCTTAGATGTCTATTTTTGTTCAGTAACTTTTAAAGATGATTAATATTTTCTGTATTTAAAAATCCTTTATTCTAGCTGTGTTCCCTATAATTATGCGATAAAATGGTTTTTAAAGAGGTGATGGCAATAGATTATTCACAACTATTTTCTGACATTGAATGGCTAAATCTAAAAGATACCAAACTACTAGTTGGGGAAAGACCTGTTAAAATCTTCATTAATACAGAACCATACCACTATACACTAGAAATTTACCTGTCAGAAATATGCATTTTTGATAAAAAGGTGGATGATATGGTTCATTTGGATGTCCTTAAAAGATTTCTAATATGTCTTTTTAATGTGGAAGAAATGATTGTATAAATTGTTATTTATTTAGTTATAAGAGAATTGACTATTTTCGTGAATAAAATAGTTAGTTCTCTTTTTCGTTGCTATCATGCTATTTTTTAGTGAGAATCAGTTAAACATTATAGCTGATTGATTTTTTTTAGTGAGAATTGATTAAACATATCAAGTGTGAAATCATTGCATTTTGCTAAAATTGTGAGAATTCTTTGGACATTTTAGCATTTATAAAATTAAGTTGTGAGAATCACCTGAACATATTAGACATAAAACATGAGTTTGAATGAGTAGAAATTGAGCCTGTCACAAAAAAATTAGTTTATCATCATGATAAACTCTCAGCAATTTCTTCAAAAATGAACAAAAAAGCAGCTTAAATAGTGTCTTTTTCTGTAAAACAGCTATTTATTTAAAAAGTTTATCATGATGATAAACTCTTACTTCTTTTCAACTAATATGTATAGAGTATTCTCACAAAGTTATGTCACCCAATTTTTTGTTCAGGGAATCCATATTCGTTATTTTATATTAAGAATTCAATTACCTTATTTTTTGAATACAAATATATATACTATGATAAAATTAAGATTAGAGAGTAATAGAAAGGAATAGTCGATAATGTCATATGCACTAAAAATATATGTTAAAGATGAGATAGTTATGTCTCATAAAATTACGTGGAATGATGATAACGATCTGGCGGTAATCCAAAAAAGCTTAAATGTAGATTCTGCGGATGTTCAATCATTAACTGACTCAATCGATGCTTGGATTGATGATTTTGGAGCATTAAAAAAAGGAAATTATATCATTGGTTTAAATATTAATGGTAATGACTACCAATTAGCTGGAAAAATCTTATTGTTAGGGTTAGATAGCGACACCGGGAAAACACGTGGTTTATCGAAAAAAGAAATAGAGTGGATCAATCATAATATCCAAATTTGGCAAAAACCAATTGGCTTTATTAACTAAGTGAGTTTTACAACAATGGTAACAGAAGTTATAATATATTAAACAAATTGAATAATAAGGAGATTAAAATATATGGCTGTTATCAAAAATAATCCAGAACGTGCGGAACACTATGCATCACAGCTAAAAACACATGGTACCGTCTCATTTGATCCTGCAGTAACTATTAGTTTTTCAGAAAGCGGAGCAGTATCTGGGCTAACACAGGCTTTGGCACTTTCTACCGAAGTAGTCACTCTATTTTCTCAGGTTGCTACTAAAGAAGGAGATAATATTACTAAGTTATCTAATTATTGGATAGCAAAAGATGCTGAAATCGCTGGGGGAGCAAACTAATGACGGAAGAAACTCTCTCTCTAGAAGAATTACAAAAAAAAGAACGTCAATTAGCGGAATACCTTGAAGATTTGGATAGAGAAGAAAGGAAAATGTCCGAAAATCTGGAAATTTATAAACAAATCCAACAACAAGAACAACGTTTATTAGAAGAAGTTGCTTTTCTGAGTCAAGGAACAGTAGCCGAAGCCTCTGCCCTTCGATCTTATGATGAGCAGCAACTAATTGAACGCCAAAGAAGACAAACATTCTCAGATATTGAAGAAGCATTTCAACAACAAAAACGTTCATTAAGAGATACTTTAAGCGATACAGAATATCAACGAATGAACATAGAAAATCAGGAGGATACAACTAGTGACGAAGATTGACTATTCTGAATTAACCAGTGTACAACAAACTGTTCAACGAGCTAGATTAGCTATTTTAGATCACTTTAATCCATTCAACACTACTATAAATGAGTTTTCCGGTGAATCTGAGCTTACGGGAGATTCATGGGATTCTGCTAAAAACTATTTAACTCAACTTCCGCCCATCGTAACAGGAGTATTCAACACGTTGGCAGAGGTTGGTGAAACATTAGACCTCTATCTTTCTAGTTTTCAAGCAGAGGTTGGTAGCCCTAAAAACAGATTGGATTCGGAAGAACTTATTGACTTAAACAATCGTTTAAATAGTATAAAAAGTGAAAAGGCCTCTATCTTAGCTGAAATTCAACGAGGCGCAAATATGGTAAAATATGGACCACAAACAACCATGTTTGGTACTTCTTTCTCCAGTCTTGGAACTACCGCATTAGATAACTCTATTGAAGATTTAAACAAAGATATTGAAATACTTGAAAAATATGTATCTTTTGAAGCAGCACATGCTAATGATTTCTCTACTGTTCAAGATGCACTCACTCAATTAAAAACAGGTTTGCCAGAATTAAATCGGTCGGTTTCTTTTGAAGCAGGCACAGGAAACTTTTCTACTATTTCCCTAAAAGATAAAGAATGGTATAAAAATATTGGTAAATATAATGAAACACAACCAACAGAACGCCTAGAAATGGTGAAAACTTATAAAGCAATGTATAGAGAAAATGGAACACTGCTGGGTTATGAAGTTGTTTACGAAATTTATAGAAATGGCGAAAGAAATGAAGAATTGACAACTAAAATGACTGATATGATGAGAGAAGCTCAGTTAGGTGAGTTGGGTAATTTTATCTTAGAAACGACAGGAATTAATGATTTCTATAGATATTTTAATGGTGTTGACCCTATTACCGGAGAAAAGCTAACAAATAATCAGCGCTCCCTTTCTGGCTTATTAGGATTGCTAGGAGCCGTATCTACTGCAGAAGGAATCAAGATGCTAACAAATTTACAAAAAGGTTATGCAATGATGCAAGGTGTAGATATTGCAGATGATATTGCTAGGGCAAGTACCGTCTCTGATGATATTTTGGTCGATTCATATAAGAACTTAAGAACTAATAAAGACACACCTGGTCAAGCCCACCACTTAAATCAAGATGCTGCATTTAGAGATTATATTCCTAAAAATGATGGATTAGCAGTAAAATTAGAAGGGAATATTTTTACAGACATTGGAAGTCCACATTATAACGCTCATGAAAGCTTAGAAGGTTTTTGGAATAATTATAGAAAAAATGGCGAGTTACTTGGATTAAAACCTTCGTTATCTGATTATAATGCTGCATTAAAGCAATCTCTTCTAAATGCCGGGTTATCCGAAGCACAAGCAGATGCTGCTGTATTAAAAGCCGCTGCCCAACAAGCAAATGCAGGGTTATTTTCTGATGATTTTATCCCTCGAATCCCTGGTAGAATAAATCTGCCAAAACCAAAACCTTAATGGAGAATACCAATGAATTTAAAAAAAGAAATTATCCTTTCCTTATGTACCATTGATTTTTTATCACATACTAAAGACTTGAATATTCCTTTTGAATACCCAAAAGATTTGAAAGATGCAGCAAAAAGCATAAACAATCTACAATGGGAAAATCTTTGTTTAGAAGAGATTGGTAATGTTACTGCATTTCTCTCAAAAAATAATAAAGAACTATATAAAAAGACTTGGAATGAACTAGCAATAGAAATAAAGAAACAAGTCATTCCAACTATTGAGAAAAAGTTAACTACCTTAATTGAAGAACAAAAAATTTTGAAAGAAATGATAAACCAAATTTTATTTGATATAATAAATATTGCGTTGTACAAAAGTTATGATGATATTTACACATCTGAATTTTATGATTTATTATTAAATATTTACCAAAGTGGCTATATTCCCTGTGGTTGGAATGGACAATATCCCAAAGGAACTATAAAAGTAATTTGAATGGAGTGAATGTTTTGGAAGAAAATAATGATTTTTTCAATCAGAGTGAAGTAATGTCAGACGAACTACTTAAAGTGGTTAAAATAAATTTGAATGATGAGCAAGAAAAACAGATATTAAGCACATATCTATTTGGTATGCTAAATGGTCTTGGTAGAGAATGCGGAGCTAAACCCACAGACATCCAAGCTAATCTAATTAAGCTCTTAACAAACAAACTTGATTATTCCATTGAAAGTGCAACTCAACTAAGTCAATTTATTATTAACTCAACCGATAGAGAATTTCATCCCACCATGTTTTCAATTATCCATCGTGGGTTAGAAAGCTATTATATGTACAAAGAAAAAGATTATACTAAATTGGCGAATGATTTTAACGAGATTTTAGATACCATAAAAAAAGGAAGTTAACCTTAATAAGAGTAACGTTATTAGTGAGCGACAGCATTTATTGGCTGTCGTTTTTTTGTAAATTTTACCTATACTCTGCGCTGACACTATACAATGCTTGCGATATAATGTTTTTGTTGTAAACAATACATGTAAAATAAAGATGTGAAGGTTTAGGTGAAAATTATGAAGGTTGGCTATATTCGAGTCTCAACAACCAAGCAAAATTTAGATCGACAGTTAAAACAGATGTCAGACGAAAAAGTGGACAAGCTATTTGAAGAAAAAGTAAGTGGTAAAAACACTAACCGAGCAGAATTTCAAAAAATGTTAAACTTTGTTAGACAAGATGATGCAGTTGTCGTTACGTCGTTAGACCGTTTAGGTAGAAATTATGATGATATTAAATCAACAGTCTCAGAATTGCACTCTAAAAATGTAGCATTAAAAATTCTAGATGCCCCCTTCCTGAATTTTAATACAGGTAATAGATTGCTTGATAAAGCAATGTTTGACATGTTTCTATCATTATTAAGCTACATCGCACAAAATGAACGTGAAAAGATTAAAGACAGACAACGAGAAGGAATTGCTTTAGCGAAAGAAAGAGGTATTTATAAAGGGCGGTTACCAGAATATGGCCCCAATGTTAATGATCCACAAAAAAGGATTATCTATGAAACTGTATGTCTGTTACTAAAACAACAAGTTGCCATAACTACAATCGCCAAAACTGTAGGTCTTTCTCGACCGACCATCTATAAAATTAAAAAGATTGCTTCCCAAGTCAATTAAATATGCTGGGAAGCAATCTTTATTTTAATTATCTCTAAAATCTCATGTCTATCACGTTCCGATAGTAGAGAGAAACCTTGAATCAGGGCAGCTAACTGACTCGAAGATTCTTCTATATCTAGCTTTGCTGGTAAAATAGACACATGCTTTTCTTTTTTATCATCAACAAGAGATTCATCTACTAACTCTTCTATCGTTAAATCTAACAGCCCAGTTAACTTAGGCAAATGAACTTCCGCAGGTTTAAACAAAGAATTCTCCCAAGACGAGATGGTACTCACAGGGCAACTTAACTCTTCAGATAGCTGCTTTTGTGTGAGTTGCTTAACTTTCCTAGCTTTAAAAATATTTTTAGCATAGTTCTTTTTTTGCATAGTTACCTCCAATAATTAGTTAGAGCAGATTCATAATTACGATAGATTTGAAATATAGAAAAACACAAGTACAGATAAATCATAACAACAGTAGCTAGGTATGACTAAGATCGATTACATAAATACAGGTATGTAGTAAGAACTTCTTGCCTATCATATTATTATCTTTATTTATTATATCAGGGGATAGAGAAATTGGAAACATAGGAAAAAACATAAGTTCCATATGGATGAACAAAATAAATACATAGTTAAAAACACTGCTAAATAGGCTTTTAAACCATTGATTTCCAACCATCTATATAATGACGGAAAATCGCTTTCTGGATATGATATAGTATTTCTCGTAGACATAAGCGCGCGTGAATTTGCTACAAAACAAATAAAGGAGGTTATCGTATGCACGATAACAAAATAAACGATAACAGAATTAATGAGTTTTTAAGCACATTCCGGAAAAATATTTCATATGGTTACACACCAATTACACAATTTTTGCCAGAACCTATTGAAGTAACCAAAATTGAAACAAGAGATGTCCTAAACTTTGGAAAAATGGTTACAAAGATGAGTTCCAAACCAAAATCTCACTTCTGCTCTTTGCAGAAAGGAGAGCTATTCACTAGAGACCTATTGGATATGGTTGAGGGAAAGTATCATAATGTATTTTTTAGTCCATCCATTTATCGAGTTTACAGACGAAAAAAAGAATATGCTCTTTATCTAACAGCTTTATTTGTAGATATTGATCACTGCTCTGTACGCGAAGCACTGGAACGAATTAAGAGCTTACCCGAGGAGCTACAGGCTCCCACATTCATAATACGCTCCGGAGCTGGTGTTCATGTATATTATGTTTTAGGCTTTAAACCCAAAGCATCAAAATATGTCAAATTATGGGAACACACAATGGAAGCACTAAGGCACATATTAGATGGTGATCCAAAAGTCATTGAATCTGCTCGACTAATGAGACTTCCATACACTTGGAACACTAAAGCAAATGCAATGTGTGAATTTGTTAGTTTTCATCCTGAGCGATCATTCGATCTAATAAAAGTAGCAGATTGTTTAGGAGTATTTAAAAAATATAAGACGAAATCCAGCTATTCCAAAAACAAGCAGAAAAAAAAGGCAAAGAAAAAGATACAATACCAAACAAATAGTTATAGCCAAGATTTCAAGAACGAAATCATAGAGCTTACAAAATTACGGGCTACCCATGGACTGGATATTGGAAATAGAAATAACACTCTCTTTCTATTAAAACAGTTAAGAGCAACAGATAAGACTTTAGACTATGTAAATAACGAAATATTTTCAGAACCTCTTTCGGATACAGAAATTACTTATATTAAAGAATATGGCTCAAATACTAGTCAACCTCTCTCATTTCCCAATAGAGCAAAATCTGTGACAAAGTTACAAGTAACCGCAGAAGAGCAAAAATTATTCAGGTATTTAGTGGATGAAGATGTTTACGAGACGAGAAAAGCAATAGCCTTTATAAAAGATAGACCACTTTATTCATTGATGGGGTACTTATTGAAATTATTGCAACGTAAATATGCCAAAAAAAAGAATGTATCATTAAAGACTTTAGCAAAAGAGCTGAAAATTAGTACAAAGACTGTATCTAAATTTAGAAGTAGCAGAAATCAACGAGAGGATTATCTTCAGGTAACTAGGCGTTTAAATGAAGTAAAACAAGAAGTTGAAAGAGTAACTACTAACTATCTTTCAACTTTAAATAAAGATAAAAATAAGCAACCAGTTGTTGAAGAGCTTCAGGAGTTTCAGGAGTTACTAGAAAAGTTGGAAGTATTAATAGAACAAAGTAAAGAGTTTCAGAAAAAACGATTAACAATGACAGAATATAAGAAGCTATTGCGGCTAATAAACAAATTGGAGGAACTTAGAAATGGATGTTTGTAGCGTTTATAGTGGCATTGGTGGCTTGGATTTAGGATTCCAAGCCGCTGGCTTCCACATTAATCAGGCAATTGATATGGATGAATATTGTATTCAGGCTTACAAAGCTAATATCTCAGATAATATCATTTGCGGATTAGTGAAAGAGCATATCGAAGAGTTTCTCCCCCATGATCTCCTCATTGGTGGACCATCATGTCAACCATACAGCACTTTAGGGCTTATGAGAGGATTAGATGATGAACGAGCCAAAGCTTTTTATGACGTGTTAGAGATCACAAGAAAGCACCATACGAAGGTTCTGGTATTAGAGAATGTTGCAAACCTTTTGCGGCATCAAAATGGAGAAACATTCAGATATATGGAAGACTGCCTAGATTATTTTGGATACTATATATACCACCAGATTTTAGATACTAAAAATTTTGGTATTCCAGCAAATCGCCGACGTGTATTTATTGTTTGCTTTAGAAAAGAGTATTTTAAAGATGAGCCTTTTAAGTTTCCCAGCGGTTTTCCTTTGAAAACAACTTTACAAGAGTTGTTGGACGAGATTGTTGATACAAAATACTTCTTAAGTAAAAAGACAGCACAAAATGTTTTGGACATACCAAGTGGAAATGGCACTCGGTTAATTAATCCACCAGTTGCAAAAACTTTAACAACAAAAATCAGTACAAATAATAAAGTAACGCAAAATACTTACGTTACAGATACAAAAAATGCAACAGATTCAGAAAAGAGTACCTTGAGGCGGTTAACACCTAATGAATGCCGGAAACTACAAGGGTTCCCAGATTCTTGGAGACAAGTCACATCAGACTTTCAGGCATACAAACAATTTGGCAACGCCGTAACCGTTCCTGTTGCAGAGGCATTAGCGATATCTATAAAAAAATATATAAATGATAATTTAAAGGAGAGATAGATTATGCAACCAACACAAGCATTAGAAGTACGCCTACCTATAGATCAATTAAACGAGATGGGAGACTATCTCCTTGAACGGATGAAACCAATGATAACAGAAATAGTTACAACGGCAATCACACGCCCCATTCCAATGAATAAAAAACAATTATGTGAACATTTCAAAAAAAGTAACAATACTATTGATGGTTGGATTCGAGAAGGTTTGCCCTATTTAGTGATAAATAATTCAATCTTATACGACCCTATTGATGTTTGGATATGGATAGATAAACACAAAAAGAATATGGAAAATATAGCTTAAGAGCACTATAATCAAATCATAGTATTTGATTCGGCTCGCAAAAACAGGAGGAAAATACTATGACAATATCAAAAACCAAGAGCGATACTTATAGACTACGACTTTATTACCCGAAAGAACTACAAATCCGTTTAGGTTTACCCAAGCTTTATGAAAAAACATTTAAAACTCGGGAAAAGGCAAAATTAGCTGAAATTGATTTCTATGTAAATTTAAAAGAATTATATGAAACTAAAGAAAAAAATATTTTTGAACTTGGTGGAGAAATACTATTTAAAGATTTTTACGAAGAAGTTTGGCTAAATACTTATATATCTGGCCTAACTTCGAAAAAGAAAACTCCCCCGACAAAAGCAACAATTTCTGGTACTAAGGATTTATTTCGACTCCATATCCTACCTATGTTTGGTAAGTATACTCTAAACTATTTAAACCAAAATAAAATGTTAGTTATACAGCCAATGACAAAAAAAGCTGCTGAATATGCAAATGTTAAAGCCTTAATATGCTATGTTAATTCAATTTTCGATTGGGCTGAAGAACTTGAGTATATTGATCGGAATAGATTAGAGAAATCATTAAAACGTATTAAAGCTATAAAAAAGACTCAATTAGAAGATTCTAAAATAGAGGAAGACCTATATTTAACATTTAACGAATTAAGGGATTGGTTAACAGCTGCTAATACGGATTATCAGAAAGGATTATTATCACTACAAGATTATGTACTCTTCCAAACTACATTCTTCTTGTCAGACAGAAAATCTGAAAGTTACGCTTTAAAATGGGGAAATGTAGACTTTTCTACCTCTCAAATCTTATTGAACAGAACATTAGATAAATTTGCAAATGAAAAAATCACTAAAGGAAATAAAAAAACAGCTTTTGTTATTCCAGAGGAATTAAAGTCATTGTTGTTTCAATGGAAAGAACAGCAAAAAATTGAATTAGCACAATTAGGTATTGTTCAAACAGATAAACAACCAATTTTTACGTATGTTAATCGTAAAGGAGAATTTAATAAATCAGTGCATATAGATTACTTAAATTACAAAATGAACTCAATTGAACGACGGCATAAAAACCTCGTTCATGCCACTCCACGAATTCTAAGACATACAGGAGCAACTCTTGCCAAACAATCCGGTGCTACAATAGAACAAATTTGTGAAGCTTTAACTCATAGCGACCCTAGAACTACACAAATTTATATCAACACTCATAATGTTGTTTCAATGGCTGCAGGTGAAATCGCATATCGAACAATGAATGGTGGGTAAATGGTGGGAGAAATGGTGGGAATACAAAAAAAGACGTTTCACAAACAATGTTGCGAAACGCCTGAATCGTTGATATATAAGGTATATTAACGTTTTGAAAATTGTGAAGCTTTACGGGCTTTTTTAAGACCTGGTTTTTTACGTTCTACCATACGGGCATCACGAGTAAGAAGTCCAGCGCGTTTTAAAGCTCCGCGGAAGTCAGGATCTACTTCTAACAATGCACGAGCGATGCCGTGACGGATCGCACCTGATTGACCAGAGTAGCCTCCACCGTTTACGTTTACGATAACATCATAAGCGCCTTTAGTTTCAGTTACGCCAAATGGTTGGTTGATAACTTCACGCAAGTCAGCGTGTGGAATATATTCTTCAACGTCTTTTTTGTTTACAGTAATTTTACCAGTACCTGGTACTAAACGTACGCGGGCAACAGATTTTTTACGACGGCCAGTGCCGCTATATTGTACTTGTGCCAATGAATTTCCCTCCTTAAATTAGGTTAGTGATATCTAATACTTCTGGTTGTTGTGCAGCATGTGGATGCTCAGCGCCACCGTACACATTTAATTTAGTCAATTGTTTGCGGCCTAAAGTGTTTTTAGGTAGCATGCCTTTGATTGAGTTTTCGATCAAACGACGAGAATTTTTATCACGCAATTCACCAGCAGTAACAGATTTCAATCCACCTGGGTATTGGCTATGACGGTAGTAAATTTTGTCAGTTGCTTTGTTTCCAGTTAATTTCACTTGATCCGCATTGATTACAATTACGAAATCTCCAGTATCCACATGAGGTGTGAATGTTGGTTTATTTTTTCCACGTAGGATAGAAGCAACCACAGCTGAAAGGCGTCCCAAAGGAACATCAGTTGCGTCTACTACGTACCATTTACGTTCTACTTCGCCAGTTTTGGCCATATATGTTGTACGCACGTTTTTTTCCTCCAATTTTCTATTCGATGTTTGACATACACTTGAGTTTCCGGGGCTCATTGTGGGGCAAACAATACCATTTAACATAATACCCTCTATCACCAGTAAAGTCAATGGATTTCTGCGTTTTCTCGCTATTTTTCTTCTATTTTTTTCCGTCTAAAAATAATTATTTCCTGATTTGAAATAGAATACTCAAAAATAAGCGTATTATCTATTACGCACTTCTCTAGCTATTTTATGCATATTTTTCCTTTTTAAAACAATTTTATGTATATTTATTTATAAAAAGTATTGATTTTTGTATTTTTGGGTGCTATGATGAGAACAATCAAAAAAAGATAACAAAAATGAAGGAGTGTTCCAGAATGAAAGAAAAAGTTGTTTTAGCTTATTCCGGAGGTTTAGATACCTCTGTTGCTGTTAAATGGTTGGTCGATGAAGGCTATGATGTGATCGCTTATTGTTTAGATGTTGGCGAGAAGAAAGATTTAGACTTCATCAAGAAAAAAGCATTGGAAGTTGGTGCTTCTGCTTCTTATACAATCGATGCTAAAGAAGAATTCGCGCAAGATTTTGCATTGATCGCATTGCAGGGACATACCTTTTATGAACAATCTTATCCATTGGTTTCTGCTCTTTCACGCCCTTTGATCGCTAAAAAATTAGTCGAGCTTGCTCACGAGACTGGTGCGACAACGATCGCTCACGGCTGTACAGGAAAAGGGAATGATCAAGTCCGTTTTGAAGTGGCGATCAATGCTCTTGCACCTGAGCTGAAAGTTATTGCACCTGTTCGTGAATGGAAGTGGTCACGGGAAGAAGAGATCAACTATGCTAAAGAAAAAGGTGTGCCGGTTCCTGCTGATTTAGACAATCCTTACTCTGTCGATCAAAACTTATGGGGACGTGCCAATGAATGCGGTATCCTAGAAGATCCTTGGGCAACTCCGCCAGAAGGTGCTTACGAACTGACTGTCAGCTTGGAAGATGCTCCGAATACGCCCGATATTATCGAGCTGACTTTTGTTGAAGGTGTGCCGACAGCGATCAATGACAAGGAAATGCTATTATCTGATTTGATTTTAGAATTGAATGAACTAGCAGGAAAACACGGTATCGGTCGGATCGACCACGTTGAAAACCGTTTAGTTGGGATCAAATCCCGTGAGGTTTATGAATGTCCTGCTGCGATCACATTGATGGCTGCTCATAAAGAGCTGGAAGATTTAACGTTCGTCCGTGAAGTCGCTCATTTTAAGCCGATCATTGAAAATCAGCTATCACAAATCATCTACAATGGTTTATGGTTCAACCCGCTGACAGATGCCTTGATCGCTTTCTTGAAGTCTACACAAAAATACGTCAACGGCGTAGTTCGTGTGAAGCTTTTCAAAGGCCACGCAATCGTTGAAGGACGTAAGTCAGCGAACAGCTTATACAACGAAAACTTGGCGACCTATACTTCTGCTGACACCTTCGACCAAGATGCTGCTGTTGGTTTCATCAAGCTTTGGGGGCTTCCAACAAAAGTCAACGCTGAAGTCCAAGCATCTTTGCATAAAAACAACGATTAGCATTTTTGCTTTTCATATGTTAGATCAAATAGTGAGGTACCATTTGCGGGCAACGCAAATAAATGTATCCTGATCTATCCAGACTAACGACATATCTCAAGAGAATTTCCTTTTGATCTGCGGATTAAAATAAGGAAATCGATACGTCTACAGTCATTTATTTAAACTATTTTATAGACGTTTTAATAATGCATATTCATACATAAATGAGGTGAGTACGATGAAGAAATTATGGGGCGGTCGTTTTGAAGGTAAAAGTGAGGCCTGGATCGATGCATTTGGTGCTTCGATCACTTTCGATCAACAATTAGCGCAACAAGATATTACTGGCAGTTTGGCCCATGTCAAAATGTTGGCGAAAACGGGGATTTTAACCCAAGATGAAACAGAACAAATCACGAATGGTTTAAAGACTCTTCAAGTTAAACTAGCTGCAGGCGAGCTGGAATTCAGTATAGAAAATGAAGATATCCATCTTAATATCGAAACGCATTTACATGATGAAATCGGTCCTGTAGCGGGAAAACTCCACACTGGACGTAGCCGAAATGATCAAGTAGCAACAGATATGCACCTGTATCTGAAAGAAACGGTTCAAGAGGTTATTGAAAAAATTCAGCTTTTCCGCCAAGTATTAGTTCAAAAAGCTGAGGAAAACATTGAGACGATCATGCCGGGATATACTCATTTGCAGCATGCTCAGCCTATTTCATTCGGGCATCATATGATGGCTTATTACGGCATGCTGACACGCGATCAGGAGCGTTTTTCTGAAAGTCTAAAACGAATCGACATTTCACCTTTAGGCTGTGCTGCTTTAGCTGGCACGACTTTTCCGATCGACCGAGCGTATTCAGCTGAGTTATTAGGGTTCTCTTCTATTTACGATAATAGTCTGGATGGCGTTAGTGATCGAGATTTCATCTTAGAATTTCTTAGTAACAGTTCGATCATGATGATGCATCTTTCTCGTTTTTGCGAGGAAATCATTTTGTGGTGCAGTCATGAATTTCAGTTCATTGAACTGACAGATACCTTCTCTACAGGAAGTTCGATCATGCCGCAGAAAAAGAATCCGGACATGGCGGAATTGATACGCGGAAAGTCAGGTCGCGTATATGGCAATTTATTCAGCCTTTTAACGGTTTTAAAAGGGTTGCCTTTAGCTTATAACAAGGATCTTCAAGAAGACAAAGAAGGCATGTTTGACACAGCACAGACGATTCTAACTAGCTTAGAGATCATGGCTGGCATGGTCGAAACAATGTCTTTGAATAAAGAAACCATGGAAAAATCGACTGAAAAAGATTTTTCGAACGCCACTGAGCTTGCTGATTACCTTGCTAATAAAGGCTTACCTTTCCGCCAAGCGCATGAAATCGTTGGGAAATTAGTGCTCGATTGTACGAAAAAAGGGATCTACTTACAGGATATTCCTTTAGAAGAATATCAAGCAGTAACACCACTTATTGAAGCGGATATCTATCAAACGTTAGCTTCAAAAACAGCCATTGAGCGCCGTCATTCCTATGGTGGTACTGGCTTCGACCAAGTAAGAGCGGCTGTCGAACGCGGAAAAGAAGCATTAAAAAAAGAAGACAAAAAAAACACTACAAAATAGCCTTTTATTTTGTAGTGTTTTTGATCATCTAATTAACGAGTTTTTGTACGTGAATCTGCATCGATACCAGGTGCTTTACCTAATTTTGCTTGCAACATCCAAATATTTTTTTCGATATCTGTTTTGTTTGCAATAAAGATATCTTGTGTAGAATCGTCGCCTTCATCGCCAGAAACATCAATTCCTTTTTGATATAGATCCGCTAAGTAACGATAGCCTTCTACTAATTTTTCCATACGTTCAGGAATCGTACGTTCATACGTACCAATTTCATCTTCAATTCCAGTATGGTCAGCAAATTCTTGTAATGTTGAATATGGAGCGCCGTCTAATGTGATCAAACGTTCAGAAATAACGTCTAACTGGTCATTGATTTCGTCCATAAGCTCATCCATTTTTGGGTGTAGCGTCAAGAATTCTGGTCCGCGCATATACCAATGTGTTTGGTGGATCACTACTGAAAACTGGCTTAAATCTGCAACTAGTTGGTTCAAGACTTCTTTTGTTTGTTCAAATTTCATTATACATCATCCTCCTAAATATTTTATCTACATATATCATTGTAGTACGAAACGGAAAAAAAGTACACTAAAATCTTTCATTTTTATATTATTTATCATTTGATAATAATTATAATCTAATGCTTAATCATTATTTACGATCGGTTGAGAGTCTAACGAATCAATAATTTCTTTGGCGACCTCATTCATGGCTACTTCCAACTCTTCATTCATCGCATCTACACTTTCAGCTCCAGCAATAAATGCCAGAAAAAGATTAAAGACTGCATCTTTTTGATCTTCTGGGACAAACCATTTCCCTTTTTCTTTTTCTAGCCGAATCTTAAGTTCGACAGGATCTGTTTTGATCTTGATCGTTTGAACACGCTCTTCTAGAATTGAAAAAGTTGCGTCTAACGTTTTTTGATCATTATTAGCAAGCTCAGGGCTCTCCATTGTTTTCTTGACTAATTCTCGTGTCATTTCCTGCATGGCACTGACTAAATCTAAACCTGTAACGTAATAAGAAATTGTCGCACCTTTTTTATTTTCATCGATTTGGACAACTTTGTATGATGTCTTCTCTCTCGCTTGTTGTAATAGTTCTTTTGTTAACTGGCTCGATTGTTCTTCTTTCACTTTTGCACCAGCAGAAGATAGACCGTTAGCAAAATTTTCTTCAAATTTCTTACTATTTTCATCCAATTCTTTGCTAGCTTGTTCACCATCTCGAAATTCTTTTTTAAATTTATTACCTTCTTTTTGATAAATCAGACGATCGATCAGTAGCTCACCAGCATCTTCCGCCAAAATCCCCTTCGTCCCGCAACTTGTCAGAAGAAATCCAACGACTATCAACGGGACAAACCATAATTTCTTCATCCTCTTTCCTCCATTCTCTCATGTATTAGTAAAATAAGTCCATTGTTATCGATCAAAAAAGTCCGTCTAAATCAGCTCTTAATTTTCCCAACTGATGATAACTTGCCGACAATTGCTGCTGCGTAGCCAAGTATATCGGATATAGTTGCTGATAGATCTGATTCCTAGACGGTGTTGGAATCACCGTTTCATAAATCTGCACATGTTTACAAGCCTGTTCTAGATCATCGATTTTCCCTATGCTCTGCCAACCAAGTAAAACAGCGCCCAAAGCTGATGCTTCGATACTTTCCGTCAATGATAATTCATAGCCTAAAACATCTGCCATGATTTCTTTAAACACCTCAGAATCTGCAAATCCGCCAGTTGCACGTATTTCCTGTACAGAACCGCCCAATTCTTCCAGCTCCGTCAGGATTCTTCTAAAGTTTAAGCAAATCCCTTCTATCACTGCCCGCATCATCACTTTATCATCATGATTTCGCTTTAAGCCAACAAAACTTCCTGCAGCTTCAGCATCCCATAATGGTGCCCGCTCTCCTAGTAAATAAGGATGAAACAGTAGCCCTTTCGCACCCGCCGGTACTTCTTTCACCTGTTCTATCACTGCATCATAGGAATTCTTCCCAACAGTTCGTGCGTCCGACTGTACTTCTTTAAGTAGATTTTCACAGGCCCAATCAAAAATACCTGCGCCATTACTTGTTGCACCGCCAATGACCCAATGTGTTTCGTCCAGCACACAACAGAAGGTTTCCGCTTGCGGATGTACATAAGGCTGATCAACGATATAGCGCAAAGCGCCACTAGTTCCCACAGTTAATGTTGCTGTACCTTTTGCTATCGCGCCAAGACCTAAATTAGATAAGGGACCATCGGCTCCTCCCAAAACAAAAATCGTTTGCTCAGTCACCCCTATTTGTTCAGCTAACTCTTTATTTAATCCTGTCATTTGATATGTAGGTGAAGCTAATAGTGGTAATTGCTCTTGAGCAATCTGCATTTCTTCCAGTGCTTGCTGATCCCAGTCAAGAGTATGAATATTAAAAAAACCAGTTCCTGAAGCTGTGCTAAAATCAGTGATATATCGATTGAAAAAGCGATAAAAAACATACTCTTTCATACCAATAAATTTTTTTGCGCGGTCAAAAATTTCTGCATGCTGCTCCTTCAACCAACGTATTTTGTGAAAAGGTGTCATCGGATGCATCGGCATCCCTGTATTCTGATAAATCGTTTGTCCCAATAACGTATTTTTGAATGCTTCAGCATATTTTTCTGCGCGATTATCCGCCCAGGTAATCACTCTTGTCAGTGGCTGCCCGTTTTCATCTACGGCAATCAGCCCATGCATCGCTGTTGAAAATGAGATCACAGAAATTTCTAAGGGCTGAACGGCTGACACTACTTGCCCAATGCACGAGACAACCGCTTGAAAAATTTGCTCGACATCCTGCTCTGCCATCCCCTCTGTTTCCTGGATCAGCGGATAGCGAACATACGCTGATGTTCGAACAGTTCCATCTCCGTTAAAGCCAACTGCTTTTGTTTGTGTCGTTCCGATATCTACACCGATCGCTACTTTCTCCATTTCCTCGCTCCTTTTCTCTTACTCCAATTATTCCTAATAAAAAAATATTTGTCTAGTTAAAAAAGGAATTATTTGCGTATTTTTATTTAGAGGAGGGATTTTATGTGGTTGTTTCAGTTTATTATTGGCAGTGTCGTCGGTTCATTTATTTGTTTAGTCGCTGAACGGTTGCCACTCGGAAAGTCTATTGTGGTTCCTGCATCACAGTGTCCGGATTGCCAGACTAAGTTACGATTTTTTGAGTTGATTCCAATTGTCTCCATTATTTTATTAAAATTCCGTTGTCGTTACTGTCACCATAAATTGCCAGTCAGTTATTTGTTTAGTGAGTTTATTGTTGGTTTTCTATTTCTATTGACCGATTTTGGTAACAGTTATTCCATGTATATTTTCTTCTTTTCACTTATCGCTTTTATTTTGACTTTAACGGATATTTTTTATTTGATTGTGGAGCCTAAGCTTTTTTACCCCTTCTTATTGCTACTATGTGGTTTTCACTATTTTTTAGAATTGCCCTTTCATGTAATTACCGGCGTCTTCCTATTCATTATTCTGACTAGCTTCAATTATGTATTCACAGAGGCTATTGGAGGTGGAGATATCCTTTTGATCACCTCTTGGGGAGTGTTGCTCGGCAATAAATCATTGATTTTACTATTATTTATTGCCAGTGGCTGTGCATTATCCGTTTCATTATTTTGCCGTCTTATTTTAAATCAAAAAATAGAACAGCTTCCATTTGTTCCATTTTTAACATTCGGCTTATTTCTGATACTCTATATATAACTAAAGAGATAAAAGCAATAATGCCCTTATCTCCTTTTTCGTTCATTTTAGTCCTTCCAGTTTTTCCGAATAAAGCCTGCACGCCCAGATCCCTCACGATACAGATTATAATGAACACTGTGTTTCTTATAATAATCCTGATGGTAATCTTCTGCGGGATAGAAAGTTTGAGCCGGTTCTATCTTGGTTACGATCGGTTGTGTAAAACGACCGCTGGCTTGTAGTTCTGCTTTGGATTGTTCTGCTGTTTCTTTTTGTGCCTCATTTGAATAAAAGATCACTGGACGGTAGGAATCTCCTCGGTCTGCAAATTGTCCTAGTGCATCTGTCGGATCCGTCTGCTGCCAATAAATTTCTACCAAACCCTTGTACGGCATGATCGTCGGATCATACGTGATTTCTACCGCTTCCGTATGCCCAGTAGTACCCGTTGTGACCTGTGCATAGGTTGGATTTTCCACATGTCCGCCAGTATAGCCTGACACAACAGAAATAATTCCCGGCTGACTATCGAATGGTTTGACCATACACCAAAAACAGCCGCCAGCAAAAATAGCTTTTTCATAATGTTGTTCCATTGTCGCACCACCTCTTTTTTTCTATCATAAGCTGAACAGGCAAATAATCCTATTGATTTGCTTAAAGTCCATTGACATGGGATGGTTCCCACATGATAGATTAAAGAAAAAACAAAGGATGTGTCAAAACATGAAAATCATCGTAGAAGACAATTATGAAAAAATGAGCCGTGTTGCAGCAAATGTTTTATTAGGTAAAATGTATCAAAACAAACGAGTAAATCTAGCCATCACAGCTGGATCGACACCTGTAAAAATGTACGAATACTTAGTAGACGATGTTAAAAATAAGACGTACTTTGATAATGTTCACTACTATAATTTCGATGAAATTCCTTTTAAGAAAAAAGCAGGCTACGGCGTTACGATGTCAAATTTAAACAAACTATTTTTTGAACCAGCAGAAATCGATTCCGATCATATCCACCCGCTTGACGAAAAAAATTACAAAACCCAAGATTCAAGAATTGCACAAGATGGCGGCTTAGATTTGATTTTGCTTGGGATCGGAGCAGATGGCCATTACTGCGGAAACCTACCGGGAACAACAACCTTTGAAAACTTAACTTCTGTTGTAGACGAAAATGCGACTGAAAATATGAAAGATATCTTACTCAGTGAAGTTGGCGGAGATGAAGCCGAACGCCCTGATTTTTATGTAACAATGGGACCGAAAAGTGTTATGCAAGCAAAAGAAATCGTGCTATTTGCTACAGGAAAGAAAAAAGCGAAGATCATCAAACAAGCTTTCTTTGGCCCTGTAACAAATGACGTTCCAGCTTCACTGCTTCAAGTTCATCCGAACTTAACAATTATTTTAGATAAAGAAGCAGCGGCAGAACTTGATTAATAAAAAAGCTAGAATCATAATCGATTCTAGCTTTTTTTTATTTTTATTTGTTTAATTCGTTCAACGCATCTTCAGCAGCCATTTGTGCTTCAATATCAGAGATACTGTAGACATTTTCGCTAGCTACGCCGACTTCTTTTGGTTCCATGTTACGGTAACGAGCCATACCAGTACCAGCTGGGATGATCTTACCGATAATAACATTTTCTTTCAATCCAAGTAATGGATCTTTCTTACCGCGGATCGCAGCATCTGTCAACACACGTGTTGTTTCTTGGAATGACGCAGCAGATAAGAAACTGTTTGTTTCTAATGATGCTTTTGTGATTCCTAGTAACACTGGACGGCTTGTTGCAGGAACTCCGCCAGCTACTAATGTGTCGTAGTTGCGATCTTTAAATTCTGCGATATCAAGTAATGTACCTGGTAAGATTTCAGTATCACCTGGATCCATGACACGAACTTTACGCAGCATTTGACGAACCATTACCTCGATATGTTTATCGCCGATTTCTACCCCTTGCATACGGTACACACGTTGTACTTCACGCAATAAGTAGTTTTCAACAGATAATACATCGCGGACTTGCAGCAATTGTTTCGGATCGATCGAACCTTCTGTCAATGGCTCACCACGATGGATCGTATCGCCTTCAGCAACTTTCATACGAGCAGTATAAGGAACAGTATACGTACGTGTATCTGTTTTCCCTTTGATCGTTACTTCTTTTTGACGCGTTGCAGGATCTTCAGAGATATCGATGACTTCACCAGTAACTTCTGTGATGACTGCTTGCCCTTTCGGATTACGCGCTTCAAAGATTTCTTGGACACGGGGAAGACCTTGAGTGATATCATCACCAGCAACCCCGCCGGTATGGAACGTACGCATTGTCAACTGTGTACCAGGTTCTCCGATTGATTGGGCTGCAATTGTACCAACAGCTTCACCAACTTCAACACCTGAACCAGTTGCTAAGTTACGGCCATAACAGTGTTTACATACACCGTGTTTTGTATTACATGTAAATACGGAACGAATCGTTACTGTTTCGATACCTGCATCTACGATTTCTTTTGCAAGATCTTCTGAGATCAATTGGTCTTCACCAATGATGACTTTACCTGTTTCAGGATGGATCACTGATTTACGAGTGTAACGTCCAAGTAGACGTTCTTCAAGTGTTTCAATGATTTCATTTCCTTCACGGATCGCTTGGATCACTAAGCCACGGTCTGTTCCACAATCGTCTTCACGAATGATCACATCTTGCGCTACGTCAACCAGACGACGAGTCAAGTAACCTGAATCGGCTGTCTTCAAGGCTGTATCGGTCATCCCTTTACGAGCTCCGTGAGTAGAGATAAACATTTCCAAGACAGAAAGTCCTTCACGGAAGTTAGAGATGATCGGCAATTCCATGATACGTCCGTTCGGAGCGGCCATCAATCCACGCATACCAGCAAGCTGAGTAAAGTTGGAGATGTTACCACGGGCTCCAGAATCTGACATCATGAAGATTGGATTTTTCGCATCCATACTTTCGATCAGTTTTTGTTGGATCTCATCTTTCGCAGCATTCCACACGCCGATAACACGTTCATAACGTTCGTCATCTGTGATCAGACCACGACGGAATTGTTTCGTGATATTTTCGACTTGTTTATGCGCATTTTCAATGATTTCTTGTTTTTCATGTAAGACCATGATATCTGCGATACCAACTGTCATACCCGCATGAGTTGAGTGTTTGTATCCTAAGTCTTTCATTCTATCAAGCATCTTAGAAGTTTCAGTGATATGGAACCTCTTGAAGACTTCTGCAATGATATTTCCTAGATTTTTCTTCTTGAACGGCAACACTAATTCTTGCTCTTTAATATAAGCTGGAATATCTGTACCCGCTTCTACAAAATATTTATCCGGTGTTTGAACCGTTAAGTTGTAGTCTGTTGGCTCATTCAAGTAAGGGAACTCGACAGGCATGATTTCATTAAAGATAATCTTACCGACAGTTGTGATCAAGATACGTTCTTTTTGCCAATCCGTAAATGGTTTGTCGCCAAGTAATGTTGTTTGAACACCGATACGTGAGTGTAAATGAACATAACCATTACGCCATGCTAACACAGCTTCATTCATGTCACGGAAGATCATACCTTCCCCTTCACGATCGTCTTCTTCCATTGTTAGGTAATAGTTACCTAAGACCATATCTTGAGATGGTGTAACAACTGGTTTACCATCTTTCGGGTTCAAGATGTTTTGTGCTGCTAACATCAACATACGTGCTTCAGCTTGCGCTTCTTCATTCAACGGTACGTGAACGGCCATTTGGTCTCCATCGAAATCGGCATTGTAAGCTTCACATACTAATGGGTGAAGACGAATCGCACGACCTTCAACTAAAACCGGTTCAAAGGCTTGGATACCAAGTCTGTGAAGCGTAGGTGCCCGGTTAAGTAAGACTGGGTGTTCTTGGATGACTTCTTCCAAAATATCCCATACTTCATCTTCACCGCGCTCGATTTTACGTTTTGCATTCTTGATGTTTGTTGCGATTTCACGTTGAACCAATTCGCGCATTACGAATGGTTTGAACAATTCGATCGCCATTTCTTTTGGCAGACCACATTGGTACATCTTAAGGTTAGGACCTACGACGATAACTGAACGACCAGAATAGTCAACACGTTTACCAAGTAAGTTTTGACGGAAACGACCTTGTTTCCCTTTCAACATATGAGAAAGAGATTTCAATGGACGGTTACCTGGTCCTGTTACAGGACGGCCGCGACGACCATTATCGATCAATGCGTCAACTGCTTCTTGCAGCATACGTTTTTCATTTTGCACGATGATACTTGGTGCATTCAAGTCTAATAGACGTTTCAAACGGTTGTTACGGTTGATCACACGACGGTACAAGTCATTCAAGTCAGAAGTCGCAAAACGACCACCTTCTAATTGAACCATCGGACGTAAATCAGGCGGGATAACAGGAATAACATCCATGACCATCCAGCTTGGCAAGTTTCCAGAAGCACGGAAGGCTTCTAAAATATCCAAACGACGGATCGCACGTGTTCTTTTTTGACCTTGAGCAGATTTCAACTCTTCTTTTAATTGAGTTACTTCACCATCTAAGTCAACATTATCCAATAATTGTTTGACAGCTTCTGCACCCATTGCTGCAGTAAAACCTTGACCATATTGGTCACGTTTGTCGCGGTATTCACGCTCTGTCAATAATTGTTTTTTCTCTAAAGAAGTATCGCCAGCATCGATTACTACGTACGATGCAAAATAGATGATTTCTTCTAAGGCACGCGGGCTCATGTCTAAAACAAGACCCATACGAGATGGAATACCTTTGAAATACCAGATATGTGAAACTGGTGCTGCCAACTCGATATGTCCCATACGTTCACGACGAACTTTAGAACGAGTCACTTCTACACCACAACGATCACATACGATACCTTTATAACGAATACGTTTATATTTTCCACAAGCACATTCCCAGTCTTTCGTTGGACCGAAAATACGTTCACAGAACAATCCTTCACGTTCAGGTTTTAGCGTACGGTAGTTAATCGTTTCAGGTTTCTTTACTTCACCGTAAGACCAGCTTCTGATCTTTTCTGGAGAAGCTAAACCTATTTGCATACTTTCGAATTTATTTACATCGATCAAAAGGAATTCCCTCCATTTCTTGATAGGAAAAGTTAGGTGCGGAAGAAAAATACAACACGAGCTGCTTTTTCTTCCACCGATTGAGTGATGCTCTCTTTCTACAAAAGAAAACATCCATCAACACTAACTTGACAATTTTACTATGACTTCAAACAATTAGTTTTTAGTATCTTCAGCTGTTTCAATTTCTTGTTCAAGAACTGCATCGGCAGCTTCTTTTGCTTCAGCTGCTTCTTTTTCTAATTGTTTCGCTGATTGTTGTTCGGCAAATTTTGTTAGGGCATCAACTGTGATCAAGTCATCATCATCGTCATCCATATCACGCAATTCGATTTCTTGTTCTTCAATGTCCAATACGCGCATATCTAATCCAAGTGATTGTAACTCTTTCACCAATACGCGGAATGATTCCGGTACACCTGGTTTTGGAATTGGTTCACCTTTGACGATCGCTTCGTATGTTTTCACACGACCAACCACGTCATCAGATTTGTACGTTAAGATTTCTTGTAATGTGTAAGCTGCACCATATGCTTCCAGTGCCCATACTTCCATTTCCCCAAAACGTTGTCCACCAAATTGAGCTTTACCTCCAAGTGGTTGTTGAGTAACAAGTGAGTATGGCCCAATAGAACGAGCATGTAATTTATCATCGACCATGTGGGCAAGTTTGATCATATACATAACACCAACAGAGATACGATTATCGAATGGTTCACCTGTACGTCCATCGTAAAGAACTGTTTTTGCGTCACTAGCCATGCCAGCTTCACGAACTGTGTCCCAAACGTCATCATCGTTTGCGCCATCGAAGACTGGTGTTGCAATATGGATCCCTAATTGACGGGCAGCCATTCCTAAGTGCAACTCTAGTACTTGTCCGATGTTCATACGTGATGGTACCCCTAATGGGTTCAACATGATATCGATCGGTGTGCCATCTGGTAAGAACGGCATATCTTCTTCCGGCATGATACGGGATACAACCCCTTTATTACCATGACGTCCGGCCATTTTATCCCCTTCGTTGATCTTACGTTTTTGAACGATATACACACGAACTAGCATGTTTACACCTGGAGATAATTCGTCCCCAGCTTCGCGAGTAAAGATTTTCACATCGTGAACGATCCCGCCGCCGCCATGAGGCACACGTAGAGATGTATCACGAACTTCACGAGCTTTTTCACCAAAGATAGCGTGTAATAAACGTTCCTCAGCAGATAACTCAGTTACCCCTTTAGGCGTTACTTTACCTACTAATAGATCGCCATCTTTAACCTCAGCACCGATACGGATGATCCCCATTTCGTCAAGGTCTTTCAACGCATCCTCACCAACGTTTGGAATTTCACGAGTGATTTCTTCAGGTCCTAATTTTGTATCACGAGCTTCTGATTCATATTCTTCGATATGAATAGATGTATACACATCATCTTTCACCAAACGACGGCTCATGATGATCGCATCCTCGTAGTTGTACCCTTCCCACGTCATGAATCCAACAAGTACGTTTTGTCCTAAAGCCATTTCTCCTTCTTCCATAGAAGGTCCATCTGCTAATGTATCGCCTTTTTCAACTTTTTCGCCTAAAAGAACGATTGGACGTTGATTGTAGCTTGTACCTGAATTTGAACGACGGAATTTTGTCACCATATATTTGTCTAATGCGCCATTGTCACGGCGAACGCGTACTTCTGATGCATCCACATATTCAACGACACCATCATGTTTACATAAAAGAGCAGCACCTGAGTCATGTGCAGATTTGTATTCCATACCAGTTCCCACAAGTGGTGAACGAGGTTGGATCAACGGTACCGCTTGACGTTGCATGTTGGCACCCATCAAGGCACGGTTGGAGTCATCGTTTTCCAAGAAAGGAATACATGCTGTCGCTACTGCTACTACTTGTTTAGGTGAAACGTCCATGTAATCGACTTTATCGATCGTTACTTCAAGGTTTTCACTTTGTAGACGAGCCATTACTAATTCTTCAGCAAAAGTTCCATCTTCATTTAAACGTGAGTTTGCTTGCGCTACGATATAGTGGTCTTCCGTGTCAGCTGTTAAATAATCGACTTGGTCTGTTACTTTTCCAGTTGCACGGTCCACACGACGATACGGCGTTTCAATAAAACCAAATTTATTGACTTTGGCATAACTTGACAAGCTATTGATCAAACCGATATTCGGACCTTCAGGTGTTTCGATCGGACACATACGGCCATAGTGGGAATAGTGAACGTCTCGCACTTCATAGCCGGCACGGTCACGAGTCAAACCACCAGGTCCTAAGGCAGATAGACGACGTTTGTGTGTCAACTCACCTAGAGGATTTGTTTGGTCCATGAATTGTGATAGCTGAGAAGAACCAAAGAATTCTTTGATACTTGCTACGACTGGACGAATATTGATCAATTGTTGCGGTGTCAATGTTTCAGTGTCTTGGATAGACATTCTTTCACGAACTACACGTTCCATACGTGCTAAACCGATACGGAATTGGTTTTGTAATAATTCACCGACTGAACGAATACGACGGTTTCCTAAGTGATCGATATCATCCACGTTACCGATATCTTCTTGTAAGTTGAAGAAATAGCTCATTGAAGCAACGATATCTGCCGGACGAACTGTTTTCACACTTGTATCAGGATAGCCATTACCGATTACGTTAACGATACGTTCAGGATCTTTTGGAGAAAGAACTTTGATGACTTGAACCGTCATCGGTTCAGTTACCACACCGTCTTCGCTAGGGTAATAAGTCACACTATTTAGTCCGTTATCGATATGCTCACCTAATGTTTCCATTACTTGGTGAGTCAACACTGTTCCTTTTTCAACAAGGATTTCACCTGTTTCAGGATCGATCAGTGTTTCTCCTAAAGTTAGGTTCAATAGACGTGTTTTCAAATCTAATTTTTTGTTGACTTTGTAACGACCAACATTTGCTAAGTCATAACGTTTTGGATCAAAGAAACGAGCATTCAGTAAGTTACGAGAACTATCTGCCGTTTTTGGTTCGCCTGGGCGAAGACGCTCATAAATATCTTTTAATCCTTCTTCTGTACGAGAATCGCTAGCGTTTTTGTGTAGATCTTTTTCGATCGTATTGCGTAAGCTTAAACTTTCGCCGAAAATTTCAAAAATCGTATCATCAGAACCGAAACCTAAAGCACGGACTAAGACAGTTAAAGGAATTTTACGGGTACGGTCGATACGCACATAAGAAATATCTTTTGCATCTGTTTCCATTTCCAACCATGCGCCGCGGTTAGGGATAACAGTTGAGCCAAAGCCTTCTTTACCATTTTTGTCTACTTTGCCATGGAAATACACACCTGGTGAACGCACTAACTGAGAAACGATAACACGTTCTGCTCCATTGATGATGAATGTTCCCATTTCGGTCATTAGAGGGAAATCACCGAAGAAAACTTCTTGTGATTTGATTTCTCCAGATTCACGATTGGTCAATCTTAGAGTGACATGTAAAGGTGCAGAATAGTTTGCGTCATGTGAACGCGCTTCTTCTACGGTGTACTTAGGTTCTTTTAATTCATAATCTACGAATTCCAAAGATAGGTTTCCTTGGAAATCATCAATTGGTAAAATGTCTTCAAACATCTCTCTTAAGCCTTCATCTAAAAACCATTGGTAAGAGTCTGTTTGAATCTCAATCAAGTTGGGTAATTCCAACACTTCACTGATCCGGGCGAAACTTCTACGTTCGCGGTGTTTTCCGTATTTTACTACGTGTCCAGCCAAGCTCTTCACTCCTCTAATTAAAAGTCTATCAAAACACTAACTGAAACATTTCATTTTCATTACAAATATTAAATATACGTAACAATGAGCATTTTTTGCGGTTTTTAGGCAAAAAAAAACCAAAAATAGAATGTGCTCTTGAAAATTTTCTCGTGCGTTTTCTACTTTTGTTTCCCTATTAAAAACCGGAACGGACAATATTTCGCTCCTGCTTCAGCATTTTTCAGATAGTTTTTGCATCTATACATTCTACTTCTTTCTATAGTAAAAGTCAAGAGGTTCAAGTATCTTTTATTATAGAAAAAAAAGCACTCGATTTTACAATCAAGTGCCTCTCATTTTATGATCATTCTTATTGAACGGTGATGTCACCAGTTACTTCTGCGCCTTCTTTATCAAGAGTAGCAGATGTTTTGTATTCTTCTTTTTCAAACGTTACGTTTCCGTCAACTTTTGCACCGTTTAAAACAAAACCATTCGCTTTAACTAAGATGTTTCCTTTAACAGTTCCGTTAACGATATTGAAGTTTTCTGATTCAACAATTAGTTCTGGTACAGTGATTGTATATTCATCCGTCACTTTACGATCTGAATCTTGTGCATATAAAGCTAATTTTCTGTAGATATCCGCAGAAGAATCGCCTTTATCATGGAATTCACCTGAGACAGTCACATCTTTATCAAACATTACATCTGCAGTTGCAGCGATGATCCAGTTTCCATCTTCACCTAATGCTTTTTCGAGTACTTCTGGTTTGTCACTAACAGAGGCAGAACTTACAGCATCCATGCTTGAGCTTGTTGAAGTTGCTTCTGTTTTGCTGTCAGATGAGCTCGCTTTTGTGTCTTTACTATCGCTGCTGCATGCGCCTAATACTAATACAGTTGCTGCTAATGTACCTAAAGTAATTAATTTTTTTGAAATCATAACTATTCTCCTAGTCTTTTTTTAATTTTATCTACAAACTGAATTTTAGCATGGAAAGAAGAAAATAAAAAATATTTGCTTTTTACTTTAAAAAAAATAAATTGTCTGAAAATTTTAAATAATCTGTTGACATTCTTCCAGTTTTTGAATTATACTAAGTACAATTCAATTTGCGGAGGAGATTACTATGACTTACTTAATCAACCCACAACTGAATAAAGCTTACTTTAGCTATTTTAGATAGGTTTGTATTCATGAAATCATGGGTGCAAACAGCAAAAACTGTTTTTGTATCTATGATGGCTAGAGCACTTTGCACTGAACAAACAGCCACGTAGACAATCCTAAGTGGCGAACGAAAGTATTGAACTGACGACTTTTATCAATCCATTTAGGCATATTGTCTGAATGGATTTTTTGTTTTAACAATCATACTGGAGGAATTGAGATGAAAAAGAAATTACTAGGATTGAGTATTGTATCAGCAGTGGCTTTACTAACACTTGGCGCTTGCGGAAATGACAAAAAAGCTGATTCAGGTTCAGACAGCGATATGAAAAAAATCGGGGTCTTACAGCCTGTCGAGCACGGCTCATTGGATGCTGCTTTTGAAGGATTCAAAGAAGGCTTAGCTGAAAACGGCTTTAAAGAAGGTGAAAACCTAACGATCGAATACACCAACGCTCAAAATGATCAGGCTCAATTAAAAAGCATGAGTGAAAAGTTAGTCAAAGAAAAACCAGATTTATTGCTAGGAATCGCAACACCTGCCGCACAATCACTATTAAATGAAACCACTGATATTCCCATCGTAGTAACTGCTGTGACTGATTTAGCTGGTGCCAAATTGGTGAAATCAGATGAAAAGCCAGGTGGAAACGTGACAGGAACAACAGATATCGTTCCCATTGATAAGCAAATTGCTTTACTGCTAAACATCGTTCCTGATGCGAAAACAGTTGGAATCATGTACAACGCTGGTGAAGCGAATTCTAAAATCCAAGCTGATATGGCTGAAAAAGCGCTAAAAGATAAAGGCGTCAAAACAAAAATTTTAACAGCAAACTCAACAAATGATGTCCAACAAGTAACAACTAGCTTAGCAAAAGACGTTGATGCTATCTACATCCCAACGGATAATACTTTCGCTTCTGCCGCTGCTGTGATCGGAGAAGTAGCCAAAGAACATAAAATCCCTGTCATCGCTGGTTCGATCGAACAAGTAGAACAAGGCGGACTTGCAACAGTCGGAATCGACTATAAAGCTTTAGGAAAACAAACTGGTGTCATGGCAGCTAAAATCCTTAAAGGAGAAGCACAGCCTGCAGATATGCCTGTTGAAAAAGCTAAAGACTTAGAACTTTTTGTAAATGAAGACATGGCAAAAGCGCTAGATATCGATCCAGACACGATCAAAGCACCTTAATTTACAGACGATGAATAAAAATAGTAGTGATGCAGAAACAACTGTTTTTGCATCACTAAGCTACATAAAACTACTGAAAGAAGCTGATTTTGTTGATAGACATACTACTCTCCTCAACTTCGCAAGGCCTTCTATGGTCATTACTGGCGATTGGGGTATTCCTGACTTACCGTATTTTAGATATTGCTGATTTAACTACCGAAGGAAGTTTTCCTTTAGGCGGTGCTGTAGCAGCAGTGATCTTAGCTAAAGATCCCGCTTCCTGGCCTGCTCCTTTTCAATCCTTATTTAGTCTTCATTCGATGATGGCACCCATTACCGCTTTGATTATCGCATTTATCGCTGGTATGTTAGCTGGGCTGGTTTCAGGTTTACTTCATACAAAATTAAAAATTCCGGCTTTATTAGCAGGAATCATTACCATGACCGGTTTATACAGTATCAATTCCCGTATTATGGGCGCACCAAATATTTCTTTGATCGGAACAGATTCGATTTTTTCTCATGCACAATCACTAGGACTTTCAAAAGTAAACAGCACGATTTTAGTCGGAGCAATTATTGTGATCCTCGTTATTATTTTACTTGTTTTATTCTTTAGAACAGAAATTGGATTAGCGACTCGTGCAACGGGAGATAATCTTGATATGAGTGAAGCAAACGGCATCAATACAGACAACATGAAAATCATTGGCTACATGCTTTCAAACGGCTGTATCGCCTTAGCAGGTGCTTTGTTAGTTCAAAACAATAACTTCGCTGATTTAAACTCTGGGATCGGAACGATCGTCATTGGATTGGCTTCGATCATTATTGCCGAGGTTCTGTTTAAAAATAAATCGCTCGGCTTACGCTTGATCACAATAGTAATCGGTGCGATTCTATACCGTTTCATTCTTGCTTGTGTATTAGAATTACGTGTCGATCCAGCAGACTTAAAACTATTTTCTGCAATTATTTTAGTGATCTGCTTATCATCACCATTGATCCAAAAAAAATTAGGGTTCTCTAAAATAGGTAAACGCAAAGGAGGCGCTAATTAATGCAGCCAGTATTAACGATCAAAAATCTCCATCAATACTTTGAACGTGGAACAGTGAATGAAAATCACGTGTTAAAAGGAATCGATTTAACGATCAATCAAGGAGAGTTCATTACCATCATCGGGGGAAACGGTGCTGGTAAATCAACACTTTTAAACAGTATCGCAGGGACTTTGCCCATTGAAGAAGGACAACTAACGCTACAAGGAAAAGACATCACTAAACAACGTGTTGTTGCTCGCTCAAAACAAATCAGCCGTGTTTTTCAAGACCCTAAAATGGGGACTGCAGTTCGTTTGACTGTGGAAGAAAATATGGCCCTTGCAATGAAACGAGGAAAAAAACGCGGACTTAGCAATGGTGTTCGTAAAAATGATCGTGAATTTTTCAAAGAACAATTAGCTAGTCTAAATTTAGGACTGGAAAATCGATTAGCTGCAGAAATTGGTTTATTATCTGGAGGTCAACGTCAAGCGATCACGCTATTGATGGCTACTCTGATTCGACCAGAACTGATTTTATTAGATGAACACACAGCAGCATTAGATCCAAAGACATCGATCACCGTTATGGAATTGACTGAAAAACTGATTCAAGAGCACCAATTGACTGCCTTCATGGTCACTCATGATATGGAAGATGCTATTCGCTACGGCAATCGATTGATCATGCTGCATCAAGGGCAAGTGGTTGTTGATGTACCAGCTGAACAGAAAAAAGATTTGACTGTGAATGAATTGATGGATATGTTTCACAAAAACAGTGGACAAGAGTTGAAAGACGATCAGTTACTTCTAGTTTAAAAAATAGCTCAAAATATCATTTATCAAATTAAAAGTCACCGAGTCATAGCTCGTTCGCTATAGCTCAGTGACTTTTTAGGTATTCATTATCCACCCATCAAGAAATCAAGAACATTCCATCCATCAGATGTTTGACCACGGTACAATTCGGTAAATCCGCATTGTGTACAGCTGATCGTAATGAATTTTTTATTTTGTACATCAAAAATTTTGGCAAAATTTCCTCCAGTTGCCTGAAATTGATCAGATACATAATGCATGTTCCCACACTTCTCACAAACATATTGTTGCTTTTCCATTTTTTCCACTCCATCTCTTTGATTTCCAGTGTCACTTAGCAGAAATGACAAGTAGTTCTGCTCTACTTCTTAAGTATAGCAAGCTTTCCACAAGAAATCATACATCTTAAGAAGGATTTTCTTCTCGTCTTACAGGCGGATTGTGGTTGACCCGCTTCTTCTACATCAGCTACAATAAAATCATCATAAAGGAGCGAAAAATATGTCAACTAAAAGTCAGGTATTAACCTTATTAATGAAACAAGCCCCCGCCTTTATTTCTGGTGAAGAAATGGCTCAGGAACTCTCCTTATCTCGAACAGCGATTTGGAAAGCCATCAATGAACTAAAAAAAGAAGGTCATCAAATTTCAAGCAGCCGCAATAAAGGCTATCGGTATGACTCTTCAGACATATTATCTGCCGAAGGGATCAAACTTGCTCTAGCGCCAACAACACCAGATCTTTCCATCACTATTCTTGATTCCTCCGAGTCAACGATGAAAGACGCTAAACTAGCAGCCATCAACGGTGAACCTGATAACACTTTAATCGTTGCAGATATTCAAGAAGCACCAAAGGGTCGGTTTGGAAGACCTTTCTTTTCTAAAGCAGGCTGCGGTATTTATATGAGCATGCTTTTACGTCCAAATCAACGATTTGAAGAGATGGCACAATATACAGTTATCATGGCTGTAGCTGCTGCTCGTGCAATGGACGAGTTAGCTCATCTAACAACTGAGATCAAATGGGTCAATGACATTTACTTGAACGGAAAAAAAATTGGCGGCATTCTGTCTGAAGCCATGAGTGATGTAGAGTCTGGACAAATCTCAAATGTCATTATTGGCATGGGCATCAATTTTTCGCTCAAACAAAATGAATTTCCAGAAGAGTTGCAGGAAAAAGCGACTTCGATATTTTCTGATCGCACACCAACGATCACACGAAATGAGCTGATCGCAGCTATTTGGAATCAGTTTTATCGAATCTTAGCTCAATTACCAGCAGAAGATTTTTTAGACGAATATCGTCAAAAATCATTTGTGTTAGGTAAAACAGTTTCTTTCTCCCAAGCAGGAACAGATTATGACGGAACTGCTATAGCCATAAATGAGCGTGGAGAATTGATCGTTCAGCTTTCAGATGGCTCTGAGAAAGTTCTTTCATCTGGTGAGATCAGCTTAAAATCAATCAAGTGACTCTTTCTCCTAAACATAAATATTAAGAATACCTTAAGAAAAAACATTTATTCTTTACATTCATTTCCTAAACATTTCATTTATGTTACATTTGTATTGCGAATTAATACGTATGTTACGAAAAAGGAGAATATTTATGAAAAAAGTCGTTTTTTGTTTTACAGTCCTATTGGCTCTGTTACCAATCACCAGCTTTGCCGAAGATCCAATAAGTTCTTCCGATGTCAGTGCCGTTGAAAATTCATCGATCGCTAAGGAGGCCCAAAGCTCTGATAACGAAGGAACACAAACACTCGAAAGCAGCCTATCACAAACTGAGGATTCCAGTACTGTCGAGACATCAAGCACTGCAGAAAATGCTTATGGCGATCATATGGACTCAACATTAGTTGTTTTTCAGGGCGATACTGTAAGCGCTGAGATGCTCCAAGCAGATGGTTCTGCTCATGGTGCTGCGCTTAGAGATTTAAAGCTTTTAGAAGAGCCTTCAACAAAAACACTTGGTAGAAATGTTGTGAAAGTTAGCTTCATATTTTATCTTTTAGATAGTGATGAAAAACAAACGGTCACTCTAGACATGAGTTATACGGTAGTGCCAGCATCACCAACCTATGATGTCCAATTTGTCTCTTATGATTCAGCTAAAAAAGAAGTCAAAGGGAAAGTTACAGCTATCAACGGAGGAACGAACGCTGGAATTTCTATTTATGGCTATAGCGCTTCTAGTCATTTAGGACAATCTATTACAACAATCAAGGAATTATATCCATCAACAACGCCTAATAATACTGTAACTACTGATAATGACGGCTATTTTACTTTGCCATACGAAGATGGTTTTTGCTTCGCGGCCTTTTCTCCTCAATCGGGTGATTATTCTCCAGTCTACACATTAGATGATAAAGCCTTCGCAGGAGCTACGGTTACTGAATCATCTACATCTGACAGTAGTAGTACTGTGCAATCTTCTTCACCAAAAAAAGAAGAGAAAAAAGGCTTGTTCCCGAATACCGGTGAAAAGAAAACCATCTATTATTCAATTGCAGGGATCGCCATTCTTTTATTAATCGTCTTGTTCTTATTCATTAACAGCAAAAAAGGAAAAAAAGAATAGCTATTTATATTTACTATCCTAAAAAATGAGTCCAGAACAAAACTAAAAAACAGTTTTGTTCTGGACTCTAAAATTTAATAAACGGTGAGAGCAGAAGCAACTCCCTCTTGTTTCTCGGAGCCTGACACTTCTGTTCCATCCTCATTTTTCTTTTCTATTTTATAACTTTTCAACTATGATCGTCACTAGCAACCCTAATAAATAGCAACCGTTAAATGCGATCAAGTTTTTTATCGAGTACCCAAAACTTTTGGGATGCGGCAGCTCTGCTTTAAATAATTTAAGATTTTTCCAGACTTGTAATAGCGAAACAAAGGTTAGTAAAATCGGCCATTGATAAATACCAAAAACCATTCCTATCAAAATCACAGTATAACAAGCTAGCATTAGTCCTTGGAAAAGAATCACTCCATGTTCACGTCCAATATAATAGACCAATGTATACCGATGATTTTCAATATCTGTATCCAAATCTCTCAAATTATTTGCCAGCATGATATTAGCAATTGTAAACACCATTGGCAATGAAGCCCAAATGATCGCTAAAACAGACCAAAGACTGCCTATCAAGGCAAACGTTCCTTTTACCCAATCTAACTGTAAATAAAATGGCGGATCATTCAAAACATTCAAATAGATCGTCATAGCAAAAATCCCTAATCCCATCGTAAAACCGCTAAATACTTCTCCTAAAGGCATCCGTGATAACGGAATCGGACCAAAGGTATAAAAAATACCGATAAAACAACAAACTCCGCCCATTACTAAAAACAACCAACCAGTTTGGATGGTCAAAAAGATACCAACCGCAGCAGCAAAAGTAATCATAGTGAAAATCATGTTTCTCACTAAACTGGGAGCGATCCCTGAGCTGCCAATGATATTTTCTTCGTACTTATACTTCTGAGACTTTGCTTTTTTAAAATCCATAAAATTATTGATTGCAGTTGTTGCCATGTCGAATACGACCATTCCTACAAAAAACAATAATGTATAGCCTAACTGAAACTCATTAAAATACGCTATGGAAAATAATACCCCAACCGCAAATGGAAACAGACTTGCTAACTTCGTCTGGATTTCCACTACTTGCAAAAATACTTTCAACGACATATTCGTTCTCCTTATTTCAGATCCTTACGATCTCCCATCGTATATCCCGAATCTTTTCCTAATTCAAAAACTTTTTCAATATCCTTACTTACGTAAACCTTGTCTTCTTTAGTAACAAATATCACATCAACGTCTTTCAAACTTTCGGCATATTCCAATCCTTTTTTGACTCCCATTGAAAAGACAGCTGTTGATAAGCCATCTCCATCGATCGATTTCTTCGTGATGACAGTCACACCAGCAATATCATTATCAAAAGGATAACCTGTTTTTGGATCGAACAAATGGTGATAGGTTTCACCATCAACTTTCAAATAGCGTTCATAGATCCCAGAGGTCACGAGGGTTTTATTACTTTCTTGAACAGTTCCAACGACTGTATTTCTTGCTTTATTCGGATCTTGAATTCCAACGTTCCAATCCACGTCTTTTCCACGAGGACTGTGTCCAAGAACAAATACATTTCCACCTAAATCGACGATCGCAGTAGTGACGCCATTGTCTTTCAACACCTTAACAACTTCATCCGTGATATAACCTTTCGCAATAGCTCCAAGATCCAGCTGCATACCTTTTTCTTCAAGATAAACCGTTTGATCCTCATCATTTAGTTTTACTTTGTGATAGTCCACTAATTTCAACGCCTGATCGATTTCCTCTTGAGATGGTTTGCGCGCATCATCAAAGCCGATATGCCATAATTGAGTGATTGGTCCGATCGCCATGTCAAAGCCGCCAGAAGAGTCCTCACTATATTCATACGCACGTTTGATCAAAGGGTAGACGTCATCGGATACTTTTACTGGTTTTATCCCCGCTTGTTCATTGATTGCATCGATTTCTGAACCTTTTTCATTGACTGTGATTTTATCACCCAACTCTTTCACTCTGGCAAAAGCTTTATCTAATACATCTTTTTTACCATCATCATAGATACGGACTTGTACATACGTACCAAGTAACGATTGCTGATCTGAGTATGGCTCTTTATTTATTTTAGCGGTCTCTTCTTTTGAGCCACAACCGGCTAAAACAATTAGAAATAGTCCAGTTAATATAGTCATTAGTACTTTTTTATTTTTCATCGTATCCCTCTTTCTAAATAGAAAAATTTTCTCATCTATAGTAGCGCTTTTTCTGAGTAATGGAAAGGATTTTCTTTTGATTTATGTATTTTGATGAATTGATTTTACTGCTTGTGATCATTGAAACTTGTATGTTGGTATTTTTACTTGTGTCAGTGTTTGGTTCTTCGCCTTCTTTACTCTGGTGAGTATTATTGAGATATCTTGTGTTTTTTGCTTATTGCTAGTCTATTCTTTTCTTTGACGAGATTTACTAGTAGGGTACTTCGCTTTCTCCGTTTGCCAAGTACTGCTCATCGTTTACTCTGATGATTTTTTGGGAGTTATCTTGCTTTGGTCACTTGTTGCTGGTTTATCCTTCTCTTGCCTTATCGTGGTTCACTAGTAGGGTTACTTCGCTCTCTTCGCTCGCCAAGTACTGCTCATCATCTATCCTGTTGAGTTTTTTAGGGTTATCTCGCGTTGTTCACTTATTGTTGCTTTATCCTTTTCTTGCCTTGGCGTGATTCACTAGTAGGGTCACTTCGCTCTCTTTGCTCGCCAAGTACTGCTCATCGTCTACTCTGATGAGTTTTTTGGGGTTATCTCGCGTTGTTCACTTATTGCTGGTTTATCCTTCTCTTACCTTGTCGTGATTCACTAGTAGGGTCACTTCGCTCTCTTCGCTCGCCAAGTACTGCTCATCATCTACTCTGGCAGAGCCAATCGTAGTGATTCGCAGCAAAAATGCAGAATTCAGATGATGATCTGAATTCTGCACATGTTTAGTTCGTCAATTGTAATTCTGTGAAAGAATTATTTTTTCATTACGATGTTGTCTACAACGATTTCATCAGTGTTGCCTTTTTCAGCAGCATTGATCAATTGTTGAGCATACATTACGAATGAGTGTGTGCTGTGAGTTGCGCCTGTTACGACTTCTACATCCGCAGCTGATCCACCATCTTCGCCCATTGCTTTAACAAATTCTTCGTTCAATGCAGGGATGTATGTTTCTGGATCTGTACCAGATTTGTCTTTCATGTTTTTGTTGTAGTCAGCATCGTCTTTTTTAGATTTGCCTTCGTCGTTTACGTTATCGTAGTTAGATTCTGTGACTTTACCATCTTTAACAACGATTGAGAATGTTGTGTGGTAGCCGTTTGAATTATTTTTTTCTTTCAAAGAGTACGTACCATCTTTAAGATCCGCACCATTATCGATTTCAATTGTTTCAGTGTTTCCTGCTTGTGCAGCTTGGATCAATTGTTGTGCATAGTTTTGGAATGATTCACTAGAGTGAGTCGCACCAGTTACTACTTCTACGCCGCTTGCGCTTTGTGATTTAACTAGTGATTCGTTTAATTCAGGAATGAACTCAGCAGGGCCAACGCCTGTTTTGTCTTTCATATTTGTTTCGTAATCTTTATCTTCTGTTTTTGATTTGCCGTCAGCGTTGATGTTGTCGTATTTAGACTCTGTGATTTTGCCGTCTTTGACAGTCATTTCAAATGTTGCACGGTAACCATTTTTTTCGTTCTTTTCTTCTAATTTGTATGTGCCGTCTTGTAAATCAGCACCAGCTTCTTTTTCTGCTACTGTTGAAGAATCTGCAGTTTTTGATGTCGCAGTGCTTGAATCAGATGATTTCGCTGTATCTTTCTTATCATCAGATCCGCATGCCGCTAATAAAAGAGATGAAAGTGCAATAGCTGTGAATCCCTTAACAATTTTGCTCATTTTCATTTTAGTTCACCTTTTCCTTTTCTTTAACATTCCACAAACTTAGTTTGTGATATAATTTACATTCTATATAAAATTACGATTATGTCAATTAAAGTTATAAAAGAAAGAAAATTTTTTACTTATTTTTCACGGCATTTTAATAAAGAAAAATTTATTTCCTATATTTATGAATTGTTATTAGACAAATCCACAAACACGCTATATAATGAAATCGATTGTGTAATTATTATCATTTTCATTTCATTTTTTTAAGGAGCGGATTATCAATGACAAAGCAAAAAATTGTCGTTGTGGGAGCTGGGTATGCTGGCGTTTCAGCAACTAAATTTTTAGCAAAAAAATTAAAAAAAGACTCTGACGTTGAGATTACTCTAATTGATCGTCATTCTTACCACACCATGATGACTGAGCTGCACGAAGTAGCAGGCGGACGTGTTGAACCTGAAGCGATTCAATACGATCTACAACGTTTATTTTCACGTAAGAAGAATGTAAAACTTGTCACAGACACTGTAACTGGTATCGACAAAGACAAAAAAGTCGTTCAAACAAAATTAGGTTCTTATGAGTTTGATCAATTGATCATCGGTATGGGTGGCGAGCCAAATGACTTTGGTACTCCAGGTGTTAAAGAACATGGATTTACTCTATGGTCTTTTGAAAACTCTCTGAAAATTCGCGAACATATTTTGGAAACTGTTGAAAAAGCAGCAATTGAACCAGATCCAGAAATTCGTAAAGCGATGCTGACATTCGTTGTCTGCGGATCAGGCTTTACTGGGATCGAAATGATCGGTGAACTAATCGACTGGAAAGATCGTCTTGCAAAAGAATTCAAATTAGATCCTAGCGAGTTTACGCTAATGGTCGTTGAAGCAATGCCGACAATCTTGAACATGTTATCTCGTAACGATGCTGCAAAAGCTGAACGTTATCTAGAAAAGAAAAATGTACAACTTCTTCTTAACGCACCAATCGTTGAAGTTGCAGCTGACCATATCAAATTAAAAGATGGTTCAACTGTTCCAACTCATACATTGATTTGGACTGCAGGTGTTAAAGCAACTTCAGATGCAGCTGACTTTGGTTTAGAAGCTGCACGTGGAAATCGCTTGGTTGCGAATGAATTCATGCAAGCAAAAGGCTACGAAGATAAAAACATTTATATCGTAGGTGACTTGGTTTATTACGAAGAAACTCCAAATACGCCTACACCTCAAATCGTACAAGCAGCTGAACAAACAGGTCATACTGCTGCTGCAAACATCGTTGCAGATATCAAAGGCGGCGAAAAACACGCATTTAAAGGTAATTATCAAGGATTCATGGTTTCTGTCGGCTCTAAATGGGGCGTTGCTAACTTATTTGATAAGATCCACCTTAGCGGTTTCTTAGCAATTATCATGAAACACATCGTTAACTTGAAATACTTCTTTGATATTCGTTCTGGTTACTACATGTTCCAATATATCATGCATGAGTTCTTCCATATCAAAGACGACCGTAACGTAACTCGTGGACATTCTTCACGTTATGGCAACGTGTTGTGGAGCGTACCGTTACGTGTATTCTATGGTATGGTTTGGCTAGTAGAATCAATGAAGAAAATTGTCGGAACTGGTGATTACTTGAAACCAAGCACTTGGTTTGGCGACGGATCTTGGTTCACAGATAAAGTTGTGTTCCCATTCCCTTGGCTACAAGAACAAGTAACAACAGGTGCTTCTGCCGCAGCTGAAACAACGACTGCCGCAAGTGGTGCTGGTGCCGATGCTGCAGCTGATACAGCGACTCAAGCAGCACACTTTGGTTTAAGCTATGCTTACGGCGAACAACCAATGCAAGTCTTCGATCATATGCCAAAATGGTTTGAAAGCGTGATGAAATTCATGATGCCTAACCAAGAAGTTGCATTGTTCATGCAAAAATTCATGACGATCGTCGAAGTATTGATTGCCTTAGCATTGATTGCAGGTCTATTTACTTGGTTAAGTAGTGCAGCAACAATTGGTTTAACTATTGCATTCTGTTTATCAGGTATGTTCTACTGGGTAAATGTTTGGTTTATCTTTGTGGCATTCGCTTTGATGAACGGTTCAGGTCGTGCACTTGGATTAGACCGTTGGGTGATCCCTTGGTTGCAACGTACCCTTGGTAAATGGTGGTATGGTACACCTAAATCCAGATACGGCAGTAAATAAATAATCACCCATTTTTTATAGCAAACGCATAAGAGAGTTCTAGGTTTACTCCTAGAACTTTCTTTTATCCTTATGATAGAATAAAGACAACTAAAAACTATGAAGGAGAGGAAAGAGTTGAATATAAAAGAATTTATTCAAAAAAGTTATATACGTCCTTGGGATATTGCCATTATTATACTTCTGACACTCGGTTCTTTCTTGCCCCTTGTTGTTTTTAGTATTCAAAATACTGCTCAAGAAGATGCGACTAAACAAGCCATTCTAAAGGTAGACGGCGAAGTAATCAAAGTTTTTGATTTAAAAGAAGACGGTCCTACTTATACATATAAATATGAAGCAGCTGATGGCGATTATAATTTGATAGAAGTCAGCGGAGATAGAATTCGGATGTTAGAAACAAATTGCGGAGATCAAATCTGTGTCCAGCGCGGCTGGATATCTAAAGCAGGTGAAACACCGATCGCTTGTCTGCCGCATAATTTATTTATCACCGTTGAGGCTTCTGATGGGAGTGAAGATGGCAGCTTGATTTATTAAGTACTGCCGCTAATTATGAACAAATTACAAAAAAACATATACATTTCCATGCTCGTCGCTCAAGGTGTGATCATTGGACTTATTGAAAACATGATCCCTTATCCTTTTGCTTTTGCACCTGGAGCGAAACTTGGCTTAGCTAACTTGATTACGATCATTGCTATTTTTACCATGAGAAAAAGAGACAGTTTCTTTTTAGTCTGTATGCGATTGATTTTGACCACACTACTAGGCGGGACGATATCTACGTTCTTCTATAGTGCTAGTGGCGCCTTACTTAGTTATTTAGGCATGCTTCTTATCATGCAGCTGGGTCCAAAACGTGTGAGTATCATTGGCATCAGTGCTGCAGGCGGTTTTTTGCATAATGTTGGGCAGCTATTGACCACTTGCTTTTTCGCGCAATCATGGGCACCGATGCTTTATCTGCCATTCCTTTCATTTATCGGTCTATTATCTGGTATTGCTATCGGAATTGCAGCTAATTATCTACTCCGTCATGTTCAAACACTGCGACAGTTTCAATTAAACTATGAATCAACAACAAAACATAAATGGAGTCAATACTTCCAGTAACCATTTGATTTAAGTGAGTACAACCAAAGGAGTCATCTTATGAATATTCATCCAATGTGGAAAAACTATCCTGAACTAGCAAAAGAATTGAACAGCACATTAAAACTAATGGACAGCAATGTCAATTTAAAAAATAAAGACGTCGAAAAAGCAGTTATGTCGATGATCCACTCTGGTGGTAAATTATTACGTCCTGCTTATCAATTACTTTTCTCACAGTTTGGAGAACAAAGAGACGCGAAAAAAGCTGTTGCTTTAGCAGCAGCCATCGAATTACTGCACACTGCAACATTGATTCACGATGATATTGTAGATGAAGCTGATATTAGAAGAAGCTTACCCACGATCCGCTCTCAATTTGGCAACAGTACAGCTGTTTATGCAGGCGATTATTTATTCGTTAGTTGTTTTAAGCTTTTGGCTGACTATTCTTCTTCTTTAAAAAGCATCCAGCTAAACTCTAAAAGTATGGAAAAAATTTTGAGTGGCGAACTAGGGCAAATGGATAATCGCTACAATGTCGATATGACGATCGATCAGTATTTAGAAAACATTTCTGGAAAAACTGCTGAACTTTTTTCACTAAGTTGTTTTGTTGGTGCTTATGAAAGTGGCAGTTCTGAACGTTTTGCAAAAAACTGTGGGAAAATAGGAGAAAATATCGGCCTTGCATTTCAAATTATCGACGATGTACTTGACTATACACAAAGTACAGAGCAAATTGGAAAACCCGTTCTTGAAGATGTTCGTCAAGGTGTCTACTCCTTACCGCTACTATACGCATTAGAAGAAGGTCGAGAAACACTGCTGCCTTATCTGGAAAAAGGAGAAAACCTGACAGACAATGAGACAGATAAAATTTATGAACTTGTTCATTCTTTTAGTGGAGTCTCAAAAGCACAAAAACTTGCCGAAAAATATACACAGCAAGCGTTGAAGGGTATTACTAAATTGCCTGAAACTACTACAGATGCAAAAAAACAGTTGCTAGAGATCACACAAGCTATTCTTGTGAGACAAAATTAAAAAAACAGATCAGTCAAAAATAGACTGATCTGTTTTTTTAGCTTTTCCACCACCGTATGATGGCATCTACACCTTTGTTTGTTGGGCAATCGATTATTTGCTTCCGTCCATTTTTTAAAATAAATACTACTCGATAGTACTTCCCATATCTCCTATAATTCTTTGTCCCATTTCGTTTGCACGTTATAATATCAGTTCTATCAATAACAATATCTGGTAACAAGAGCATAAAATACTCTCCATAACGTCCTTGTAGATGCCATCGAATTTCTTTATCCGACGCTTCCTTTTGTAAAAGCTTTTGTAGATCCTGCTGTTTTTCCAGTGAGGATTCTTGAAGATATTTTTGGATTTGTTTCCTTGTTTTGAAGAACGGTCCAATAAGAAAAATACTCCAAATAGCACCAGGTAAAAAGAAAGCAAATAAACAACCGATAAATAGATCGATTATAGATATGTTCGATAAGCTGATCTTTCCAAAAATAAACAGCACAAATATTCCAAGAACTAACGCTCCCAACAAAAACAGTCCTAGAGCAATCATTTTTTGACCCATTTTCTTAATGTAACTAGTTAAAAATATCATATTACTCCTCTTTAAAATAAAATGAGGCAAAACTAAAAATCAATTTTGCCTCATCAACTTATCGCATCGTTACAAACTCTTCTGAGCCCGTTGGATGGATCGCCACTGTATTATCGAAATCTTTCTTAGTTGCACCCATTTTGATCGCTACCGCGAATCCTTGCAGCATTTCGTCCACACCAAGACCAATGCCATGTAATCCAACGATTTTTTCTTCCTTACCAGCACAAACTAATTTCATATCGCACTTTTGGCGATATTCATCTAGCGCAAAGTACATTGGGGTAAACGTTGATTTGTAAATCTTGATATTTTCTTTACCATATTTCTCAACAGCTTCTGTTTCAGTCAACCCAACTGTTGCAATCGGCGGATGTGTGAAAACAACAGTCGGAATCGTTTCATAGTCTAAATACTCATTTTCTTTTCCATTAAAAAGGCGCTCAGACAAACGGCGTCCTGCCGCAATCGCAACCGGTGTTAGATCGATCTTGCCGATGACATCACCAACTGCATAGATACCTTTCTGTGTCGTATTTTGGTATTTATCGACTTTTACATAGCCTTTTTCTGTTAGTTCAACTTGTGTATTCTCAAGACCTAATTTATCTGTATTTGGCTGACGGCCCGTACCAAAAACGACACTATCTGCAGTGATCTTTGTGCCATTTTCAAAGGTGATCACTAACTCATCTGTAGCTAATTTTTCAATCGACTGCGGAGTTGAGTTAGGATAAATATGCATACCATCTTGTTGATAATGTTCAACTACTTTTTCAGAAAGCATCTCATCAAAACTACGTAAAGGATGTTCTTTTCTAAAAGCCCAATGCGTTTCAGCACCTAATCCGTGGATCGTACCTGCAAGTTCTGCAGCAATATATCCTGCTCCGACAAACACTACCCGTTTTGGTAATTCCTCTAAAGCAAAGAACCCATTTGAATCGATCGCATACTCTTCTCCAGGGATTCCTAGTTTTTTTGGACGTCCGCCTGTAGCAATCAAAATATGAGGAGCCGTGTATGTATCTTCTCCTGCTTTGATTGTGTGTTCATCCACGAAAGTTGCATATTCAGCTAAAACTTTGACATGATTGCTATCTAACCCACGATAATAAGCACCGTGCAGAAAATCGATATATGACTCACGATTTTGAACTAATCTTTTAAAATCCAACGCTTTAACGTCGACATCAAAACCGTAACCAGCAGCATCCCGCTTCATCATTTCCATCATTGAGCTTGCCTGCCACATGACTTTTTTGGGCACACAGCCAACATTCACACAGGTTCCGCCAATCTCTCCTGCTTCGATCAATAATACCTTTGCACCGTGCATTCCGGCACGATTCGCAGAAGCGATACCGCCGCTGCCGCCGCCGATCACGATGTAATCATATTGTTTTACCATTCTTTCAAAATCCTCCTTCATCAGACACTTTAACGAAAGAGTGTGGGACAAAACGAAAAACTGTTTTGCTACACACTCTTAATGGTTGATATTTATTTTTTCTTACGGATCATATCCCCAACTGCTACAGGTTGTTCAACCGGCATCGTTAAAATCATCATTGGGTTTGGTGCGCGATCAATCGACTCACCATCTTCATTATACATAACTTCTACTGTTTGATGGAAGTGATTGAACCCAGGTCCATAAAATTCGACCTCATCGCCAACACTAAAATGATTTCTTTGGCGGATCGTTGCTACTTTTGTTGCTTCATCATACGCCATGACTTCCCCAATAAACTTATATTGTGGAATTTTACGGCGTTCACCAAATAATTGTTCCTCATCTGTTGGTACATGGTAATAAAAACCTGTAGACAGCTCACGCTGCGCAACTTTCCATAACTCGTCGATCCATTCTTGTTTACATTCATAATTTTCAGGATCTTCCATGTATGTATCCACAGCTTTTTTATACACATTTGCTACCGTCGAAACATAATGGATCGATTTCATTCTTCCTTCGATCTTAAAGCTATCGACGCCATTTTGAATCAGTTCGGGAATATGCTGAATCATTGCCATATCGACCGCACTCATCGAAAATTCTTCTTCCACTTCACCTTTATCTGTCAAGCTTGTACGTGTTCCGCCAAAAGGCATATCATACAACTCGTATTTCCAGCGGCATGATTGAGAACAGCCGCCGCGGTTCGCATCACGCATCGACATATGGTTGGATAATGTACATCTGCCGGAATAAGAAATACACATAGCTCCATGGATAAACGCTTCGATTTCAACATCTGTATTTTTACGGATCTCCGCAACTTCTTCCATTGACACTTCACGGGCTAAAACGACGCGCTCAAGCCCTTCATTTTTCCAGAACTCTAATGTCTCATAGTTCGTTGCTGAAGCTTGTGTCGATAAATGGATCGGTAAACCAGGTGCTTCTGTTGCACAAATTTCAATCAAAGCTGGGTCTGAAACGATTACCGCTGAAATACCGACATCGCGTATCTCACGGAAAAAGTCACCAGCACCTTCTTGATTGCCTTCATGTGTCACCATATTTGCTGCGACGTACACTTTCGCATTGTGCTCTTTTGCAAAAGCTACGCCTTCAATCATATCTTCTTTTGTAAAATTGCCGGCACGGCTACGTAACCCGTAGGCATTTCCGCCGATATACACGGCATCTGCACCATAATGAATGGCTGTTTTTAGTTTTTCTAGCGTCCCAGCAGGTGCTAATACCTCGGGACGCTTCAATGTTCGTTCGTTTGTCATGTCTCTTTTCTCCTTATTTTATCTCATCTGGATCTAAATCAAAGAATCCGATATCTAAACCGCGGTTTTCAGGATGCAATGCTTCGATCTGTTCGATCGCTTTTTGGGCTTCTATACTGGACCAGCTGCCCTGTTCGATTTTTTCTTTTGCATCTGCAAAAATCTTAGCTGTTTTTACAAAATTTTCGCCTGGAGCATAAATACCATCCAGTTTCCATTTCGTATAATCGTTCTCATATAACTTATCTAATTCTCCGGCTAAATTAACATCATTATCCGCGAAGATATGTGTGCCATGGCTATCCTCATAAATAGAATAGTGTGTTTCTTCCTTTTTAGGCTCAGATATAAATAGACCCCGATCCTTACTCACAGATTCATCATTCTTGGTGAAATTATAGTAGTTCTGCAGTAACGGACGTTTCGATTGATGAATACACGTTGCACCGTACACAAGCACTTCGGCAGGTACCATCAAATTATCCTTCATGGCTTTCATCTCTTCAAACGGAACCTCTCTAGCCAATACCGCACCGATCGATCCACGCTTTGCCCAAAAATTGATTTGACGCGAGCTTGTAACCAATGTTTCGCCATCATAAATATAGGGAATATTCACTTTATCACGCTGTAAAACAAAAACAACTCCTGGATCACCAACTGTTAATTGATCCACTTGAATCTCTTTTAGAAAAGCTAAATACTCTGGCACCTTTTTCATCTTTTCTGGATGCATGATCCCATTAAGGGCAACAGTTACCTTTTTCCCCATACGATGAGCCATTTCAGTGATCGATCGCTGATCATCACGAGAAAACGACGTTGGCAAACGTAACCCAAATGTCTCTTCTCCTATATATAACGTATCCACGCCTACTGCCAATAACGCCTCCGCCTGTTCAACAGACTCAGCTGTTGCAATAAGTTCAATCATTTTGAATCCTCCTTATAAAAGCTGAATGAACCTGATCAGCATCGACTGAAAAATAGAATCATTTTTTACGATGCTCTTTATCGTGAACAAATGTTTTCTTTTTTCCGAGATGCTGGTTCATGAAGCTAGATAATGTTAAAGCTGAATGAGCTCGTTCAGCCCTGATTGAAAAATAGGAAAAATTGAAGGCGGTGCTTTTTGCCGCAATCCATTTTTATCTTTTTTCTGAAGGGCTAGCCCGTAAAGCTAGATAATGTTAAAGCTGAATGAACCTGATTAGCATCGACTGAAAAATAGAATCATTTTTTACGATGCTCTTTATCGTAGACAAATGTTTTCTTTTTTCCGAGATGCTGGTTCATGAAATTAAGCAAGTTAAAAGTCGAACGATCTTCTCTCTAGCTCTACCTAAACAAATTACACTCCAGCTTCAAGTTCCCTTTATCTATTGTTCTATATTCTTCTAACAACTGTTTCATAGTAGCACAGGTTCACAAACTTTCCAATAGTCTCTCTTCATTTTAACGTTGATTTTTCACAAAATAGTTTCTTACGATCCTTTATTACTTAAAAAGAAAAAATACCGAGACGTGTCATGAACAACGTCTCGATATCTTAATAGTCATTTATAGTCATTTTTTATACTTCCTGTAAAACCTGCTCTATTTTTGGCGTTTTTACATTCAACGTTATTTTTCCTTTGCTTGCGCCAATCGTTACTTTATCACCTAAATGGATCTGACCTGAAAGCAATGCTTCACTCAAACGATCTTCCACTTCTTTTTGTAATGCTCTGCGAATTGGACGCGCACCATATTCTGGGTCAAAACCAACCTTACCGATCACTTCGATTGCAGCAGGAGTAATTTTCACATTCACCTCTTGCTCTTTCAAGCGCTGAATAATCGATTTGCTCATAATCTTCACAATCTCATGAATTTCTTCCTGATCCAATGAACGGAAAACAACTGTTTCATCCACACGGTTCAAAAACTCTGGACGGAATGCTTTTTTCAATTCTTCCATGATTCGTTTTTGCATGGCATCGTAGTCTTTCGATAAGTCTTTCACATTGAACCCAACATTTTTTTCTTCACGGATAGCCGTTGCTCCAATATTTGAAGTCATAATTAAAATAGTATTTCTAAAATCGACTTTTCGACCTTTAGAATCAGTTAAGTGCCCATCGTCTAATACTTGTAACAAGATATTGAATACATCTGGGTGAGCTTTCTCTACTTCATCAAGTAAAATCACTGAATAAGGTTTTTGACGAATTTTTTCCGTCAATTGTCCGCCTTCTTCATAACCAACATAACCTGGAGGGGAGCCAATCAAACGACTTGTACTATATTTTTCCATAAATTCGGACATATCTACACGCACAAGCGCATCCTCACTGCCAAACATTGTTTCAGCCAAGGCTTTTGCTAATTCTGTTTTACCAACTCCAGTAGGTCCCAGGAACATAAATGAACCAATTGGACGATTTGGATCTTTCAAGCCACTGCGGGCTCTACGAATTGCACGCGATACAGCTTGAACAGCTTCATCCTGACCAACAACTCTGTGGTGTAAGATACTTTCTAATTCGAGCAAGCGTTCGCTTTCTTTTTTCTCTAGTTGCTGTAATGGCACACCTGTCCATTGTGACACGACATTTGCCACATCTTGTTCAGTGACTTGATTTGCATAACCAGACGCTTCTTTTTGTTCTAATAATAAAATATTTTCAAGCTTTCTAGCCATTTTTTTCTCTTTTTGGCGTAGTCTTGCTGCACTTTCGAACGATTGTGACTGAATTGCTTCTTCTTTTTCCTTGATTAGATTCGCTAAATCTAAGCGCAACTCATTAATTTCAGAAGGCTCATCTGCTAAGTCTAGACGAACTTTAGCAGCTGATTCATCCATCAAATCAATCGCTTTATCTGGTAATTGACGAGAATTGATATAACGAACAGATAACTGAACTGCTGCATGTAAGGCATCATCTGTAATCTCAACACCATGATGTTCTTCATAGCGAGAACGTAGGCCTTTTAGAATCTCTTCTGCTTCTTCTGATGTTGGTTCATCCACTTGAACTCGCGCAAAACGACGTTCCAAAGCAGAATCTTTTTCAATATACTTTTGGTACTCATCTAATGTAGTCGCACCAATTGTTTGTAATTCTCCACGAGCAAGCGCTGGTTTTAAGATATTTGAAGCATCGATCGCACCCTCTGCACCACCTGCACCAATCAATGTATGCAGCTCATCAATAAAGAGGATCACTTCTCCATCTTGATAGATCTCGTCAATCACTTTCTTCAAACGATCTTCGAATTCACCACGATATTTTGTTCCCGCAACAAGAGCACCCATATCCAGCATCATCAAACGTTTTTCCTGCATATCGTCCGGCACTTCACCATTAACGATTTTTTGTGCTAAGCCTTCAGCAATTGCCGTTTTACCTACACCAGGTTCACCAACTAAAACTGGATTATTTTTGGTACGACGACTTAATATTTGGATCAGCCGTCTGACCTCTTGAGAACGTCCGACAACTGGGTCTAAATCATTCTCACGTGCTAGTTTAGTCAAGTCACGAGCTAACGAATCCAATGTTGGAGTTCCTTTAGGTGCTGCTTTTTGTGCTTGATTATTACGTCTGCGCCCAACATTTCCACTCATTTGGGGATCTGTAATCCCAATTTTTTTCATTAACAGCTGACGCATTTTAGATAAACTTAATCCCAAGTTCAATAAAATACGTGAAGCAAGGATATCCTCATCGCGTAATAAGCCTAACAAAATATGTTCAGTGCCTATATTAGGAGCTCCTAAACGTTTTGCTTCATCGCCGGCATAGGCAAAAACTTGTTTTGCACGAGGGGAATAAGGCAAATAGGTTCCTTTCGGATATGCTTTAACTGTTCCGTACCCAGTTAATTGTTCAATTTCTTCACGTATATCTGTTTTATTAGCATTCAGCTGGCGTAAAGATTTTCCAGCAATTCCATTTGGTTCCAGTACTAATGCTAAAAGCAAATGTTCAGAACCTACAGATTGATGCCTAAAATACTTCGCTTCTTCTTGTGCGATGGCTAAGACTGCCTTGGCACTTTCTGTAAATAATTCGTCCATACTATCATTCCTCCTCGTAACTCAAACGTTCTAAAAATGAATGCATCAATTGAGCACGTAAATAATCTTCATCTGGTCCTGCCTTATCTAAGACTTGTTTTCCAAGCACCGACAGCATTAAGTTTCCTTCTCGTTTTGTAACAACTTTTTCTTCATAGAGCTTCTGTATAAAAATCAGTGCGTCTTTTTCCGAAAGTTCATTCCCTGTAAATTGAGCAATTTGTTTCAGCAACTGGTCACTATCAGATATTTGTACTTTAGCTATTCTGATATAACCGCCACCACCACGCTTACTTTCAACTGAATAGCCACGTTGAATCGTGAAACGAGTATTGATCACATAATTAATCTGGGAAGGAACACAATTGAATAAATGAGCCATTTCGGCCCTGCGAATTTCAATTTTACTGCTTTCTTCAAGAATTTTCTTTAAATATGCTTCAATCAAATCTGAAGTATTTTGATTACTCATAGTCCTCATCCTTTTCCCTTGACTAATACTGACCTTAATTATACCCAATTTCAACTGTTTAATAAAGGAGAATGCCTAATTAACTAAGAAAAGGTAAATATATTTAGGAAATTACAAACTAAATATATAACAAAAAAGAACAGAGCATACTCTGTTCTTTTAATCGGGAAGACAGGATTCGAACCTGCGACCCCTTGGTCCCAAACCAAGTGCTCTACCAAGCTGAGCTACTTCCCGCAATTATAATAATAAAAAAAGACTAAACGATTAAAAGGAACTGTGTTACTTACCTTCTAACTCGCAGTCAAACCTTTAACTATGCACCCAAAGGGAGTCGAACCCCTAACCTTTTGATTCGTAGTCAAACACTCTA
>NZ_JACFUD010000008.1:0-5190 GCF_020295385.1 Enterococcus sp. S22(2020)
GATTTGCTAGCTTCACTTTGTTCTTTGAACAATAGTGAAACTGTATGCGTTAGCTAATGTGATCGAAGCGCAGTAGCTACTTTTTTCTCGCCGTTTATTCAGGTTTAGAGAGCGAAACAAAACTGATTTTTAGTTTTGTTTCGCTCTCTTTCTTTATTTCCAGCCAAAAGCATCTGTCGGCAATTTTAAGTAATTTAGCCATTGATCATCTTTTAGGTTCAGAAGTGTGAGCGACAGACCATTTGTATTATACGCAGTCAAAAAGTTACCTATTTGCTTATAGGTCACAGGAATATCTTCGATTTCTAATAATTGCTGGACATCGTTCATGAAGATGCCCAGTTCAAGTAGCGGCGTGCCGCCTAGTCCGTTAACTAAAACAGCGGTATTTTTCAATTCACTTTTTGTATATTGCTGCGTTAACTTATTGACGAGTTCTATTGCGATCCGCTCCGAGGACTGCATTTTTTCGATGCGATAGCCTGGCTCTCCGTGGATACCGATACCAAAGTACATTTCGTCCTCCGCTAATGTATATTGTTGCGGGATGATCCCGATCGGTGAAGCCGGTGAAAAAGCCACACCAAGTGTTTTGATCAAAGGAATCAATGTTTCTCCTAGTGTTTGCAGCTCACCAAGTGTTTTCCCTTCTGCTGCAGCCGCTCCTAGGATCTTATGGACAAAAACAGTACCTGCCACTCCCCGACGCCTTTTTTCAAAGGTCCCGCTTTCGATGGAACAATCGTCATCTACAATGACATGAGAAATATGCAATCCTTTTTCTTTTGCCAGTCGTTCCGCTTCAAGGAAGCATGTTACATCTTTTTCAAAATTCTTGATGATCAATAACGTTCCGCATCCATTATACGTCTGCTCAATTGCTTGAAGGATTTCTGAACTGCTTGGCGGCTCAAAAATCGGTCCCATAACGGCACAATCCAACATGTTATCGCCAATATAGCCGACATGAGCTGGCTCATGTCCGCAGCCACCACCGCTGATCAATACAACTTTTTGTTCATTGATGATTTTTTTGGTGATGATGCCAGTTTCCGGCTGCCAATTTAGCTTGTCATTATAAGTATATGTTAATCCCGCGAGTAATTGCTGTCTTATTTGCCCGCTGGTGTTGATCAGTTGTTTCATGAGCAGTCGCTCCTTTATTGATATAGTCTGTTTCTATTATACGCTGAGTCCGCATTGAAAACTATCAAATTAATAAAGAATAAAATGAAAGCGGACACATTTGGTGTATTGTCCGTTGCAAGTTTTTGGATATGCGAGTATTGTAAACGTATACAAAAGGTGGATGTCGGTTACTAGTTTCGTTAGAATCAACCAAATAGGAGGAACATACTATGAAGAAAATCATCAATCAAGCACAAAACGTCGTTCCAGAAATGGTACAAGGCTTTGTTCGTGCACATCAAGAAATTATTCAGCAAGTACCAGACACATTTGTTTTGAAGCAAAAGGAAATTCAAAAGCAGGTTGCATTGATCAGCGGCGGTGGGAGTGGTCATGAGCCAGCTCATGCTGGCTTTGTTGGTTCTGGAATGCTGCAGGCAGCGGTATGCGGACAAGTATTTACTTCACCCACACCAGATCAAATTTTTGAAGGAATCAAGGCAATCGACCAAGGGCAAGGAGTTGTAATGGTCGTAAAAAATTATTCTGGTGACATCATGAATTTCGATATGGCAAAAGATCTGGCAGAAATGGAAGGGATCAAGGTCGGTACAGTCGTTGTAGATGATGATATCGCAGTAGAAGACAGTACGTATACACAGGGCAAACGCGGGGTAGCCGGAACGATTTTGGTGCATAAAATATTGGGTGCGGCAGCCCGTAACGGCGCTTCCGTAGAAGAACTAGTGACACTTGGTGAAAAAGTTGTCGAAAATTTAAAAACGATCGGTGTGGCATTAACAGGTGCAACTGTACCGGAAGTAGGAAAACCAGGATTTGTTTTAGCTGATGATGAGATCGAATTTGGTGTAGGTATCCATGGCGAACCCGGTTATAAACGTGAAAAAATCAAACCCTCGAAAGAAATGGCACAAGAATTGATTTCTAAACTGAAAACAGCTTTTGGCTGGAATGTAGGCGATCGTTTTGCAATTCTAGTGAATGGATTAGGCAGTACACCATTGATGGAGCAATACATTTTTTATGCTGATGCCATGCGTTTATTAGAGACAGATGGCGTTGAAGTTGCCTTTTCAAAAGTTGGAAACTATATGACTTCATTAGAAATGGCAGGACTTTCTGTTACGTTATTGAAAGTTGAAGATGAATGGATCGAAGCATTGAAAGAAGAAGTAGATACAGTTGCTTGGTGATGTAGAACAGTACAAGATGTAGTGAAGCGAAACGTTATTACTTATAAATCAAGGAGGTCATTCTATGTTTACAGTTGAAAATTTAAAGACAGCTTTACAGCTATTTAAAGACAAAATCGATAAAAATAAAGACTATTTGAGTGAACTTGATACGCCTATCGGTGATGGAGATCATGGGAATAATATGTCGCGGGGAATGGAAGCTGTCAGTGAGAGTCTTCAAGGTAAAGCTCCTGAAACGATCCAAGATGTATTCAAATTGACTGCAATGGCGTTGATCAGTAAAGTCGGAGGAGCTTCTGGTCCGCTCTATGGAACGGCTATGATGGAGATGGCAAAAGCTTCTGCAACAACTTCTGAAGCACTGCCTATTTTAGAAGCAGGTTTAGCTGGGATCGAAAAACGCGGCAATAGCCAACCGGGTGAAAAAACAATGCTTGATTTATGGGCGCCTGCGATCGAAGCTGTACGATCAGGAAATGTAACATTGGAAGATTTACAGTCAGCTGTAGATAAAACCAAAGATATCGTAGCAACAAAAGGACGTGCTTCTTATGTAGGAGAGCGTTCTGTCGGTCATATTGATCCAGGCGCGATGTCGAGTCTTTATTTTTTTGAATCATTAATGGAAGCAGGTGTTTTTAATGACTAGTGGTATCGTGATTGTTTCACATGTAAAGGAAATTGGAGAAGGTGTGGACCGTTTGATCAAAGAAGTCGCTAAAGACGTTCCGATCACTGTGGCAGCTGGCTTAGATCAGGGAGAAGTAGGAACATCCTTTGAAAGGATCATGGCAGCGTTTGAAGAAAATCCAGCACAGCAGCTCTTAGCTTTTTACGATTTGGGCAGTGCCAAAATGAATTTGGAGATGGCCATCGACATGACAGAAAAAGAAGTATTGTTATTTGATACTGCTTTGGTGGAAAGTGCGTATACAGCTGCCGCTTTATTACAAGTAGATACACCGCTAGAGGCTATTGAGGAGCAGTTAGTGCCCTTAAAAATAAAATAAGTTGAGGATAGGAGTTTTAGAATCATGAGAAAAGCATTTATTAGCCCCACAAAGTATGTTCAAGGTGAAGATGAGTTGTTGAATTTAGGATATTTTGTTACAACATTCGGTAAAAAAGCGTTATTGATCGCTCATCCAGAAGATGTGAAACGAGTCAAAGATAAGCTGGATAAAACAGCGGAAACATTCAATGTATCTTTTGTAGAAAGTAATTTCCATGGCGAAGCTTCACGAGTGGAGGTTGCTCGTTTACAAAAAGTAGCTGCCGAAAATGAGTGTGACTGTGTGATCGGCTTGGGTGGCGGTAAGGCGATCGATACGGCAAAATGTGTGGCTGAAGGCCACAATTTGATCATTGTTCCGACAATCGTTGCAACAGATGCACCAACAAGTCACTCTGCTGTTCTTTATACAGAAGATGGACAATTTGATGATTATGCTTATTTTGTTCAAAGTCCAAGTGTGGTCTTGATCGATACAGTGGTGATCGCAAATGCACCGACACGTTTCTTGGTTTCTGGTATGGGAGACGCGTTATCTACTTATTTTGAAGCAAGAGCAACACATAATTCTTATTCCAATGTCAATGCAGGTTTGCCGTGCGGCGCTCGTGAAGGGGTTTGTCCACCTGCTAAAGGAACAAATACTGCGTTGGCTTTAGCAAAATTATGCTATGAAACGATTTTAGAAGATGGGTTGAAAGCCAAAGAAGCATCAGACAATAACGTGGTGACTCCAGCATTGGAAAACATTATTGAAGCGAATATCTTACTTTCAGGTTTAGGCTTTGAAAGTGCTGGATTAGCAGCAATCCATGCAATTCATGATGGTTTGACGATTTTGCATGATGCTCATGGTGCCACACATGGGGAAAAAGTTGCATTTAGCACGATTTGTCAGTTAGTGTTGGAAAACGCACCAAAAGCAGAATTATATGAAGTGTTGGACTTCGCCTTATCCATTGGTTTGCCTGTTTGTTTAGCAGATTTAGGTGTAAAAGAAATTACAGATGCTGAATTGACAGAGGTGGCAGAAAAATCATGTATTCCAGAAGAATCCATTCATTCGATGCCGTTTCCGATTTCTGTTGAACAAGTAAAGGCAGCAATCATTGTTGCAGACAAGATCGGCAGTTCCTACAAACAACAAAGCAACTAGAGAGAGTTGGCTCTACTAAATCATATTAAAATAAACACGCTAGACTAAAAGGATCGCCTGTATTAGTTTAGCGTGTTTATTTTTTATGCCTACTTAGCCATTTTTTTCCACCGGATAAAGGTAAAAAAAGTAAGAATCAAAAGAAATAGCATTTCAATGATCTTTATAGTAGGAGAATCACTTTCCCCTGTCTTAGGCAACTGTGCTTTCGCCTGTGCTGGAGCAAGGGACGTATTCACAATTGCTGTATTTGAATTTGTTTTTGAATTGATTGGTGCTGGAGCTGAATTTTCTGTATATACATAAGAAATTATTTGAGTATGCTCATTGAAAGTAATATTTTTAGGCAATTGAGAAAAATCTAAGGAGTATCCTTCAATCGTTAGTTGATAGGTGTCTTTTAAAGTATCTAAAATATCTCCAATATTTCCGCTAACAACTTGAGATGAATGAATCTGTTTTCCATTTTGATCAAGGTACTGAATAGTAATATCACCAGCAGGAACAGGATTTTTTGTGTATACATAAGAAACAATTTGAGCAGTGTCAGTGAACGTGCCCGTCATATTAAAAGGAAGTTTCGAAGTATCTAAAGAATACCCGTCAATAGCTAACTGGTACTGATCTGTGGAAGCGTCAAAGGAATCGCCTACATTCCCATTGATAGTTTGAGCAGG
>NZ_JACFUD010000008.1:5280-138636 GCF_020295385.1 Enterococcus sp. S22(2020)
AACTGGTACTGATCTGTGGAAGCGTCAAAGGAATCGCCTACATTCCCATTGATAGTTTGGGCAGGACTGATTTCGGTACCATTTTGATCAAGGTACTGAATAGTAATATCGCCAGCAGGAACAGGATTTTTTGTGTACACATAAGAAACAATTTGAGCAGTGTCAGTGAACGTGCCCGTCATATTAAAAGGCAATTTTGAAGTATCTAAAGAATACCCGTCAATAGTTAATTGGTACTGATCTGTGGAAGCGTCAAAGGAATCGCCTACATTCCCATTGATAGTTTGGGCAGGACTGATTTCGATACCATTTTGATCAAGGTACTGAATAGTAATATCGCCAGCAGGAACAGGATTTTTAGTATATACATAAGAAACAATTTGTGGAGTATCGGTAAACGTGCCCGTCATATTAAAAGGAAGTTTCGAAGTATCTAAAGAATACCCATCAATAGTTAACTGGTATTGATCTGTAGAAGTATCAAAAGTGTCCCCTACGTTACCGTTGATTGTCTGAGCAGGAATAAGCTCATCTCCGTTTTGATCAAGATACTTGATCGTTACATCACCAGCTGCTACAGGAGTATCTAAAACGACCACTTTTAAGACATGCGTGGTTCTTGTACTGAATGAATTTTGCAGTGCAAGATAAACAGAAATATACTCACCAGGAACAGCAGTATTCACATTGTTGTAGTACTCAAAGAATGTTCCACCTGCTTTTTTTTCTGTACCCAAAACGGGACCAAAATTGAGATTGAAGGCTCTAATTCCCTGAGCAGCAATACTTGGATCAAAATAATCCCCTTTGTTTAAATAGACAATATCGGGGCTATCTACAAAAGCATAATCTCCACCGATATAAAGTGCACTTCCTTCTGCGGTAGCCGTTTGACCAGCTAAAATGGTTCTACTGTAGCCAATAGAAGAAATACCTACATTTTCTCTAGCAGAAGTCGTTGCAATTTGACGGATAGTGTAATCACCAACAGGAAGTGGAAGTGACAATCTGCCTTGGGTGTCTGTTTGCACTAATTGGAAATAGGAAGGGTCAGTGATCCCAGTGATTGTGAAATAAGATCCCTCGATTGGATGAGCGGCATTAGAGCTTTGTACATGAATGTTCAGAGTTCCTTCAGCGGCAGCGAAAGTTGGTTTAGCATCTAAGATCAAAAAGCAAACAGATACTAGCGTAAAGAAAAGGATAGATAATTTATTTTTTAACATTTTATAAACTCCTTATATAGAATAATATAATAAATATTTTTAGCATGGGGCTGTTATTTTTTGATACTGCGAGGATAAAGAAAGAGCATCAGAACACTTAAAGATTTGACAGACATAAAGGCATACTCTCCTAAAGAAAAACCAAGTTTAATATAGTCATCTATACTATTTTCTAAATTAGAGAAATAGGCAAATGAAATCAGAATGACACTAAATATCCCTATGAAGAATAAACTATTGCGAATATTTATTTTAGAAAAAGTATCTGAAGTTAGTAGTAATTTAAACATAATTAGAAAAAAGAGATTGATCGTTAAGCCCCCATGTAACAATACTGAAAAGGGCGTTACTCCAGTATTATCATAAAAAAAGTCAAAAAAAATAGTCATAGGAGCTAGAAGTACATTAAGAAAGTAAAAGAAATAAAAAATAATTGTTGTTTTTCTATTCACCTTTGCTAAATCACTGTAAAAGGTGACGATTTGTTGGTCCCCTTTTAGTAATCGATCTAATGAAACTTCATATAAATCGCTTAAAGAGACCAGGCTTTCTAAATCGGGATAGCTATGTTCGTTCTCCCAATTTGAGATCGTCTGCCTAGAAACATGGATCTTTTCAGCAACTTGTTGTTGGGTCAAATTTTTCTTATTTCGTTCTTCTTTCAAATAATTCCCTAATTTCATGAAATATATCCTTTATTTTTATTTGTAATATTTTAATAATTTATCAAATAGATATGAGCTTGTCAATGTGGATTTACAGTATTTTCATCATTTCAAAATATTCGTTTTTTTCGAAAAACCTGATGATACTATGGTGCCAAGAAACTTGGCATAGTAAATTCTTGAAAAATATTTACTTTTATTTTTTTGGAATTTACTATAAACATGTTTTCATGTTGTATCTAAGAAAATGAGATAAATAAAAAAATATGAGGTGAGTTGAGAAAATGCTAGAGCAGGTGAAGTGTAATTTGTATATGTTTGAAGAAAATGAAACTGCTCAGGAAAAATTGGCAAAGCACTTGGCCGATTATAATGGTCGATTAAAAATCAAAGCGTATTTTGATGACTCTGCAGACAAGTTTTTAAAAAGAGTAAACGTTGCACAAGGAAATACGATCGTCTTGATGAGAACTGAAAAAGGATGGGAAAAGCTGACTAGTAAAATTAAAAGAATGCAGTGTTCCACCCAATTTATTTACATATGTAAAGAAGGGTTTGACCTAGTTCAGATGGTGAACGAAGGATATAGTGAGGAATCATTTATTATCTTTGAGAATACACAGGATATCAGCTGTCAATTTCAAAAAATATTAAAAAAAATAGAGCAGAATCTGCTGGAACGCATGAGTAGTAACAATAGTTTGCTGATCAGCTACAAACAAGAAGATATCATTATTCCTTGGGAGGAGATTACGTTTATCGAGACAATCAAAGAGGAACGTAATTATATGATGGTTTACACAGAACATGGTAAACACATTGCGAAAGGCACCTTAGGGAAATTAAAAGAGAGTATATCATCTAAACAAATTTATAAAGATTTAAAATCATATATTATTAATCTTAATAAAGTAAAAAAAGTAAATTTAGATGATAATTATATTGAATTTTTAGATCAACAAAAAATATATTTTAGCACAAAAGTGATGTTGAAACTTAAAAGAGAATTAAAGGATTTGTACCGATTAAATGCATAAAATGCCTTTTTTACTGCGTGAAACGGCGTTTTATAATGAAATAACTTTTGTATAATTAAATTGTAATAGAAATTACAAAAAAAACACAAATAGGGAGAGACTTTTTATGAAAAAAACAGCAATTTATTCTTCACTACTTTTATCAACAGTGATTTTAGCTAGTGTTGGAGGAACTAAGGCTTTAGCAGCACCTCAAGGTGAAATGAGTACAGACACACACATCGAATTTTCTGGACACACACCGAATCCTAATCCAGAGGGCGACTTGAATTTGATTTGGGTTCCAACAACGTTTGAATTTGGTAATCATGATGTGGCAGATAATGCGACTGCAAGTACATCGTACGAAATGCAAAATCCACTACCAAAATATACAGTCGTTGAAGATAAAAGAACAGATGCTCACGGTCAATGGACTGTAAAAGCTGCTTCAAGTGAATTGAAATCTGGTTCTAATTCGTTAGCTGGAGCACAAATCAATATCACAAATACGGCAGTAAAACAATATACACCGACAGATAATACTGTTGTCCCAGAGTCAACTGGAGCAATCGTTGACGCACCGGGTTCATGGTCGAATGTGACAGTTTCATCAAACATCCAGTTAGCTGCTGGCGGTGCTGCACAAGAAGTAATGACAGCAACAGGTTCTGCTGTTGAAAACGGGAAATATGCAGCTGAATTTGGAAATGTTACGCTACAAGTTCCTCAAAGTCAGGCAAAAGAAGGAAATTATACTGGTACGGTCACTTGGACACTAGAAGATACACTGTAATTTTGATTATATCTTAGAACTAAGTGAGCTGTCTTGATAGCTCACTTAGCTTTTACTTAGGAGTAAGTGTTATGAATTCAAAAATAAAAAGAACTCTTTTTATAGGAGCAATAGTTTTTATCTTAGGCAGCGGGTTTCCGCTTTTTACTTTTGCCGAAAAAGATGCAGTTGTAGAAAAAAATGTAGGTTTTTCTGTTCAAGCTATTCGTCCCGAAACACAAGTAGATCCAAGCTTAAGCTTTTTTTATCCGGCAGTCGTTCCTGGTGAAAAACAAATTTTACAGCTAAAAATAGTAAATACTAGCGGTGAAAAGCTTGCTTTAGATCTTAATATAGTGAATGCTTCAACCAGCATCAACGGAAATATCGATTATAGTCAGGTGAACGCCCAATTAGATGAGAGCTTAAAAACGCCATTGACTAAATTGGTATCGATAGCTGATCCATCACTGACCTTAAAAAAGGATGAAACGAAAGTCGTTGAAATTAAAATCAGTCCTTCAGCAGAGGCTTTCTCAGGTGTTAAGCTGGGTGCGATCAGAGTATTGAAACATCTAGATGAAGGGAAAAAAAATAAAGGCGTTGCGACAAATTATGGCTATACTATAGGTATTTTGTTAACAGAGGATAAAAAGCCATACAATGTCGGTGGTGATTTACTCTATAAAACGGCAGCAGCAAAAATTATTAATGGCTATAAAACAGCAGCAGTCAATTTTCAAAATCCTAATCCATATGTGATTCAAAACTTGGAGATGTCTGCAAAGCTGTATAAAAAAGGCAGTAGTAAAGTGATCGGAGAAAAGAATTTAGAGAATATGTCTATTGCGCCTAACACATCTTTTGATTTTCCTATTCAATTAGGCTTAGGTAATCTTGAAGCAGGCTCCTATAGGGTGAAAATCACTGCTCAAAATGATCAAGATTCCTGGAATTGGGATGAAGAATTCACTGTCAGTCCAAAGCAAGCATCTGAAGTGAATAAAAAATCAGTGTATAAATTGACCTTACCCAAAATGTATAATTATTTGTTTGCTCTATTGGCAGGTCTAACTATAGCAGCAATTGCTTTGTTACAATTTTTCTCGCTTAAGAATAAAAAGAAACAAAAAAAGAAAATAAATAAACGTAAAGGAAAAAGAGAAAAGAGGAAAACGCATGAGACGTAAACTTTTATATCCATTGATTTTAGGAATCGTTAGCATCATTTTTCAAGCGAGTCCTCTTTTTGCCTCGGCTTCTCAAAACGATCCTACTGATGTAGGTATCACATTCACGGGTACTCAACAAAGTTCCACTACTGTTGCTACTTCTGAAAGTAAAATGCCGTCAGATGTTTCTGGGAGCGGAAAAAAGAATTTTCCTAACACTGGAGAGAAGAAAAGCCAATTTTTTGGTTTACTTGGTGTACTGCTCATTTTTCTAGGATTGTTTTTATTCAAAAGGTTAAGACGGAAAATCTGAGTGTTTTAGTAGGAGGAAAAATACAATGAATATATGGATTTATTTACCCGTGATACTTGGCGTAATACTATTTATTACTTCGCTTATTTTGGTTATTAGGATAGCATCCGGACGAAAAGGATTTTCTAAAGAACTTGTGGTTAGTTTGTTTCTAACGGCTTTATCTGTTGGCTGGATTGCTTTGGGCATGTATACCTTCATTGTAATAAGAAGTCAATTGATGAGCTGATGAATTGTGATAAAAAGAGGTGTGAGTATGAATAGAGGGGTATATGTTTTATTGGGAACAGCATTTGTTGTTCTGACATTTTCCAGTCAGGAAAGTTATTTAGAAGTATCAGCTGATACATCCGATAGACAAGAAGAAACAATGAACAGCCAAGATCTACAGGCTACGACAGCGGCAACGATGAGTGAATCGAGCGAAAGTGTGCTGAGTGTTGATGATTCTACTGAATCAGTGACTAAGGGGGATCAAGAAACCCAAATAAGTAGTACTACAAATATCGAGGATTCAAAACAGGCCGCTGTCAGAGCTACCGCAACTAATACGCTAAGCTATGCTATTGTCGTACATGAGGAGACGTATCGTGTAAATATGACTCCCGTTACAACGAATAGTTTAATTTATTCTGCAGAAGTGATCGCTCCAGAAGCGGCCAAAACGTTGTTCGACCTAGACTTAAAGGATCCGGATAAAAAGGCGCAAGCAAATACATATTTAGAAGATGCTTTTACGGCGTTGGTTGAGGCTACTCGTCAGGCTGGTGGTCAATTTGATTTGGCACAAGTCCAATCGATCAAAGTATCTAATATTGCGGTTGCGGATTTTTCTGCTTATGATAGAAGCCCGATCGTAACGATACTAGCAAATAAATCAGCTTATTTTAGAAATATGGCTCGTCTGACTTTTCCGGATATGGTAGCGGGAGACGGTGTCTTAAAGAGTCTTACTGCGAGTGTACCTATTGCTAACCTAATACTGCCTAAAATAAAAAGAATAGGTGATTCTTTTGCTGTGGTTGCAGGTGAGATCACACCGCCATTAACTAATGTCAATGCCAAGCTGATCGGTATTTATGCACCAAAAGTTGAGGAAATCGGTGATTATGCTTTTCATGGTCAATCATTATTACGTGGTACATTGGTTAGTCCGGATGAGAGCGGTACGACTTCAACGACGCTATTATCATTTCCAAAAGTAACGAAAATTGGAAAGCAAGCATTTAGAAATGCCAAAGTTCTAAAATATCTTACTCTTGATAGTTTAGTTGAAATGGGAGAAGGCGCCTTTGAAGAATGTGCCGATCTAACGGGAGGAAATGCCTACGGGTTTAGTCTTAATTCAAGCGGTGATCCTCTTCTTTTACCTAAATTAAAAGCTATTCCTGCTAGAGCTTTTTATAATTGTACAAAACTCATGCAAATAAGTGCACCAGAAGCAAAATCGATCGGTGACGAAGCCTTTTACAATTGTTCTTCTTTAGGACGTTTACTTGTAAAGAAAGTTGAAGTGATCGGTCATTCTATTTTATCAATGAAATCCGGTACTAGTGCGGGAAGCGCACTGACCAGTATTGCACTTCCAGTGATAAAAAGGATCGAAACAGATAGTTTTTCCGGTAACAGTATGTTTAAAGGTATTTTAACTTCACTGCGTAATCTATATAGTTCGGATACAGATGCTGTCAGAGCTAATTTACCTAAAGAGATGCTATTGTATGCTTTTCCTGATTACGAAAAGTATAGTGATCGATTTTTGAATGTAGGTGAAACGTATGAGTATCAGTTTTATCGGGATGAGGATATGACGAGTGAAGATACAAAAACATTATACAAATACATTGTATTGAAACAGCCTGCAGATCATTCTGTGTATTATCAAATGCACAAAACCTATACGCCGAGTTGGGGCTTGCAATGGAATATTTTTTCTCAGCCTGAAACGTTTATGAAGAAAAAGGTTTCTATTACGATCGGTGATCCATCGGCGCCAGCTACTATTTTGATGCCAGGTTTTTATCAAGGCGTTGCAGATTTGAATTGGACGATCCCTTCAAGTACTTCTGTTTCAGGTACGACAGATATTGTTGCATTCAACATGGTCTTATTTACAGGAGAAGAAAAGCCTGTGAATCAAGTGATGCTGGATATTCATGATATTTATGCGAAACAAGGAGATACAGCAGTCGATTTCGTGACAGATGTTGCTGCGAGTGAAGATCAGATCAATTTAGAAGATGCACAGCTTACCATTGCTTATCCTTCCGACAAATTGACGCTGGGCGATTTATGGATCGAACAGAACGGGCAGGATATTACTGGTAATGCCCGAGTGGATCTGAGCACAAGCGGAGCAGTTCTCGTTACTGGGATCGATGCTCAAGATATCAAAAACTTTCCGGTCAAAATCCATTTTAAAAATAGTAAAGCTGAACAAGCGATGGAAAGCGAATCATTTGAAGGATCGATTCTTTCCGCTAGCTTGTATGATACAGATAAATTCACCGTGGAAATAATCAAAGAGGAAAAAGCTGGACTGAGTTTGCTGTGGGTTCCTGATATTTTTGATTTTGGCTCGCATCATTTAGCTGATTTAGAAGAAGAAACATTTAAGACAACGACCAAGTTGCCGGTATATGTAGTTGTAAGTGATATGAGAGGGACTGAAGAGACAAATGGTTGGAAAGTACAATTAACGGCTTCACATTTAACGGAGAGTAAATCAGGCGATAGTTTAGAGACTGTGGAGTATCTTTTTACAGATAATAAATTAAAAGAATATCATACTGATGATGTCTCAATTCCTCCGAGTCAAACAACGATCATTGAACCGTCAGATAGACTAAAGGAAAACTCACTCGTCCCTTCCAACTTTTCTAGTACTGAAACGGATACAGGGATATTATCCGCCAAAAACGGAGGCGCTTCGGGCTACTATGCGCTTGAAGTCAATGATATTCGATTAAAGATTCAAGAGCTGACAAAGATCAACGGAAGTGCTTATAATGGTACATTGACTTGGACTTTGGAGGATACGCTATAAATTTTTAGAACAAGTGAAGATACATTTTGACGAAGACTGATATCTTTTACAAAGGAGAAAAAGATGACACGTATTGGCTTGCTTTCAACATCTAGCTATGATACAGATCTACGGACATTGTTGATTCAAAATGGCTATGAAGCTACGAAGGTTCAAGGCAGTGATCACGTAGAAGGAATCGACATCATTTTAATAGATAAAAACAAAGAAAATGATGTTTCTAAAACGATAGAATATCTACTTAATCTCAAGGAACAACAGTTGCCTATTTGGGTGATTGCTAAAGACTATGTCACAGATGAGAAACTGATTTATCTCCAATTGGGTGCTAACGGGGTCATATCTAAAACAACAGAAATGAAGGAGTTGCTATTGACGATACACAACTATCTGTGCACTGGCTGTACTTTATCTGACAGTTTGCCAAAAGATGCTTTGGATTCACTTATTTTAGACCATAATAAGCAGTGTATTGTTGTTGATAAGGAGCAGGAAATCACATTTACAAGAAAAGAGTTTCGCGCATTTGAAATTCTATATCAAAATATGAATGATACAGTCACTTATGAGGAGTTATTTCAATACTTATGGAATGGCTCGAAGGATAAGAAGATTTATCGGGTAGCGAATATCATTTTTCACATCCGAAACAAGTTGCCTGAGAATAAAAAATATATGATCCAAACGATCAGATCCAAAGGATATATTCTAAAGCCATAATTCCTATTTGTTTTGTGTATCTTTAGATAACATAGTAAGTGGACAACATAAAAAGAAAAGATATGATAGAAGTGTGCTGATGCGCTTCTATCATATTTTTTGCATTTTAAGCAATAGTGGAAAAATAAGCGGTTTTACGCTAACATATAAAAGAAAACTAAAAATGAGTATTTAGGACACCTCATTGGGCTGCTGAGCTGAATGGGGAAGTGGATGTTTATTAGAAAGGCGGTGAATCAATGAAAAGGAGATTCAATCAGCTACTTCATTGGATGAAGGAGCATAGTTTATTATTGAAATTGATTTTTCTTGGTTCGGTTTTGATTTTTGTTGCGAACCAAGTTACTCATATCGTACAGGGAATGACATGGCAGGATGTGTTTCAGACGATGGGACAGCAAAATCGGTTTCGTCTACTAGGGATGATCTTAGTTGGGATGATCGGAGTACTGCCGATGCTACTTTATGATCTAGTCGTTGTCAGTGTGCTTGAGGAGCAAGGAAAACCGAAAATGAATCGCTGGGAGTGGTTTGTTTCTGCATGGGTCACAAATACGATCAATAATCTGGCGGGTTTCGGCGGAGTTGTTGGCGCAACGCTTCGGGCTAATTTTTATGGAAAAGATGCGTCTCGAAAAAAAGTTGTTGCTACGGTTTCTAAAGTAGCATTATTCATGATTTCTGGTTTATCGATTTTATCGTTTATTGCATTTATTGATGTTTTTTTTATACGTCCAGACAGTTTGTTTCGAGAATATTGGGTGTGGCTGCTTGCAGGAAGCTTGATTGCACCAGTATTATTTTTCTTTACTCAATTAAAGAAATATACATTATTTAAGGATTTTTTTCCAAGAGGCATTTTTCTCTTATTTGGTGCTTCATTAGGTCAATGGCTAGGTGCGATGTTCGTTTTTTTGAGTGTTGGGGCACTGATGCAGGTCAAAGTTTCATTGATTTCTGTATACCCAATGTTTGTGATTGCGACCTTGATAGGGATGCTGACGATGGTGCCAGGTGGTATGGGAACATTTGATGTATTGATGATCTTAGGGCTTTCCCAACTTGGCGTGAGTCAATCGACAGCGGTTGTTTGGCTGATTTTTTATCGTTTATTTTATTATGTATTGCCATTTATCACGGGAATTCTTTTATTTGTCCATCAAACAGGTGTGAAAATCAATCGCTTCCTTGATAATTTACCACAGGTCTTTTCACAAAAAGTGGCACATTTTATTTTAGTGACTGCCCTTTATTTTGCTGGGATCATGATGGTCTTACTGTCCACCGTTACGAATCTATCGAATGTCAGCAGACTATTTAAATTTTTATTGCCATTTTCGTTTGATTTCTTAGATCAAACATTTAATATGCTGATTGGCTTTTTGTTGCTGGGACTAGCTCGAGGAATTTCGATGAAGGTGAAAAAGGCTTACGGACCAACGATCGGTCTTTTGATCTTTGGGATCGTCAATACGATTTCGAGAACGGCTTCATGGCAGCTGATCTTGGTTTACCTTGTGATTCTTTCCGCTGTATTTTTGGCAAGAAAGGAATTTTATCGAGAAAAATTTGTTTATTCTTGGGGCGCATTAGTTTTAGACGGAGTGTTGTTCAGTTTTCTCTTTATTATTTATGCAGTCGCAGGATATTATAGCTCTCACCCAGATAAGACTGGTCCGTTGCCGCATATGTTTTTATTGTTTCCATCAGACGATGTTTGGTTTTCAGGACTTATCGGGTTGGGGATATCAATGATCGGTTTGATTACGTTGTATCAATATTTAGCAGATACGTCTATGCGCTTGGGCGAACCTTTTCAGGAAGAACGGTTGACCCAGCTGATTCGTAAATATGGCGGTACAGAAGGTAGTCATCTCCTTTATTTAAAAAACTATGAATACTTTTACTATCAGGAAAACAACCAGGATGAAGTTTTGTTCGCTTATCAAATAAAGGCGAATAAATGTTTCATTTTAGGCGATCCGATCGGTAATGAGCAAAAATGGGCAGAGGCTACGCTGGCATTTATGGATGCAGCGGATTTACTTGGCTATCAGGCAGCCTTTTATCGAATTGGTGAGAAATACACGATGATTTTACATGATTTAGGCTATAATTTTATGAAGGTAGGTGAAGAAGGTCTGGTTGACTTTTCTTCTTCTGACTTGATTCCGACCTCTTTGGCAACGAACAGCATGGAATTACAGCATTTGTCTAATTTGGGTTATACATTCACGATGTATCATGATCCAGTATCTGAGGAGTTGTTTCAAGCGTTGGCCAACGTTTCTGAAGAATGGTTGGGCAGTCAACGAGAACGGAACTTTGTCGGCGGCAGCTTTGATCGAGAGTATTTGTCATTGAGTGATGTGGGTATCGTAAGAAATGCACATCATGAGGTTGTTGGTTTTATTACAGCAAAACCGATCCAGCCAAAATATAAGGTTTCTTACGATCTCTTACGTTTTTCTAACGAGGCACCTGAGCATCTAACTGACTTTATCTTGACCCATTTCATTTCAGAGTATCAGAAACAGGGCTACCAAATCATCGATTTAGGTACAGCACCGCTTTCAAATGTGGGAGAAACAAAATATTCATTTTTAGAAGAACGTTTGGTCAATATTTTTTATAAATATGGTGATCAGGTATATGGTTTTAAAGATACAAGACAAGAAAAAGAACGCTATGTCAGCCATTGGGAAGCAAGATATTATGCATACTCTAAGCAAAGTAATGTACTCTTTGCATGTATCCAATTAGCGTTGTTGGTCGAGCGTGGGAAGGGAGAAAGAGTTTCCCTTGTCGAAGAAGCAATGATCATTTCATAATAGAAAAGTCGAGGACAGCTTTTAATAAGTTATGTCTTTGACTTTTTTTGTACCGAATAAAAGACAGAAATCGGGAAATTTTTTTTATTTTCAGTCTTAAGTACGACTAGTAAAAATGATAGAATAGCGTATAATAATTAAAAAAGGAGGTTTTTTATGATGATCATAGAGCAAGTAAAGGTATGCACAAAGGCGGAATTAATTGCCGCATTAGATAAGAAAATCGATGAAATAATCGTTGAAGGTGATTTTACCAAAACAGTGGCAGAAATAAAAAAAGGTCAGCTAAATGACACGGAATCGATCGGCTTTACTATTGGCAGTGGCGGCAGCGGTGTGTTATTTGAATATGGGATCAGTAAGTTATTGGAAGCGTTTGATCCAGCTGCGAAAGAAGATAAAAAACTCCGCCGACAAATTGAATGTTTATATACGATCAAACGTCTGAAGGCAGATGCATTTTTATTACATTTAAAACAATTGGATTATTAAAAATAGAAAGAGATAGGAGGCAGATATGTTTTTGTTTCCTGTTTTTTATACAAAAAGGAGTGCTTTGGCTAAGTTAAGGTCATTTGGAAGAAGAGCTTGATGACGCTAAGGTCTAAAGGAAGGACAAGGTAGAGTGAATAAAAAAAGAAAAATAATTATCGACACAGATCCAGGAATCGACGATGCAGTCGCGATTGCAGCTGCATTATTTGATGAAAGGTTGGATGTAAAATTATTTACAACGGTTTCAGGAAATGTCAGTGTAGATAAGGTGACTAAAAATTTACTGAAGCTGTTGGCGTTTTGGGATAAAGAGGTTCCAGTGGCGATCGGATCAGGCCGTCCTTTACTTCGCGATGCGATCGATGCGAGTGAAATTCACGGGAGTACAGGGATGGATGGTTATGAATTTACAGAATCTAAATATGAACTGCTGACGAAAAACCATGCAGTGATCGATATGTATAAGACTTTGATGGAAACAAAAGAAAAGACGACGATCGTGGCAATTGGACCATTGACGAATATCGCGTTGCTGCTTCGAATGTACCCGGAATGTTCTGAAAGAATCGAGGAGCTTGTCTTGATGGGCGGCTCTTTAGCGAGAGGAAATACTGGTGTTCTTTCGGAGTTTAATATCGCAGCAGACCCAGAAGCAGCTAAAATTGTTTTTGAGAGTGGTTTACCTTTGACGATGGTTGGTTTAGATGTGGGTGAAAAAGCATTGATCTCAGCTGCAGACTGCAAGAAGCTTAAGAAGATGAATAAGACAGGAGAGATGATCGATCAGCTGTTTCAAAGCTACCGCAGCGGTAACTTGGATGTTGGGCTGCATATGTATGATGGCTGTGCGATTGCCTATTTACTAGCACCAGAAATGTTTGACGTGCGAGAGACCTATGTGGCGGTTGAAACACAAGGTGCACTGACTGCTGGTGCGACATTGGTTGATTTGAATGGTTATTTAGGAAAAACTGCGAATTGCCGTGTTTGTGTGGATTTAGATAGTGGTCAGTTTAAACAATGGTTTTTTGATGCGATAGGGAAATGCATTTAAGGAAAGAGAAGCACCTGACTTTTAGTACCGTTTTTTAAGAATTAGAGTCCGAGAAAAACTGTTTTCTAGTTTTTCTCGGACTTTTTAATGTATTCATTGTAAATGAGTGTGGTGAAAGCTATCTAAATACTTCAACCCGTAGCCTAAGGAACGATCCATAAAAATATGAATGAAAAGGATCGACGATGACATCAATAAAAATGAAGAATCGAAAAAAAGACCTAGTGCAAGCAGAATCGCTGGTAATACTAAATTGTGAATAATATTGTAGATATACGCACCCGTTCGATCACTCAAGAGATACCCAATCATCGATAGATCAGGTACAAATAGAAAAACGAAGAGAACTACCCAACTAAATTTAAAGACAGAAAAGTAGAAGAATAAAGCAATGAGAAGGAGGCAGATAGATTCAAGTTTTAGAATAAGCTTCATTTAGAATTCCTCCTCAAATAATGCTAAGCGTTGAATGATTTCATTTTCCTCATTCGGGTTATTTTTACCAACAATGTGTTTGATATCAACTAAAATATCGATGGATTTTGTTAAAAATACTAATTTATCCTGACTTATTTTGATGTAACGATCTAAAAAGTGCAGTGTTTCTTCCTTGCATGCGATACTTGTCTTCTGACGTTTTATATCCATCAGCATCTTTACTTCATTCAATGGAATCGATAAACGTTTGAGCTTTAAAATGAAGCTAAGATCTTTTAATTCTTGTTCTGTATACTTTCTATAGCCGTTTGTATTTCGATCAGGCGTAAGTAAACCAATAGACTCGTAGTATCTTATGGTTTCTTTCTTGATTCCTGTAAGTTTGGATAGTTCACTTATTTTCATATAAAGACCTCCTGTTCTCCTATGCCAAAATGATAACATTGAAGTGAACTAGAATGTCAATGGGAAAATAGTTTCTAAAGATTTAAGAATAGTGAAATGATGTGCACTAATAGTTCATTGAATCACTAATTCTTATTAAGAAGATGACGGTCTAAGGACACACTTTCATATTTTATACATATAAAATAAAAATTTTAGTTTGTTTTTCGATTGATTTATAAAGTAGATTGAAATAGTTTTCTTTTGATAAAATTTAACTTTCTAAGAGATTTTTAATCGCTTAGAATGATCTTATTTTTATGATAAAAGCATTGATTTATGTTATTAAATGACTTAATATAAATAGTGAAATGATGAACAAATTTTTTATTTGATAAATGGTATTGAGTAAAAAGGGATATTTTATTTTAAATATACTTGTTCACTGTTTCTCAAGCGAATAGCTGTAATTGATTTAGGAGGATAATCATGAAAAAAAACAAAATGAAATCTGTTTTTGTGGGGTTAACAATGGTTCTAGCATTGAGTGCATGTGGAGGAGATAGTTCTTCAACAAGTAAATCAAGCACAGAAAAGAGCACAGGAAGTTCTATTGAAGCGAATTCTGGGGCTTCTGCACAAGAATACACAGACCCATCAAAATTAAAAGACGAATATGATGTTGTTATTGTCGGCGCTGGTGGTGCGGGTATGGCAGCAGCGTTGTCTGCAAAAGATGCTGGTATGAATCCAGTCATTCTTGAAAAATTACCAGTTGCAGGCGGCAATACACTGAAGTCTTCAGGCGGAATGAATGCTTCAGAGACAAAATTTCAAAAAGAACAAAAAATCGAAGATAGTAATCAATCATTTTTTGATGATACGTTAAAAGGTGGAAAAGGCACTAATGATCAAGAGCTACTACATTATTTAGTAGATCATTCTGCTTCTGCTATTGATTGGCTGGATTCTATGGGAATTACTCTAGACAACATTAGTTATAGTGGCGGTGCCAGTCAGAAGCGTATTCACAGACCACACGATGGCGGCGCAGTCGGCACTTATTTAGTAGATGGCTTGATTAAAAATATTCATGAAAAAGAAATACCTTTATTTGTAAACACTGATGTGGTAAAAATAAATGAAAAGAACGGTCAAGTGAACGGAGTAACTGCTAAAGTGAATGGGGAAGAGAAAGTCATCTCAGGAAAAGCAGTTGTTGTGACAACAGGTGGTTTTGGTGCCAATGAAGAAATGATCGAAAAATATCGTCCAGATTTAAAAGGATATGTCAGCACGAATTCAGAAGGAAGCACAGGAGACGGTATCAAAATGATCGAGTCGCTTGGCGGCGCAGTTGTCGATATGGAGCAAATTCAAGTGCATCCAACCGTTGTTCAAGAAACAGGTATGCTTATTAGCGAAACAGTACGTGGTGAAGGTGCTATTCTTGTAAATCAGCAAGGCGAGCGTTTCTACAATGAACTTGAAACACGTGATAATGTTTCGTCTGCAATCACTGCACTTCCAGAGCACTATGCTTATTTGATATTTGACTCAGAATTGGCAAAACGTGCAAAACAAGTTGATTTTTATAAAGAGCAAGGCGTAGTCATTGAAGGCAAAACAATTGAGGAATTAGCTGGAAAAATCGATGTAGATGCTAAGACTTTAGAAAATACAGTGAATACATGGAACAAGTCAGTAGAAAGTCAATCTGATACTGCATTTGAACGTAAAACAGCAATGGATTATGATTTAACAAAAGGGCCATTTTATGCAATTAAAATTGCACCAGGGATCCATCATACGATGGGTGGCGTGAAAATCAATACAGATACGCAAGTCGAAAAAGAAGATGGTTCTGTGATCAATGGATTATATGCTGCTGGTGAAGTTACTGGTGGAATTCATGGGCAAAATAGAATTGGCGGGAATGCTGTTGCAGATATTATAGTGTTTGGACGTCAAGCAGGTACACAATCAGCGAAATTTGCTGAAGATACTAAATAAAACTAGACTAAACAAAATAATTGTTGTATTGAAAAGAGCTGGTAATCAAACCAGCTCTTTTTTGTTTGCGGTTAGACGGAAGAAATCTCGGAAGCAAGAACCCAAGGTTCACCAAATTGTTTGATTAATCGTTTAAAGAAAGCATAGGCGCTCTGTTTATGATGATTCTTTCGCAACCAACTATCTAATGTTAACCCAGAAGAATCAACTGCACGATACAAATAATGCCACTTTCCTTTTACTTTAATGTATGTTTCGCCCATTCTCCAAGAGCCGCCAACAGATTTATTTCTTTTCTTCCATAAATAATAGATAACCTGACTGTATTCCTGTACTCATCGATAAATAGTCGTGTGGCAAACATTGATTCCACGCTCATTCAGGATTTCTGAAACATTACGATAACCTAAATTATATCTTAAGTAATAGCCCACAGCTACAAGGATGATATCTTGCTTGAATTGTTTACCTTTAAAATGGGGCATAGTTGGTCGCCTTATTTATTGTTTTTTTCCATTTCACACTAGACAAACGAGAAAATCAAATTTTTCAAAAGAAAAAAATAATATATTTTAATAACAATTAAATTCTTTTTGGAAAGAAATGTTTACATCGATTAGTTTTATTGATATGATTAGATTCTAATTAGAAAAGGAGGAGTAAAATGGAACTAAAAAGTATGTTTACTAAATTGTCAGTTGCAGTTTTACTTTTTTCATCATTATCGTTTGGGGGACAAACAGTTTTAGCTGAAACTAGTTCACCCACTGAAAATGAATTGGTGGAAGTCAATGAAGAAACAGTTTCCAATCTTGCTTTAGAATTAGCAAAAGTAATCAAGCCAGAGGTAAAGGTTACTATTGCTGATATCACAAAACTTTATGATAAAAATGAATCTGCTATTGGATTTGTTGTTAGCTATAAGTCAGAGGAAACACCGTATGGTTATTCCGTATATGATTTCCGAGTACCTGGATACCTAATGGAATGTTCAATAGATGAAAATGTTGGTGATATTGTAGACAAAACAGTTGAAATGGCAGAAGCAAAGGGAGTGGATGTTAACTCAAATGTTGAAAATAAGGATGTAAAAGTTATTGAAGTTGAGCCCTTAAAGTATTCTGTAGAAGTTAATGATACTGTTACAGTTACTTCAGATAATGAAATTTTGACAACAGAACAAGAAGTCATTGAAATGGAAGAGAGCGCTGAAGATGTTACAGTAACAAATTCAGAATTTGTAACAGATTCTGAATTGAATCAATTGGTGTCTACTAGTAAATATGATAGCCAAGATAAAGTATTATTGAGAGAAACAGCTAGAGGGCTAACTAATATTCAATTTAGAAGCTGGAGACAGTTCATTCCTAGTATTGAGAGTGAAGTTGAAAGCCAAACGGGCATTTGGGGCTGTGCAGTTTCTGCAATGGATATTTTGGCTAAAGGAACGAATTTGGAACATAATACTAAAGTTGCCTACCCTAAACTTTGGAAATATGCAAAAACAACACAATATAAGGTTCAGAATGGCATTAAATATGGTTCTACAAATAATGGAAACATTGGTGCTGGGTTTGTTCAGTTTGCTAAAGAGAAGAAAAAAAATATTTCATATCAAAATATTTCTTCACCTAGTTTTGGACAGTTTAAATCAGCGATTGACAATAAAAAGCCAGCTATTTTTGCTTATGGGATTATAAAAGCTAATACTAAAGAAAGAACAGGTCATGCAGTGGCAGTTGAAGGCTATATGTCGTCTAAACAAGCTAATTATTTAGTAGTAGCTGATGGATGGTTTGCAGCTGCAAAGTATGTAAATTATATACCAGGAAACTTTTTAGACACATATGGTATTATTTGGTCAGGAATTCAAACAATTTAAATAAGTAAAGGAGTATTTCATGAGACTATTAAAAATAAATATTCTATTTTTAGTACTCTGCTTTATCACAGTAGGTTGTGTTAACAAAAAGGATGAGGAAAACTTGAACGATAGCTCCGGAGAAAACTCTGCACATATAAATCATTTAATTGGATATGTTAAAGAAATAAGAAGTGAGTCTTTTGTAATTACAACAATTGAAGAAGCAAGTTCTACACAAAATTCTGATAGCTTAGATATTCCGCGATCAAGTAAAATATATGTTTTTATACCATTTGAAGGTACTTATGAAGATATTCAGAACAAAATAGGAATTGGAGATAAGATACAAGTTTCTTACACAAATATTGCAATAACTAATGGAATTTATACATTAACCATGATTGATAGTAGCCAGTTAGTGATAAAGGATAAATAATAAATGATGCCAGAAGAATAGTTCATCGGAGAAAATTAAGATGGATTATTCTTTTGGCATTTCTATTGTTCCAGGTTATTTATTATTTATGGAAGAAAAGAAATAAATCTGTTGGCGGCTCTTGGAGAATGGGCGAAACATACATTAAAGTAAAAGGAAAGTGGCATTATTTGTATCGTGCAGTTGATTCTTCTGGGTTAACATTAGATAGTTGGTTGCGAAAGAATCATCATAAACAGAGCGCCTATGCTTTCTTTAAACGATTAATCAAACAATTTGGTGAACTTTGGGTTCTTGTTACCGATAAAGCACCTTCACTAAGCAGTGCGTTTAGTCGACTTAAATCTGAGGGGTTATTTGCTAAAACCGAACATCAAATGAATAAATACTTCAATAATATCATTGAACAAGATCATCGTTCCATAAAGAAAAGACATAAATTATATCAGTCTATAAGGACTGCCTCTTCAACGATTAAAGAAATTGAAATCATACATGCCTTATATAAAAAAGCCAAAGAGAGGGAAATCTCTTTGACTTTTCAGTGATTCATGAAATGAATGATTTAATGAGCGTTCTAGTTTAATAGTAGGAAACATTGGAGAAATGTTTTTGTTTTTTCAAGCTTTGTAACAGAACCTAGCTATTTAATAAAGCAGGATGAATTGAGTGATGTAAGTGATACTTAAAATTTTCTCTTCCGTTTCCGTTTCCGAGGTTTGACCAAAGCCAGCTTAGGCTTATTGATCACGCGTACATAAAATACAAAACCACCAATACAGGTAACGAATAAAACTGTACCAAGGATAAAGCCTTCCGGCAAATAAACGAATTTGATCGTGTGTTCACCTTTTGTTACAGGAATACTTACAAAGGCTTTTTTAAATGCTTTTACAGGAACTTTTTTGCCATCGACATAAGCCTTCCAGCCTTTATCATATGGAATCGTTGTTAAAAGCACTTGGTCTTTATCTGCGGTGACCGTTCCAGTTGCCTTACGGCCTTTAGCAGATAGATCAGCACCTTTATCTTGAATCGCCTGAACAGATTGTTCAAAGGCCTTGGTATCCATTCCAACCACTTTTGGCTCCATAAAGCTCACGGCTGTTGTACCGTAGAAACTGACCGTGAATGTGACCGTTGTAGGAGTGTCATAATATCCTAGATTATAGTATTGTCCAGTAATGTTGATTTGAGATTTTTGACTTGTCCCATTTACCGACATAGTTGCTGTTGAGCTTTCAAGCTGAGCAAAGTCTGTTGGGAACAGGCTAAGATATGCTTGTGTGTTTGCTGGTACATCGACCGTCCATGTAATATCTTTAGCGACGTTATTTTGAACCTCTCGGTAAGTTACAGATGTTCCGTTTTGTTCGATCTTCACATTGTTTTTATTGAGGATCGTTGGTTGATAAAATGTAAAATAGTTTTGTTTCTGGTCAGCTAATGCGTTGAATAAATTAGTTTGACTACTTAAATTGTCATTGGCTGGCTGTTTTACAGAATAAATGTCTTTGTCAGCTAAAAAGCCTAAAGGCAGTGCATTGCTATTTTCATATAATGAGAATTTTCCAGCTTTATCCATTGGGGAAAAGCCGAATTTCAAAGGATCACTTTCAGAAATGTTGTATTTGATCCCGACTAATGAATCCATCAACAGTGTGTTGTTCGGATAACGAATGTTCAGCGCGGTTCCCCTTGCTCTAAAACCTAGGTCATTCAAATAAGAAGAGGAATGACGATTTCTTATTGAAGAAAACAGGCTGACACCACTATAGCCGTAATTGATACTATCATTCGATGAAACAGGGTTCAGGTTTTCCAGACGATAGAAGGAATCATTGTCTTTTTTTGTTTTATCGACTAGCTGCTTGAGTGACGGATACGGCTCACTATACAAGCTGCGGGAAGCATAGTTCCAATCCTCCAAAATACCGTTTAACATGGCATTTGTATTGATAAATGCTTCGGTTGATACCAATAATAGTAATAAGATGATCAGATAGTTCATCGGAATTTTTTTCAATTGGTAAAAAACGATCCCAGCTAAATATAAAAGTAAAAATACGACCGTCAAGATAAACGTGGTGATCGGAATATAGTCATAGCTTGTTGCGCTTTTTGTACCTTCTGCTAAAGCAAAGATAGCGATCAAAATAATCGTCGTTCCTGCCAGCAAACCTAAATCATCCTGTTTGAATTTCTCAAAGCCATATCCAGCTAGAAGCACCACCAGAAAAGAAAATAAGAAGCTGTAGCGGAATAAAAACATATTCGGCGCATGCATCCCATGCCAAAATAAATTCAGTGGTGTAATGTAAAAACTAGCGATCAAAATAACGAATAAACTACCAAACAGCACTTTATTTTTCCAAGGAATTTCTTTTGTGACAAAATAAAAGACACAGAAAATCAACGGAAGTAAACCAATATAAATGAAAGGGATCGAGCCATATTTAGTCGTGTCATAGACACCAATCATATTTTTCATGACAATATCCCAAAAAGCAGTTGCTTCTGTTTTGAATTGAGTCACTTGAGACAAGGTTTCCCCATTTGCTCTTAAATCAAGGACAGCTGGTAGGACTAAAATCATCGATGCGCCGCCTGCTAGTAAAGAGGTCAACCCATAAGAAACGATCCTTTTTTTGTATAGCGTCCAATTGGTCAATGTTCGAGCAATGAAATAAAGGAATGAAAAGACACCGATCATAAAGCCCATGTAAAAATTAGAGATGAACAATAGCAAATAGCTGACGAATAACAATGTTGGTTTTTGTTTATCCATCAATCGATGAATCCCCAATACGACCAACGGTAAATAGGTAAAGGCATCCAGCCACATGATGATCTCAGAATGAGCAGTGGCAAATGACATCAGTGCATAAGGGACACTAAGCATGACATGGCCCCATTTTGGCATCTTATAGGTATTTCTTGCAAAGACCCAAAAAGACAGACCCGCTGATCCAATTTTTAGTAAGGTAATCAGATAGAGTGCATCAGGAATATTTTGATTTTTAAAAAGTAATACAAGGGGTGTAAAAAGTCCGCCAAGGTAATAAGAAATCAAAGAAAGATAATTTAGACCCAGAGAAGCATTCCATGTATAAAAAATACTTTGTTTTCCATGAAGAACATTATTGAAGCTTGCATGAAAATTAGAAAATTGTGAAAAGGAGTCACTCGCCATCACACTGCGGCTGCTCCCTGGATAGATACCAAGACTTAAATAAACAATGACCATTACAAAAAAAGGAATGAAAAAGCTGGCGGTCATATATGGCCAGTTTTCTTTGGTAAATGCACGAATTTTTTTCCTCATAATCGACCTCACAACGTAATAAATAGACTAACTATAGTGTAGCATATCCCTAGAAAAATTGATTGCTTGAGGTAGAAAATCTAAAAAAATTTAAACGTTTGTTAGTGCTTTGTCTAACTGTAGCAGAAAATCTCCTAACGATTAAAAATAATTAACGTCAAAAAATTAGGATTTTCCCTAATAAATAGATAAGAACAACTGTTTTTTATATGATAAAATAATAGCTTAAAGAATTCTATACTAAAAGGCAGGATTAAATGATTGATCCTAATAAAATCAAAGGAGCTAGAAACATTGAAGGAAGAGTTGAGGAATGCAAAGCAAGAGATGAAAGAGAAAATGAAACCTTATCAAATATACGGTTATTATATTTCGATCCCTCTAATTATCATAGTAGTATTCGTGTTATCTTTTTTAGGAATAAATATAAAATCGGTAGGCACGATCATACTTGCGTTTACTATTTTGGCTCATGTTGGCGTAAGTAAATTAAAGTTGGTATCCAAAAAAAAGTATATCGCACCGATATTGATGTATGTTGCAGAAATAGTTGGTCTTATCTTGGCGATCGTAATGATGTCAGAACTTGCAATGGGTGGAACAGGTGATGCATCTTTAATATTAATTGGATTAACAGTCTTTCCGATTGAAGTTATAGCCATTATTTTCTTTTTCATTACCGCAAATGATATAAAAAAAGCTTATCCAACGATGAAAGAAGAATCAAAAGAAGCACGTGAAAAGTATTTGGCTATAAAGAAAGGCAACTAAAGATCGTCTTTAGGAGCTAGTTGTTGTGAAAGGAATACCTAAATAGAATAAAGAGAGGGAGATAAAACTTGCAGAGTAATATCTTCCTCTTTTATCATTTTTTATAAACGTTTAATCAAAGTGCTTCTCAAAAAAAGCTGAAATTTTCTCAAATGGAATGATCTCCAACTGGTCATACAAGTCTGTGTGTGATGCATTTGGTAGAATCAGCAGCTCTTTGTTTTTACCAGTTAATCGTTTAAACGCATCTTGACTGAAATAGAGAGAGTGGGCCTTTTCACCATGAATCATTAAAACAGCACTGCGAATTTCATTACTATACTGCAAAAGAGGCATGTTCATAAAAGAAAGCGATGAAGTGACATTCCAGCCGTCCGTTGAGTTGAGGGATCGTTCGTGATAGCCGCGAGCAGTTTTATAATAGTCATGATAGTCTTTGACAAAGTATGGCGCATCTTCAGGAAGCGGATCGATCACGCCGCCGGCTCTTGCATAAGATCCATTTTTGTAATCTATTATTCGTTGTGCATTTAAATTTTTACGTAGATCATATCGGGCATCTTCATTCATCGCATCAAAGTAGCCATTGGCATTTACACGGGACATATCGTACATTGTCGCGGTAACAGTCGCTTTGATTCGTGTATCGATGGCAGCTGCATTCAATGCCATACCGCCCCAGCCGCAGATTCCAAGGATACCGATTTTTTCCGGATCGACATGGTCTAGTGTAGAAAGAAAATCGACTGCTGCTTGAAAGTCTTCTGTGTTGATATCAGGAGAAGCAACGTAGCGGGGCTGACCACTACTCACTACTTTCACCTGTAAAAGACGGATAAAACGCAAGGGTCAAAAACCCTTTTTCAGCCATTGTTTGTGCGTATAATCCTGACGATTGCTCCTTAACTGCTCCAAACGGTCCAGCAACAGCGATCGCAGCTAATTTACCAGTGGAGTTTTTGGGCTCGTAAAGATCTGCAGCCAAGGTTAACCCATATCGCGTATGGAAAGTTACTTTTCGGTGATCGACCGTATCACTTTTCGGAAAAACTTTGTCCCAGCTTTGTGTCATTGTTAAATGTTCCATCATATCATTTCTCCTTTGACTGTATTTGACAGTGATTTTTCTGTATATTAAAATGATAAAACCTAAACTTGACTTTAGGTCAAGGGATAAAATGAAAAACGGAGGAAAAATGATGTTTACGATCGGACAGGTGTCAGAAATGTTTCATTTACCAATATCGACGTTACGATACTATGATAAAGAAGGTCTATTCCCTAATATGCAAAGAGTGTCTGGTGCAAGACGGTTTTCAGAAAATGAAATAGAAGCATTAAGGGTCATCGAATGCTTAAAAAAATCAGGTTTAGAAATAAAAGATATCAAAAAATTCATGGATTGGAGTACTCAAGGCAGTCAAACGTATGCCCAACGGAAAGAGCTGTTTGAGAAGCAGCGTGTAGTAGTTGAAAATGAAATAGAAAAATTAGAAAAAGTACTGGATATGCTTAAATACAAATGCTGGTATTATGATATAGCTATTGAAGATGGAGATGAAATGCGCATAGCAACAATGCTGCCGGATCAATTACCTGAAGAAATTCAAGAACATTATGATAGTGCACATGCTATCTAATCAAAATAAAAACAGCATTTTCTGTTTCCATACAGAAAATGCTGTTTACTTTTTAAAGAAAGTTTTCCACATCGGAATAACTACGACCTATATCTGTTAAAGCATGGGTATCAGATCCGTAAACCAAAGGAATACCTAGTTCAAGGGCTTTTTTAATTATCCACACCTGTGGATAACTCTGTTGATAACCTTGTTTATAAAAACCCGCAGTGTTTAAATCAAGGCTGTAATTTTCTTGCTTCACTCGGGACAAAAGGGTGTGGACAAGTGCTTGGTTTTCTAAAGAATAGTCCGTTGCTTCATCAAAGAAATTTTGGAACTTTTGGCATAGAGAGATATGTCCTAAACGCGTAGGCTTCCATTGTCCTAAATCTGCTTCTAAGGAGGCTAAAACTGTTTGATAATAAAGAGTTTGCGCCTGTTCAAAGCTGCCCAAGTGTTCTACAATACCATCTCTATATTCCTCGAAAGAATAGTCGATTCCGCGCAGCCCACTCTTGCCTTCAAGAAAGTGAACAGATAAAACACCATCATCTGTTAGGGGACCGTACTCTGTTAAAAAGTCTTTTGTCCAGTCCTGATAATCAGAAAAATAATCTAGTTCAAAACCAATGTGGATAAGAATATCAGAGGCATATTTTTTCTTCAATAAATTCATCTTCTTAAAATAGTTATCCACATCGTTAAGAGCCATTGAAGCAGTTGTCCACACTAAAGGATCTCCAGCTGCTTTTTCCTGTATGCTTGGAGGCAAAGGAGCATGTTCAGTGATGCTATATTCTTTGAATCCCAATTGGATAGCTCTGCGAATCAACGATTCTGTATCCTCGACATTGCCATGAGGGCAAAATTCAGTATGTGTATGTCCATCTCGTTTCATGAAAAAATCCTCCTTGATCATTTGTTAAATAAGAGGTTGAGACAAAAGCGTTTAGATTCGAGAAATAAGAAGCCTTCCAAACGTAGTGATCATCACTTGAAATTTTATGTGTTAGCTAATGTGGCCGAAGCGTAGTAGCTGCTTTTTTCTCACCATTTATTCGGAATTAGAGTGCGAAACAAAATAGATGTTTAGGTTTGTCTGGCACTCTTTTCTTACTCAGATATGCGTAAATCCTTACTTGCGATATTGACCATCACCATAAACGATATATTTAGTAGAGGTCAACTCAGCTAAGCCCATTGGTCCTCTAGCGTGCAGTTTTTGAGTGCTGATCCCGATTTCTGCCCCAAAGCCGAAAACAAAGCCATCTGTAAAACGAGTTGAGGCATTTGCGTAGACTGCAGCAGCATCCACTTGCTTCAAAAATTGCTGTGTCGCAAAATAATTATCACTAACAATACTTTCAGAATGTTTTGTATTGTAATGATTGATATGCTGGATGGCTTCTTCTAAAGAATCCACGACTTTGACAGCTAAGATGTAGTCATTGAACTCTGTTTCCCAATCGGCTTCCGTTGCAGGAACGGAACGGGAAAAAATCGCTCCTGCTCGTTCATCCGCACGTAGTTCAACCTCATATTCAGCTAGCGCTTTTTCGATCACTGGTAAAAATTCAGCAGCGATATCCTGATGGATCAACAACGTTTCTGCAGCATTACAAACAGAAGGGCGCTGACATTTGGCATTGACGATGATATCTGTTGCCATTTTTAGTTGCGCATCTTTGTCGATATAAACGTGACAGTTCCCTGTACCAGTTTCGATCACAGGAACAGTAGCTGTTGTTAAGACAGTTTTGATCAGGTTGGCACCGCCGCGAGGAATCAACACGTCAAGATAGTCATTTAACTTCATCAATTGCTGTGCTGTCTCACGAGAAGTATCATCAACAAATTGGATCGCAAAAGGAGAAGCATTTTTTTGTTTTAGCGCATGTTGTAATACTTCGACTAGAATTTTATTTGAGTGGAACGCTTCTTTACCTCCACGCAAAATAACAGCATTACCCGTTTTAAAGCATAGACTGGCAGCATCTGTTGTGACATTTGGCCGAGATTCATAGATGATTCCGATAACGCCCAATGGAACCCGTTGCTTTCCGATCATCAGGCCATCTTCATTTTTCCACATTTTCTCGACTTCTCCGATCGGGTCAGGTAAAGTGCCAACTTGGCGAATGCCTTCTGCCATTTCTTTGATCCGGTCACTAGTCAAACGTAAGCGATCCAACATGGTATCGGTGATACCGTTATCTTTGGCTTGAAGCAAATCTTTTTGATTTTCAGTCAAAATGATGTCAGTATTTTTTTCTAGTTCATCCGCCATATGCAGCAATAATTCATTTTTTACTTTTGTGTCCATCAAGCTGAGCTGATAAGCTGTTTCTTTTGCTTGTTTTCCTAATATATTTAGGTCAGTCATAAAGCAATCTCCTTTCAAACTAAATAAATAATGTGCCGATCATTTCACCGTCTAAAATATCAAAAATTATTTTGGGTTGTTTGCCATTTGCTAAAATCATCGCACCATTGTGTTCAAGGATTCGTTCAGCAGCTTTCAATTTACTGTACATGCCTCCGGTACCAAAACGGCTGCCTTTACCGCCTGCCAATTCTAGAAGTTCCTCGTTGATTTCGTTGATCTCTGAAAAAAGTGTGGCTTCTTTGTTCGTATTTGGATTGTCAGAAAAGAAACCATCAATATCTGATAACATGATCAGGGCATCTGCTTGAATGAGTTGTGCAACGATAGCTGAGAGCTGGTCATTATCTCCGAATTTAGTTAAATGATCTAATTCATCGATTGCCACAGTGTCATTTTCGTTGATGACTGGAATGATATTCATTTTAAGCAATTGTTCCATCGTATTGATCACATTTTGGCGGCTTTCTGGAAATTCAATGACATCTCGTGTCAATAATAGTTGAGCAATTTGCTGACTATATGTTAAAAAACGTTGGTTGTAAATGTTCATCAGTTCAGCCTGTCCTACAGCAGCTACCGCTTGTTGTTCCGGGATGGTAGGAGGACGCTTGTCCATATTCAATTTATTTAAGCCGACTCCGATGGCACCAGAGGAAACCAAGATGATTTCTTTCCCTTGATTCTGTAAATCAGTCAAGGTAAACGCCAGTTGGTCGATGGCACTTAAATTGATATTTCCATTTGGGTAGATCAAAGTGCTTGTTCCGACTTTGATCACGATTCGTTTTGCTTCTTTTAATTGTTTTCGCATGATTGACCTCACATAGATACTAATGAAGAGACAAAACAGTTCGTCTTGTCTCAACATCTAAATTAATTCTATTTTACAGCTTTCTGCTCATTTTGTCTCTAAATCATGAACAAATAATCCGCTTAATAATTTTGGTTCAAACCAAGTTGATTTTGGCGGCATGATTTTTCCAGCATCTGCCACATTCAGCAAGTCATCCATCGTTGTCGGATAAACTGAAAAAGCAACTGTCCATTCACCACTATCTACCGCTTGTTCCAATTCCTTCATTCCGCGAATGCCTCCAACAAAATCGATTCGTTTATCTGTTCGGATATCCTGAATCCCGAAAATATCGGCGAATACGTGATTTTGAAGTAGAGAAACATCTAATCCATCTACTGGATCGTCTGACAAGATGCTGTTTTTAGCTGTTAATTGATACCATTGTCCAGCTATATACATGCCAAATGTTTTTGGTTGATCAGGTTTACCTGTTTCAACTTTTTCTACTGTGAATATCTTTTCTAAACGCGTAAAGAAATCAGCTTCGATCGGAACGTTCAAAATTCGATTGTAGTCTAGAATCTCGAGTTCTTCTTTTGGAAAAATCACTGATAAAAAATAGTTGAACTCTGCTGTTTCAGGTGCGTTAGGTTGTGTTTCTTTTTTCTTTTGTCCTACTTTGACTGCGGACTCTGTCCGATGGTGACCATCAGCAATATATAATGCAGGAACTTCTTGAGCAAATGCTGTTTCTAGTTGCTCGATCACATGGGTATCATTGATCAGCCATACTCGATGAATGACATCGTGGAAACCAGTAAAATCATAGACTGGTGTTTGTGTTTTTTTCCAGAAGTCCATCAATTCTTGAATCGTTTGATTACGGCGATAGGTTAGAAAAATCGGGCTGGTGTTTGCATCACAAGCTTCGATATGACGGATGCGATCGACCTCTTTTTCTGGTCGTGTAAATTCATGTTTTTTGATTTTTCCATCGGTGTAATCAGCGATTGCTGTGCAAGCGACAAGCCCTGTTTGTGCTCGACCATTCATGGTTAATTCATAAAGATAGAAGAGTGGCTGATCATCTTGTATAAGCCATTGTTTTTGTAAAAAGGCTTGTAAGTTGTCGGCAGCTTTTGCATAGACTTGATCATCATAAGGAGACAAACTTTCAGGCAAATCGATTTCAGCTTTATCAATGTGTAGATAAGAATAGGGATTGTTTTTTCCCAGTTCTCTTGCCTCTTGAGAGCTTAGAACATCATAAGGCAGCGTAGCGATTTGTGCGCTAAATTTTTCCGAAGGACGAATCCCTTTGAATGGATGGATCATGACCATTAATAACTCACCGCCTCAGTATTTTTGATGGTTCTGACACGAATGATGTTTTCTGATGATTGGATTTTTGCGGCCGCAGCTGCAATTTTTTCTTCATCTGTTTCAGCAATATCAAGAATGGTGTATGCATAATCATCTCGGCTGCGATTGATCATATTGTCGATATTGATATCTAATGTAGCGATGCTGGTTGAAATTTGACCAAGCATATTTGGCACATTTCTATGAATGATCGTTAAACGATAAGGTGAGTTGAAGCTCATTTCTACCGTTGGGAAGTTGACAGAACGTTTGATGTTGCCTGTTTCCAAAAATTTCTTCAATGTTCGCGCCGCCATTTTAGCACAATTAACTTCTGCTTCTTCTGTTGAAGCGCCTAAGTGAGGTAAAACTAAAATGTTTTCGTTGTTCAATAAACGTTCGTCTGCGAAATCAGTGACAAAATTGCTGATTTCTCCTTGATCGATAGCATCAAGAACCGCAGATGTTTCAACTAACTCACCACGGGCAAAGTTCAAAAGAACGGCTGTCTTTTTCATTTGCTTCAATTGTTCTTTACCGATCAAATGATGGGTATTTTCTGATAACGGAACATGAATAGTAATAAAATCACAGGTTTTTAATACTTCTTCCATACTTTGCGCTCGTTTGACCCGTCGAGAAATACTCCACGCGGTATCAACAGAAACGAAAGGATCAAAGCCGGTTACTTCCATCCCCAAACGATAAGCGTCATTAGCGACCATGGCACCAATAGCACCTAACCCGATCACACCTAATTTTTTCCCTTCAAGCTCAGTTCCAGCAAATTGCTTTTTTTGAGCTTCTGCTTGTTCTTCGGCGTCTGCTCCTGTTAAGGTTTGGACCCAGTTTGCCCCTTTTAGAATCGGGCGAACAGATAATAATAAGCAGGCGATGACCAACTCTTTTACCGCATTGGCATTGGCGCCAGGTGTGTTAAAGACGACGATTCCGTCTTCTGTACATTGTTTAACAGGGACGTTGTTGGTGCCTGCACCTGCTCGAGCAACTGCTAGCACAGAGTCAGGAAAGTCATAATCATGAAGTTTTTGACTACGCAGGATGATACCAGCAGGGGTTTCAGTTTGATTTATCGTAAAGTTTTGCTCATCAAAACGGGCTAGCCCAACTGGAGCAATGGCATTGAATGTTCTAATATCATACATTTAGTTCGTTCCTCCATTTTCTGCTTCAAATTTTTTCATGAATGTAACTAGGGCCTCAACACCTGCTTTGGGAAATGCGTTATAAAGACTAGCGCGCATACCGCCGACAGAACGATGTCCTTTGAGGTTTTCAAATCCAGCTGTCAAAGCTTCTTGATTGAACTTTTTATCAAGAACTTCGTCTCCAGTCACAAATGGGATGTTATTGATCGAGCGGTCCTTTTTAACAACTGGAGAAGAAAATAGGCTAGATGCCTCGATCTCGTCATATAAAAGTGCGGCTTTTTCCTTATTTTGTTTCTCCATTTCGCTAACTCCGCCTTGTGCTTTGATCCATTCGAAGACTAGTTTTGCCATATAAATACTATAGGTTGGCGGTGTATTGTACATAGAACCATTTTTCGCATGAATATCATAATCTAACATAGCGCTTAAGACATCTGCCTGACCGATCAGATCTTCACGAACGATCACAACTGTCAGACCAGCTGGACCAATATTTTTTTGTGCACCAGCGTAAATCAAGCCAAAATCAGCTACATTGTAATCGATAGATAAAATATTTGATGACATGTCGGCAACAATAGGAACATCACCAGTATCTGGTAAATCATAAATCGTTGTTCCTTCAATCGTATTATTCGTTGTGATGTGCACATAAGCAGCATCTTGCGGGATATCTTCTCTACGGATTTCAGGGATATAAGTGAAATTTTGGTCTTCACTAGAAGCGATCACTTCTACGGCTACATTGTCGATCTTCTTAGCCTCGCTGATCGCTTTTTTCGCCCAAGATCCTGTATTGACATACAAGGCCTTCTTGTTTTGCGCAAGGTTTAAAGGAACCATCGTAAATTGTGTACTAGCACCACCTTGCAAGAATAGTACTTTATAATTATCAGGAATATTCATCAATTCTCTGAGTAACGTTTCAGCATCTTCAATAATAGCTTCAAAAAGGGAGGAACGATGACTCAACTCCATTACGGACATACCGCTGTTTTCATAGTTCACCAATTCGGATTGGGCTTTTTCCAAAACACTTTTTGGTAGAACGGCGGGACCAGCTGAAAAATTATAAACAGTTTTCATACATCTATCTCTCCTTTAATATGCTCTTTCATTCACTATTATGTATAGTAAATGTGAAAACCATTATAACAGAAAGCTTAAATTAAAAAAAGATTAAAAAGTAAGTTTCGATATTTTTTTCACAAATATTTTCAAAAGGAGTAAAAAAAGCCAAAATTTCTGTCAAAGTAAAATGAAAACCTTCTATTTTTACGTATCTATCAGTAGCTGAGTAAATTTGCTCCGTCATTGATTTTACTTTTCTGATGAACGTGGTAGACTACCTACATACAAACAGTTTTAAAGGAGAACGCAACATGACGAAATTAAAAGAAATCGCGCTTAGTGCTGTACAAGTAGCGCCGTTTATTTTAGCAAATACACTTATTATTATCCCTTATTTTCTATTTTTGAATTTGAATGATGGACTAACGTGGGAGAAGGCATTGCCCTTTGTCCTATTTTATACATTTCGGATGACAGGAATTTTTCTATTGAAAAGCTTTAAGTTGGCACTGACGAGTTTTAATGTTTTGATCATTTCTATTTTAATTGGTGGGATAGGTTGTTTCATTGGTGTTCTAGGACAGATTTATTTCCCAGCTTATTTGCTGGCAGCTGTCCTGATTGGCCTTAGTGCTTCTTGGCTTCCAGCCGCTAATACAACAGTGAATTATCATGAGAAATATCAAGGGCATTCCACACCGATCGCTCGAAAATATGTGTTTATTTTATTGATTTTAGGCGGCATTGTTGCTTCATTGACGCTGACTAGAGAATGGCGGACTTCTTTAGTTCTGGGTGAGTATGTTTTACTTTATGCATCTGCTTATTATGCAGTGAGACATTATCCAGATTATGAAATTGATTTTAATGAGGTGGACCAGCAAGTCATTTCAGTCAAAGAGTTCTTTTTATTCATCAGCTTTTTTATTCTATTGTTATTCATTCGCTCAGCACGCTTACTTTTTGATTCTCAGCTTTTAGATATTGGGATCATTGGCTTTTCAGTGTTGTTTGTGATTGCCGCATGGTATTTGAATCGTCAAAGAAAGGCTTGGAAACTACCGTTATGGCTGAATCTGTTGACGTTTGCTAATGGAATGTGTATGAATTTCTTGATGCTATTTGGGACGCTTTACGTAGCTTTACGCTTAGGAGCAAACGGCTTATTAGTAAATTTATATTTGCCCTATGTTTTGGGTATCATTGGTGCAGCTGCTTTTATCAAACTTTTGTACCGTCTGTTTTCTACAGTCGATCCAAAAATCGTTCATTTAGGCAGCTATATAGTGTCGTTGATGTTTCTTTTATCTTCAACGCTATTTCCAGTAGGGATTTTTCTGTTGAGTTGTACGATCAATGCAACAGGTGCATTTTTGAATCGAAATTATTATCAAGATGAAATGCTGCCTCAAGATCAGCGGATCATCACAAAATACAGTACACAAACGAAAGGAAGTGTGACACATCAACTGTTGATGATGAGTTTGATGTGGATATTGGCTAGACAAGAGGAACTGCCAGTAAAAACAGTACTGCAAATCACGGGACATCGAACGGCAAGTTTGGCTGCTGTTCATCTTGTTGAAACAGTGCATGTCATTAGCTTGATCGGTCTCATGCTGTTCTTTTTGATCATTGGATTTATTGTAATCAAAGACAATTCAGGTACAAAAATAGAACAAAATCATCTTGAATGATGTGAAAACAGTAAAAAAGCATGTGAGAATATTAAAGATGTTATAAAACTAGCCTAGGTGCATGGGGAATATGGTAAAATAAAAATAGTTTACAAGTAGAGGAGCTTTTTAATGAAACAACGAGGATTTGAAATTATTTCTAGCTATAAAGATCAAGGTATATCACTTCCGGAGCGTGCAACAAAAGGCGCTGCTGGCTATGATTTTGAAGCAGCAGAACAAGTAGTAGTACCAAGCATTTGGAAGTTACAAGCACAAGGAACTGCTCCAAAACCTGTTTTGGTGAAAACTGGGATCAAAGCTTACATGGCAGAAGATGAGTATTTAGAGTTAGTGAGTCGTTCCTCTAATCCGCTGAAACGCTTTTTGATGCTGGCCAATGGTGTTGGTGTGATCGACCGCGATTATTATAATAATGAAGGTAATGAAGGACATATCATGTTCCAGTTTATTAATTTTGGCTATGAAGATATGGTGATCGAAAAAGGTGAACGGATCGGACAAGGAATATTTAAACCATTTCTATTGGCTGATATCGATAATGTAGACAAAGAAAGAACTGGCGGATTTGGTTCTTCCGGTAAAAATTAGATCAGTGGATATATAACAATCATGAGTACTCCTTTTTCGATCAACTTTTTGGTGGCTAGTCTTAGTATAAGGTACCTATTGTATGATAAAATAAAGGAATAGAACAAACGAGGAGATAGACAGATGGCAAAAAAAGCAAAAGTTCAATTTGAATGTCAAACTTGCGGATATATCTCCCCAAAATATTTAGGACGTTGTCCGAACTGCGGACAATGGAATACAATGACGGAAGAAGTCATTCAGGATACAACAGACCGCAGAGCTCGAGTAAGCTTGACAGGTAAAAAGACACAGCCGCAGCGATTAGCTGAGGTCGTTCCTAAAAAAGAACCGAGAGTCAAAACGAAATTGATGGAGCTGAATCGTGTGTTAGGCGGCGGAGTTGTTCCAGGGTCATTAGTTTTGATCGGCGGCGATCCGGGAATCGGTAAATCCACGTTACTTCTACAGGTTTCTCAGCAACTCGCTGAAAGCGGCGGGAAAGTGCTGTATGTCTCTGGAGAAGAGAGTGCTGAGCAGATCAAAATGCGGGCAGAGCGTTTAAGTGCGATCGATACAGAGTTTTATTTATATGCAGAGACTGATATGAATGAAATTTCAAGAGCAATTGAAAAATTAGAACCAGATTATGTGATCATTGATTCTATTCAGACGATGACACAGCCGGATGTGACCAGTGTTGCCGGCAGTGTCAGTCAAGTAAGAGAAACGACAGCAGAACTTTTAAAGCTAGCAAAAACCAACGGTATCGCTATTTTTATCGTAGGTCACGTGACGAAAGAAGGTTCGATTGCCGGTCCTCGAATGTTGGAGCATATGGTTGATACGGTCTTGTATTTCGAAGGAGATAAGCATCACACATTTAGAATTTTAAGAGCCGTTAAAAATCGTTTCGGTTCTACAAACGAAATCGGAATATTTGAGATGAGAGAACACGGGCTGGAAGAGGTCGCCAATCCTTCTCAGGTTTTCTTGGAAGAGCGTTTAGCTGATGCGACAGGCTCTGCGATCGTCGTAGCGATGGAAGGAACACGACCGATCTTAGTTGAAGTTCAAGCGCTAGTTACTCCAACGATGTTTGGAAATGCCAAACGAACGACGACAGGGTTAGATTTCAATCGAGTGTCATTGATCATGGCTGTTTTGGAAAAGCGGGCAGGATTATTATTACAAAATCAAGATGCGTATTTGAAAGCTGCCGGTGGTGTGAAAATCAATGAACCAGCGATCGATTTAGCTGTTGCCGTCAGTATTGCTTCAAGTTATAAAGAAAATGGCACAAAGCCGACAGAGTGTTTTATTGGTGAAATTGGTTTGACAGGTGAAATTCGTCGTGTAAATAGTATTGAACAACGTGTGCGTGAGGCGCAAAAGCTGGGCTTTACTAAAATCTATTTACCAAAAAATAATTTAGGCGGCTGGACACCGCCTGAAGGCATCGAAATCGTCGGTGTAGCTACGATCGGTGAAACATTAAGAAAAGTATTTCAATAGAGTATAAGGTAGCGCTCGGTTTATCTATTTAGACGGAGGCTGCCTGTATTCTTTAAATAAGACTATATTGGAGGATGGATCTATGCAAAAACGTGTCGTCACGTTGCTGATGATCGTCGTTGGCGCAAGTCTGGGTATTTCGTTATTACCGATGGCTTGGGAAATGGCGCAGCAAGCGGATAATACATGGCTGAACAATAACTTTACTAACAGTTTGATTGGTGCACTTATTTTCTTTATTTTATCGTTAGGGTTAGCGAAGTATATTGTATCAGGTGTCAAAAAAATAGAAGCAGCATTGAATGAATTGAGTTTGACTTATCTTTTATTTGGTAGTGTCGGTGTGATCATCGGACTGATCATTGGAGCGATCATCTCGATTCCGATGTACAATTTAAATATTCCTTTTGTGAATAGCGTGCTGCCGATCTTAGTCATGATCATTTTTGGATATCTTGGTTTTCGGATGGGAACTACGCGGATCGATGAATGGCGCAAGATTTTTACTCCGAAACAAAAGAAACTGCAGAATGAAAATGACGGGGAAGTTTTAGAACGCAAAGTGGAAGATCGTTTCCATAAGTATAAGATTTTGGATACAAGTGTTATTATTGACGGTAGAATTTACGATATTGCTAAAACAGGCTTTTTAGAAGGGGTTATTTTGATTCCTAACTTTGTTTTATATGAATTACAGTATATTGCCGATTCTGGTGATAGCTTGAAACGCGTGCGCGGACGTCGTGGACTGGATATTTTAAATGCTTTACAAAAAGAAGATGGCATTTCTGTCGAAATGTACGATGGTGATTTTGAAGATATTTCTGAGGTCGATAGTAAGCTGATCAAATTGGCAAAACTATTAGATGGTGTTGTTGTAACGAATGATTATAACTTGAATAAAGTCTCTGAGTTTCAAAATGTCCCTGTTTTGAACATCAATGCCTTAGCTAATGCAGTCAAACCAGTGGTAATTCCAGGTGAGACGATGAATGTTATGGTCGTAAAAGCCGGAACAGAGCGCCAACAAGGCGTTGCGTATTTAGATGACGGTACAATGGTAGTCGTGGAAGATGGACAGCATTATATGAATGAACATATCCAAGTAGTTGTAACAAGTGCACTGCAAACGGCTGCTGGTCGGATGATTTTCGCAAAACCAGCACATTCCGGCAGAGGAATCGATGATAGTAGAGAAGAAAACAAAGCCCATGAAAAGAGCTAAAACGAGAGACAAAACGCTGGATTACGAAGTCATTTTATTGGCGGCAGGGCAAGGTAAGAGAATGGGAGCAAGCCGTAATAAAATTTTACTTCATCTAATCGGCAAGCCTGTCATTTCCTATTCGTTAGAAACTTTTTTAAATGATCCAGCTTGTAAGCACATTATTTTAGTGACGCAAGAAGATGAGCAGGATTTATTAACGGCTATGGTCAAAAAAGAAACCAAGAAAAAGCATTGTCCTGTAACGATCGTACCAGGCGGTTGTGAGCGCCAGTACAGTGTTCATAACGGACTAAAGATGTTGATCGACCCAGAAAATATCGTGATGGTCCATGATGGCGCTAGACCCTTTGTTACTTTGGCACAGTTAAAAGCACTCCATCGCAAGGTTGTTGAAACCAGAGCTGCAATTTTAGGTGTTCCAGTTAAAGATACGATCAAGCGTGTCGTTGACGGATTCGTTCAAGAAACGGTTCCACGTGAAACATTATGGCAAATACAGACACCACAGGCTTTTTATGGGACTGACTTAGTGGCCGTTCATGAACAAGCGGAAAAACAGCAATATTTAGGGACGGATGATGCTTCGTTGATTGAAAAATACAGTAGCCTGCCTGTTTCTATGGTATTGGGAAGCTATGAAAACATTAAGCTTACTACACCAGAAGATATGTTGATCGGTGAAGCTATCGTGAAAAGAAAAAGAAGTTAGGTGAAAAAAATGATACGAATTGGACAGGGATTTGATGTCCATCAATTAGTAGAAGGACGCAAATTGATTATCGGCGGTGTCGAACTGCCATTTGAAAAAGGCTTATTAGGACACTCTGATGCAGACGTTTTATTACATGCAATAACGGATGCGATCTTAGGTGCTGCTGGCTTAGGAGATATTGGTCATTTATTTCCAGATACAGATCCAGAGTTTAAAGATGCGGATTCGATCAAGCTGCTGCAAGAGGCAAATCAAAAAGTTTTAGCTACTGGCTTTACTATTGGCAATATTGATTGTACAATTTTAGCTGAACGACCAAAAATGAAGCCACATTTAGATAAAATGAAAGAAAATATTGCTGCTGCCTGCCAGATTGAAACAAATCAAATCAATTTAAAAGCAACAACAATGGAAAAAATGGGCTTTATTGGTCATGAAGAAGGTATGGGAGCGATCGCGGTCGCTTTACTTGAAAAATAGAAAGAGGAATGCACAATGTCAAAAGTACGTGTACGCTACGCACCAAGTCCAACGGGACATTTACACATCGGAAATGCAAGAACAGCACTATTCAATTATTTATTTGCTCGTCACAATGATGGCGATTTTATCATCCGTATTGAAGATACTGATCAAAAAAGAAATATTGAAGACGGCGAAAAAAGCCAATTAGAAAACTTGGCGTGGCTAGGGATGGATTGGGATGAGTCGCCCGAAAAACCTGGTGAGTACGGACCATACCGCCAGTCAGAACGCGGCGAAATTTATCAACCGTTGATCGATCAATTATTAGTCAGCAATCGTGCGTATAAATGCTACTGTACAGAAGAAGAATTAGAAGCGGAAAGAGAAGCGCAACGTGCCCGTGGGGAAATGCCTCATTACTCTGGTAAATGTGCAGACCTAACACCTTCTGAGCAAGCGGAAAAAGAAGCGCAAGGACTTACACCAGTTATTCGTTTCCGTGTACCAAGAAATACGTCTTATACATTTAACGATATGGTCAAAGGTGAAATTGTTTTTGAATCAGATAATATCGGCGGCGATTTCGTTATTCAAAAACGCGATGGCATGCCGACGTACAATTTTGCTGTAGCTGTTGATGATCATATGATGAAAATCACACATGTTTTACGCGGAGATGACCATATTGCGAATACACCAAAACAATTGATGGTCTACGAAGCCTTTGGCTGGACAGCTCCTGAATTTGGACATATGACATTGATCATCAATTCTGAAACAGGTAAAAAATTGAGCAAACGTGATGAATCGATTTTACAATTTATTGAACAATATCGTGAGCTTGGCTACTTACCAGAAGCAATGTTCAACTTTACTGCATTATTAGGCTGGTCACCTGTTGGCGAAGATGAGATCTTTTCACAAGAAGAATTGATCAAAATTTTCGATCCAGAACGCTTAAGTAAATCGCCAGCAGCTTTTGATGGCAAGAAACTTGAATGGGTCAATAACCAATACATGAAACAATTGGATCTTGATACACTTACAGCTATGTGTATTCCTTATTTAGTAGCAGATGGACGTATTGAAGCCGATCCAAGTGCAGAAAAAATTGAATGGCTGAAAAAAGTTGTTAGTCTATACCAGCCACAAATGAGTTATGCTGCTGAAATCGTTGAAGTATCAAACTTATTCTTCAATGAGCATCCAGTATTAGATGAAGCCGCTAAAGAAGTCTTGGCAGGAGAAACAGTACCAACAGTACTAGCAGCATTCAAAGCGCAACTGGAAGCAATGGATGTTGTAAATGTTGAGAATATTAAAGCTGGTATCAAAGCTGTTCAAAAAGAAACAGGTGTCAAAGGTAAAAACTTATTCATGCCGATTCGTGTAGCAGTTTCAGGCCAAATGCATGGTCCTGAATTAGGAGATACAATTGAGCTTTTAGGAAAAGAAAAAGCATTAGACCATTTAAACAAAGTTTTATAATCAAAATATATTGAGAAGAAGAAGTAAAAAAGCGCGTGTCTTTAGAGAGACTGTGGATGGTGAGAACAGTTGTCAGCTCTTTTTGAAATGCATCTTTGAATAGTTTCAGCGACAAGTAGCTGAAAACGGCCAACAACCGTTATCTGTTTTGAGGCAGGGAGACCTGCGAAAAAAAGTGGAACCACGCAAAAGCGTCTTTTAAACGAATGATTTTCGTTTAAAAGACGCTTTTTTTGATATTAAAAGGAAAGGAGTAAAAGTTATGGGTTGGTTAAAAAAAGCGGTTGAAGCAATCAAAAAAAATGATCCTGCAGCACGTTCAACATTGGAAGCATTGCTTACCTATCCAGGGCTGCATGCATTGTTTTGGCATCGTTTTTCACATTTTCTTTATCGGCATCGGCTGTATTTGCTGGCAAAAATCCACGCACAGTTTTGGCGTTTTTTAACGGGGATAGAGATTCATCCGGGAGCAAGGATTGCATCAGGAGTTTTTATTGATCATGGTATGGGTATTGTGATCGGTCAAACAGCGGAAATTGAGGAAGATGTTGTATTGTTTCATGGTGTTACCCTAGGCGGTACAGGAAAAGACACAGGGAAACGTCATCCGACAGTCAAAAAAGGGGCAATGATCCACGCACATGCACAGATTCTGGGGCCTGTCACAATCGGGGAACGGGCAAAAATCGGTGCAGCAGCGGTTGTATTGACTGACATTCCTGATGATGCGACTGCAGTAGGAGTACCGGCGAAAGTCGTTAGGATCAAAGGAAAGAGAATGGAGGAGAACGATGATTCAAATTTATAATACATTAACAAGGGAAAAAGAAACCTTTCAACCAATAGAAGAAGGCAAAGTCCGGATGTATGTCTGCGGACCAACAGTTTATAATTATATCCACATTGGCAATGCCCGAAGTACGATCGCATTCGACACGATTAGACGTTATTTAGAATACCGTGGCTATGAAGTGAACTATGTTTCCAATTTTACCGATGTCGATGATAAGATCATTCGTGCGGCGAATGAATTAGGAATAACAGCACCGGAAGTGGCAGATCGGTTTATTCAGGCATTTGAAGAAGATACACAAGTGTTAAATGTGCAGCCAGCAACTAGCCATCCTCGGGTGATGGATCATATGCCGGATATCCTGATGTTTATCCAAGCGTTGATCGACAAAGGGTATGCGTATGAATCAAAGGGCGATGTTTATTATCGAACACGTAAATTTGATGGTTATGGAAAACTTAGCCACCAATCGATCGATGAACTTGAAGTCGGAGCCAGTCAGCGTACAGGAGTAGAACAAGAATTAAAAGACGATCCATTGGATTTTGCTTTATGGAAAGGTGCTAAAGAAGGCGAGATTTCTTGGGATTCACCATGGGGAGCAGGACGCCCCGGTTGGCATATCGAGTGTTCTGTAATGGCAACGAAGCATTTAGGTGATACAATTGATATCCATGGCGGTGGTCAAGATTTAGAATTTCCTCACCATGAAAATGAAATTGCTCAAAGTGAAGCAAAAACAGGGCAGACATTTGCTAATTATTGGATGCATAATGGCTATGTAACAATTGGCGAAGATGATGAAAAAATGAGTAAGTCGCTGGGAAATTTTGTAACAGTGCATGAACTAGCAAAACAAATCGATCCGCAAATCCTGCGTTTCTTTATGGCGACGACACAATATCGCCGTCCGATCCGCTACAGTGAGGCAACGATCAAAGAAGCTGGTGTCAACCTTCAGAAACTGAAAAATGCATTTGAGAATTTGTCCTTCAGAAAAGAAAATGCTGCTCCGCGATTAGACGAAGACGAACGTCGCTTACAGGAATTGGCTGAGCTGGAAATTCGTTTTACAACAGAGATGGATGATGATTTCAATGCAGCAAATGGGATCACTGTAGTCTATGAGCTCTCAAAATGGCTGAACCAATATAGCGAACAAGAAACTGTATCAGCAATAGTTACAGAGAAGGCGCTAGATCAGTTTACACAATGGCTGAGTATTTTTGGGATTTATTTCCTCTCAAATGAACTGCTGGATGACGATATCGATCAATTGATCGAAGAACGGAATCAGGCACGTAAGAACCGTGATTTTGCCCGCAGTGATGAGATTCGTGATTTACTGAAGGATAAAGGAATAACCTTGGAAGATACTGCCCAAGGGACTAGATGGAGAAGAAGTGAATGAGAGATTATACACAATTGAATGGTTTAGCGCTGGCTTATGTAGGCGATGCAATCTATGAAATCTACATTCGAGATTATTTAGTAGAGCAAGGCCAAACAAAACCCAATACGCTGCACCGGATGGCGACACATTATGTATCAGCTAAAGCACAGGCTTTTTTGATTCAGGCGATGCTGGAAGAAAAGATTTTGAATGAAACAGAAGAAACAATGTATAAACGAGGACGTAATGCTAAAAGCCATACCTCAGCAAAAAATGCAGATATCACAACATATCGTATAGCTACAGGGTTTGAGTCATTGATGGGGTATCTTCATTTAACAAAACAAACAGAACGCTTGGAAGAATTGATCGACTGGTGTATCAAAAAAGTAGGTGAAAAAGATGCGTAATGATAAAAAACGTTCATTCAAAGACAGCAAACAAAAAAGAAAGCCGTCATTTAAAAAAGAAGTCGTCAAAAAAGACCGTAAACCAACTGAAGAAGCCGTTGAAGATAATTTTGTTTTCGGAAACCATGCGACGATCGAAGCGATTCAGCAAGGACGCGGCAACAAATTGTTCCTTCAAGAAGACAGCAAAGGTGAAAAAGTCGAGCAACTTAAAATACTGGCAAAAGAACATGCAGTACCAGTAAAATGGGTACCTAAACAAAAATTAGATACATTGACAGATCATGGTGTGCATCAGGGGATCGTATTGGCGATCACAGCCTATGAATATTTGACACTGGATGATTTGATAACAAAGACAAAAGAAAAGACTGAGACGCCATTTTTCTTGATTTTGGATAGTTTGGAAGATCCGCATAATTTCGGCTCTATTTTAAGAACAGCTGATGCAACAGGAGTGGATGGGATCATCATCCCGAAACATCGGGCAGTCGGCATCACGCCAGTCGTGACCAAAGCATCAACAGGCGCTGTAGAATATATTCCAGTTGCTCGTGTGACGAATTTAGCGCAAAGTATCGCAACCTTAAAAGAGCATGATTTTTGGATCTTTGGCACAGATATGAAAGGCACGGACTACCGCCAGTGGAATACTCAAGGAGCGATTGCATTGATCATTGGCAATGAAGGTCGTGGGATGAGTCAGGGATTGCATAAAGAAGTAGACGAGCTATTGACGATCCCGATGACTGGACATGTACAAAGTTTAAATGCGGGAGTTGCTGCGGGATTATTGATGTATGAAGTGTATCGAGGACGTAATCCGTTATAAATTATATCAAGCGCTGAAAAAATTGTTTCGGCCGTCTATTCTAATGATAAAGAAGGTGAAAATAAAAGATGAAAAAGCAATTACTCATCGTTGATGGCTATAATATGATCGGTGCTTGGCCTGAGCTAGTGAAATTGAAGAATCAAAACAAACTAGAAGATGCTAGAGAAGCTTTGCTGCATCGTCTCTCTAATTATGCAAAATACGAAGATCTAGAAGTGATTGTTGTCTTTGATGCTCAGCTGGTTCCAGGAATCCAGCAAACCTATAAAAAGTATCGATTAACAGTTATTTTCACTAAAGAAGATGAAACGGCCGATAGCTACATTGAACGAATCGCAGGAGAAAAAAATGATCGTTTAACTCAAGTTACCGTAGCAACAAGTGATTTGGCAGAGCAATGGTTAGTTTTTTCTAAGGGTGCTTTACGAACCTCTGCAAATGAGTTGTATAAAAGCGTAAAAAAATCTGAGCGTACAATAGCCATCCATGCAACAGATATCCATTTTCAAGATTTTCGTAGAAATTCTCCTTGGAATTTAGAACAATTGTCAAAATTGTCCGAAAAAATGGACGAATTGTCTAAAAAGAAAGATTAAACACTTGTTCGCTTCTATCCTTTTTGGGGTTAATGGTACGATTTTTCCAAACATTTTACGCAAAAGAAATGTTTGGAAGGAGAAAAGGGAATGGATAAGTATGAACACATTTTAAAAGGAGATGGAATAGCGTTTGATCGGTTGTATCGAAAGTATCATCCGCTCGTATACAACTTTCGAAAAAAGTACTATTTGAAAGATTTCGACAAAGAAGACTGGCTTCAGGAAGGGCGGATCATTTTTTACCGTTCTTTGGAAAAATATGAAGAAACTTATAGTGTTTCGATCGGGAAATTTTTCAAGTCGAACTTTGAAAATCATATTCGTAGTCTTGTGCGAAAACAATGTGCAGTGAAACGGACTGTAGATGTGCAATCCATTTCGTTAGATCAAAAAATGGAAAGCCAAGGAGAATCTTTTTTTGATTATGCAAGCGTTGAAGCTGCAGATGCATTGGAACAGATGATCATCAGAGAAAAGCTGGAAGAATTACCTCAGATTCTGTCACCGTTTGAACGAACGACGTTTCAGGAATTTATGAATGGTAAAGAGATTGGAGAAATCGCAAAGGCAACTGCAAGCCGCGAAGTCACAGTCAGAAGTGCTTATGATCGAGCAAAAAAGAAATTGAAATCAATTATTTATGATTAAAATGAGAATTTATAGAAAAATTCACATGAAATAATTATCAAAAATAAGATAGAATTAGTTGCATTTCATTTTCTGCTATGGTAAACTTGAAATTTTTATCTGTATGTGTTACAATGGAGTTTGAGGTGAATGCAATGCCAACAACTTTAGCGTCAATTAAGAAAGATTTAGAATGTCGTATCGGCAGCAAAATCACATTAGTTGCTCAGACCGGCAGAAAGCGTCAAACTGAACGTAAAGGTATTTTGACAGAAACATATCCATCTGTCTTCGTTGTAGATTTAGATCCAGATGAAAACTCATTCGAACGAGTTTCTTATAGTTACTCTGATGTGCTGACTCGCACAGTCGAAATTGAGTTTGTTAGTGAAGCTGTCTAAAAATAATTCAAAGAAGATAGACAGAAGTGCTTAACTTCAAGCAATCATTACTTTTTTACCATCGTTTATCTGGAATTTAAAGAGAGGAGATATCGCTCAAAGAGTGATATCTCCTCTCTTTTTCCGTAATACTTATGATAAGTAAAGAGAATTATGGTAGTATTGTGGTAGGTAAAAAAGGAGGATATGCGATGAATGAGCAAGAAAACACCAAGCAAGAAACAAAACAACAAGATGTATTGACTGAAAAAATGATTGGAACGAGAACCGTGATCATTTCTGGAGAAATAAATGAGCAGATGGCGAAGGAAGTTTGTAATCAGCTGCTATTATTAGAGTCAATCAATGATGAACCAATCAATTTGTTTATTAGTAGTAATGGAGGTCATGTTGATTCAGGCTATCTGATTTTTGATATGATCAATTTTATCAAACCAAAAGTAAATATCATAGGTTCAGGCTGGGTGGTCAGTGCTGGAGCACTTATTTATTTATCCAGCGAAAAGGAACGACGCTATTGTCTTCCTAATACCCGTTTTATGATTCATGAACCTTCAGGTGGCGCACAAGGTCAGTCCAGTGATATGGAAATTACTGCTAAGGAAATTATCCGTACAAGAGAAAAAATCAACCAACTGATTTCGAAAGAAACTGGTAAAGATATTGAACAAGTGAGAAATGATACCGCTAGAGATTATTGGTTGAGCGCTGAAGAGGCTCTAGAGTATGGGATCGTAAATAAAATTATTAAAAATAGAAGTGAAATCAAGTAAAAGTGAAAATGTCATAATTTGACTATCTATCTGTAATGAAACCTAAGATAACCTCAGTTTGGTTGTTTTAGGTTTTTTATTTGTATAGAAGAAAGGGGCGTATTTTCTGAGGAAAATTGAATACTTTTCTACAAATCTATACATCTCAAACAACATATGTTAGAATTTAAAAGATTGTGAAGTTGGTTGAAGGAACAGAGTTAGATAGGTGAAAATAATGGAAATCATAGAAAAAGCACCCGCAAAAATCAATTTGGGGTTGGATGCTCTCTATAAAAGAAAAGATGGTTATCATGAATTAGAGATGATCATGGCTAGTGTGGATTTAGCAGATCGACTGCTATTTGAAGAGCTGCCGGAAAATAAGATCGTGATCGAAACAGACAGTTCTTTTTTACCTGTAGATAGAAGAAATCATGTCTATCAAGCAGCAGAGCTGTTGAAGAAAACGTTTAATCTGACGCAAGGGGTCAGAATCACAATAGAAAAAAGAATCCCAGTTGCTGCAGGTTTAGCTGGCGGCAGCAGCGATTGTGCAGCGACACTTCGTGGGTTGAATCGATTGTGGAATCTGGATCTATCGTTGGAAAAATTAGCTGAACTAGGTAGTCAGATCGGTTCAGATGTTCCTTATTGTATTCATGGCGGGACAGCTTTTGTTACAGGTCGGGGAGAAAAAATCGAGTTTTTACCTTCGATGCCTCAATGTTGGGTTGTTTTAGTGAAGCCAAGGATGAGTGTCTCGACAAGTTCGATTTTTGGCAGCTTGTCTTTCAACAGTATTCAACATCCTGATATTGCTGGGATCAGACAGGCAGTGGAAACAGACGATTATCAATTGATGACTGAAAAAATCGGTAATGCTCTAGAAGGTGTGACGATCAAACGACATCCAGTCATTCAGCAAATCAAAGATCGAATGATCAATTATGGGGCAGATGCAGCACTGATGAGCGGCAGCGGACCGACCGTTTTTGCTCTATGTGAGAAAAAGACGCGTGCTCAGCGGATTTACAATGGCTTAAAAGGCTTTTGTGATGAGGTTTATCTTGTGAGAACGTTGAAATAGAAAAAAAATCTGTAGCCACTATCGGTTACAGATTTTTTTTACTTTACTATTTTCTCTTGACGTACCCCTTTCCTTCTGTTAAATTAGTTCTTGCTACCAAATCGTAAATATTACGATTTAAATAAGATAAATCGAAATGGGGATACCAAATGAGAAAAAATAAATGGCTATATATGGCAGGAATTCTTTTGATAGCGGTAGTTACGACATTGACTGCATGCGGACAAACAAAAGAAACTGATAAAGCAGCAAAAGATGGTAAAATAAAAGTTGTCACAACTTTTTATCCAATGTACGATTTTGCGAAAAATGTTGTGGGAGATGCTGGTGACGTTCAATTATTGATCCCGGCAGGAACAGAGCCACACGATTATGAACCAAGTGCTAAGGATATTGCTAAAATAACGGATGCAGATGCGTTTATTTATAATAGTCATGAATTAGAAACATGGGTCGAAGCTGTCTTAGAAAATGTCGATCAAAAAAAAGTAGCTGTTGTTGAAGCTGCTGGTTCTATCGATTTAATGGAAGGTGCGGCACATGAGCATGAGGAAGAAGAATCAGATCATGAAGGACACGATCATGATCACGAATTAGACCCTCATGTATGGCTGGATCCTATATTGGCTCAAAAGCAAGTTGAAACCATCCGAGATGCATTGATCAAAAAATACCCAGAGCAAAAGGCAACATTTGAACAAAATACAAAAGAGTATCTTGAAAAACTTGCGGCTCTTGATAAAGAGTATACAGAGGCTTTTGCTGATGCAAAAAACAAAACATTCGTGACTCAGCATGCTGCTTTTGGTTATTTGGCAAAACAATATGGTTTAACACAAGAATCGATTGCAGGAATTTCTCCAGATCAAGAGCCTTCACCAAGTCGTTTAGCTGAATTAAAAAAATATATCAAAGAACATGATGTTGCTGTCATCTACTTTGAATCCTCAGCTTCATCAAAAGTAGCGGAAACATTATCTAGAGAAACAGGTGTGGAACTTTCAGTACTTAATCCATTGGAAAGCATCACGAAAAAAGAACAAGAACAAGGGGAAGATTATATTTCTGTTATGAAAGCCAATCTTGAAGCCTTGAAAAAAAGCATTAAATAGATGAGATACAATCTAGTCTATTGAGTACAAATGAACGGTGGAAGCAGAAGTAGTTTCTTCTTATGGATACTTCTGCTCCAACCTCAAAAAAGGAGCAAGATCATGCATTATCTAGAAGTTAAAGATCTCACATTTTATTATGATGATGAGCCGGTCCTAGAAGGTGTATCTTATCATGTCGATCCAGGTGAATTTGTGATTTTGACTGGAGAAAACGGCGCAGCAAAATCGACCTTGATCAAGAGCAGCTTAGGACTGTTGAAACCAACTAAAGGGACGATCACGATTTCTAAAGAAAATAGTGAAGGGGAAAAGCTGAGTATTGGTTATATTCCTCAGCAAGTGGCCTCATTTAATGCGGGTTTTCCAAGTACGGTGATCGAATTGGTCCGATCAGGTCGTTTTCCGCGTGGTCGCTGGTTCAAGCCATTGACTAAACGGGATCATCAGCATGTGGAAAAAGCATTGAAAGCTGTCGGTATGTGGGAAATGCGTCATAAACGGATCGGGGAACTTTCTGGCGGACAAAAGCAACGAATCAGTTTAGCTCGTATTTTTGCGACAGATCCGGACTTATTTATTTTAGATGAACCAACAACAGGAATGGATGAAACGTCCAGAAACGAGTTTTATCGCCTGTTAAGGCATAATGCGCACGATCATGGCAAAGCGATCTTGATGATCACTCATGACCATGAAGATATAAAATCATACGCGGATCGACAAATTCGTTTGGTTCGGAAGGAGGATTCACAGTGGAGATGCTTTCATATGAGTTCATGAGAAAAGCCTTTTTAGCGGCGACCTTCATTTCAGTGATAGCTCCAATGCTGGGGGTATTTCTTGTGATCAGAAGACAATCGTTGATGGCAGATACACTATCTCATGTATCATTAGCAGGAGTTGCTTTAGGATTCTTCCTGAATTGGAACCCGGATATCATGACATTGGTTGTTGTGATCATCGCAGCAGTGATCTTGGAATATCTACGCATGATCTATAGCACATATTCTGAAATCTCGATTGCTATTTTGATGTCAGGAGGTCTGGCATTAGCGCTTGTGCTGATGAATTTGAGCGGCGGTAATTCTGCAGCCAGCATCCAGTCCTATTTATTTGGTTCGATCGTGACGATCACCTGGCAGCAGGTCATTATTTTAGCAGTTTTATTTGTTGTTTTAGTGGTCTTATTTTGTTTATTTAAACGACCAATGTATGTACTGACTTTTGATGAAGATACAGCGCATGTCGATGGTCTTCCGATCCATTGGATGTCGATGTTGTTCAACGTGATCACAGGAGTTGCGATCGCAGTGATGATTCCGATTGCTGGAGCGTTGTTGATTTCAGCGATCATGGTATTACCAGCTGCGATCGGTATGCGGATCGGTAAAGGGTTTAATACAGTGATCATCATTAGTGTGATCATGGGATTGATTGGCATGTTAACAGGATTGACGGGTTCTTATTATTTAGAGACACCGCCAAGTGCCAGTATCACATTGATTTTTATTGGATTGTTTATTTTGGTCAGTGTATTCAAAAAGATCATCGTGACGATACAGCGAAATAAGAAGATGAGCCGCGGTTGATTACAACTTATTTTAGTGAAGATAGGAGGAAAAACGAAAGTTTTTTCTCCTATCTTCTTTTTTGTTTTCTAAATTGCGAACTATTTTTCATTTTTTTCAAAAAATGCTCGAATTTTTTCATCAAACACCTTATAATAGGGAACGATAGATTGAAAGGACGTACCATTAAATTTTAAGCAGGTATACTCATAAAGAGCATGACGAATAGATCTATAAAAAGAAAAAGGAGTGACGGATTTGAAAATTCGGAGAAGTGAGCGTTTGATCGATATGACGCAGTATTTGTTAGAGCATCCACATACATTGGTTTCATTGACTTATTTTGCGCAACGCTACAAGTCAGCAAAGTCATCGATCAGTGAAGATTTGGCAATTATCAAAAAAACATTTAAAGAGCGTGGAACAGGGATTCTTGAAACGATTCCAGGCGCTGCTGGAGGCGTTCAGTTTATTCCTGAAATCCCATTTGAAGAGTCTAAGGAATTGGTTTTATCTTTGTGTGATCGCTTGTCAGAACAGGATCGCTTGCTGCCGGGAGGATATGTCTATCTTTCTGATTTATTGGGACAGCCGGAATTATTGCGTCAGGTTGGACGAATCATTGCTTCCAAGTATTTAGATGAGCAGGTAGATGCAGTGATGACTGTAGCGACTAAAGGTGTACCGATCGCTCAAGCAGTTTCCTACTATTTAAATGTACCTTTTGTAATCGTGCGCCGCGATTCAAAAATCACTGAAGGATCAACGGTTAGTGTGAATTATGTTTCTGGTTCTTCTGAACGGATCGAAAAAATGGAATTATCAAAACGCAGCTTGAAGCGCGGTTCTAGAGTCTTGGTTGTGGATGATTTCATGAAAGGTGGCGGAACAGTCAACGGAATGAAGAGCTTGATCGAAGAGTTTGAAGCTGAACTTGTTGGCATCACTGTTTTTGCAGAATCAAAATTCAATGGTCAACGGGCAATCGAAGATTATACTTCATTGTTGTATGTGAAAGATGTAGACACTCAAACGAAGACGATCAATGTAGTTCCTGGGAATTATTTTGACGAAGAAAAATAGCTTTGACTTTGGTTTTACTCAAGTACAAATGGTACTTAGTAAAGCCTTTTTTAATTTAACAAAAATCTTAAATAGGTGTATAGTAGATGTGTGAAATGGAATATCCAACCTTTTTCCACACATAATGAAGAACTTTGGATGTATCTAATGAAAGAAGGCATACACAATGGAAAAACAAGAAAAGATTCAAATTTTAAAAGACCTTGTTGCAATCAAATCAGTCAACGGTAATGAAAAGGAAGTTGCAGAGTATTTAAGCAAGCTATTTAAAAAGCATGGGATCGATTCTTCATTTTTAGAATATGATAAGGATCGTGATAATTTGATTGTTGAAATCGGCAATCAAAAAAGTGAGAAGGTCTTGGCTTTTTCAGGACATATGGACGTTGTTTCAGCTGGAAATGCTGCAGACTGGACGTCAGATCCATTTAAACCAGAAATTCGTGATGGGAAGCTATTTGGACGCGGCACTTGTGATATGAAGAGTGGTTTGGCAGCTATGGCAATTGCTATGATCGAGTTGAAAGAAGAAGCAGCTGACTTTAATGGTCGTTTACGGTTATTGGCCACAGTCGGTGAAGAAGTAGGTGAGCTTGGTGCTGAACAGCTGACCAAAGAAGGATATGTTGATGATGTGACTTCTATGGTCATCGGTGAACCTTCAGGATATGCCGGAATCGTTTATGCACATAAAGGATCGATCAATTTTAAAGTTTCTTCTCTAGGGAAAAATGCCCACAGTTCTATGCCGCAATTAGGCGTGAATGCAATCGATCATTTGAATGATTTCTATACAAGAGCCAATGAATTATTCCGCAGTGAAACACACACTGATGAAGTGTTAGGTGACTTCATTTATAATGTGACGATGATTTCCGGCGGGGAACAAATCAACAGTATCCCAAGTGAAGCGAGTCTGGAAGGAAATATCAGAACGATTCCAGGGTATGATAATGATCTAGTCATCAAAAAAATGAATGAGCTGATCGATGAGTTGAATCAAAAAGAAAATTATCGGTTAACGCTAACGATCGAAGCAAATAAAATTTCGGTGAAAAGTGAAAAGAACTCGGATATTGCTAAAATTGCGCAGCAAGTAGCTAAAAGGCAAGTAAATGTAGATATTCCGATGGTCGGTGTGTCTGGAACCACAGATGCAGCAGAATTTACAAAAGGGAAGCAAGCATTTCCTGTGATTATTTTTGGTCCGGGCAATGAAACACCCCATCAAGTCGATGAATATGTCGATATTGATAATTATTTGGAAATGATCGATATCTATAAAGAAATGGTTATGGTCTATTTAGCATAATAGCTTAAAATACAAGCAGAATTCTATTAAATTCTGCTTGTATTTTTTTTTTAATAAAGCGTACTATTTGAACTAGTTGGAATATGGGCTTAATATGAGGGTATAACATTGGAAAGAAGGTAGCAGTATGGTAAAAAGAATTTCTTTAGAACAATCAGCACTTGAATTCAGTGAGGCAAATGCAAAAGAACCATTTATCTATCAGCTCCCAGTTAATGATGCACGTGATTTACTTGAAGAAGTCCAAAGTTCACCAGTGGAAAAACTTGAAGCTGACATCAACGATCAGCAATGGGATCTAGGTGATCACAGTACGATCAATGTACGCACCGTAAAACCAAAAGAAGCAACAGGAAAACTCCCAGTGATCCTTTATGTTCATGGTGCAGGCTGGGTATTAGGCAGTGCACATACACATGATAAGTTAGTTCGAGAATTAGCTGTTAGAACAAATTCTATTGTGTTCGTTCCAGAATATGATCGTTCACCAGAAGCAAAATATCCAGTAGCGATCGAACAATGTTATGCAACGTTATTAAAACTAGTTGATGATGCTAATGACGAATATGATACTAGTCGCTTGACGATTTCAGGAGACAGTGTCGGCGGAAATATGGCGACTGTCTTAACGATGTTGGCAAAAGATCGTAAAGGCCCTAAAATCAGCCAACAATTATTGTACTATCCAGTGACAAATCATTCCTTTGATTCAGGATCATACAATCAATTTGCTGAAAATTATTTCTTGGCAAAAGATGGAATGAAATGGTTCTGGGACAACTATCTACCAGAAGGACAAGACGCTACGATCAAAACGATTTCTCCATTGCAAGCTACAAAAGAGGATCTTGAAGGCTTGCCTGCTGCAATGATTTTAAATGGTGAAGCAGACGTATTGAGAGATGAAGGAGAAGAGTATGCCCGTCATTTACGTGAAGCAGGTGTTGATGTCACACAAATTAGATTCCAAGGAATGATTCATGACTTTGTTATGGTCAATTCGATGGATCAAAGCAATGCGACTCGAGCAGCGATGGATGTATCGACGGATTGGATCAATAAACGTAATTCAAAATAAAAGCTTGATAATAAAAAAGAACTGTACTATCTGACGTTTTAAGATCAGATAGTGCAGCTTTTTTTGTGTAGTATCAAAGAAGCTGTTTACTTCTAATTTTTTATCAGCAGCTATAGCAAACCTCTTTTAGAGTATTTTAACGTAATAAAGGCAAACTACCAGTCAATTTATTCACTAACTTTTTGCTTCCATGTAGACATAAGCCATAATAATGGATCTGTTCCGGAGCTGTATTTTTCATATTCTCGGTATATAGTTCATAGGAGCCGCAGGTTTGAGCAATATTGGAAAAACCGATGACAGTCAAACTTGAATAACGCTCATCATTTAAAACTGTTCTAAGAGTGCTCAATGACTCTCCAGAGGATTTCAAAATAGGAATAGGATAATTAACGATTCCGAGATGTTCTTGATCATTAGAGTCATAAACATCAGCGCCTATACCAGCGGGAAATTCTTTTCCTAAAGTTGCGCCTAATATAGCGGTCGTGTTGGCAATCAAGCCTATAGGCAATGCTTCATCAATGAGCATCACACATTTTTGTTCTGATACCATTATGTACATCCTTTCTTTAAGCAATAAAAATTTTTTGATACATTTTTGGTGTAACACCGATTTGCGCTTTGAATACTCGGGTAAAATGACTTTGATCACTAAAACCAGTTTCCATAGCGATTTCAGTGATGGAGATGCCACTTTTTAATAATCGTTTGGCCTGATTGATCCGAGTCGTGATCAGGTATTGAAAAGGGGTCAAACCAAAGTATTTTGTAAATAGCCGAATGAATGTATATTGATTCGTTTCTGCGAATACACTCAATTCAGCAAGTGAAAGCTTTTGTGCATAATTTTCTTCAATGAATTCCTTTGTTTCATTGATTTTGTGTGGAATGGTCGGATGTTTTGATTCTTCAAGACTTGAAAAATTTGATAGTAGATCATTCAACAGCAAGGTAAATAATTCTTCGATTTCAAAAGCATCATTTGCCCGTTCATTCATCAGCCGTTCATGTAATTGTAAAAATAGTTGATTTTCTTGCATTGTTTCAGGAACAGTTACAGTAAAAAGCGGATTTTTAGTTAATGATAGTCGTGCCTGCACATGTTTTTCCATGATCTCTGGGCGAATATGCAGGTTTCGATAGATCAGCGGTTTACCATCTATGGATTCACATTCATGGTTATCATACGGATTAAAGAAAATAAAATCTCCTTCTTTAAGAATATATTCTTTATTTTTACAAGATAGTTTTCTGCTGCCTTTTTCAATATAACCAATCACATAGTAGTCATGGAAATGATTTGGAAATTTTTGCTGGATACCATCAAAGACTAGCGCTTCGATTTCTAGTTGTGAGTTATAAACGATTTGTCTGTTTTCTAGCATAGCGTTCTCCTTTGTAGATCAAGAATAGCATAAGCCAAAGCTAACATTATAGAATAATATTGATGAAAAAATAAATTTTCTAATACGACAGGGGTACCCATAGTCATTTATACACATTATGTAAAAATTACTAACAATCGAATGAAAAATCTGATATGCTTGTCAGTAGAAAGAATGCGAGTCGGACAACGGTATTAAACGGAGTAACGATCCTTACAACCAACTCTAAAATTGATCCAAAAAGAACGAATAGGATAGCTATAAGGCTGTATAAAAATGGTCATGAGTGAGAAGATGATCAATCAATAGTTGTATATGATTTTGTTACAGGAAATTGGCAGCTTCAAGATTCAAAATACGTAGAATGATATGAGAGATAGGAGAAGAGTAATGAGAAAAAATTGGTATAAACTAATCATAAGTTTTGGATTGATTTGTATGGGCGTTCTAATTTTTGAAGTCCAAGTAAATGCAGCAAGTTTTGATTCCATGAAAGATCATGTTTTAAATGGCACGGGTGAACTGATGCATCCTAATCTCTACAGAGAGATGACGAAAGAGGAAAAAGAAGACTTTAAAGATGATCCAAATGCGCCAACTCAGATCAACCGAGCAATGACAGAAAAAGAAGTGAATGAGTATATTTATTATGTAGAGAAATATCAAAAAGAAAATGATACCTCTGAGGTACCTTATGAAGCGTATGATTATGTTCAATATATTGCTGAAGAAATGGATAGAAATCAGTCACTAGAAATTACCAATGACCTTAGAGAAGAAGCTGAAAAGTTTGCTAATAAACAACATAAAAAAGGAGAAAATCAAAATAGCAGCTCTGAGAGCTCTGAAATAAGAAGTGTAGTAGTTGTTTTGGAAAAATTTATGGCGATTCAATTGTTTGTTTAAGGTTTATACAAATGGTATTGGATAGTTTTTTTCCCGATAGAGTATAGGCAGTTGAATATTGTGAGAGTGTAACTATGATAAGGATCTCAGATATTCAATAGAATTGCTGAAAATAAAAATCTAGGATAGAGAACTTCTCTATCCTATTTTGCATAATAAAGTGCCAATGCCAAAAATATTCAGAATAGTCTAGTTAAGTTACCGTTATTGATTTTATTTCCCGTACTTAACTCAAGAATAATGGAATAAGGCCTGTGATATTTAGAAAAACATGCAAAATTATTGTAAATAAAACATTATTTGTTTTAATATAAATAACTCCTAAAACAATTCCTGAGAAAAAGTGAGGTGTTACAAGTATTAGCTCAGAAAAAGTAATATGATGCACATGAACAGATGCAAAGAGCAAGCTACTTACTACAATTGCAAATAATGAAGGAATTGTTTGGGAAAGTTTAGTAACTAATATCTGTCTATAAAATATTTCTTCTACAACAGGCCCCGCAATCCCTAGAATTAAGAGAATAATTATAGGTGGAAATTTAGAACTAACTTGAATAATATTTGAATCGTTTGTAAGCGCATTCGGAATCTTGCTGGAAGTAATTACTAAAGCAGCTAATAGATTAGCGATGTTTTCCCCTATGAAACCTAAAAATAGTATTAAAAGTGTCTTGAGCTTATTTGTAAGGACCCAATTCAAATTGTCTTTAAAGGTCGAGTGATATAAAACCAACCCGCTAAAAAAGAGTATCAAATATACGAACATGTTAAAAAGTGACAACAAAAAACCATTCATTATGAAATTCGGAATTTTAAATAAAAATACAGCAACATATAAGATCAAGTAAAGTATAAATAAATGTCTTCGAGTGCTCAAAATATACCTCCTGTATAAAAACATTGAATGAAATTTAAAGTGGAAGAGGCTTTTTCAGAAAAGTTTATGCTAGTAAACAGAAGTATAATTAAAAGGATGAGAATGCAAAAGAATAGAACCACGATCCATTTTTTATACTGTGAGCTTTTATTAAGTTCTCTTACAATTTCTTTGTCTTCTTTCAAGAGTTGATCAAGAGATATTCCATAGAGATCACTAAGATTGATTAGTAGTTCAATTGAGGGATATGTCCTGCCAATTTCCCAGCTAGAGATTGTTGATCTTGAAACATGAAGTATTTCGGAAACTTCTTGTTGAGAATAATTATTAGAAGTTCGAGCTTCTTTTAGACGTTGTCCTATTTTCATATAAAACTTCCCTTCTTGTATATGAATAAAATAATAGTATACATATCGATAATAGAAAAGTGTAAATCTGTAACATTTGAGGATTTAATCGAGTTGTGTAGATATGTCACTAAAAAAAGAGCATGTTTTTTTGCTGTAAACTATCAAAATTTAGAATCAGAATACTGGACTGCAAAAAGTTACAATCTTAGTTAGTATACTGCTCAACTGAAAATGAACACAAAGAAACGTGTCCGTTTCTGTTACGTATTTGATTAACAAAAACGTTGGATTTGAGTCAATAATTGTTGATTTCCTGTTTAAATGGCGCAAGTTTCAAAATCCGTTTGTAAATTTGCTATTCAATGAGCTTTATTCTTCAATATGCTAAATAAGTCGAAAAAATTACGCAATTTATACAAAAAAATGAAATCGATCTATTTGAAATCGCTCAGTTAATTATGATGTCAAAATTGAATACTAAAATGAGGATATTTCAGTAATTTTAATATATGATTGACAGTTTAGGTTCAAATTAATCAGATTTACTCTATTTCTGTAATGTTATCGTAATCTTTAAAACGCTTATTTAAAAAGTATTATGGTTATTTAGATAAATATTATTACATTGTATTTACAATGTAATGTTATTGTAATATAATTACCTTGTTAATTAAAAGGAGGAATGCAAAATGAAATCAATGTTAGTTGTGTCAATGTTATGTTTATCTGTTTTACTGGGTGGGTGCTCAAATAATGGAGCGAAGGAGAGAGTAGATGAAAGCTCAAGTAGCTCACTACAAAACACAAGCACTAAAGAGTCAAGCACTCTACAGTCTTCGAATAATACAGTGAAACAAACAAGTGAAAAGGAGTCTCAACTGCCACAAAATGTGAGACCTGAGAACTCTAGTCAGGTGGAAAATGCTAATGCAGCTCAAGAAAATAATCAAAGCATTACTACTAGTACAGCACCGATGGAGTCCGAGCAGGATACGAGTACAGATGATTGGAAAACAACATTTGAGAATAAATTATACGAAAATTATCAAGTTACTGTAAAAAAATATGTAGATTATGGAAATGGCTATTTTGGTGTATTTGTTAATGAAATTGACACTGGTGATAATGCTTATGTAACAGTTAACTCTGCGACAGGGAATTTTCATGGTTAATAATTTATACTATGGAAGTCGATATTGTCCAAGCCTTTAAAAACTTTGGTTTATAAGTGGACGAAGATTGCTTATGTAAATCAGTTTTATTTGAATTTGACAAGAGATGAGTTGGTTCAGATAATGACATGGAAAATTACTTTCGAACAAGGGTTTGAAAAAAACAAACGTATCTCTTAATGAAGAGGAATATCAGTTGTTAATAGAAACATTTGACACGTCTTCCAAAGAAAAGATATTTAGCTTATTAAAAATAATGAAGCAACTAATCAGTCCATATACAAAATTCTTGGATCAACAAGTTGATACAGATACGAGTCGATTTCAACAAACTCCTGTAATATACTTAGAAAGTAAAGAGCAGGATCAACTAGCAGCTTATTTTGAACAAATAAATTGTTGAAAAACTTTGCTCTTTTGAGTGACTTCAAAAAAGTTCTGATTTTGAATATATAAATAAAAAATCCTCCATTAATTAATGGAGGAACAGATCATGATTTAGTCATATGTCTTTTACTACGATTAGTTACAGCCTCTAGTACAACACAAGAAATGAAAAGAAGGACGAACATGAAAGCAAACAAAACTCCACCGCCAAAAATACAAATGCCTCCGACTAGACTAGTGAGACCAAACATGAAATTTTTAAACGTGTCCATAACTATTCCCCACTTTCATAAAAGCTCTTCCTAAGACAGGATTATTCTAATTGTACTCATTGAATCATTGATTAGATGAACTATCGAAAAGGCTCGTTTTTGATGTAAAATATCAATCTCTCATATTTAATGTTAAGTGAATGAAGTAGTTTTGTCAATTTTCAAAAGAATCAATCAAGGCTCTTTAATTCAAGTTTTTCCGTTAAAAAAATTGACTCAACATTAAGAATTTCCTCCATAGGAAAATCAATTTGATATGATATAAATCAAACAGTGGTATCAAAAATGATTAGAAATGAAAAATGAAAAGTATGCTAAATAAGATTAAACCAGCTTTTAGTAATGGGTCTATGATCTATACGGAAAAGGTATTTATAGGAAATTTGAAGATGGTAATAGAAAAATCATTTTGACAATAGTGACTAAAAAAATGTAAACAGTTACAATGCTATATGAAGCTCTAGCTACATGGAAAGAGGCGATAGAGATGGACGAAAAAATTCGAGAGCTAGAAATGGAATTGTTAAGTGTCAAATTTTTAAACGAATTATTATTAGACAAATTAGAAATTAGTGTCGAAGAAATTCAAAATTATGCGAAAGATTGTTTGAAGAACATGCCGCAGACTGAAAAGAATACGGATATGTATTATTACTTAATGGGAACAGCATACCATGAGAATGCTGCAGAAGAAATTCGTAAAGATAAGCAGTAAAAAAGTATAGGAGTGTGATGAAAGCATGTGTGAACATCCCAATGAAAAAATAATGACACAGTTGATCCACAATCAATGGACAAACCATTCGATTACCGCAGCAGTTATTGATGAAAAAATGAATATCATAGCACAGGGTGAGACAACAGTGACCGCAATCCATGATCCGACTGCACATGCCGAAATCAATGCGATAAGGGAGGCTTGTGCTAAGTTAAACGTAGATAAACTCCCTCAAGATTACTGGCTTTATTCTACTTTTGAACCTTGTCCACTCTGTAGTTCTGCAATTATCTGGTCAGGAGTCACAGGAGTTGTCTATGCAAATAATCCTAAATATCGCGGCAATGAAGAGAACTGGTCATTTATTTCTTGTGAAGAGGTTTTGCAAAAAGGCGCTCGAATACAGGAGGTTACCTTAATTAAGGATTTCATGCTGGAAGATATTAAAAGTTATTTTTTACGTCATACTAATTAGCAGTTATTTTGTTTAAAAAGAAGATCATTTATCATGTATTTGCTAAAATAACTATTGATTATTTTACTTTTTGTTCGCCTTTTAAAATCAACGTTTTGTGGTACTCTTAGAATAATGGTTTATTCTTATTTTTTATCAATATATAAATAGGAGGAAAAGGTATGTTCAATGAAAAATTTAAAGAAGTTTTGGCACATGAAGGACCTGTTTCTTTGACGACATGGGCGAATAATGATGCGCATGTGACGAATACGTGGAATAGTTATTTGAAATTGACAGAAGATGATCGTATTTTACTGCCAATGGCTGGCATGCATTCAACACAAGCAGATTTAGCGATAAATAATCAAATCAAAATAACATTAGCTTCTAGAGAGGTTCAAGGCACGATCGGTGCTGGTGCTGGTTTTTATATTGAAGGAACAACGGAGTTTCTTGATTCAGGTGATGAGTTTGATCAAATGGTCAGCGAATTCCCATTTTTAAGACAGGTGATGGTCGTTCACCCTAGCTTGGTCAAGCAGACAATCTAATTGAAAACAATTGTTAAAGTGGAGCAGAAGTTTTCTTTTGCTTCCTTTTTTAGTAGATGAACACGTATTTAATGGAATAAAGAATGGGTACATAAGGGAGGACGTTTTTTATGAGGATGAGAGAAAGAATTCTTGCTGGAAAATTGTTTTTAGATAACTGTGAAAACCTGCCGGAGGAACGGATGCAAGCCAAAAAGAAGATGAGACAGTTTAACCAGCTGTCACCAGATAAAATAGAAGAACGTTTTCAACTTTTGGATGACATTTTTGGGACAAAAGTCAATTCATGGATCGAACCACCATTTTACTTTTGTTACGGCTACAATATTCAGTTAGGTGAAGAGTGCTATTTGAATATGGGATGTACATTTATTGATGATGGGAAAATTACTATTGGAAATAAAGTAGCGTTTGGACCAGGAGTAACGATTGCTACGGTCGGGCACCCAATTCATCCGGATCATCGGAGATTGATGTATGCAGATCCAGTTACTATTGAAGATAACTGTTGGATCGGAGCGAATACAACCATTTGTCCTGGAGTGACGATCGGTGAAAATAGTGTGATCGGTGCAGGTAGTATTGTAACAAAAGATATCCCCGCTAATTCAGTTGCTGTTGGGAATCCGTGTAAAGTGTTGCGGGAAATCAATAGTAGAGATCGTGCCTTTTATTATAAAGATCGACCATTTGATGAGGAGGATTTGGCAGAGATCCATCGTTTGAATGATAGCAATTAATAGATAAAATCAGAAAGAGGATGGGACAGAAGTGTTCAACTCCGAGAAATAAGAGGGAATTTACGAAAATTGTTCTTCAAATTTTTGTGAATTTCAGCTTATTTCCGAAGGAGTTACTTCTGCTTCCACCGTTTATTCGTTTTAAAAGGGACTGGGGCGTAACTCGTAGAGTTATGTCCCAGTCCCTTTTAGCTGTAGAAAATACCTTAGATAGTGGTCAGTTTTTTAGCTAAGATTTCCCATTCCCGATCTAAAGGCACACTAGAAAATTTAAAGAAGGTGCAGCCAATATCCGATGAAGGCAAAGGAAAATTACAAATACAGACATCGATATCCAGCCGTTCGATCAAATTATTGTCGATTGGCTGGTTGAATACGAAAGCCAATTCCGCTGTCTTCGGTACATATTTATGCGCCAGATATTTATAATAAGCTGTTTCAGCAGAAGTTCCGCTCAAAGCAAAAAGGATTTTACTGCTGCGATTGACTTTCGCTTCAGTTAAGGAAGCTAAGCTGATCGCTAAATCTTCTTTATATAAGAAATCATGATTATCTTTAAGAATGGTCGTCCAAGTTTCGATTGTTTTTGGGTATTTTTTTTCCATCAAGGCTTTGAATTTAGAATCATTTTTTTGAAATAAAGGAGAAAGTTCCTGTAATGCTTTTTCATTCACCAGAAAGGCCTTGATGATTGCTTTTAGTTCAACATTTAAGGGGTAACTCAAACCGGAATGTTGGAAAAATTTAGTGACTAAGTGCTCGAAATCCTCTGTTGCCTGTAAAAAGCTATTTGGCAAAAAGTGGCTTTTCTCATCATAAACGATCGTGTCTAAGGAAATCAGAAATGCAAACACGATTTCAGAGTCCGTAATCAAGTTGTAAGAATCTGGACGTAATGATTTTTTCGCTGCTGCTTTCAACATAATAAATGTATCACTATGGCGATATTTATCTAAAATTTTTGCGTCTAGATAGACTAACTTTTGCTGCCGTATTCTTTGTTCACTGACGGTCATCCAGCGGACGAATCGATGATAGTCAACATTAAGGATCAAGCCATAATTATGGAGTAGACTCCTCAATATCGCATACAAGTCCATATGCCTGCTTTTTAAATAAGAATGTTGATTGTATTCTGCCACTTGTTCAAAAAAATGGAAATAAAAGTAACGAGCATTGACTTCATCTCCAAGTATTTCGATTGGTGAAAGATTCAGGGTCAAATCAAAATCCTCTAATACCTCTTTTAAAACAGATAGATATTTACGAAGAGTAGATTCAGCGATGAAGAACTTTTCTGATAAGTAATCGATCGTTTCACTACGGCCATAGAAAGTATCTTCCACGATAGAAAATAAAATATTGTTTTTCACCTCTTCTTCGATATAGCTCAAAATCGGATTCATATCTGTCGAGATATTTAGAATCAATGAAGAGTTTTCTAAAATCAATGAATCTGGAAACAGCTTACTTAAGGCTTGAATATCCCTTCTTAAGGTTTTTTGAGAAACTTCACATATTTCAGCTAATTCAGAAATTAGAATAGGTAATTCCGATTCCAATAATAAATTTAAAATAGTAATTTTTCGTTTAGTTGATGTGTCTAATAATAATTTATAACCTATTTCATTCATATTATTTCCTCCAAAATCATAATATTCTAGAATCATAACAAAAAAAGTAAGGCAGATTTTATCTAAAATTTCTCCTCTTGAAGAAAAAACATAAAGAAAATTCTCATATTTTTATTAAAAAAATATATTTAAATTAAATAATAATTAAAAAACGACGAGTTTTTGGTTCGAATCGGCTGTTTTTGTTCTTTTTGATTTGTCCTTTGGCTAGACAAACCTAGTTTGTGTAAAAAAGGGGAATATAATATATTTTTTGTGCACAAACAAAAGAAAGGAGAAATCAAATTATGTATAATTTGGCAATTTTTAATACTAAAGACTATTTCATACCAACTTCTATTAAAATATGTGACTTTCACTTTTCTGATGAACAACAATTATTGGCGCAATTAGATACGATGCACGGCGTATTGATTTACAGCTCAGAGGAAAATCAAAATCAAGTCCTTGAATTGATTCTATCGATCAAAAGACAATCACTTTTACCGATATGGGTAAAGTCAAAGACTGACAATGAAATCAGTAAGAAAATCAACCTTGAATTAGGTGTATTAGGTAATCTTGGCAGAAATATATCGGATGATGAAATGTTTGTCATCATTGAGAACACATTAAAATTGATTCACAGAACAGACGAAAAAAACATAGGTGAATCAAAGGCCAGCAATGAGCTCGAATTGAACTCCTTAAATTGTAGCATGAAACTACCGAATAAGTCAGAGGTGAGCCTTACACGTTTGGAGTATCGAATGGTGTCTTTGTTAGCGAGCAGAGTCAATCAGGCATTTACATATGAAGAAATTTCAGATTATGTTTGGGGAGGGAAGGAAGAAGTGGATAATTCTATAAAAACCTATCGTATAGCAAATGTTGCATTCCATATAAGAAATAAGCTAAAGCAAGGCGGTGCTGATCCAAAGATTTTACGCACGGTTCGTTCGGTTGGATATCTACTTGATTCAAATAAAGATACGAATCTTTTAAAGGAGGTGGTCGCGTATAATAGCTAAAAATTTAAGATACAAGGAGGGAAAATGAATGAAATGAATAAAACAAGAAAAAAACGATTAATGTATATCAACATCCTTACAGTTTCAATTCTTTGTTTGGCTGTATTTGGACAAGTTTATTTTTCAGCGACTAAGCTATTTGCTAAAGAGCCCCTTTCTCTTACGTTGGTAGAAGAAAAGATTAGTGAAAATCAAGCTTTCCATTTAGATATTTCTGATACACGAGATATGGAGGAACTCGGGCAAAAGACAGAGTTAGAGATACCTCAACCGACTGTTGAAGAAAAGTCAGATGCAATAGAACAAGTTCCGGCAGAAATCAAAAGAGAACTAAATCTATTCATTCCGCAAGGTATAACTTTTGATATTGAAGCTGAAGAGAATATGCTTCAAGAAGAAAAAGAAAGTGAACTGCCAGTTTTTAGTTGGAATGAAACAAAACGAGTATTGACTATTTCAATGGATGTAGAACAAGAAAATGTACGATTGATGCTTACCGCAGATGCTAGTGGTGAATATACATTTGAATTGAGTGACACTATAGATTCGACGAAACGACAAGAGTTGAAAATTTCTGTCGAGGAATCATCGGAAATAAAAGCACTCGAGGGAATCAAACCCTTAGCAGACGAAGTTTCAGTTAGCCTGAATGCTGAGAACACAGCTGAAATCACAGATTGGCAAAGTTTTGTTGAAGCTTTAGCGGATACGTCTATCACAACGATTTCATTACAGAATGATATTAGATTGTCAGGTGTTTTACAAAATTACGATGGTCTATTTAGCACAGATACTGTGGATATGGCTAGTGCAGAGAATGTATATTTCTATATTAATAAGGCTGCGAGTTCCCGTAGTATCACAATTAACGGAAATGGTCATACCTTTGACTTTGGAAATTTAGCAATAGGATTACTGAATGCCTCTACTACAGGCAGTTCTCAAGGTTTTTGGATTTTTGATTTTGTAAATATTGATGTCATATCGAAAAACTTTTCGGGACCAATCTATAAATCCTCTCATACAGCAGCTAGTGCGACAACGAATGGATTGACGGGTGCGGCAAGAACAAATACTCAAATAAATTTTGGCAGTGAAGCCACCCACACTCGTCAAGTTGAGACAATGCTTGGTTATTTAGTCGCACTTCATGACTATAATGTACCAAACATTGAAATTACAGCAGATTTATTTACTACAGCAGGTACATTTGCTACAAGTTATTTTGCATTTAGTCCATCTGGAGGTGCTTCTCAACAAATATTTAGAAGTACGACGCGGGCAAATACGAGTGGTGGAATGGTGCATAACTATTTTGACATTGCTGGTACAGCAAGAAAAGTAGTTGTAGAGGGCAATGGCTATACACTGGATTTTGGTGCGATCGTGCATCACTTTGTTTCTGCAAATAATAATGGTGGGCGTTCGTGGGACATCAGCTTCAATAATATGGATGTTTATCATGGAAACTATTGGGGAGCGTTGATTTATGATTCAGGCGGTAAGATGACGCTGAAGGACTATCAGGGATATGGTTCTCAATTTATGGAAGCTGGTACGACAGAGTTATATATTGATGGAGACACTCATTTAGAGCAGCAAGCTACGTATACGTCGATTGGTAAAAATGGCGATACAATACGAACCTGGTCGGTAAACAATGAACGCCAATCCTCATTGAGTGTGTCATCTGCCAAAGTTTTAGATAATGCCAAGTTCTATCTATCATCACGGGGAAGTAATGTTTTAGATATAAATGGCGGAAACTTTGATGTAGGAGAAGGTGCACAAGTAACATTTGAACGTGGCAATGCAGTTACTACGGCAGAAGGCGGGAATACAAACGTAACTTTACGAAATTCTGCTGCACTGACTGTTGGTAAAAACGCAACAGTAAACATGATCAATAACCACGCGACCAATGGAACAGTGATTAATCTTCAAGGAACAACGTCTGTTTTAACAGTAAAAGAAGGCGCTATGTTGAATGTTTTGACAACCGCATATAACGGGACTGGTAATTCAAATCCCGGGACGGGAACGGGATCTTCTCAAACGCCGATCTGGATGAGTGGTGGAACAATTTCAATTGACGGCTCATTAAATGTTAAAGGTGAAAACATGGGAGCCTCTAATACGAATTTAATTCATGCCAATGCAGCATCTACATTTACGATTAATGCAAAAGGTTCATTAGATGTTCAAAGTGATAGTACGAGTTATGTTCAGAACCTTATATATATGGGAGGAACAGCAACAACAACGAAATTCCAATTTAGCGACGCAGTTAGAGTAAATTTACAAAAGCATGGAACTCTAACAGGGACTAATAATGCAAGTAGCGGATTGATTTCCTCCGGAGGAATTTTGGATGTATCTGTCCAAAATGTTTATCAATGGAATTATGGCAACATGAATGGTTCTGCAGATGATAGTGGATCAGATTTTCAATATGAACCAATGAGTAATATGCGTCTTACTTATGGGGGAAATGCACAGCCGACAATCACTCTGTCCAATGCTATGACCAGTGCAATATTGAATAATTTCAATCAGAATTTTACAACACAAGCACAGCGAGTTCTTTTTACGAGAGTTCCTGATCCAAATATTGCCATTCATAGTGTGGCTACAGATAATCATGGAGATTCAAGTTCAATAACTGTTCATGGTTATGCAATCCCAAATGCTTATATTCGTCTATGGGATGTACCTGTTGATAATTCTATTTCACCTGCATTGGATCCATCTACAGATAATGTGGTTTCACCAGTAGAGGATACGACGACGCCAATAGAATTTAGAAACAACTTTACAACGCAGTCTAATGCTAACGGAGACTGGTCGATCACCGTTCCTTCTGGAAACTATTTTACAGCAGGATCTGTTATTCATGCTTACGGTTTTGCTAGTTTGAAGGCAGAAGAAGTGACACAAACGGTTCTTGATAAAACACCGCCAACTGCGTCAGGAGTGACTTATTACATTTCTTTAAATGATGGATTACCTGATCCAAAAGATATGGTCAAGGATGTGGCAGATACCAGTCCAATTAATACAGGATTTGATTTTGCTTATGACGATCCTGAGACTGCCGCGCAAGCTGCACAGACACCTGGAGAACATACAGTTAAAATCAAAGTTTCAGATCGTGCAGTCAATGCTGATGGGCAAGCTGATCCTAATACGACAGTAGTTGATTCAACTTTGATCGTATACGATGAGGGTGCTGGTGTTTCTGGGTCAGATTTCGAAGCATCATACGTCGATATTCGTGGCCTATCTGAACAGGAATTGATTACCTATATTCTGGAGAACTCTAAGGCAGAAGCATTTATGCTTTCTGGAGGAGTACGAACAGATTTAAGTCAGTTGGTCACAGTCACTGATTTTGGCGGGTTAAATGACATCGCTAATATCCAGCCTAAAGAATATACAGTCACATTAACAGTTAAAGCTGCAGATTCTGGCTTAGCACAAGATATTACTGGCACGATCAAAGTGACAGTAGTCGATGTAGATGCTGTATTGACGGTCGAATTTATCAATGAACTCGGTCAAGTACTTCCTGGCTATACGATCACGATCGACAGTCAGGTTGGAGATAAAATCGATTTGACTAAAGAAGAGCGTGTGACAAAACAATTAACTGATTTAGAAAGTGCAGGATATGAAATCGCCGAACGTCCTGACAATGAGACGGAGGTAGTGATCAATAATACAGAAGTAACGGTCAGATACAAACTACAAGGTATCTTGAGTTTAGCGTCAGCACCGAATGCTTTAGATTTTGGTTCACTTACTTACAACGCAACAACAAAACGTGTAGATGATCCATCGATCGACCAGCCGTTGATCGTTACTGATACAAGAGCAGATACAGCAAATGGCTGGACACTGACAGCGTCACTATCGACCCCAATGAGAAATACAGAAGGACAAGAGTTGGTTAATGCTTTGCGTTACGTGTATCGAGGAAAAGAAACGATTTTAGATACGAATGCACAAACAGTCTTTCTAAATGCTGACGGCTCTGCTGGAAGCATTGATATCAGTAATAGCTGGGGATCACAAACCGGCACAGACGGTGTAAAATTGCAAATTGAATCATCAGATATTGTCCACACAGGAAACTATGTTGGTGTGATCACTTGGAAAGTAATGGCTGGACAGCCGTAAGAGGAGAGAAAATGAGAATGAACAAATTGATTATTTTACTCAGCTCTTTGATTTTGCTGATCAGCCTAGCCGTAGTACCTTCGACTGTTTATGGAACAGAAGGAGCTGGCGGACAAGTAACTACGGGGGGAAAGATCTCATTTTATGAAGATTCTCTCGAACCGAGTGAAAATTTACCGGAAGTAGGGTCATCCACTGAACAAGAGTCTGAGGTTGTCGTAAAACCAGTTGGCAAGCTTCCAAGTACAGGGGAACTTATCCGTAACTTTAGTTTTGTCGGAATAGGTCTGCTCGTGCTCTTCCTTCTTTTACTCTTAGTACGCAAACGAGTAAAGGAGGAGAAATAGATGAAGAAACAGAAATTTAAAATCACTACCAGCATGATCATTGTGTTGACAAGCTTAACGTTTTTTAGTTCATCTGCTCAAGCGACAAATAGTTCTATCACACAACCAGGGACAGTAACTGTTGAAGGCAGTGCAATATCAAATCCGATAGACCCGGAAAATCCTGAAGAAGTCGTTGATCCTGGTGAAGGGCCGTCCACAGAAGGGCCTCTACGTATTGATTATGTGTCGTCGCTTGATTTTGGCAAAGCTGAAATTTCAGGTACAAACCGCACCTATCATGCATTAGCACAACAATTTCGAAGTGAGACTGGTCCGAGAGGCAGCTATATCCAAATCACTGATCAGCGTGCCAATTCAACTGGCTGGACCTTACAAGTCAAACAGAATCATCAATTTAGAAATACAGTGATTCAAAATGCCAATGAGCAAGAGTTGAACGGTGCCGTTTTATCTCTAGATAAAGGCTGGGCAAATAGTAGTGGAACAAGTGAATCACCTACGGTTACCCGGGAAACGATTGCTTTAAACTCAATCGGCACAGCCTATGACTTAGCAACAGCTTCACCAGGCAGTGGCCGTGGTGTCTGGACGATTACGTTTGGCGCTTCTGAAACAAATAGCAACAATATGGAGACAACATTACTTCCAGTGGTAGATTCATCGGGCAATGCGCTGATCGATGATTTTTCTGGAAAGCCGGCTTATAGCAATTCTGCTGTTCGATTGGCTATTCCGAATGCAACAAAAATCTACCCAGTACAATATGCAACAGAACTGACTTGGATTTTAGCCGAGTTACCTTAACCATGTGATACTTCTGGATTCGTCCAGGTTATCAAATAAATTATAAAGAAACATACAGGAGGAAATACAAATGAAATTAACAACACTATCATCAGCAGCGATCGTAGCTGCACTAACACTAGGTGCTTTAGCGCCGACAGCAGCAATGGCAGCTCCAACAGAATTAGAATCAACTGGAACTGTAAAAGTTGAAGAAGGTGGCGACGAAGAAAGCCCAGGCGTTGTCGATCCAGAAAATCCAGATGTGGTTTTACCACCTGTTAATCCAGAACCAGGCGAAACTGTAAACCCAGATTTAGGACCATTGATGATTGAAAGAACTTCTAACTTAGACTTTGGCACAATCAAAACATCAGCAAACGAAGTAACAGCTTATGCAACAGCAGCAAGCTTCGGTGAAGGCCCAGAAGCAGCAACACGTGGTGCTTATGTGCAATGGCGTGATATCCGTGCTGGGGGAACATTTGGCTACACTGTAACTGCTGAAATGACACAACAATTTACGGGGGCTAGCTCAAACGCATTAAGCGGTTCTACTATTGATTTCAGTAATGGATTTGTAGCAGCGCAAGGTGATAACACAAATGCAATTCCTTCAAATCTAACACCAGCTTTCCAATTGACTGAAAATGGTGGCGCTCAAACAATTGTGACTGCAAATCAAGCAGCACAAGAAGGAAAAGGACGTTATATCATGGCTTTTGGTAACAGTACAGATGCTACAGAAGGAAACTCTGTTAAATTAACTGTTCCAGCAGCAACAGCATCAAACATGGCTGTTGACACATATACAGCTAAAGTGACTTGGAAAGTCGTAGCTGCTCAATAATATCAGCTTTTCCTAAAGAGGCTGAGAAAAAAGCGTTTAGCTCCGAGAAATAAGAAGAAATTCATGAAAATTGTTCTTCAAATTTTTGTGAATTTTAGCTTATTTCCGAGGGAGCTACTTTTTTCTCACCGTTTATTCGGGATTATGATTTGAATCAATAGTAATATACATAGAAAAAATAAAAAGACATGAGGTTATAGAGATGAAAAAAAGAGTAAGAGTAATAGGAATTGTTTTATTGATCATGTTGACGTTTTTGCCGAGTGTTCTTTTTAGTCGTTCGGTTTATGCAGATGACAGTAGTGAAGCGGCAGACGATGTTGCCGGTGCTACAGGTTTTACTTATAGCCTTAACTTTCCAGAAAATCAAATGGAAGACAATATTGGTTATTACAAATTAAAGATGAATAAAGGACAGGAACAAACGATTACGCTCACCTTATCGAATCCTAGTGCTGAAAAAATTACGGTCAATATTGGTTTGAATGGCGCTGTTACTAATCAAAATGGTGTGATCGAATATGGTGATTCGGAAATAGAAAATGATGCTTCTTTACAGTTTGATTTTGAAGATATTGTTTCAGGTCCAGAAACAGTTGACTTAGCAGCTGGTGAAACAAAAACAGTTGAAATCAAGATCAAGATGCCTGAAACAGGAACAAAAGGAGTGATTGCTGGAGGAATCCAGCTGATGAAAGCTGATCAGGATGGAAATGTGTCTAATGAAGGCGGCTCTCGAATTATTAATCAATACGCCTATATCATTGGTCTTTTACTTCAAGAATCGGACCAGGACCTGACGCCAGACTTGAAGCTGAATAAAGTATTTGCCGGACAAAACAACTACCGAAATGCGATTTTCGTGGATTTTTCGAATGTGATCCCAGCATTCTTAAATGATATGACAGTAGAGACCCAAATCAATGCAAAGGGGAATGAAGCTGTTTTATATGAACGTAAACAAACGGCAATGCGCATGGCGCCAAATTCCTTTATCCAATTTCCGATCAGTATGAACGGGGAGAGAATGGTTTCAGGTACTTATGTGGCCAATATTTTAGTAACCTCCGGTGATCAAAAGTGGGCGTGGAAAGAAGAATTTGAGATCACACAGGAAGACGCAGATAAATTTAATGAACGGGATGTCGGTTTAGTACAGGAAAAAGGCTTTAACTGGCAGTTGATCGTAATGATCGTTGGTGCTGTTTTAGCATTAGGTGGAGTAGTTTACGGATTGATCGTATTTCTACGTAAAAAGCAGCAAAAGAAAGAACAAGCAGAAAAACTAGCACGAAAAAAGAAAAAAGCGAACGGAACCAAGAGTAAAAAGCGACCGCTAGATGAATAGGGGCTGAGGCAAATGTCTATTTTGGAAACTATATTTATAGGAGGAGTTGCAGCAGCAATCTTGGCACTTATCGGCAGCCTCCTCTTCTTGCTTCAGTACTTTACACAGAAGAAAAAAATTGCCAAACTACCAAAGAAAAAATTTAAGAGCAAAAAGAAAAATAAAAAAATTGCGGGACAAAGAAAACTCCTTCAAAAAAAGAAAAAACGCAGCTTGAAACTAATGATTTTTTTAATGATCGTAAGTGTGGCGTTTGCGGGTGCTTCGGGCTATCTTTCTTACTATCAATCGATGAATCTAACCGCAGATGACTCTGATTCTGTTGTCAAAGGCTATTATTTGCTTCGAGATTTTGAAGAGCAGCTGATTTTAGCAAGGGATCAAGGCGATGAAGAAGAAAAGCTACAGCAAAATATCCGTTATCTTTCTACAGCCATGGCTAGTTATGGAACGAAAAAAGCTAGTACGGTCAATTCTCAAGAAGGTCAGCTTGTGTTGAATCGTTATTACAATGCAACAAAACAATTAGGGATGAATGCAAGTACACAGACGAAGAATTTTTATAACAATCCTACATTAGTCGAAGAATTTTTGAAGGATATTGCCAAAGCACAAGAATATGAGCAGGCTGCATTTGCCTATTATAAGGTCAACGAAGACGCATTTTCAGAAGAAAAATGATTTGAGTTGTTTGCGATGAAAAAAAGAATGAATCAAGAAAACAGACGAAGGAAAACGTCTGATACACATCAACATAACAAGAAAAAGCAAGTCTCTAAGTCCTTAAATCAACGAAAAAGGAAGACGAAAGGATCCATTCGAAGGAAGAATGGAAAGAAAAAGAAGACGGTACTTCGGGACATTATTCTCACTACCGTTTTTACGATCTTTTTATCGCTGGCGATCGGTTCCATCTTCTTTAAAGTGACGACTGTTCAGGGACATAGTATGATTCCCAATTTAAGAGATGGAGATATCTTGCTTATCAAAAAAAGAACGGACTTGAGGCGTTTCGATCTGGTTACTTTTATGAATGAAAAAAATAATGTTCAGGCCCGGCGACTTATCGGACTACCAGGTGAAAAAATTGTTTATAAAGAGGACACGTTATATGTTGATGATCAGCCTGTTGACGAAAAATTCATAGTAGATGAAGTCAATGAAAGTCAACGCAATGGTAAAAATTTCACTGAAGATTTTACGAGTGAGGATCTAACTTCGACAAAAACAATTCCAGAAGGTTACTACTTAGTACTCGGAGACAATCGACCGTATGCTGCGGATAGTCGAGTATACGGATTGATCTCTGCTGAAAATATGATTGGAAAAGTATATTTTCATTGGAGCTTGAGTAATATCAAGAGGTAAGAAATCGAAAGTGAAAAACAGATACAAGAGAATACATACGGAAAGTTAAGATGAAGTTTTTAGGTTTAGTCTCAAATGAAATAAACATAATTGAATAACAAGGAAAGTCACTTGAAAAAAAGAGCGGGCAACTATTCTATTATTTTTTATTACCTACAATATTTCTTTTATTTCCTAAATTAAAATGAATAGGAGCTCGATCCATTGAATGAAAAATTAGTAAAGAAAATCAACAATAGAGAAGCTAAAATTGGTGTAATTGGGTTAGGTTATGTCGGATTGCCGTTAGCAATGGAGTTTGTATCCGCAGGTTTTGAGGTTATCGGAATCGACACCAATGAAAAGATAGTCCAGAGCTTGAATGCTGGGTACTCCCACATTTTGGATATAAATGAAGAGGTAGTGGCATCTGCAGTAGAAGAAGGGAAATTTGTTGCGACAACAGATTTTGAACATATTTGTAAGTTGGATGCATTGAGTGTTTGTGTGCCGACTCCTTTGAATCAAAATCAAGAGCCGGATATTAGTTTTTTAGAATTTACAGCGAACAAAATTGAGAAATATATGGAGTCTGGGTTGTTGATTTCTGTTGAGAGTACTACATATCCAGGTTCTACAAGAGAATTGTTCTATGAGAAATTTGAGCAAGGGGATAAGGAAATTGGGAAAGACTATTACTTATGTTTTTCACCAGAGAGAGTCGATCCAGGGAATGCTAAATTTCAAACTAAGAACATCCCTAAAGTGTTAGGCGGGATAACTGCTGAAAGCTCAGAACTTGGAAAAATTCTTTATGGCTCAATCATAGAAGAAGTCATCATAGTTAGCTCCCCGGAAACAGCGGAGATGAGTAAGTTGCTTGAAAACACCTTTAGAAGTATCAATATTGCCTTTATTAATGAAATGGCTATGATGTGTGAGCGGATGGGTATCGATATTTGGGAATCCATCGATGCAGCAGCAACTAAGCCGTTTGGATTTATGCCTTTTTATCCAGGCGCTGGCGTTGGAGGGCACTGTATTCCGTTAGACCCTATGTATCTTTATTGGAAAGGAAAACAAAATAAATTTTTCAACAAGTTTATTGAACTTTCTCAGGATATTAATATGAACATGCCTTTCAATGTACTAACTAAAATCCAAGAGAGCTTAAACGGACAAGGAAAATCGATCAAGAATGCTCGAATATTGATAGTAGGTCTATCTTACAAACCAAATGTTGGTGATATTCGAGAATCTCCATCACTAGACATCTACGAAAAATTGAAGCAAAAACATGCGAAAATAGATATTCTTGATCCATTTGTTCCTTCATTTAGAGATTCACAGGGAGAAATAATTTCGGTGATGCAAGAAAATAACTGTATGTATTCGATCTATGATTGTGTCGTTATTTTGACAAAACATGATTCGATTGACTATCAATTATTGTTGAGCGAAAGTAAAGCAATCGTCGATATGAGTCGAACGTATAAGATAAATGAAGAAAAAGTATTTAGGATAGGTGGCGGGTCATCTAACCATCATCTACGTAGAAAACTTAGGATCAAGGAGAGCAAAATTAGTGGAAATTAAGAAGAAACGTAGAGAGCATATCATACTGTCGTGTATTACTTTCCTGTTTTGCGCCTTATTGATAGGATTGATTGGTTTTTGGAGAACAGGTCATATTTCGAGTGCATTTAGTATATATGGTTGGTTTATGATCTCATATTTAGTTATCAAGACAGGCTTATCGATGTTTTATCGGGTAGATACCAGCACACCACCAGACTTAGAAGTGACCGTAGTCATTCCAGTCTATAATGAATCAAAATCAGCGCTTTTAAAGTTATTAGAGGGTCTATCGAAACAAACCTATCCGATCAAAGAAGTATTTATTGTTGATGATGGTAGTCAACGATATATATTGGATACTGTTTTAGAAGAAATTCACCATTTACTTCCTCTAGATTTTGTTCAAAAAGTTTTTGTCGGACAATTGCCTCATAACCAAGGGAAGAGATTTGCGCAAGCATATGCGTTTGAGCGTAGCACTGGAGACATTTTTTTCACGATGGATTCAGATGGAGAAATTTTTCCTTCGACGTTATATGAGTTGATGCGTCCGTTTAAGGATACAAACGTTCAAGCTGTGACAGGACATATCAACGCTAGAAACCGAAAGAATTCATTATTATCGTATCTATTGGATATGAGGTATGATAATGCCTTTCGTGTAGAACGAGCGTCACAATCTGTCACAGGAAATATTTTGGTCTGCTCTGGTCCAATCAGTTGTTACCGACGCACTGTTGTGATGGATAATTTGGATCGCTATTTAAATCAAACCGTATTTGGGTCACTTGCCCATGTTGGAGACGATCGGTGTCTGACAAATTACGCAAATGAACGTGGAAAAACGGTTTATCAGGAGTCAGCTAAATGTATCACTGACGTTCCAGAAAAAATTAGTGTGTTTTTAAAGCAACAGACAAGATGGAGTAAATCGTTTTTTAGAGAAAGCTTTCTGTCTATGAAATTGTTGAGAAAACGTCCGATGGTTTTTATTTGGTCAATAACCGAAATTTTCCTCTGGATCGTATTTTTAGGTGCTATTTCATATAATATCATTTGGCATTTCGGTAATTTAACATTGAAAGACTGGCTGTTCTTTTTACTATTGGCTTGTCTTTCTGCATATGCTCGGAATGTTCACTACATGTTCAAACACCCATTGTGCTACTTATTAGCACCGTTATATGGTATTTTTCACTTTTTTACTATCCATCTAGTTCGCTTTTATGCGTTATTGACTTTAAAAGATAATAGATGGGGCACTAGAACGAGTCAAATTGAAGTAGATAAGAAGCGTTTGTGATGTAGTAAATAGTGGGAGATCTATTTGGAAATATGAGTGAAAAAGTAACTATTTATACTCAGTCTTGTGTAAATCTGAAATCATTTTGATGGTATAGGAGAACAATAGGGTGGTTCAAAAAAATAGTTACATAAATGATAGGGAAAGGATGTACAAATGGATCTTTTAAAAAAGTCAAAAATGGTTGCTATACTGGCTGTCTTAATTTTGATCGGAACAACGATCTTTATATTTTCCAAAGTAGCGTTCATTTTTAGACCATTAGAGGCGATCGTATCAAGTATTTTACTACCTATTTTGATTTCAGTGTTTATCTTTTATATATTCTTACCTATTTTTAAGCAGCTGGAACGAATAACTAAACGAAGAAATCTATCCGTCTTTTTGATCGTTTTATTGATTTTATCGGTAGTTTTCATAGGGATCCAAGTCGTTATGCCTATGATCATTACAGAAATTGGTAAATTTGTAGCTCAAATTCCGACGATTATTTATTCGATCAGTCAGCTGGTTGAAAGCTCTGTATTGGAAGAAAAAGTGACTCCTTTGCTGGAATCTTTGGACTTGAATCAAATGGGGAGAGTCATTATTCAAGTGATTTCTGGTGCGAGATCGAGTTTGAGCGGTATCGTAGAGGTCATTTCTCATTCCGCCATCATTATTTTTACGATCCCGTTATTACTAGTTTATATGTTTAAAGATGGTGAAAAAATTCCAAGTAAGCTGCAGGAAATAACACCTGAAGACTATCAGCAGTTGGTCAAGGATTGGTGTCGGGATTTTCATAACGCTGCTTCTACTTATATCAGTGGAAAAATGATGGTATGTGCGTACGTAGGCGTCAGCAGCTATCTGGTATTTAAAATACTTGGGTTGCCCAATGCTCTTTTGTTAGGATTGATTTGCGGATTGATGGATATCGTTCCTTATTTTGGCCCATTTATCGGTGTGATCCCGGCGCTCTTATATGCGTTGAGTCAGGATTTGAAAACGGCCATATTGTTGATCCTATTTATAACAGCTATTCAATTTGGTGAATCTTATTTGGTATCACCGATCGTAATGAACAAAGTAAGTAAGATCCACCCAATTATTGCTGTATTTCTATTGTTGATTGCAGGGAATCTTTTAGGCTTCTTAGGAATGATTGTCGCGCTTCCGATGTATACGATCATTCGTGGAATGGTAAGGACCTTTATCGACTTTCGAAAAAAATGCAAAAGGCGAGTTGATTCAGGCGTTTACGCTTCTGAAAAGATTAAAAATTAGAGGCACTTAAAAAGTAGTTTAGAACAAGCTTGAACACTAAATTAAATGAGATAGGTCATTAAAGGAGGTGTTGGTAAAGAATTTGGTTTAAATGATCAAAAGTATAAATAAGCCGAAAATGAGAAATAGAAATGCGTAACCTATATGAAAGGACGAAAATAATGAATAAAAAAATAATCATTTCCATGGCCTTGATGTTATTGACACTAGGTGCTTGTGCGAACAACAACAAAACAGAGACTGGGACAAGTAATTTGGAAACAAAAAATGAGACGAGTACTGCAGTGGGTAGTCGATTGGAAACGATCAAAATCAGTTTGCCGGATGCAATCGCAGCGTTTGAAGAAATCTATCCAAGTGCAGCCATCACTTCAATTGATTTAGAAGATTCTCTTGGATCATATTCTTATAAAATACAAGGGATTGAGGGAACGAAAGAATTTGATATTCGAGTGGATGCAGATTCAGGCGAAGTAACAAAAGAGCGTGAAGAAAAGGTCGATCGTGACGATCAAGGAGAAGATAATGCTTTGGATCTGAAAGATCTCATTTCACTGGAAGAAGCGACTGAAATAGCTGAAGGAACAGTGAAAGATGGGGAAGCGATCGAGTGGTCATTGGAGAAAGAATTAGCAACGACTTACTGGGAGATCACGATCAAAACAGGTCTATTGTCAGAAAATACAGTGAAGATCAATGCTCAAACTGGTGATGTTTTAGAACAAGAGCAAGATTGAGATAACTGTCGATCAGGTTCGACTTTTGGGGAAGTTATTGAAGAATCTGCCTGTTATCTATCGTTTATTACGTTAAAGAGTGCGAAACAAAACTGATTATTAGTTTTGTCCCGCACTCTTTAACTATTTTACTAAGACGTAAAGCTGGTTATCTTTTTCGTAAATATCATAATAGTAGTCAGAAGATTTCAACTCACTATGTTCTTTATCAAAGGTAGCAAAATCAAACGATTCGATCATTATATCCATGCCTGTATAGGTTTTGAATACTACCTGATTAGGAAAGAAGATGGCTGAATTGGGTGGAACCATTTCTTGTAAAATAGGATAATTCTGTTTCGTGTTGTTAAAAACAGGTGAGTCTTTAAACAACATTGTTGCATACACTTGTTTCGTATTTGCTGTAACTAGATTTTTTAAAGATATCGCCAGCATCATACTTTGACGTACAAAGGCGTCTTTTTGGTAGTGTAACGCCGAAGCATAAACAAATGGAAAGGATAGTAAATAATAGCAGAATAAGCTGATCGTTCCTTTTATTGCCATATTTTTCCATTGTGGAGACAGTTTATGATCTAAAAGCAGAATCAAAGTAATTGCTGTGAAAACACTAAAGCCGTAAGCATATCGAGGTGCAGCAAGTGCTAATTTTTCTGGGAAAATCAAAAATACACCGTAACTTAAAATGGCTCCCAAGACCAGATAAAGACCGATAAACAGAAGACTTAACGACCGCTCTTTAGCCTGAACAAAGCTCACTACAATGAATAGTACAATCAAAAGAACGAATAAAATCATCCAAACTTTTGTACTTTGATCGATGATGCTGTGCAGATACATGGATATGTTAGCAACCAAAGTTTTGGGGATATCTTTGAAAGCAGCAATCGCAACGTTACCTCCGCGGTTTGCCAAATCAGGGTTGAATTTTGTTTCGATCAAATACGCGATCATAGCAACGATGTAAGCTCCTGCTGATAAGAGGCTCTTCTTTAGCACGGGACCTATTTTTCCGCCAGCCAATAATGTTTTTAAGGAAAGTGCTAAGACCATAACAATATAGATACCTGAAGAAGCTTGATACGTGTTGCACATCATGAGAATACTGAAAGCTGATAGAATAAAAAAGATCCGAGCCTTACTTTCCCACCAAAGGAACGGTAGGACAGAAAATAGAATACTCAATGCCATATAAGGGCTATCGAATCTAAAACTGATGCTTTGCAAAAACCAAGGATTCAATCCGATCAACGTAGAAACGATCAAAGAGAGAGCACTTAATTTTTTATTATTCAAGGTGAAAACGACGATAACACTGGCGACTGTCAATATGAATCCAGTCAAAATGTGCGTGAAAAGCCCCATATCTGTTAAATGACGACTTCCCTGCACGAACCAAGAAGCTAGTTCACTGCCCCATCTTGAATAGGTGCTGGCGAAATCTGTGTTGCCAACGCGCTGACGAACGGTGTCATCCATATATGGGAAATTGACGATTCCAATTGCCACTGTCACTGCTTGATAGATAATCACTGTCATAAGCAGGAGTGTTTTGTTTTTCTTGCACCAGTCAGTTAGTGCAGAGAATGATTCTGACATACCTAAAAACCCTCTTTCATTCCTATTGCTATACTCGTTAGAATTAAGTATAACTGAACGAAAGAGGATTTAAAATAGGATAGAATGGTTAGGTGATAAATAAAGATCGAGACCATCAGTTAAACGGTATCGACCTTTATGAATATCAGAATTATTTTGTAAACAGCACGTTCTGAACGAATGCTTCCAATTCTTCTCTTCGTTCAATATTGTGGTTACATTTGTCACTGTCGTAACAGATATAGTTTCCACGTTTCGTGTACATGCCATCACCAGACTCTTTTACTTTAGACATGAAAAGTGAAACTTCAGATGTTTCATGGCAGATCGGGCAGATTCCCTTTTGGACAGTCGGTGAAATACTTCCTTGGACGCCTACGAATTTTCCGTCGATCGAAGCAACAATAAATTTTTGCTGCTTGCCACTGTCATTCCAGCTATAAAAAGTATAGTCTCTAAGATCTAATTCATCCCATTCAGGGATTTTTAATTTCTTTGTTTTTTTGAATAGCTTTGTCAATTGCTGTTTTGATGGTGGTGAAAACGGCAGAACAGCTTCTTTAAGACCTTCTAAAAATTGATCAAGTTTTGGCTTTGAAGTTGCAGCGTCTAAAAAACCATCCAGCAGTGGTTGAAATTCTTCCTGGTCTTCACCAAATTGTTCATTGATTTTTTCAAGAACGATTGCTTGGAGTGTTTTTACTGTATTTTTATCATTCACAGATAAATGAGCCTGCAGTAAAATATTCGCTTGTTTTCTTATAAAATTAAATTGATATGGTTGTATTTTTTTAGTCATGATGGATTTCCTCTCTATCAGTCAAGTGATAAAGTACTTCGTGTCAAAGGAGATCCTTAAACCAACCAAAGTACTTTATATGCAGCAACAAGACTGGGCTTTTGATTGAGATACGCGTGTTTGAATTAGTATCATATTATCACCCCCTTAAAATAAAAGCAGAACAAATCGCTTAATCCTGTAGAAAATTAGGAAATTGACATTGAGACGTTTTCTGTCTCACTGACAATTTATCTATTTTCCTAAGGATTGATTTGAGTAGCTGGATAGCAATAAAAGCGGAACAAGCCGTTTAGCCTTGACAGAAAAATAGGAAAAATAAAATATGGCGTTATTTGTCATAATTTATTTTTATCTTTTTTCCGAGAGGCTGGCTTGAGCAACTGGATAATGCAGATGTACAAGACTTTCTTAAGAAAGTCTTGTACTTGTTCATCATCAGCTTAGTTTTTCGCTGTGATTCTCAGCAACAACGGAACAAGCTATTCAGCAGTTTTTACAAATTTTAACTTATTATAACGCACTTTCGCCTAATTGGTATAGTAAAAAACAAATTGGTTCAGTTGAAAAAGAACGAGGAGTAAGCTAAACTAAAACATGATTCGAATGAAGATTGAAGTAATGAAATGAACATAAAACAACTTTTAGGAGTGAAGCAATTGGAAAACAGATATGTCATCATCCTCGCTGCCGGTAAGGGAACGCGTATGAAATCAAAACTATACAAAGTATTACATCCTGTTGCAGGTAAGCCAATGGTGGAACACATCATGGATCAAGTAGAAAAAACGAATCCAAGTGAAGTCGTAACGATCGTTGGACATGGGGCTGAAGCAATCAAAAGCCATTTAGGTGAGCGTAGCCAATATGCTTTACAAGAAGAACAATTAGGGACAGGACATGCTGTATTACAAGCTGAGTCACTTTTAGCAGGAAAAACAGGGACAACGTTAGTCATTACAGGGGATACACCACTCTTGACCGCTGAAACATTGACGAATCTTTTTGACTATCATCAAGGAAAAAATGCCAGCGCAACGATTTTAACTGCTCATGCAGAAGACCCAACAGGCTATGGACGTATTATTCGTGATCATGTTGGGATCGTTGAAAAAATCGTCGAGCAAAAAGACGCTACGGAACAAGAAGCGCGTGTTCAGGAAATCAATACAGGGACGTTTTGTTTTGACAATGAAGCGCTGTTCAATGCTCTATCTAAAATCAATACGAACAATGCGCAAGGGGAATACTATTTAACAGATATTATTGAAATTCTGAAAAAAGAAGGTAAAGCGATCGCGGCTTATCAAATGTCTGACTTTGAAGAAGCGATGGGAATCAATGACCGCGTGGCTTTAGCTTTGGCTAATAAAATCATGTATCAACGCTTGAATAAGATGCATATGATGAACGGAGTGACATTTGTCGATCCTGATACAACGTATATCGATGAAGGCGCTGTGATCGGTTCTGATACAGTGATAGAAGCTGGTGTTCATGTAAAAGGAAAAACAGTCATTGGTGAGGATTGTTTCATTGGGGCACATTCTCAGATCGTTGATAGTATCATTGAAGACAATGTTAAGATCACGCAATCAGTTGTTGAAGAAAGTATTGTACGTAAAAATGCAGATGTCGGTCCATTTGCTCATCTTCGTCCGAAAGCTGAGATCGGTGAACATGTTCATGTCGGCAATTTTGTAGAAGTGAAAAATGCAACGATTGCAGAGCATACCAAAGTGGGGCATTTGACCTACGTAGGTGATGCAGATTTAGGGAAAGATATCAACGTGGGCTGTGGTGTTGTCTTTGTGAATTACGATGGGAAAAATAAACATCGCACTACGGTTGGCGATCATGCCTTTATCGGCTCGGCAACCAACTTGATCGCACCTGTTCAAATTGAGGCAAACACAGTGATCGCAGCAGGTTCGACGATTACAGAAGATGTAAAGGAATACGATTTAGCCATTGCTAGAGCGAGACAAGAAAATAAAGCAGGGTATGCGAAAAAGCTTCCTTATATGAATGAATAAAAAAAGAGAAGTGCTGTATAATAACAGCACTTCTCTTTTTTTAACTTGCTTTACGTTTTCGGTTATATTCATAAACACCATATCCAGAAAGTCCGATGAGTATCACACCTAAACTTCCATAAGCTGCCACTTTTTCCCCCATTTTTGGATAGTCAGCAGTTTTCTTGTCAGGTGTTTTTTCTTTATCCGGAGTTTTTTCTTTTTCTGGATCTTTTGGATTTGGATTAGGAATCGGTTTTGGTTTGGGCTCAGGTTTTGGTTCAGGAGTTGGTTCTGGTTTGAACTTCTCGTTGAAATCAGCTTCTGAAATCGAAACGATTCGTTCACCTGGGAAAGCTTCCTTATATTGAGCAAGATCGATATTTGTCGCAGCGTTAAATAACCGCAAGTTGGATGCTTGTTTTAAATAATCGATCAAAACAGTATCTAACGAAGGTCCTTCTTCACGTTCGCCACCAAGCATATCATAGCCATCTCCACCGGCTGCTAAAAAGTCGTTGGTTGCCATGTAATAGGTTGCCCCTTCATCTATAGGTGCGAATTCTCCTGTTTTTCGGTCTTGTACTTCCACACGAAGGACACGCTCTCCTACGATGGTCTTATCAGTGCCATTTCCTTCATCTGCTGGCAACAATGAACCTTTTTTAGTTGAATCATAATATACACGGATCGTACTTGAAACATGTAGGAAGCCGCCGTTTGCTCCTAGTTTTGGCTGATTGTATTCATCAAGAATGATCGTTCCGTTCTCATCTTTTTGCGCCATAGAACGAAGTGACAACTCAAACATATCCTTCACCTGTGCGCCAGTTACTTTTATTTGAGAAATGCTATTTCCAAATGGCAATACAGCGATCACGTCACCTAATGTTACTTTTCCTGGTTCGATATTAGCGCGAATACCACCGCCATTCGTTACTGCAAAATCAGTTTGATGGTTAAAGCCTTCCTGACCATAATCAAGCATAGCATCACCGATCAAGTTTCCTAAATTGGTTTCTCTAGTTCGTACATTATCACGTTCACCATTAAACTGATAAGGATTATTTTCAATAACGACTTTAGCGCCCCATTCTTCAAAGTTCGCTTTAGCTTCATCAACTAATGCTTTGACTGCAGGATTTTCCGGCAACTCTGCTAAAGTTTCTGCAGCGGTCAAAGAAGCTGTCTTTTTACTATGATCAACTAAGTCGACATCTACTAGCCCAACATTGTTTAAATAGTTTCCAGTTTGAGTATAAATCACATTACCGAAGCGTTTACCACCATCGACTGCAGTATGAGAGTGACCGTCTAAAACCGTGATGTTCAAATCAGTAAACTCTTTACTTAGACTTTCAGCCAAAGTATCTCCACGCCATTCATGCGGTGTTGTTTCATCTATGCCTAAATGACCGATCACGACATAAGCATCGATCGTTTTTCCAGATTCGTTGATTTCTTTGATCACTTTTTTTGTTTCTACGATCGGATCAGCAAATGTTATACCCACAACATTATTAGGATGTGTTTTAGTTGCTGTTTCTGGAGTAGTAACACCGATGACAGCGTAGTTTTTACCGTTCTTTTCAATAATTTTGTACGGGTCAAAGGCTAGTTTACCATCTTTGAATGTATTATTGGAAAGGATCGGAAAGTCTAAGATATCTTTGTAGGCCATTGCTGTGTCAAAACCGAAATCAAACTCATGATTTCCGACAGCCATCGCATCGTAGCCGACTTCGTTCATGACTTTAGCCATGTCCATACCTTTTGAGAAATTAGAGATCGGCAATCCTTGGAACACATCACCAACATCCAAAAGCAAATCAGGCTGAATCTGTTCTTTGTAAGTTTTCAAACGAGCCATACCTAAAACGTCTTTACCATTGCCTTCTAAACGACCATGTACATCATTGGTATGCATGATCGTGATCGAAGTTGGTTCATAACCAGCGTTTACTACATCTTGCTTCGTGATCGGTTTGACATTTGGTGTGCGTCCATCGGCAGCAGGTTCAGTGTGTAAAATACCATCGTTGACTAATTGAATAGCAAGATCGCGCCACTTTTTGTCAAAGTTGTATCCGATGATTTCCCAGTTTTCTTCGATTTCTTCTTCTGGATCAAGTGTTTGCTTTTCTCGAATATAATCAGCAATCAACCCTCGTAATGTTTCCGGGTCTGTCGATACGAGAGGTTCTTCTGTTATCAAGCCTTGTGCCAGCAGACCCTCATAGCGGTAATTATTCATTGCCATTGTGTATTTTGCATTTGGATCGATCGGCTGACCATCGATCGTTGGATCGATGATTCTTTCACCGCTTGGTTTGGAAATATCGATTTTATACGAAACACCAGAGATGATGTCATAATTGTAGACGCGAATATTTGAGTTGAAACTGATCGTCAAATCATCCGGTCCAGGAGTATTGTAGTAATCTGCCTGTTTCTCCATGAATGTTAGCAGATTTGCTCCAGTGATATTCGCGCTGACCAATGTATTCGGATATTTATAAATATCAAAAATATTTGAATAAGAAATATCGCCAGCATTTAGCTTACTGTCAGCTTTGAACAATGCAGAAGCAGCTAATTGTGCACCTGTGGCTTTTCGTTGAACGTTGTTGATCAACGAAATCATCGCTGTTGGGCGTAATTGAGCTTCTGGGATTCCCTTAACTTCTTCCGGCGGTAAAAAGTCTGCTGTAGCTGTTCCTATTTTTTCAGAAATAAATGCTCTTGTAGTTTCGTGGTATTCTTTTGTTTGTTCTTTGAGCGTTTCATCTGCAGCAACTGTTTTTGTATCGACGATTGCAGCAGTACTATTGGCAACGTGCCATTTGTCTTCTGTTTTTGTTAGGTCAAGGTCGATCCGAACAAGTTCAGTTCCTGTATCTTTGGGTCCGCCGACAGGAACTAGGCTATTTGGTCCTTGGATTTTTTCTGCGAATGAGCGATGATCATGCCCTAAAATATACGCATCGATTCCAGCAACATTATTGATTACCTGATCAGCAGCTGCTGTTGGGTCGGAATTTTCACGACCTGCGTGGATCGATGCAATAATGACATCGGTGTCATCCTGTAATTCAGCAACGGCTTTCTCCGCCTCATCTTTTAGAGGATTGAAATAAAGACTATCGACTTTAGCACCGTCCCATAAAGGAATTTGAGGGGTAGTCAAACCGATGATGCCGACAGTTAAATCTTTCGTACCATCGCCATCTAAATCAATATCTTTTTTCATGGTTCCGCCGACAAAGCGGTTATTCGTCTCTTTAACATACGTATTGGCAGACAAAATAGGGAAATTGGCTTCGTTATTCAGTTTCTTGATCAAATCTAACCCAAAATTGAATTCGTGGTTCCCCAAAACCATTGCATCATAATTCATGTAGTTCATTGCTTTGATCATTGGATTTGGCTGATCGATCAGTGGTGCTTTGTTATACAGATCATCAGTCAAGATCGTTCCCTGATTGATATCCCCATTATCGATCAAGATCGTGCCGTTCGGATTTTCTGAGCGTACATTGGCTACGACTGAACTGACTTGAGAAAGACCAACAGGTGTTTGTTTGTCATCTTCATATGACCAGTTCCATAATTGTCCATGGACATCCGAAGTTCCCAAAATAGTTAATCGTTGTAAAGTTTCAGCAACATCTGCTGTTTGTTGCTCTGCAAGTGGTTCGCTTTGAGTAGCGTTTGATACAGTAGGATTTTCAGTTGTTGCAGTTTCTGTCGTCCCCGTATCATTAGTTAAAGTGTTTTCAATTGCCAGTACGGTTGGAGCACTCGTACTTACAAGCAATGCGGAAACCATTAATACCTGTAACCCTAGATGAACTTTCTTCAAAACAGACTTCTTCACAAAATTCCTCCTTAAATTTAAAGCGGAACAAATCGTTTGATCCTATAGAAAAGTAGAAAATGAGAATTGAGACGCCTTTAGTCTCATTGATCATTTGTCTATTTTCATAAGGATTGATTTGTACAGCTAGATAATGACAAATGGTCGATACTTTCAAATAAATAGCTTGTACTGTTCATCATCAGTTCAATTCTTCTCACTGTGACTCTCAGCAAAAATATAGATAATAAAAAACGCCCCATAAATATAATGCGCTTTCATTTTTGAGACTCATCTAAATAGTAATATATATTTTAAGTGCTGTCATTAGAAAATCCTATAAAAGTTCAAAAGAAAATGGCAAATTTAACATATTTATATTTTGGGTATTTTTTTCTAACGACTTAAGTTCTGCTTTTATTAGAAAATCTTCTTAATTTTTAGGAATCCTTTAAAATCACTTGATTTATTTCAGAAAAGTGACTACTATTTATAAGGAAACTATTGTTCAGTAAAAGAAAGCGGAGGTCCCCATGTCAAAACATTATTTTGATCCAAGATTGAAAATCTTCTCTCTTAACTCGAATCGTCCTTTAGCAGAAAAAATTGCAGAAGCTGTTGGTGTCGAATTAGGAAAATGTTCTGTAAATCAATTCAGCGATGGTGAAATTCAAGTGAATATCGAAGAAAGTATTCGTGGTTCACATGTCTACATCATCCAATCAACAAGTAGTCCTGTCAATGATAACCTAATGGAATTATTGATCATGATCGATGCATTGAAACGCGCAAGTGCAAAAACAATCAACGTGGTTATGCCGTATTATGGCTACGCACGTCAAGACCGTAAAGCTCGTGCTCGTGAACCGATCACAGCTAAACTTGTTGCAAACATGCTTGAAAAAGCTGGAGCAACAAGAATGTTGACACTAGATTTACATGCGGTTCAAATCCAAGGATTTTTCGATATCCCAGTGGATCATTTAATGGGTGCGCCATTAATTGCAGATTACTTCTTAGAACGTGACATCAAAGGCGATGATGTGGTTGTCGTTTCACCTGACCATGGTGGTGTGACTCGTGCCCGTAAGTTAGCTGAGTACTTGAAATCACCGATCGCAATCATTGATAAACGCCGCCCGAAAGCAAATGTTGCTGAGGTGATGAATATTATTGGACACGTTGAAGGGAAAACATGTGTCTTGATCGATGACATGATCGATACAGCTGGTACGATCTCACTAGCAGCGAACGCTTTGAAAGAAGCAGGAGCGAAGGAAGTGTATGCGTCTTGTACACACCCAGTATTATCTGGTCCTGCCTTACAGCGTATCGAAGATTCTGCTATTGAACGTTTAGTGGTAACAGATTCGATTTACTTATCAGATGACCGTAAAATCGAGAAAATCGATGAAGTCAGCGTTGGTGAATTGATTGGTGATGCAATCAAACGTATTCATGAAAATAAACCAGTAAGTCCATTGTTCGAAACGAAACATCGTTAGATCAACTAACAAAAGCTACTTTTTTTCTACAGATCATTTGTAGAAGAAAGGTAGCTTTTTTATTTTATGTAAAGCCAATTTTGGTTAGATGAAAGGAAAATATTGAATACTGATTTGTATTCATTTACATGTATGGTCGAAAAAATAGCGTAGATAATGTAGGAAAAGGAGGTTTATTTGATGTTCTTTTATCTAAATGGATATTTTAGAAATTTAAAAGTTCATTTTTTGAAGATAGCGGGAAAAAAGTAATTTTTCTGCATTTTTACTGGATGCTATGCTAAAGTTGATCCGAAAAAAGGATAAGAAAAATGAAAGGAGCAGCTATGAAAAGAGAAAAATATGAAATAGTAGGCTTGGTTTTACAACTAACAATTGTGGTTGCCGCATTGATTTACTATTTTTTTATCTACAGGTGAGAAAGAAATACAAACAGAAAGAAGGGAAAGAGATGTTTTTTAGCGTAAAGCGAAAGCGTGGTTGTGTCAAAATAGTAAAGAATAAACGACTGACAGAGTTGTCTATGATTCAAGACCTAAAAGCACCGGAAAAAGTCATTTTGCCGATGAATATGCATATTGGGAAACCAGCAAGAGTTATTGTGACTATTGGAGAATCAGTGAAAATCGGAACATTGATTGGCGCAAAAGATGGGGCGATCTCAGCAAATATACATAGTTCAGTTTCAGGGACAGTCGAAAAAATTGAACAGAGAGTGATTGGAAATATAAAAACCACAGTTGTGGTTATCAGAAACGACTTTAAAGATACCTATGAAATACCACAGTCAGAGCCTGAGGATGTGGTATCTGCACTTAAAGATAATGGAATTGTGGGTATGGGAGGAGCTGGTTTTCCAACAGATGTAAAGTTTTTCTTGAAAGAACAGCAATATGTAGAAACACTGATCATAAATGCTGTAGAGTGTGAGCCATTTGTAACGGCGGATCGAAGAATTATTTTAGAGTATACGAAAGCAATTATCGAAGGAATCACTCTATTTCAAGAAATGCTTTCAATCAAACAATGTGTGATCGCTATCGGACAATCATCAACAGAGGCAATCGCTCATTTGCAAAGTAAAATAGAAAATCACTGCATTGATTTAAAAATAGTGCCTAGCAAATATCCTCAAGGAGCTGAAAAACTTGTCATTAAAACGGTGACTGGAAAAGAGCTCCCTAAAGGAAAATTACCGATCGATTTGAATGTAGTGATCATAAATGTATCTACACTATTAGGCTCATTCTATGCTTTTAAAGAGAATCTGCCTTTAACAGAACGTATCATAACAGTTTCTGGTCATTCAATTAAACATCCGCAAAATTTACGCGTGAGAATCGGAACGCCGATCGATCATGTTATTGAAGGCTGTGGCGGCTTTATTGAAAGTCCAGCAAAGCTGATCAATGGGGGGCCGATGATGGGAAAAATGATTCAAAACTTAAATGAACCAGTAACTAAAACTACGTCATTGGTACTAGCTCTTACATCGGCAGAGGTAAATAGCGGAAGGACACAAAATTGTATTCGTTGTTCTGAATGTATCAATACTTGTCCAGTTAACTTACAACCAATTTCTATCAGCCATGCCTACCGCTCTGGAAATGTTAGTGAAATGAAACGTTTAGGTGTGCTGAATTGTATTGATTGTGGGGCGTGTTCGTATATTTGCCCATCTAAAATTGATATTTTGGATGATATTCGGGCAGCAAAACAAAAAGTATTGGAGGAGCTATGATGATAAACAACGAATATATAAGTACAGGATCATTCACAGGTCCTCATATCAAAGAAAAATGGAGTTCTCAATGGATTATGCATCAAGTGTTGATCGCATTATTATTTCCAACGTTTGCAGCTATTTACTTTTTTGGCTTTTGGTCCGTGATAATGATTCTGATAAGTATTAGTGCTTGCGTAGGTTTTGAATATTTTTTTCAAACAATTTTCGGTAAGCGAACAACTATAAGTGACTGTAGTGCAGTGATAACAGGCTGGCTTTTAGCTTTGACCTTACCTGTTACGGTAGCATTGTGGATTTTATTGGTTGGGGATTTTATTGCAGTGATCGTTATTAAACAATTGACTGGCGGAATTGGGAGGAACTGGCTTAACCCAGCTGTAGCAGCACGTGTCTTATTGAAATTGTGTTTTTCACCGTGGTTAACAAACGGTGGGACATCAGAGCAAGATGTTGTGGCATCAGTAACGCCCTTAGTTGATTTGGGCAGTTTTTCTAGAGATATTTCTACGACTACACCCGACGTATTTGATTTGTTTTTTGGTATTAATTTAGGTGGAGCGATAGGAGAAACTTGTAAGTTTGTACTGTTATTTTCAGCAGTATTTTTGATTATACGGAAGATTATCAACCCGTTTGTTCCGATAATTACGATAGGTTCATTTTATCTGCTGATACTCATTTATAGTGTATTCAATTTTTCATTTGCGAATGCACATTTGTTAAGTGGCGCATTGGTCTTTTCTGCAATTTTTATGGTCACAGATTATACAACTTCTCCAATAACAGACAAAGGAAAATATATCTTTGCTCTTGGTTGTGGTGTGTTTACAGCGTTATTAAGAATCAGCTTAGATTTGCCAGGAGGTATTGGCGTGGCGATCTTAGTGATGAATTTACTGACGCCATTGATCAATAAGTACACAGCTTCGAGAGTTTATGGGGAATAATTAGTAGATGGAGAAAAAATAGGAGCTTTAGTCAAAATTCTTCGAGTCATGGCTAAAGCTCTTAATAAATAGTATAAACTGAGAAAGCAAAACAAGCATATTCATATCAAGTCTATTGAAAACATGAACTACACTGATTTAGTCTTTTTCAACGATAGCTGTCTGTTCCGCATACAATTTTCCATCATACATTTTAAAGAAGGGGTAATAGCAAATAATCGACACGGCTAGGTTAATAAACCCGATCAGCACCGCACGAAAATCGCCGCCAGTTCCCAAGAACGCCCCGATCCCCACAGGTGAGATCCAAGGAATCCCAGTAATGACTTTATTGACCAATCCCCAAGAAGTGGCAAAATAAGCGATCGTAACATTGATCAAAGGTGTCACGATAAACGGAATGATCAAGTAAGGATTATAGACGATCGGTGCCCCAAAAATCACTGGTTCATTGATATTGAACAGGCCAGGTAAAACAGCCGCTTTGCCTAAAACCTTCAGTTGATCTGATTTTGCCGCAAAAATCATCAACAAAACTAATCCTAAGGTACTTCCAGCGCCGCCAATAAAAATATACATATTCACGAAATCTCCAGCGAAAATATTAGACCCGCCATCGATATTTTCCGTTAAAGCAACAAGTAAAATCGGATTGATGAAGCTGTTTTTAATGACAGCCGTCCCATGAACGCCGACTGCCCATAATAAATGGATCAATAACATGATCACGATGATCCCCAGCCAAGAACCAGTCAACTCTTTTACGAATTCAAAGGGTTTTGAAAGTAACCCATGCAAATCAGTATGGAAAACAGCTAGAATCGTATTGATAAACAACATGACAAAAGCAATGAAAATAGCTGGAATCAGTGATGCAAAAGCTTTACTGACACCATCTGGAACGCCTTCCGGCATCCGAATCGTGATATTTTTCTTTACACATAAGTGGTAAATTTGAGTAGCGATGACAGCAGTGATGATCCCGATGAAAATGCCGACTCCGCCAAAACGAGTGACCCAGCCGCCAAGTGCGACCCCATTGTACGTAATGGCCGTTTCACTTTGATTTTGTATGAGCTGAGCGCTGCCATCGACGATATCTGTTTGAACGATCGTCATCAAGAATGCGAACAACCCTAGAATTGCACCGACAAAACTGCTCAAACCATCATTTTCTTCCTTACGATAAATGTCTGTTAAATAATAGGCAGTGGCCAAACAATAAAAAATAGCGATCGAACCAATCGACATGGTTGTTGCCACGCTGTAAATCGGTGCGAATTTCAGGATCGTGTTCTCAAAAAATGGTGCTAATGGCGGAATGATCTGCGGTAAATTATTAATGATCAAGAAAATCGATCCGACAATTGTAAATGGCACTGTAATGATCCCGGCTTGCATGATTGCTCGAATAAAGCGCAGATTTGCAACTTTATTCAACGGCGGCATTAGTTTAGTCTCCAAGAAGGTAAATACTTTATTCATTTTTTTCTCCTTTCCTTATGAGGGCAGTTGGTTTGTCTCGATCAACGTTTGATACCAGTAGAAACTGTCTTTTTTGTAGCGAGTCATTTCTTTTGCATCATGTTCTGTACGATCGACATAAATAAAGCCGTATCGTTTGCTGATTCCTTCATGTACGCTCACCAAATCGATCGCTGACCAAGGGCTATAGCCAATCAGCTCTACACCAGCTTCGATCGCTGAGCCGCATTGTTCGATATGTTGCTGTAAGTAGTTGATTCGGTAGGCATCGTGGATTTTACCGTCTTCTGTAAGTTCATCTTTGGCGCCTAAGCCGTTTTCAGTAATGATGATGGGTAAATGATAGCGGTCATACAATGTCTGTAAAGTTGTCTTCAACCCGTCCGGATCGATCGTCCAGTTGAACTCATTTTTCTTCAAATAAGGATTAGTAAAGCCTTTATAAAAGCCCCACTCCATAATATCTTCACTCTGCTGATCGCTGATGCCGTTAGCCATACCATCTCTTTCTGTTGGTTTTTCTACGGTAACTGTCGTATAAAAGTTCATCGCCACAAAATCTGGGAAGTGATTTTCCATCAATTCTTGATCTTCAGGTGCAAAAGAAATCGATACATCATTACGGTTCAGATAATCTTTGAATACGGCATTGTAGCGGCCGAAGCAAGAAAAATCGAGATACGCCCAATTTCTGACGCTGTTAAAATAAAGTGCTGCTTGGTTGTCCATTGACTTACTAGTCGCTGGATAAACAAGTGAGATGTTCGGTACTGGTCCGATTTTTCCATCTTCGATCAGCTCGTGGCAACGTTTAAATGCATATTTTTCTGCAATCATCAAATGGTGAAACTGCTGATATTTTTCTTGTAGAGGAATCTCTTTCCCTAAGATTTTTTTATCGACTAGCAACATGATGTTCGGCTCGTTGATCGTCAGCCAGTGCTTTGCTCGATCACCATAAGCTTCAAAAACTGTTTCAGCGTAGTGGACGAATGCATCGACGGTACTTCTAACGCTCCAGCCGCCTTCATCCTCTAACGCTTGGGGCAAATCAAAATGGTTCAAGGTAATGTAAGGCTGGATCCCGTATTTTAGTAACTCATCGATCACATCGTTATAATGCTGCAATCCTAAATCATTGACCTCGCCTCGACCTTCAGGAAAAATTCGTGTCCAGGCAATTGAAAAACGAAAAACTTTGATGCCCATTTCGGCTAATAAACGAATATCTTCTTTAAAATGATGATAATGGTCAACTGCGACCGTAAAGTCAGCAATATCATGATTATCTCTTTGGCGTTTGTCTTGCACGCTTAGGCCTTTGCCGTCGCTTTTATAGGCACCTTCTGTTTGATGGGCGGAAATCGATGCGCCCCATAGGAAGTTTTTAGGAAATGTAGTCATAAGTGTCTCCAATCTATTATTTTTGTAAAGCGTTTTCTTTGAACTTAGAATAAGCGATTGGTCCAGGGAATTCAATGCAATCAAAAGAACTGTTCATGAAAGTATTTTTATGAACAGTTCGAGTGTTTCAAAAGGAATCTAATGTCATAAGAAAACAAGCTTCTTTAGTATACCTTTTTTATTCAGTTAAGACGTCAATGGCGATCGAGTGTGTCATGTAGTTGTTCAATATAGCCTCTGGAATCGATGCATCCGTGTAAAGATGACTAAATAGAAAGGTTCGATCGATCATAAACGATCCGACGGTTTCGAGATTGCCAGCAGGAGTATAAACGATTTTAGGTCCGTTCGTATGCTGGAGCATTGTGCGATAAACAAATGATTCATTCAATGTATTTGTCGTGACCTCATGAGTATTGAAACCAGCCGCTTCAATAATACAAAGATCTGCTTCGACTTTCGTGAATGCGTAGGTAGCAAAATCGCCTACAAGTGCATGGGTATTTTTTTCTAATTCACCCCCACAAATGGAAATCAGGGCTCTTTTATTTGGATGAGAGATAGAAATCGCCGATGCATCGTTTGTTAGAATAAGGATGTCGAAATAAGATAGCGCATGGATGATCTCGGTGGAAAATAGTCCAGCACCAACAAAGAGCTGCAGCCGATCCGTTAAAAATGGTGATAATTTATCGATGAACGCAGTGACTGGAAAATGACTTTTTTCAAGTGTGTGGTCGATTTTTTGTTGCGATACATGAACCAATTTCACCCCGCCATAAAAACGTTCGATCATTTTTTTCTTTTCCAAAAAGAGCAAATCTCTTCTGATCGTAACCGCTGAAACATTAAAATATTCAGCTAATTCAATGACCGAAGCTTGTTCTTTTTGCTGTAAATAATCGATCAATTGCTCCCGCCTTCTGAAAATATCTCCTTGACTGATTTTCATGACTTCCTCCTTATACGTACGATTATTTTTTAAGTACTCCTAGTATAGACAATATAGTAAAAAAAGGACAACTTGTTTCCCCTTCCGTTTGATGATATATTTTGTTCAATAAATTAGAGCGAATAAGGAAGGTCAAGATCATGGGAGAAGATAACCAACGTCCATTTCATCTATCACTAATGAAAGTGAGTGATGTACCGGCTCGAATGAGTGAAGATTTAACACTGTTTCTTATGCTGAGCGGAAGTATGACAGTAACCACCGGAGAAAAGGAATATAGACTAGAGTCAGATGATCTATTAGTGATCAATCCGCTGCATCAGTATCAGGTGAAGAGCTCTGACAAAAACCTCCTGCTATATTTACGTATTTCTAGAAAACCACTGACTACTAATTTTAAAGAAAATTGGCTGCCATATATCGATTGTTCAAGCTCAGAAGACAAAAGTAAGGAGGAGTTTAATAAGCTACGGGCCTTGCTGGCTCATTTGATGGCTGCCTATTTTAAGAAAAGCGGCGAAAATGAGCTTGAAGTGTATCAGCATCTATTCAGCGTATTAAATTATTTGGTGAAGACGTTTAAAAATGATCGAAATCTACTTCCTCAGCTTAAGCAAGAGACAACTGATGACAGAATAAATGAAGTGCTGGAACAAATTCAAAAAGAATATGATCAGCCGATTTCTCTAGAGTCACTTGCTGAAAACAGTGGAATGTCTTATTATCACTTGTCTCGTTTGTTCAAAAAGCAGGTAGGAATGACCTTTACAGATTATTTGAATCAAATTCGCTTGATGCATGCGACGGAGGCCTTAGTCTCAACAAAAAACTCGGTGATCAAAATTGCTATGGATAGCGGCTTTTCAAATCCTAAACACTTTCATCAAGTGTTTAAAAAACAACATGGAGTAACGCCGGCAAGCTACCGAAAAAAATATTCTTTAGCAAAAACTCAAGAGGATCAAACCATAGAATCAGAAGATTACCAAGAAATCACTGGTGCTGCGGCATTGCAGGAGTTGGCAAAATACCTAGTCGAAAAAGATATCGAAGATGAAAATGCGACAATCGAACAAAAACTGGAATTGACGGTGACAGATACGCCGGAATCAGCCTATCAAGCTAGTAAAAAAATCATCAAGATCGGTCCAGCTAGTGAGGGTCTAGCCAGAGGTGTTCAAAGAGAGCTGTGTATTTTACGAGAAGAGTTAGCTTTTGATTTTGTTCAATTTGAAGGCTTTTGTGAAGAAACCAATTTTGAAAATGATGTCCTGTTGGTATCTGAGTATATTTTAAATAACCAGTGGTTTGATTTTTTGATCAAGATTCAGTTGAAGCCAATGATCCAATTATTTTTACCAGAGGATTATACGGATAAAAAAGAGGTTCAGCTCTGGTGTGATAAACAAATCAAAATCATACGGCATTTTTTGAATCGTTATGGTCGTGAAGAAGTGGGGCAATGGTATGTTCAGTGGTCGTTTCCAAAAGACAGTGGTCAGTGGAGTGAAGAGAATCGATGGGGCTATCACTATTTTTACCGCAAATTGAAGCAACTGATTCCCTCAGTCAAGATTGGCTTGATGTCCTTGCGTTCGTTAGCAGAAAAAGAATATCAACAATATCAGACATTTGTTGAGGAGCAGAGTAAGCAGCGTTGTTTACCTGATTTTATTAGCTTTCATGCAGATCCGTATGCAACAGAAGCTATCAAAGACGAGCACGCACTGCATTTTAAAGACTATCAGCAGGAACTGCTTGCACGTGTAAAGTCAGTGGTTTCAACTTATGCACAAGGAAAAAAACAGGAGACATCTGCTTGGGATCCGGAGCTATTTTTAACGGATTGGAATACGCTGGTTGGTGAAGGCAACACCTTTTCAGGAACCTTTTTCCGCTCGGCTCTGATTCTAGAATCGATCCTTGAATTATCTAAAGAAGTAACGGGGATTGCTTTTTGGCTGAATATTAAAGTGAAGGAGCGGCAGACTTATGTACGGGAAGATAGTAGCTTATCTGTCTTTTTTTATGAAGGACTGCGTCGTCCACTGTTCTTTTCACTTCGATTTTTAAATCATTTGAAAGGTGAGATAGTAGCGAGTGGCTCTGGGTACATGCTGACTCAAAATCAGGGACAATATCAATTGTTGCTCTACAATTCTAGCTATTTAGATCCACTTTATTCGGTGGATACCTTTCAAGTGAGATACCAAACGAAAAAGCTGTTGATTCAGTTGGATGGATTGCCGCAGGGGAATTATTTGATCAGAGAATATGTGTTGGACAAAGATCATGGCGGAATTTATAATGACTGGATCAGAATTGGTGGTCAAGCTGAATTAGACAGGGAGCTGCAAAGCTATTTAGAGCAGAAAATTGCCCCAAAGTTTGAATTGAAGAAAGAATCGATTACCAACACTGGCTATCAGTTGGAGGCAACGCTGACGTTGAATGCTTGCCAACTATATTTATTGCAGCCATTGTACTGAGAATAAAGACGAAGAGCAAAAGTAGCATTGCTATTTTTGCTCTTTTTTTATTCTTTACCAAAAAATCAATAATATTGACCTTGTATCGAGCAATTAAAGTAATTTCTATATGCTGAGGCTTTTATATAATGAATGCATAGAAAACGTTTTCTTATATTTTAGTAATGGAGGAAAAAAATGGAAACACAAGTTGAAAAAACAACAAGTAAAAGTGGTGTTGGGCTGATTTTCGCTTTGATGGCGGGTTATTCGATGATTTATATGGATAAGAGTATGATTTCTACTGCTGTCTTACCGATCACCAAGCAGTTTAATTTAGACGCAGGACAAACGGGGATGATCATGTCATTCTTCTTCCTTGGTTATTCGTTGATGCAAATTCCAGGTGGTTGGTTAGCAGATAAAATCGGGGCAAAAAAAGTATTGATGCTGTCACTAGCAATTATTTCAATTTTTTCATTCGCATTCGGTGCAGTCAGTAGTTTGATGTTGTTTATGGTCATCCGCTTTTTTGCGGGGATCGGTCATGGTGGTTATCCACCAAGCTGTTCTAAATCGATTGCTGATAATTTTCCGCAGGAGCGTAGAACCTTCGTACAGTCTTTGATTCTTTCTACGTCTGGGATCGGCGGGATTTTAGCCTTTACTTTAGGAACAAACTTGATCAATGCTAATTGGCGTTACGGATATTTGGCGTTAGGTACATTGTTCGCTGTCGCTTTAGTTTTAGTAGGACTTTTTGTACCTAATCAAGTAGCCAGTGCAAAAACTGGGGCAAAGGATAAACCGGCAATTACATTTAGTCAGGTGATCACTAACAGAAATGTTTTGGTTTTATTTGTAGCGATGCTCTTGCTGAATTTCCTGCTTTATGGAAACATGTCTTGGCTGCCAAGCTATTTAGCACAGAAATTTGCGATCGATATTAAAACGATCGGTTATTTACTAGCAGTGAATGCCGTATTCCAAACAGCAGCAACAATGTTTGCTGGGGCTCTTTTATCAAAACTTTTCTTAGGAAAAGAACGGATCTTCATCATTAGCGCTACTGTTTTAGCTGCGATTTTAGTTGCTGCTTTTGTTGCTTCGAATAATCTAGTCTTATCCATGATTTGTTTGATCGCAGTCAGCATGGTTTCGGTCAGCGCTTTTACAGCGATCTTTACATGGCCGCACAAAATCATGGATCAGTCGATCATTGGTTCTTCTATCGGGATCATCAATACCGGAGGAACACTAGGCGGCTTTTTGGCACCAATGATCTTAGGTCAATTGATCAAAGCTGCAGGCGGTTCGTTTACATTAGCTTTCGGCTTTATGGCAGCAGCTAGCTTACTTTGCGGACTTTGCGTACTAGGAGTGAAAAAAGAAGCATAATGTCAGAGAGAAAATTTAAATATAAAAGTGCCTTTGATATCATAGGTCCGATCATGGTTGGACCTTCTAGTTCACATACAGCAGGAGCAGTCAGGATCGGTAATATGGCAAGGGAACTTTATAAGCATACGCCTCAAAAATTGATCGTGACGTTTTTTGGATCTTTTGCAGAAACCTATAAAGGACATGGAACGGCAGTTGCGATCGTCGCTGGTGTTCTTGGGTTTGAAACACATGATGAACGGATTCCAGACGCGATCGAGATCGCGGAAGAACAGGGAGTAAAAATTGAATTCCTTGTCAGTACGAAAGAAACGGAACATTCAAATACTGTCAATTTAGAATTGATCGATGAGCAGGAGAAGTTAAATTTAACAGCCATTTCGATTGGCGGCGGCAGCATTCAATTGACAGAAATCAATCACCATTCCACCATTTTGAACCAAGAACAGGGGAACGGATTGGTTCTTACTGCGGATCAACCAAACACAGCAATTCCTTGTGTTGAAAATGCTTTGGAAAGCCCTGAATTTGTAAAAGTTCAGCAGTTGAATCAAGAGACCGTCTTTTTTGTAGAAACGGTCAGTGACATTAGTCAAAAATTAGTAGCAAAAATCAAAGAAATACCGGGCATCACAGCAGTAATGCCGACGACCGGCTAAATTAGAGGACGTGAATTTTTTGTTTGGATCGATTGAAGAATTAGTACAACTAGCAAAAAAAAATCAGTGTAAGATCGCAGAAATCATGATCGCACAGGAGATCAGAACCTCCGGACGCAGCCGGACAGAGATCATGAATCAGATGACTTTGAATTTGGAAACGATGGAAGCAGCTGCGGCTAAAGGGATTCAAGGGGTACGCTCTCATTCAGGTTTAACTGGTTATGATGCAAAAAGACTACAAGTCTATTTAGATAGCAAAACAGTATTGACAGATACTACCTTTGTTAAAGCGCTGTGTTATGCAGTGGCAACGAATGAAGTCAATGCAGCAATGGGGATGATCTGTGCAACGCCGACAGCTGGTTCTGCAGGGGTCGTTCCTGGTGTGCTGTTAGCTTTTAGAGAAAAACTGCAGGCGAGTCAAGAAACTCAACTGGAATTTTTATTCACTGCAGCAGCGTTTGGTTTCGTTACAGCCAATAACGCCATGATTTCAGGAGCTGAAGGCGGCTGTCAGGCAGAAATCGGTTCGGCTTCAGGAATGGCAGCGGCAGCCTTAGTTGAAATGGCAGGAGGTACGCCGGAACAAGCAAGCCATGCCTTTGCGATCGCGTTGAATAATCTGATCGGTTTAGCCTGTGATCCTGTTGCAGGACTGGTGGAAATTCCATGTATCAAACGAAATGCAGGAGGCACTTCGAATGCAATCAGTGCGGCGGAGATGGCGCTAGCCGGCGTTGAAAGCGAGATTCCGGCAGATGAAGTTGTAGAAACTATGTATCGTGTGGGCCGCAGTATGCCGGCAGATATTCGGGAGACTGGGATCGGCGGATTAGCTGGGACCAAAACGGGTAAGCGAATCGCAAAAGAGTTATTTGGGATTGAACGTTAAAGGAGTTTTTGTTAGGGTAAAAGAAATGTTGATTTAAAAAAAGAAAGGAAGAATATGATGGATGCAAAACAAAAAATCACAGAACTGATCGATGCGAAAAAAGAACAATTTACCGCTGCAGCGGATCAAATTTGGGGAACACCGGAAACAAGATTTGCGACGGCTGAATCAGTGAAACCATTTTTAGAAATTTTAGAAAAAGAAGGATTTGCAGTTGAAACAGGCCTTGCGAATATGGAGCACTCGTTTGTCGCGACTTATGGCAGCGGAAATCCTGTTATCGGTATTTTAGCGGAATATGATGCTTTAGGAAATTTGAGTCAGGTTGCAGATCTTGGCGAACAAAAAGCCGAACATGAGGGCGGTAATGGTCATGGCTGTGGACATAATTTATTGGGAACCGGCGCTTTGGCAGGAGCGGTCGGTATCAAGGATTTGATGGAGCAGGAAGAATTAACTGGAACGATCAAATTATTTGGGTGTCCAGCAGAAGAAAGTGGTTACGGAAAAGCATTCATGGCTAGAGACGGTGTGTTTGATTGTTTAGATGTTGCATTGGCTTGGCATCCGATGGATACAAGTATGGCTTGGGGGTTGAGCAGCTTAGCAGTCTATCAAATTTATTATAATTTTAAAGGAAGATCGGCACATGCGGCTGCAGCACCAGAACAAGGACGCAGTGCATTAGATGCTGCAGAATTGATGAATATCGGCGTCCAATTTTTACGTGAGCATATCATTGATGAAGGGCGTGTCCATTATGCATTCATGGATGCTGGCGGTGAATCAGCAAATGTAGTTCAACCAACAGCAAGCCTCTATTATTTTATCCGCGCACCAAAATTGGATCAGGCTGAAGCGATTTATAAACGTGTCAATAAAATCGCAGAAGGTGCAGCATTGATGACAGAAACAGAACTAGAAATCGTTTTTGATTCTGCCTGCGCCAACTACTTGCCAAACCAAGCAATGACAACGGCAATGTATGAAAATCTAAAAGAATTCGGCGATCTGAACTTAACGAAAGAAGATCAAGAATATAGCCAAAGATATTATGATAGCCTAGACGATGCTACTAAAGCTGGGTTGATCACACGAGCTCGTCAAATGAATCCAACAGCAAGCGAAGAAGAAATCCAACGCTTAGGCACACTACCAGTCTTAGACCAAATTGGACCATTGGCCTTTTCAAATGCAACATCAGGCTCGACAGATGTTGGGGATGTCAGCTGGGTTTGTCCAACAGCACAAGTCTTGATCGGCTGTGAGCCGCAAGGAACACCGCCTCATTCATGGCAATGGGTCGCAAATGGAAAGTCGTCTGTAGCTCATAAAGGGTTGTTAGCCGCTGGTAAAACGATCGCTACAACAGCATACGATTTATTGACGAATCCTGAATTAGTTGAAAAAGCAAAAGCAGAACATCAAGTAACGGTTGGTGGTCAAAAGTATCAATCAGCTATACCGGCAGATGTAATGCCAAAATAAAATATTAAAACAAAGCAAGAGATAAGCATACACGCGTCTTATTTCTTGCTTTTTTATGCTTCTAACTCATATTAGCTAAAATTAAGATTGCTTGAATGTTAGAAATTTGCTACGATTAACTTGGATTAAATAATGAGAATTTAAGGAGGAGTAAGGTGATCAATAAAAAATGTTTGATGTTGGGATTGTTGTTTTGCACCGTGTCATTGTCGTTTGCAGGTCGTTCATTCGCAGAAGAAGCTAGTTCTTCTACAGAAACGCTGATGACAACAAGTTCTGAAAGTACTGTACAAACAGAGAAACAAGCTAAAGTGTTGGACATTACACCAGAATATACTGTCTCAACCATCAAAACAACTGTCGGTGAAAAAGGAAGTATTGAAGTGAAACCAGTAGAAGGGATCAAAGATCTCAAAGGAACCTTTAAAGTCACAGTAGCAGATCCTAGCGTTCTTTCTATCAATGAAAAAGGAATTTGGCAAGGACTGAAAGCTGGTACTACTAAAGCCACAATCGACTTTGAATGGTCCAAGGATTCCTTGAAGAAGATTCAGGAGAAATTTCCAGAGCATGAGTTAGCTCAAAAATCAATTGCTAAGGAAGTACCTATAACAGTAGCAGAAGAAAAGATAGTAGGAATAACGCCTAAATATAATGTAAGTGCAATCAAAGCTAAAATTGGAGACACAGGACAATTTACAGTAGAACCAATGGGCGGTGTCAGTGACCTTAAAGGGACGTTTACAGCATACATCAAGGATGAGCACAAAGATATTATTTCTGTAGATGCAAACGGAAAATGGACAGCATTAAAAGCTGGAACAACAGAATTTGTTTTAGACTATAAACTTTCCGATGAATCATACAAGGCGATCCAAGATAAAAATCCTGGAAGTATATTACGAGCCAATTCGATTGCTACAGTAATCAAAGCGGAAGTAACACCTATGGGTACAATGAATATTACACCGATGCTTGATCTTGCTTCTATCGAAGGCAAAGTCGGAGATACAGGACAGCTAAAAGTCAAACCAATCGAAGGCATGGAAAATCCGATAGGTTCGTTTACATTCTCAATCAAAGATCCGTCGATCATAGAAATCGATAAAGACGGCAATTGGAAAGCACTAAAAACTGGAACAACGGAATTTACTTATACGTATACTTGGGCAGAGGAAACGATGAAGCAGCTGTCAGAAAAATATCCAGGCTATGAGTTTGCCATCCAAGAACTTGCTCAGGTAGTCAAGGTTACGATTACTGATGGGACAATCAGCTCTACGAAGCCAGCTGGAACGACAAAACCTACAGGCAAGCAATTGCCGGCAACGAATGAAACAAGCCAACAAAGTTGGATTTTAGCAGTAGGGCTGATGTTACTGATTCTAACATTAGCTGGCTGGTCTAAGAAATCTCTTACAAATCAATAAAATCAGATAGCAAAGAGCTTGCATTTATTGATATGCAGGCTTTTTGCTGTAATCATCTCAAGTTTTGGGTGCAGAAGACATAGCCTTGAGCGGCTTGATTTTACATTGCGTTATTTCTCAGTTTAGTATATCGTATCTATATCAAGTCAACGCAAGGAGTGAATACATGGAACCGATGGAACGTCCTGATGAACGAAAAGCACTAGATATTCTTCAAAAAGCAGAGCCAGACAAGTATCGTGATGCACGTCTGTTGGATAAGCCTGATATTCAAAATCCAGCAAAAAATATCGGTATCGAAGTGACACAATCGTTAAAAGAGAGCGTCTTAAAAGTATTGCAGCTAGATGATATCAGTGTTCACGATGATCGACAAATTTTAGAAGTGATCAAGAAAAAATACGGAACAGGTATTTTACGTGTAGAATTGCCACTGCCGGAAAATAATCAGAAAAAAGTTGGTATTTCGATCGCAAACTGGCATTCCTTGTTTAATTTGATTGAAGCCTATGATAATAAAGTGAAAAAGCTGCAAAGCGGTAATTATACGATTTATAAGGAGAATAATCTTTTTATTTTTGTCTTTGGCAATGATGAGCAAAGTATTGAGCAATTGGCGACACATATCTATCGGAAACGAAAAAAAAGACAATACGATTATGTGTATGTTTATAGTCAGCCAATGCTATATATGATCGATCATCAAAAAAAAGTGATCCAAAAACAGCGAATCGTCTGAATAACAGACAGATTTTACTGTATTGGCTCACTTTTTTTATTATGAAAGACAGTGATAGAAGGACCTAGTTCAGCAAAATCTTCTTTTTGAATCGTTGAAAATAATGTTTCCCAGAGCTCATTTTCTTGATAATAAGAAGTGACCATTTGCCGATAAGACAGTCAGTTTTTGGATACATAAATTTTGTTTCGATCGGTAAATTGATGGCATCGTTCGAACGTGTTGTCCTTTTTTTCCACCATATGAAACCTATGGAAATTATACATTGATCGAGCAAAGGCAGTTACTGAAAAACAGCGTAGATGAACTATGCACTAGGTTAGAAATACTCTCGAACGAAGAATTATTTGAACCAAGGCAGAGAAAGTGGAAAAAGCTAGCAGTGCTTAAATAGTGAACCAAAACAGAGCAGAGACCGTTTTTTTAGGTATCTGCTCTGTTTGAATGATTCTATTCGTTCAATCAATTTGATTCTATTATAGTCAGATTTGACGTGTCGTACATCACACGAGCATGATTATTCTTGATCAACCTTTTCTCCAATACATTTCCAGTACGTTTATCAATGCATTTTCTGAAAATTTGCCCATTTCGGAAAACGTCTCCATTTTCTCTTGAAAAGTATTCATTTTCAGCATGTATATGATAACTATATGCTTGTTCATTATCTGAGCGAAGCTCGCCGTTAAGGTGAGTATCACTAAGAGAAATCACGAGCTGATAAGTATTTTCAGTGTTATTTTTAAAACGGTAATCTAGATAATTATAAACGATCGATGTTCCTGTTCCAAAAGGGATTTTACGACCGTAATCTGGAAAAAGGTCCAGTCCATCGTGATGATGGTGCTCCGTGATTTCAAGTGGTGAATGAAGTACGATCCAATGGATCAAATTTGTAAATTGACAAAGACCGCCGCCAAGACCAGGACGAACGGTATCGTTAAAAATGGTCACACCATTTTTATATCCCTTACTTTCTGAGCATTTACCAACAAGATGCCAAAAAGAGAATGTTTCGTTTGGTCTGATCAGAATATTCGATACCTTAGGTGCAGCGATGCGAAGATTGGTAGCTTTATTTTCCTGTAAAGTCAAGTCTGTATTCCCTAACTTTCTACGGATGAGTGAGGTATGTTTGTAAACGGATACAGGTAACAGCGCATGCTGCTTTGTTTGAGCAAGCGGCTCTGCGACAATAAAGTCTTGCAGCTTTCTCTGCAGAATATTCTTTTGGATCGATATCTCGTAAGTCAATGGTGATAGTTCGCTAAACAGTTTCCTTTTCATTTTCATAACTCCAATTCTTTTTTTGTAATAATATCGTAACATAAATGTCTTTGTTTAGAAATGAAAATGAAATGTTTTAGAATATCTTAAGAATTGTGCGATAGGTGTGATGAGAGCGATCCTTCTATCCGAATAACCTTTTTCTCTTTTACCTTCCTCAGTATCTTTGTTTGGCTTATTCATAAGAAAAAGCCTGAGAAATAACGTATATAGCAATTTCTCAAGCATGCATTTATTAGATCAGCCTAGCTTTCTTATCTACTCTAAGTGATTAGAGTATTGTTCTTGTTTTACTTTTATAGTATTGATCAAATTGATTTTATCTACAATTATTTTTATGTCCTTTGTATTAAAGGATGGATTGATATAACTAACAAAAATCTCTGAGTTTTCTATTCCGTGAATCTTAGTTGAAGCGATGATCAGATCGGGTGTAATCTTTTCATTTGGTATTATTGGTGATAAAAAGGATGTCCTGAAAAAGGTGATAAGGTAGAATGTAATTGATTTGAAAGGATCTTTTCCATAACAACGGGTAGATCTGTTTCCATTTTTATCACGATTTCGGGATTAAAGTCAGTTGGGTGTCCAACTAAACAATACAACTCACATAATCTGGGGACCAATAAAGAATGATTAGAAAGATACGATAACTCTACTGATTCGTTTATCTTATTCAATTTTTTTTTCATTTCTTCTTTTAAAAATGGATAAGTATTATAGAGGTAGTTGTTATAATCATAATTAGTGATCGTTGTGTCAAAATTAGGAAAGAGAATGACAGCTAAACAAGTAGACAGGATCAAGCTGGTGATGATATTGAGCGTCTCTGTATCAGTAATTTTTGTTTTTACTGAAAATTGTTCATTGATCAAATTGAATATGTCAAAAGTCACTGTTTGATTGTTCCTGTGAAAATCAAGGGCTTTACTAAGAAAGTTGTTTAATAGGTACATTTGAACACGGGTTTGAGCTACTAATATGAAATAATCTACTTCGGCTTCTGGTATATCAAAAAGCAGATTGAATTCGGAATGCAGTGTTTTAAAATCAACTTGACTAGTGGTAGAGAAGAAAACCTCTCGATTCAAATCTTTTGTAAAAGGAGGCAATTGTTCATAAGATAAGGAATGTCCGGTTTTGATACGGCTGATATTGATAGCAAAGATAAAAGTAAATTGCGAACGTGAGACTTTTTTTATAAGAGTCCAGCTTGGAAATTGCTTTTTTAGAAATTCATCTGCTTCTCTCTCTGAAATAACTGAATCGAAAGGCCAAGTGATTCCTCTAAATAAGCCCCAGAAAAATAGATAAGCAAAATAGCGAATGGAAACTTCCTCGCCAGTTACAGTTACAACTCCTTTTTTTACGACTAATTGAATGTGATAAGGTAAAAAAAAACTGTTTAGGTCAGTGATGATTTTTTTTACTACGGATTCGCTGATAAAATGTTTTTCACAAAAACTTACAATATCAATATTTTTTAGAAAATAAAGGTCAGAAATAAACGAAAAAGGCACCGACAATGTAATGAGCTGGAATGTTAGCGTTCGATACTCTATTTTTGTTCCAACAAACTTATGTCCGGCCCCTTTTTTTGTATCGATCAATCCTTTATGCTCATGATTTTGAGCAGTTTTTTGCAGCAATTTTAGATATTTTAATACCGTTCTTCTGTCTAATTCAGTCCGCTCCATCAACTCTTCTGTTGAACACCAATGCTCTTCAAGATACAAAGTCCGTAATAATGTCAGCATCGTTCTAGTTTCACGGTCAAAAAATTCGTACATCGTACAGATCCCCCTTATAGAAATACATGCATATGTATTATAAGGAAGTTGCTAAAAATAATCTATCGATAGGTCATTTCAAAAAAGAACTTGGGATACGCTCAAATCAACGTGTCCCAAGTTCTTTTTATTTGTCTAAAATATGCTTTTAAACATAGATAAATGTAGAGTGCAGTGATTAAATTGTAGTTTCTATTATATATATATTCTTTAGAGTATAAAATTATTTTTGTAATTTTATATTACAAAAATAAACTAGCGAAAAAGATATAAAAGTGATAAATTATGAGAAACAGTTTCAGCAAAAGCGATTTGCTATCTTCTTATTACTATTACTAATAAGAAGTAGCTTATTTTTTTGGATAAATGTTAGTTCGCATTAATATTATATAAAAAAAATGTGGATGTCAACGACTTTTTTTATTTAATATTAATTTTTGTCTCTAAATATAAAAATTAATAAATTATTTTGACGATTTTAGGCTGTTTGAGTCGAGAATTTGTTAGCCGTCAAAAAAACCGTCAAAAGTGAAAGGACTGATTACGATCGTAAAAAAAGGGGAGAACATTTACAAACGTAAAGATGGGCGTTGGGAAGGTCGTTATGTGAAGCAGCGGACACCTGAGAAAAAAATTATATACGGATATGTATATGGAAAGAAATACACAGATGTTAAAGACAAGCTGACAGTGTTAAAAGCAAAAAGATTACACACTTCCTATGACTTTAGCCACTATCAAGGTACTTACGAGACATGGCTTGGAAACTGGTTATCGATCACGGTCAAACGTAAAGTGAAACCTACGACCTATACGAACTATTTTCGATTGACCAAGCGTTACATCATTCCTCATTTAGGAGAAAAATACATACAAGAAATCAAAGAAGAAAATATTCAATACTTTGTGGATCTCCTGATAATGCAAGGTTTATCTGCTGGAACGATTCGGCTAGTAATGAATCTAGTCAAACAATCCTTTGATGAAGCAATCAAGCAAAAATATCTTATCAACAACCCCAGTAATTTCGTTCAACTACCTAAACAAACCCGACCAGCCGTTCATGCGCTAAGCTTAAAAGAGCAACAAGAGCTCGAGGCTTTAGCCTTCAAAGATCCAGAGTGTTCACCAGTTATTTTAGCCCTTTATTCAGGATTGCGGATCGGAGAAATCAGCGGTCTGCAATGGCAGGATATCGATTTTGAACAAAATTTACTTCGAGTCAATCGCACGATCACTCGTGTCATAGACGAGAATAGCACCAAAGCTAAAACTGAATTGATTGCAGGATCACCTAAAACAGCACAATCCAAACGGATCATTCCTCTTGCTAAAAATTTGAAGAACTACTTATTAGCAAGAAGAGCGCACGCGACTAGCCCTTATATTGTTAGAAGTAAAAACAGCTTCGCAGAACCGAGAGTAATCAATTATCGATTTAAGAAAATGATCGATTCGACCAGCTTTTCAGCTATTCATTTCCATTCACTTCGTCATACCTTTGCTACTCGTTGCTTAGAACAAGGCATGGATATTGCCAGCTTAAGCAGAATCTTGGGGCACCAGTCGATCAAATTGACGTTGGACACATATGCAGACTCGTTATTTGAACAAAGAGAAAAGGAAATGCAAAAAGTAGATAATTTATTATCTCAAAAATAATTCGCACGATTTCAACTAAATAAACTAAGAGATAAAAAAAGGAAAACGATCGAAGTTTTCTTTTTTTTATTTCCATTAGCCGTCAACACTGTAGTCAAAATTTCTGATAGATAGTTATTTATCAATGGATTCTGTGCTTTATACTTATTAGTAATAGTAATACGAAATAAAAAGTTAAAATTCTAATAGTTATATCGCTTATCTTCAAAAAAACAGCACGTATTATTTCTTTTTTATTTTGAATTTTATAAAATGAACCTTTTTAATAATTTTATCAAAAGGTACAAAAATAAGTATAAAGGAATCAAATTAAAGAAACAAATGATTCGACTGACAAGATCAGTGAGATAAGTTAGTTTGACCCTATTTTCAATAGCAGAGGAGGAAGAAAGATGCATCAAATCGGTGTATTAAATCAGACATACTCAGAAGAAGAGATCGAAGAACTTTCCACTAAGTTTCTTGGTGGACTTGACTGTAAGATTTTAAGATTAGATATAAAGAATCTTACACAAGAACTTTCGGACATAGATGTAGTGTTTATGCTCAGTGATTCTTCAACTTTTTCAATGAGTACTACATGCTCAACAATCATTAAAATTCGGGAAATAACGAATGCATACATAGTGATCTACCAAAAAGAAACAGATATGGTCAATCGGCTAGTTTATTTACAATTAGGAGCGAATTTGAATATTGGAGAAGAATCCCAAGCGAAGGAAGTACAGCTGATCATTCAAAATGAAATGAAGTATCGCGCGGATAAATCATCTAGATTGATCGAATTTGAACGACGGACGCCTACGTTTTATAAAGATAGTCCAATGGACAATCGATTAGAGCCGATTTCTGAGCTTGAGCGTAAAGTTAACCTGACTCGTATCGAATATAAGCTACTATCTTTGTTACAAAGTGATATAGGCAAGCCGTTTACCCATCAGGAAATCTACCAATCGATCTGGAAAAAGGCCTACAACGATCAAAAGCCAAGAGTTGCTAATGTCGTTTTCCGTTTAAGAGAAAAGTTAGATAGGAATGGCTATCCGGCAGACAAATACATTCAGACCGCACACGGTATCGGCTACAAAATGCATTTAGACTAAGGTATCTACCTATAGAATCCACATTTATCTGAGTCAATTGAAAGGAGGTGAGACAATGAAAAAAAGAAAAATGTTACTGTTTATCCTTTCAAGTCTGACATTACTGGCTGTTTTGGTGGGGATTCGCCCTGAAAAAGGGTATGCAGCAGATTTGACACCAGAGTATATGGAAAACTATGGCTATACTTCTCTACTGGATACCCCAGATGTGACGATAATCGATCCGTTGAGTCCACTCGAGTTTAGTTATGAGGATTCTTTACAATTGAGGCTCAATCCAGAGACTAGTTATGAAGCTAGTTCAACACTTACTAGCACAAATATAAGTACTGTTGCTACAAATACTGGAGACAGATTGTACTTGAAAGGATATGAAGCTGTTCCTTTTGGTGGGACAGCTAATATAGGTAAAGAATACTGGGTAAAGGTGAAACATGCAGGAACGTATCAAGGAAAGAGCATTGATGTAAAATTTACAATTCTCGGACAGCCTACTCTTTATTCTATAACTAGTTTACAATTTTACGCACCAACTTACAGTGTGTTCGATACCGACTTTCCAGCGGAATCTGCATTTCCATCAACTAAAGGGCGTTCTTTTTTCTTAGGGTTCAAGATGCGCAAATTACGTACAGCTAGTACGTATGACTACGAGTACACTTGGGATTTTACCTACTCAGATACGGGAGAGCCTGCTTTAGTTTCAGGACTATGGATGTACAACCGGATTAATGCAGCAAAAGTAGTCACACCGATAGATGCAACAATGAGTGATTTGTATGTAAGAAATGACTCATCTCTATGGGGAAGATTTGACACTGACAACAATCTTCAAATTTCTGGTACAAGGGATGCTAATGCTCTTGTTGCTGAACCACAAACTTCTTTAGGTCGATTTATCAATAGTAGTAAAATGACTCAAAGCTTTAATACCTCTGAATGGAGGCGTGCAACAGATACGGGTGCTGGTATAAGTGCTGTTGATTTTATATGGCCGCTGGGAGAAAACGACCTAGTACGTTATAAAGCCGGAATTCCATTAGTCATTGGTGAACGAAATGATGCGACCCATACGGAAGCTGATTACACGAAACTAAAATTTAGTGTCGATTCATTAAATGCATTCAATCCAAAAGAATACCGTTCAGATTCTTATGTAATGGAGATAAATGTACCAAAAGGCTATGACATTGAATCGGTAAAACCTGTTTTACACGAAGATGAAACAGTCGACTTGTCTGATTTATTTGAAGCGCCAGTCAAAGTTTCAGATCAAAAATGGCAAATCAAAGCAAAAGACTCAACGAGTGATGAATTTGATGGAAAAAACATTCGCTATCAAGTCGTTGCGAAACCAAACGCTGATTTTGTGTTTAGTGACTATAGTTATGACCCAACAGATGGGTATCTACATCTTGAAATGGGGAAAAACAGTCTCTTATCGGATAGTTTAGGAACATCCACACCAACAGTAACATTAACAACTACTTTCAATGGAAAAACAACGGAAGCTAAATCAGATATTACGGAAGAAAGTATGTCACTGATCAAATACGAAGGGATTCCTGATGCCGATCCTGTACCAGATTTGACCGTCGATCCAAACATCGATATCAAAACAGTCTATCCTGATCCTGCCGATCTAATCAAGAACTTACGAGTAGATACGGATTCAGCATTAGATGAAATCACTTCTATCAAGTATAAAGAAACAGGAGCAATCACATCCGGTTCTAAAACAGGAGACGTAACAGAAGTCATCGTAGTGATCACGACAGCTCAAGGCGTATCAAAAGAAATCAAAGTACCGATCACAGTAGGTGAAACAAATTCAATTCTCACCATTGAGTTCATCGATGAAGATGGTATCGTCAATGAAAGTAAAACCATCACGATCGATACACTTACCGGAACGGTGATTGATTTAACTAAAAATGATGACGTCAAAGCTGTTTTAACTGCATTAGAAAATGATGGCTATAAAATCACCCAACGCCCAGCGAATGAAGGAAATATAACGGTCACTTCTAACATGACTGTTCAGTATCATTATAGCGGTATCGTTTACCTTGCCTCTGCACCGGATATGATCGATTTCGGTACGATTCAATTTACCGCATTGGATGTACATGTAAAAAATCCAACGCTCACGGGGAAAGATTTAACAGTTCGCGACACACGAAGCTCAACTAAAAAATCCTCTTGGGATGTGAAAGCACGTGTGACGAAACCAATGACTCGTGTAGGTGATACGAATATTTTAAAAAATGCGATCCATTATCAATACGGCGACAATGATATTGAGCTGAGCGAAACCAGTGCGGAAACAGTCTTCAAAAAGGATAAGGGCGGAGACTACAACATCAGTCAAGAATGGAATACAGATGGTGATGGGGTCAAACTTGCAGTCACTGGAGCGGATGCACAGAAAACAGGCGAGTATCAAGGAGAAATCACTTGGTCTCTTGAAGCAGGCCCATAACGAAAGGATGGAGTAACTTTGAAAATGAGAAAAAATGTTTTATTCGCAATCTTCTCCGTTCTTTTTGTCGGGGTACTGTTCAGCACTAGTACGGCATTTGCCGAATCGGGTGTCGGCGGACAAGTCATTACAGAAGGTAAAATCACCTTCTATGAAACAGAAACTAGTTCATCAGAGTCGCAGCCTCCGCAGCAAAGCTCTTCTGAACCAGTGACTTCTGAAAAAGCTGTAGCTAAGCCAGTTGGAAAGCTGCCTAGCACAGGTGAGCTCGTTAAAAATTATGGGTTGATCGGCGGCGGATTGCTGCTGTTGATTCTTCTTGTCTTTCTTTATAAGAAACGACAAAAGAAGGAGGCACAGTAATGAATAAAAAGAATAAGCTAAGTTTGATTCTTCTTATGACTTTAAGTAGCCTTGCTGTGTCTGAAATAGCATTTGCCTCAGAAGCAGATGCACTAGATCAGACAGGTAAAGTGACTGTAGAAGGAAGCGGTACGACTAAGCCAGTTGATCCAGAAAACCCAGGAACAGATGTTGATCCAGGAGAAGGGCCTTCTACAGAAGGAACACTGCGGATCGATTATGCGTCATCGCTAGACTTCGGGCGTGCCAAAATTACGGGGAAAAACAGAACGTATAATGCAAGGGCACAATTATTTAAGGATGATACACCAGCACGAGGCAGCTATATCCAAATCACGGATGAACGAGATGATGCTTATGGCTGGACCTTACAAGTGAAACAAACCACTCAATTTACGAATTCAGTGATTCAAGATAAAGAGAATCAACAACTTACAGGAGCAGTCCTCTCTTTGGATAAAGGTTGGGCCAATTCATTTGGCGCAAGTATTGCACCGACCGTGACAAGAGATACGATTGCGATCAATGAAATCGGACAAGCCTATCAAGTTGCCAGAGCAGATGCCGGCGGTGGAACAGGCACATGGACGATAGAATTCGGCTCATCAGGTACTGAAAAAGCGCAAGCAAACACACTCACACCAGAAACCGATGCAGCTGGAAAAGCGCTGATTGATGAAACCTATCAAAAGCAAGCTTACCGAAACTCAGCAATCAGTCTGAGCATACCGGATTCGACGAAAATCTATCCGGTCCAATACCAAACGGAGTTAACTTGGATTTTATCCGAGATACCTCAATAGATGAAAAAAACACAAAAAGAAACTAGGAGGAACAAGAAATGAAATTTACAAGATTATGCGCTGCTTCATTAGTAGCAGTTATCGGGTTATCAACACTAGGGAGCACACAAGCTTTTGCGGCAGACGATGCAACAGAATTAGACTCAACTGGTAAAGTAACAATCACTGAAGGGGAAGTCGGCGGCGGAACAGATACAAAAGACCCGGAAAAACCAACAGAACCTATTACAGATGGTGGTGGTGAAGAAATCACTACTCAACCAAACAAAGGTCCTTACGGCATCCAAGCTGTATCTAACTTAAACTTTGGTACTTTCTCTAGACAATCAGCAACAGTTGAAAAATTTTCACAGCCAGTTAAAATCTACGGAGCTGAAAAAGATGCATTAGGCAATCCAGTTATTACAGATGGAAAACTGACTGCTGATATGAACGACGAACGTTTACGTGGTCAATATGTTCAATGGGCAGACTTGCGTGATGGTGGAAACGGCTACCAAATCCAAGCTAAAATGACAGAACAATTTGCTAACGGTTCAAATAAATTAGTTGGTGCAACGATCGACTATTCAAACGGTATTTTAAATTACAACACTGCACAATTAGGCACTATGCCAAAAATGGGCGCTACAGTATTCCAATTGACTGAAGACCCAGCAGCATCAGCAGTTGTTGTTGCTACAGCAGACGCTGGAGCTGGTAAAGGTGAATACTTTGCAGAATACGGACAAAGTGCTGGTTTTGTTGGTGTTGACGGTATTGAAAATACATTAGATACAACAGGATCATCTGTTAAATTGACTGTTCCAGCAGCGGTAGCAGCTTCTGCACCAACTGGGGATTACGTTGCTAAAGTTACTTGGACAATGGTTGCTCAATAATTATTATTCATTTAGCACTGCAACTTTAGGTTGTCTTTTAGGCAGACCGGATCACTTGCGCCGGTTTGCCTATTTTACATAGGGACTGGATACATGTATCCAGGACCACTTTTTAAATATTATGGAAAGCCAGAGGTATTCTGATGAAACAATTAGCCAAATATATAACAGGGATCATTTTAGGGTTGCTGATCATGCTCAATTTTTCTACAGCGAAAGTCTTTGCAGCAGAAGAAGCAAATGGGGCAGGATTTTCCTATTCCATCAATTATCCAGAAAATCAAATAGAAGAAACAGGTTATTATAAGTTGAAAATGTCTCCAGGACAAGAGCAGACAGTATCGATGACGCTGACGAACCCAAGTGATGAAGATATTAAAGTAGATATCGCGTTAACTGGTGCAAAAACCAATCGTAATGGCGTGATCGAATATAGTCCAGTTGAGATAAAAAATGACGCGTCGCTAAAATTCCCTTTTGAAGATATCGTAACAGGTGAAAAGACGGTTGAAGTGCCAGCTGGTAAAACCATTGATTATGAAATGAAGATCAAAATGCCTGAAACAAGCTTTGATGGTGTGATTTTGGGCGGTATTTATATGATCAAACAAGATTCAGAAAAAGAAAGAAAAGCAAGCGGTTCGATCGTGATCAATAAATATGCCTATGCGATCGCGATGGTTCTTACAGAAACAGACAAAAAACTAGAAAAAGAGTTGAAACTCAATAGTGTCAGTGCAGGACAATCTAATTATCGTAATACGATTTTCGTTAATTTATCTAATGTTGTGGCTGATTATGTGAACGATCTGATGGTTGAAGTACAAGTGACTAAAAAGGGCAGTGAAACTGTTTTATATGAAGCGAAAAAAGAAGAAATGCGTATGGCGCCAAATACGTTTTTAGAATTTCCTGTAAGTATGAACGGGGAAGAGATGATTCCAGGTGAGTATACAGCGAAAATTTTAGCCAGCTCCGAAGGATACAAAAAGGAATGGACGAAAGATTTTAAGATCACAAAAGAAGAAGCTGGGAAATTCAATGAACGAGATGTTGGTTTAGTCCAAGAAAAAGGGATCGACTGGAAAATAATTGCTGCGATCGTGGGCGGCGTATTAGCAGTCATTGTCGTCTTATTCTTACTGATCTATAGCCTACGTAAAAAGAAAAAAAGCTCAAGAAAGAAAAATAAAAAGGTCAACAAAAAAAGCAAGCAGTAATCAGATAAATAAAAAACATAGACAGGTAGAATAGAGGGGATCATGTGACAATCCTAGAATGGATATTTATAGGCGGGATAGCCACTACGATTTTATTAATTATTTTTGCTATCTATTCTCTTTTGCGGATGATTGCCTATTCACAAAACTTAAAAAAACTTCCTAGTAAAAAGATCAAGAATCCCAAAAAGCGTAAAAAATTCGCGATAAGAAGACGTAGATTACAAAAAGCTAGAAAAGGCGCTTTGATACGATTTATTGCCCTAGTCATAATGAGCGGAATCATGGCAGGCGGCTCTTTTTATGTGAAGTACTATCAATCGATGAATCTTACAGGAACTGATTCTGACTCGATCGTTAAAGCATATTATCTTCTACGAGATTTTAATGATCAAGTAGAATTAGCAAAAACTCAAGGAGATGATCAGGACAAGATCAATCAGAATATCCAATATTTGTCTAGATCCATGGCAAGTTATGGCACAAAAAAAGCAAGTGAAGTGAATACAAAAGAAGGACAGCTTGCGCTAAACCGCTACTATAAAGCAATCATGGAACTTGGACAAAACGCCAATATGAAATACAAAAATTTCTTTGAAGATCCTGCACTATCAGAAGAGTATATTGCAAGCATCAAGAAAATTGAACAAAATTATGAACAACCTGTATTTAAATATTATAAAGTTGATGAAGCTACGTTGAAAGAAGAAAAATAATGGGTTGATTGAAGATGAAGAAAAAGAGGAAGAAGCGGAACAAAACGTCGATAATCACAAGCTTAAGTACTTCGTTTCCATGGGGAAAGTCGAAGAAAAGAAAGAAACACCGTTCAAAATCAAAAAAAACAATGAAGACACATTCAACTAAACCCACTAAAAAACGTTTGCTGGAAGAAAAAAAGAAAAAGAGACAACGGAAAAAAAGATTGCAGTTGCTTCAAGATCTTTTATTGGCAATTGCTGGTGCAAGTGTGCTGATTCCTTTAGGTGTCTCTTTTTTTATCCAATTTTCAACGATCACAGGCTATGGCATGTCCCCAACTCTGCGTAATGATGACGTTGTGATCGTCAACAAGACCAAAGAGCTCAAACGGTTTGATCTAGTTCTTTTTAAAAAAGGAAATACAACGCAGATTCGTAGAGTGATCGGACTTCCAGGTGAGATAATAGAATATAGGGAGGATCATCTCTATGTAGATGGGCAAAAGATAGATGAAAAGTTCATTGTCGATGAGGTCAATGAAAGTCAACGAAACGGGATGAATTTCACCGAAGATTTTACGATTGCTGATATGATCTCTCAGCAAATGATTCCGAAAGGAAAATATCTTTTGCTGGGAGATAATCGTTCCTATGCTACAGATAGCCGTCACTATGGATTAGTGGATGTTCAGATGATCGTTGGCGTAGTGAAAATGAAAGTCCTGCCATTGGAAGATTTTCAAGTTTATTGATCGCTCACGTTTTTTAGTGTGATAATGCCATTGAAATTGATAAGATAAGAAGTTATTGTTACACTAAAGAATAGAATCTTATTTGTATGACAGACTTCTGAAGGAGCATGTATCATGATAGAAATCAAGAAAATCGGAACAGGTGACTTAGAACAATTAAAGCAAATCAGTATCCAAACATTTTCAGATACATTTGCGAAAGACAATGACCCTCATGATCTGAATGAATACCTGATAAATGCGTATTCTAATGAAAAATTATCCAAAGAATTAGCAGCGAAAGAATCAGAATTTTATTTTATATACACCAATGATCGATTGGCAGGTTATTTAAAACTGAATGTAGGTGAGGCACAAACAGAGCCGATCGCTGATAATGGAATGGAAATCGAGCGTATCTATGTCGATGTTCAGTTTAAGCGACTTGGATTAGGAAAAAGGCTATATGAAAAAGCTATTTCTAGAGCGAAAGAGTTGAAAAAAGAGGTTCTTTGGCTAGGTGTATGGGAGAAGAACGTTCCAGCACTTGCATTTTATGAAAAAATGGGTTTTGTACAAGCTGGGCAGCATTCTTTCTTTATGGGCACAGATGAACAGATCGATTTGATCATGAAAAAGAACCTCTAAGTCGTTCTGTAGAGAAAACAGAATGAATCAGAGTCAAGAGATGGATAAAATAAAACCAGTTGAAGCGCGTAGCATCAACTGGTTTTATTTTGACTTTAATGAATACTTAACGCTCGATAAGTTGTTCAACACTTAATTCAGTCATCGAAGCAACTTGTAAATCTGCACCGGCTAGCGTTTCTGTTGCTGAAATTCCTACAGCATACATGCCAGCAGCTTTGATTCCTTCGATTCCCGCTTGTGCATCTTCAAAACCAATTGCATCTTCAGGTGCAACGGTGATACTTTGTGCGGCTTTTACGAATATCTCTGGATCAGGTTTCCCATTTTTTAACGATTCAGGATCGACGATATGACCAAAAAAGTCTAGGACCCCCAGTTTTTCTAAAATCATGGGCGCGTTTTTTGAAGCTGAAGCGATCGCACAAGGGATATGGTGAGCTTTGGCATCCATCAGAAAATCATGGACGCCGGGCAAAAGATCAGCAGCAGACAGATCAGCCAATAATTTTACATACTCATCGTTTTTCTGTTTAGCTAAAGCTTCTTTTTCTGCTGGAGAATAGTCATTTTCTTTTTGACCATAAGCCAGGATCTTATCTAAAGAATCCATTCGGCTGATGCCTTTTAAAGATTCATTGAATACTTCGTCGATCGTAATGCCTAAACTTTCAGCTAATTCTTTCCACGCGATATAGTGGAATTTGGCGGTATCAGTGATGACGCCATCTAAATCAAAAACAAATCCTTTTTTCATGAACATTCTCCAGTCATATTGATTAATAGTTGATCGTTTGAGTTTCTGTTCCGTGTAACGGATAGGGTTGGTCATTTATTGTCAGTACAGTATCTTTAGACGCTGTGACTTGAATGGCTGTTTTATTCACAGTCAATTGATAATTGATGCCTTTGCGGGACAGATTAAAGGTCATCTCTGTCCAGTGCTCAGGCAGATTTGGTTTGATGGAAAGCTGTTCTTTTTTGAGATCGATTCCAGCGTACGTAGTCAATGTGACATAGATCGTTGCAGCCATCACACCAGTATGAATACCCTCAGCAGTTGTTCCGCCTTGAATATCTTGATAATCCGAGTATAAGGCTTCTTGATATAGTTTCCATGAAAGATCATGGAACTTGACCTCTTCTGCGAGCTGGGCATGTACGATTCTTGAAAGAGTAGAACCATGAGATGTTCTGTTTAAATAGTATAAAAGATTTTTCTCTAGATAATCGGCAGGAAGCTCATAGCCTAATTCATCTAAGATTTCATCGATTTTTTCCTTATTTAGATTGTAAAACAGCATCAACGTATCCGCTTGTTTCGCAACTTTATAATCATCCGGTGACTGTCCTTCTGCTTTTAGAATACGATCCATTCGGTAAATATTGCCGTAAGTTGCTTTTGCTTGTTCCCAATCGATTTCTTTTAAATCAAAATAGCCTTCATATTGCGCGATGATCCCATCTTCATTTATTTCGATCCCCAAGTGTTTACGGATATCTTTCATTTTTTCTAGATTTTCTTGTGTGATTCCTGTTTTATTAAATAATTTCGCTTGTTCTTGCGTATTTAATAATGAAAGAATCGTTTCGATCTCTTCAAATAACCAGACAACCATCAAATTGGTGTAAGCATTGTTTTTTAGGCCGCTTTCAGTACTGTCAGGATAGGCTTCATGAAATTCATCAGGACCCATGACTTTATCGATGAAATAACGCCCTGTTTCTTTATCGAATGTCGCTGCACTGCGCCAGAAATTCGCAATTTCCAGTAACATTTCTGCACCATATTCCTTGATAAATCGATCATCACCTGTGTTATTCCAATAGATCCAGACATTATAAGCAATCGCTAGTGACACATGTCGCTGCAAAATACTATGATCTTCACCCCATTCCCCGTTTAGAGGATTCAAATGAAGCTTTTGTGTATCTTCACTACCGTCAAGTCCAGACTGCCAAGGGAACATAGCGCCTTCATAATTACTTTCGATCGCATTTTCTTTTGCCTTCCCTAAGCGATTATACCGATACATCAACAACTGTTTCGCTGTTTGTGGGAAATGAAGAATATAAAACGGCAAAATAAAAATTTCATCCCAGAAGATATGACCACGGTATGCTTCACCATGCAAGCCGCGGGCGGTTACTGAGACATCCAGTTCATTGTTACTAAAAGGAGAAGCAGAAACCAGAAGATGATAGGTATGGATCCTTAGTAATTTTTGCGACATTAAATCGCCAGATACTTGAATATCAGATTTTTCCCAGAGTGATTCCCAAGCTTTTGTACTTTCTGCAAATTCAATATCAAAGGAAGTTGTCAATGAACTTGGTCGTTTGAAGCTTTTTTCAGCGATCGATGTAGTTACTTGAACATGCTTTTCAAGGGTATATTGCACATCTTGTTCAGCATAAAAAGTCATTGTTTGTTCGATCGTTTCTTCGTTCACTGTATTTGTAACTTCGTTGGCGGCAAAGAAATCACCCATGATAGCAGAAATTTGCCGAACATCGATTTTAGATTGATTCGTTTGGACCGTGATACTTGTTTTGTTCTGATCAGCAGCTAATTCAGTGATGTGAAAATGTTTTGCTGTTAAATTACGATAGCGCTCAACGTTAAAATTATAGACAGAACCATCAGTCATTGTTTTAACAGTGATCTTCTTAGAGAAATTGATCGGTTTGATCATGTACTTGATACTATAATTGTTCATTTTTGCCATATTGACGATCTTCAAAGCTGTAATTTCTAGCTGATGCTGCTGTGAATCTTCCATAAACATATGAGCAGTGAACAACCCATTTTTTAAGTTTAAGTTTCTATGCAGAGCGTTTAGTTTTGAATGTTCTAAAGTTAGCCACTCGTTTGAACCTTCAACCTGAACACTGATATACTGATTATTTGGTGTGTTGACAAAGTCTTCATTTTCAACGATTTGACCTGCAACTTCTGATTTTTCTTCATTATAAAGTCCAGCAATATAAGTTGCAGGATAGTGGTCTTTTGACAAGTTCATTTCTGGAGTTGTTCCGCGTAAACCCATAAAACCATTTCCGATCGTCAATAAAGATTCTACAGAATACTCTTCTTTACCTGGAGTATAACCAAAATAATCTAAATTCCAGCATAGCTGTTCTTTTTTTTCTTTGAATGCCTGTTCTAAATCATCTGCTGCAGCTGATTCTTCAGCGGTCAACACAGGGATGTTCAATGTTTCGGATAAAAGTTTGATGATAGCTTCAGCTCCTGCGTTTAAAGGAGAAAGCTGAGGGTGTGCAGCATAAAATTCCGCAGACAATCCATCACAAACAGCACCAATGATCGTTGGGTATTTTTCTTTGATCTGCAGTGCTAGCGACTCAAATGATTGAGGAAAGGTCATTGATGTAAGTGGCAGTGTGTGCTCCGATATAAGCTGGTCCATTTGTTTTTCCTGAACGGTCAAGTTGCTTTTAGTGAAGGTGAAAAGTAGAAAGTTCATAGTTGTCGCTCCTTAAAGAGTTTTCTTAACTTGTATAGACATGTTAGTGTTGTGTTCATTATAGTATGAAACGCTTGTAAATACAAGTGTGATAATAGAAAAGAATTGCCTAAAATAAAAGGCTTAGTTACGGCAGATGCTATTTTTTTAAGGTGGAATATGCTATCATTTTGATTGAGTATCCTAGGTTGGAGGGCTGAAAGTGAACAAATTTCATGATATATTTTTAGAATTGGAAAAAGGTATTTTAGAGGGTGATTATCCGCCGGGAACACTATTACCAAGTGAGAATCAATTAGTTGAACACTATTCTGTTTCAAGAGAGACGATCCGCAAAGCATTGAACCTCTTGATCAATGCAGGGTATATCCAAAAGAAACAGGGCAAGGGCTCTATTGTATTGAATGTAAGAAAGTTTGATTTTCCGATTTCCGGAGTGATCAGTTATAAAGAGTTACAAAAGGCACAGCAAATACATAGTGTGACAAAAGTAGTCGAATTGAAAGAAGAAAAAGTTGATGACGCTTTGGCACGCTTAACGGGCTGGAAAAAAGATGCAGCTGTCTGGCGCTTGGTGCGGCAGCGGGAAATCGACGGAGAAGTTGTGATCATCGATATTGATTATCTTTTAAAAGAAATCATTGCAGAGCTTCCGGAAGAACGTGCGGCAGATTCGATTTATGATTATTTTGAAAATGATCTGGGCTTAGAGATTAGTTATGCTCAAAAAGAGATTACAGTTGAAGCAGTGACAGAAAATGATCAGCGTTTGATGGACTTAAATGAGGACACTTATATTGTCGTCGTCCGTAGTGTGGTCAGTTTGGAAGATACTCGTTGCTTTGAGTACACTGAATCTAGGCATAGATTAGATAAGTTTAAGTTTGTTGATTTTGCTAGAAGAAGAAAAGCTTAAAAAGGTATGGATAGCTAGGGGATGACACGCTTTGTATGTAGGGATTATCTATTTTCTCGTGATTATATTCGCGAATACAGTTGGGGCTATTTCTGGTATGGGTGGCGGTGTGATCATCAAGCCGGTATTAGATGCTTTTCATTTTCACACTTTAGCGGCAATCTCATTTTATTCTAGTGTTGCAGTCTTCACTATGTCCATCGTTTCGACATTAAGACAATTAAAGAATGGATTGACGTTACGCATTCAAATTGCTCTACTTGTTTCTTTGGGATCCGTTATTGGCGGTATTGCTGGAAATAGTAGCTTCGAATTTTTACTTAAGTGGTTCTCGGATGAGAAATATGTGCAGCTGATCCAGATTGTTTTAACGATCATGACGTTGCTGTTTGCCTTCATTTACACCAAATTTGGTAAGGAACGGACGCTGCAGTTGAGCCACTCTTTTTGGTATGTGATAACTGGAGTGTTTTTAGGATTTATTTCTACATTATTAGGGATTGGCGGAGGACCGATCAATGTTGCTCTGTTGATGTTATGCTTTGGTATACCGATCAAAGAAGCGACTGTTTATTCGATCATTACGATTTTCTTTTCACAAGCTGCGAAGTTAATAACGATCGCACAAGGAAGTGGTTTCGGACGTTTTGATTTGAGTTTGTTGCTTTATGTGATTCCTGCGGCAGTCATTGGTGGTTTTATAGGAGCACTGATCAGTGGAAAAGTCTCCTCTGAACGAGTGACTCAGATTTATCAAGTAGTGATTTTACTTGTGTTACTGTTGAATGTTTGGAATGGGGTTCGCTTATTTATCTAAGGAAGAAAAACAGTTAAAGCTTGTCAGCAGAAGGTTTTAGGTGTTTTTTCTATTTATGCTATAATTATTTTAGATAAAAAAAGGAGGATTGAAATGAAAAAAATTGTTAAGGTTATACTGTGGGCTGGTTTGGTATTTTTATTAGTGGGATGTGCATCCAATACAGCCGAAAATATCGAAGTGAATGATGATAAGGTTCCATCTGTTTACTCAGTGATCGGAGAGAAAAAAATCGTTGGTACAAATAGTGAAGTGAAAAATAAAGTACGAATGACAACACTGACGTATAAAGCAGGCAGTATCAGTGAAAAAGAATTACAAAAGTATATCGAGTATTTAAGAGAAAAAGAGGGTTACGTGTATACATTAGATTCTAAACAAACAGAAGAAGGTACGTTGATTCAATTAGGCAAAGAGTCTAAAACAAAAGGGAATATCGTTTTGGTAGACTTTTTGTATCCATCGATGGATAGTGAAAGCGTGAAGATCATGTATCGCTCAGGTTCAGGATCACTAAAAATGAATGAATAAAGCAAGGGGCTAAGAGATGAAGTATCACGTAAAGGATTTTTCAGAGCTGACGACAAAAGAGTTCTTTGAGATTGCTAAGTTGCGGACTGCAGTTTTTGTGGTCGAGCAGAATTGTCCGTATCAAGAGATCGATGATATCGATGAGCATGCACTGCATACGTGGTTGCAGGAAGAGAAGGATATCGTTGGTTATACACGAATCATCGATAATGGTGAGACGGTATCTTTTGGTAGAGTGCTGATCGATCCTAATTATCGAAAGCGTGGGTTAGGAAATCTTCTTTTAGAGAACACACTAAACGTGATTTCAGAAAGATATCCAGAGAAACCGATCATTATTGGGGCTCAGGCGCATCTGACCGGTTTTTATGGTGGATTTGGCTTCAAAGAAGTTTCAGAGGTTTATTTGGAAGATGATATTCCTCATGTGAAGATGAGGAAATAAAAAGTTGGTGAAATCACTTCACCAACTTTTTATTAATTATTCGCTTAATTCTTATTATCCGTAGTTGACTCCTTAGTCACGCCAACTGTTTTTTCAGCATTTTGTGCAGCTAGTAAATCACGGATCTGCTCAAGGTAATCTTCACTCGTAAGCAGGATCTCTTCTGTCTTATCTGCTTCAGCCTCTGGTTTTTTCTTCATTCGATTCGCAGCTTTCACGATTAGGAATAATACAAACGCAGTAATTAAAAAGGTAATAATAGCACTGATCACATCACCGATTTTAAAAGGTACACCCTTGACTGAAAAGACTAAAGCACCCAATGCATCATCAGCACTTTGTTTACCTGTAGTCATGACAAAAACCAGACTAACTAGAGGTGTGATCAACCCATCAACGACTTTTGTGACGATGGCAGTAAAAGCAGAACCGATCACGACCCCAACGGCTAAATCAAGGACACTGCCGCGCATAATAAATTCTTTAAATTCTTTGATCATAAGATCATCCTCCCTTTCTCAAATCCAGTATACAGAAAAAATGAAAAATTTTGAAATGAAAGACTCTTACATCAAGGAAACACTACAGAGCTGTGCTATAATTGAATAGATGCGGAAAATCTTAAAAAAAGGTTTAAAAACAGCCAGATGATTGTATTTCATGCTGGGCTTTATTATGATGAAAAAACAAAGAGGAGCTGACAAGATGCCGATTGCATTAGCACAAGGAGTCAACTTACATGTTGTCCCAACAGAAAAATATAAAACGGTACGTATTTTGGTTCGTTTCAATACGCGTTTAAATAAAGAAACAATCACTAAACGAACACTTTTATCTAGTTTATTAGAAACAAATAGCCTGAATTATCCTGATCAGGTGAAATTGAGCGGTAAGTTAGCAGAATTATACGGAGCCAGCTTTGGAATCAACGTCAACAAAAAAGGCAATCTGCACTGGCTGAATGTTTCAATGAATTTTGTGAATGATCGTTATTTAGAAAATACGCATGTTTTAGAAGATGCAGTTGATTTTATCAAAGAAATCATCTTCTACCCAAATATCATTGATGGTAAATTTGAAGCTGAAACGTTTCAGCGGGAAAAAGAAAATTTGCTTGCCTATTATGAAAGTGTTTCAGAAGATAAACAAGTCTATTCTTCTTTAGCACTGCAAAACCTTTATTTTAGCCAATCAGCGGATCAAAGAATCCCGAGTTTTGGTACTCGTTCTGATTTAGAAAACGAAACGGCTGAAAGTCTCGCAGCATATCACGAGCAAATGCTCAAGGAAGATCAAGTCGATATTTTTGTTTTGGGAGATGTGGATGAAACAACGGTTACCGCTCTTTTCAAAGCGTTACCTTTTGAAGACCGCAGTGCTGGTAAAGCAGATGTTTTCTATACGCAACCCTCTAGAAATGTGATCGAAGAACGGTCAGAACAAGAAAAAGTAGCACAGTCCAAACTAAATTTAGGCTATCACACGGATATTTTTTATGGGGACGAAAATTATTTTGCTTTGCAGATTTTTAATGGTGTTTTTGGAGGCTTTCCACATTCCAAGCTATTTATGAATGTACGTGAAAAAGAAAATCTTGCCTATTATGCCTCAAGCAGTATCGATACATTTCGTGGTTTTTTAAGTGTCCAAACAGGGATCGATGGTAAAAACCGGAATCAAGTACTGCACTTGATCGCACAGGAATTAGAAAATATTCGTCAAGGAAATGTGACTGAGCTTGAAATCAAACAAACGAAAGCGATGCTGAAAAACCAATATTTACTTTCTTTAGACAACGCTGGAGCTGTCTTGGAAACGGAGTATCTGGATGATTTGATCCCTCATTTACGTTTAGAAGACGACGAATGGATCCGCCGCATGGAAGCTGTGACGTTAGCAGATGTACAACGAGTGGCTAAGCGAATCCAGCTGCAAGCTATTTTCTTTTTGGAAGGAGAAAAAACGGATGCATAAAAAAGAATACACTCAAATCAACGAAGTTCTTTATACAGAAGTCTTAGAAAATGGGCTAACAGTCTATCTGCTTCCGAAACAAGACTATAATAAGACGTATGGTTTATTCACAACAAATTACGGATCGATCGACAATGAATTTGTACCGCTTGGGCAAGAAAATTTTGTCAAAGTTCCTGATGGGATCGCTCATTTTCTTGAACATAAAATGTTTGAAAAAGAAGACGGCGATGTGTTCCAACAATTTGGCCGTCAAGGTGCATCTGCCAATGCTTTTACGAGCTTTACGAAAACCAGCTATCTTTTTTCAACGACAGATCAAGTGGAACTGAACTTGAAGACATTACTTGATTTTGTTCAGGAGCCTTATTTTACAGAAGAAACGGTCGAAAAAGAAAAAGGCATCATCGGTCAGGAAATCCAAATGTATTTGGATGACTCAAACTGGCGCTTATTTTTCGGCATATTAGGTAACTTATACCCTAAACACCCGCTGCATATCGATATCGCCGGGACTGTTGAAAGCATCGATGAAATTACTGCGGAGGATCTTTATACTTGCTATAACACATTTTATCATCCAAGTAACATGTCGTTATTTGTCGTTGGTAAAATGGAACCGGAAGAAATGATGACCTTTATTCGCGAGAATCAAGCAGAAAAAACATTTGCGCAAGCAGTACCGATCAGACGTCACTTTCCAAAAGAAACAGCAGAAGATATCCTAAAGGAAAGTTCGATCGAAATGCCGATCAGTCGTTCAAAAGTGATTGTTGGGCTAAAAGGACTGGATGAGGTACCTGTAGAGGGCAAAGCGTTACTGAAATACAAACTAACAGCGAATTTATTGCTGCAATTATTATTCGGAAACACGTCTCAAAACTATTTGACTTTGTATAATGAAGGTCTTTTAGACGACAGCTTTGGTTACGAATTTAGCTTAGATCGAAGTTTCCATTTTGCTGATTTTGGCGGCGATAGTGATTATCCTGAGCAATTGGCAGAGCGGATTGAAGAAATTCTGTTAACTGTTGCTCAAAGTGAGGAATTGACAGAAGAAAATCTTTCTTTATTGAAGAAAAAAATGATCGGTAAGTATTTCCAATCACTAAATTCACTTGAGTATATTGCCAATCAATTTTCACAATCACTTTATGGAGAAACGACATTGTTCGATACACCTGAAGTTATTGAAAGCATTCAATTATCTGATATAAAAGAGCTGGCTGAAAGTTTCATTGATCAAAAAGGCTTGAGCCGGTTTTATATGCACCCAAAGAAATAATGAAAGAGTGAGCAGAAGTGATTTCCTCGTACTAGAAACTAGGAGTCGAAATATTTCTATCTTAAACAAAAAAAGTCCGATATTTCGTTAAAAACTTTCAAAAATGTTATCCTCATCAGTATTTTTTTGTGGTATTCTTAAAAGAGTTGAATAATCGAAAAATGTGACTATTTCACTAAGCGATTTACTACTAAAAGTCAATAAGACAAATCGAAACGATATAAAAAGAGTGAATGTGGACCAAGCAACCCCTTCACCAATACCAAAAGAAACGATCGATAAATTAGAGAGACTGGAGAAGATGGACGAGTGGCCAGCGTAAATATAGGAAAAAAATTAAGAGATGCAAGGCTTCAGCGCAATATGTCTTTAGACGAGCTGCAGCAAATTACAAAAACACAAAAACGCTATTTGATAGCAATTGAAGAAAATGACTTTGACTCAATGCCGGGCACTTTTTATGTGCGTGCATTCATTCGCCAATATGCTAGTGCAGTTGGTTTAGATGGAAATGAATTGGTTGAAGTTTATGATGGAAAAACGGAAGAAGCAGCAGCGGAATCATCGATTCAGTATGAGACGCTTGATGAGTCACGTACGCAGATGTATGATGAAGAAAGCTCATTTAAACGCTTTACACGTAGTTTGCCGGCAATTATTTTTTCTTTGATCGGTCTAGCGATCGCTGTTGTTGTTTTTTACATTACCTGGCAGGACCGTCAGGCAAATCCAATCATTCAAAAGCCGGATACTGCGATAATCAGAGAATCTTCATCTGATTCTAGCAATGAGTCAAGTCAGGCACCTGTTTCAAGTACGACAGAATCATCTTCTACAACTAGTTCTAGTTCGTCAGAACCTAAAGAACCGACCGTAGTCAGCTTTTTGGGTGAATCGGGTACAACTGTAAATATGAGTGCGACAAATGCTGCGACGCCGACTAAACTTGATTTTTCAGCAATTACAGCTCCTTGCTGGGTTGGTGTATATATCCCAACAGCTGAGAATAATGACAATGGTTATTTCTTCCAACAAACAGTTCAGCCAGGCCAAACACAATCTGTAGAGATTCCAGAGGGAACCACTCAGTTTACGATCAGTTTGGGTGCTTCTGAGTACATGGAATTTAAAGTAGATGGACAAGCTGCTGTATTCAATCCGAATAATACAGGCATTGGCCCTAGAAATATCAACATGAGTCTTGAGTATGCACAAACACAGCAATCGTCACAGTCATCAGAACAAGTTCAACAAACACCGCCAGCATAATAAAAGCAGGCTGGTTCAATAGAATGAGCGGGAAGAATTTACAGAAGAGCTAAAGCTCATCGTAGATGTTTTCTCGCTCATTTATTGAAATCGATGACGGAGAGAATAGATAAGTTATTTATGAAATGACTTTTTTCGTGACAGTCGTCATTAGATACCGTAAAATGAGTAGGAAAAGAGAGGGGCAATAAGCATTGAATTTACCAAATAAATTAACTGTTCTTAGAATTTTTATGATTCCGATTTTTATTATTGTTGTTAGTGTTCCGATGGATTGGGGCACGATTACTTTTGGAGGAGCATCGTTAGCGATCACTCAGCTGGTTGGTGCTGTGATTTTTGCAGTTGCTAGTATCACAGATTGGCTAGATGGAAAAATTGCTCGTTCACGTGGGTTAGTAACAAACTTTGGTAAGTTTGCAGATCCATTGGCTGATAAAATGTTAGTGATGACAGCTTTTATCGTGTTGGTTGCACAGCAAAAAGCACCAGCCTGGGTCGTTGCGATCATTGTTTGTAGAGAGTTAGCAGTTACTGGCTTACGTCTATTGTTGGTTGAAGGCGGCGAAGTGATGGCCGCAGCGTGGCCTGGTAAAATCAAAACAGCGACGCAAATGGTGGCGATCATTCTATTATTGATCAACAATATTCCATTTACAGCTATTGGCTTGCCAGTTGATTTAATCATGCTATACATCTGTTTGATCTTTACGATCTATTCAGGTGTTGATTATTTCGTAAAAAATGCAGATGTTTTTAAAGGATCAATGTAAAAAAGTAAAGATAAACCAGAATGAAAAACTAGACTTTTTGCTCTTTTTTGAGCGGAAAAGCTGGTTTTTTCTTTTTTATAAAAAATATTTTTAGCTCTAAAATGTATATATATCAATAGTTAGAGCATTTTTCGAAAAACTTTTGACTATTATTTATAAAATAATAGTTTACTTTTCTAAAAAGAGTGGTTATAATCTGTGTATCGGAACTATTATTTTATGAACAGTAGTATTCGAACGAAAAATAAATTGGAGGAATCAATAATGAACAAATTTGTAAAAGGTTTACTAGTTGCTGGGGTAGCGTTATCAATTGGAGGAGCAGGATTTACAGCTGTAACAACTCAAGCACATGCGGCTTCAGTTCAATCTGCAGATACAACTGCAAAAATCAACGCATTGATCCAAGAAAAACAAGAAGTGATCAATAAGAAAAAAGTTAGCAGAAATAGTTTAGAACAAAAAGCTTTGGGCATCCGTCTAGGCGAAATCGAACGTGAGATCCAAGCCTTGAAAAATGGCAGTTCAACAGGTGGTTCAACTGGAAGCACAACAACACCATCTACACCTGCTAATGATACAGCAGCAAAAATCAACGCATTGATCCAAGAAAAACAAGAATTGATCAACAAGAAAAAAATCAGCATGAACTGGCAAGAACAACAAGCACTAGGAATTCGTATCGGTGAAATCGAACGTGAAATCCAAGCCTTGAAAAACGGCAGCTCAACAGGTAGTTCAACTGGAAGTTCAACTGGAAGTTCAACAACACCATCTACACCTGTAGAAGATAATGCAGCAAAAATCGCAGCATTGATCCAAGAAAAACAAGAATTAGTAAACAAGAAAAAAGTTTCTCGTGATAAAAACGAGCAAAAAGCATTAGGTAAACAAATCGATGCAATCGAAAAAGAAATCAAACAATTGAAGAAAAACAAATAATATCTTTTAAACAGACTTACTAAATTTCAACTTTCTTACCCGAATTTGTGTGAATATAATAAAAAGTAACTGCGTCAGACTGTAGACAAAGTCCCGAAAAAAGGGGATGATGTCTACATTTTTTTCTTTTATACTCAATGTGTGAGAACGTTCTAAATAAGGGCTAGGAAGAAATTATGTAAAAATACCTAATGAATGTAAGGAATCAATTTATGATGATTTACTTGGAAAAACTTGTCCCAAAAGATTACTTGATTTGAAAAGTAGATAGACCAATGAAACACCTATACCAAAAACATTCGTTTTTGGTTGAGAAATAAAATGTGATTAGAATAAATTGAAAATATAACCGACTATTATTAATAGTCGGTTCATAAGTAACAAGACAAATTTCTGACTTTAAAAGTATGAAGAGACACTATGGTGGAAGGAATCATAGTGTCTTTTCATGTATATTTACATAGTAAAGTAGCTAATAGCGGAATTTTCTCTCATAAATGATTAGGTTCGTTCAATAAAATGAGAAAAATAATAGGCTTTTTGTGTTAAAATGATAAATAAACATATTTATAAAATTCAAAAAGGAGAGAAGAATAAAGTGGCTGGAGATTGTATTAAATTATCGCCGCAAGAATTACGTACGTCTGTAACAAAATATACGGATGGATCGTAAAAAATTGAAAACACTATACAAAAAGTACGTTCTGAACAAGAATTCATTCAACGAAGTTGCCAGTAAAATTGCTACCTAAGCCATCTTTGTTTAAAAAAGTGAGGTGGTCTGTTCTTTTATTTTTCATTAAGGAGTAGAACTTGGCACCTTTTAATTCTGGTTTTGTCGTTAAAGTAAAGGAGAAAAAAATGGAAGAATTTGATAAAATCAACATCGATATTCGTCGTCACGAAGAAGACAGACGGAATTATGAAATTGACATATTAAATGCGAAAAATAGATTAGAGCATCTATACAATGCAAGAGCCAAGCAACAACAGTCACAAAATGCTTTTCATGAGATGCAAGAACGTAGAAAAAGACAGTGCCAAGGAGTCTTTGGTATCTCTGCTCATATGCGTTTTTCAAATTCTCATGCGACTCGTATCATGGATATACTAGATGGGAACAAAGCACGACATACAGAGCAAGCTTTAAATGAAGGTTTTCAAAAAGTGATAATGGAGATTGAGACAGAAGAACAGAAAATCGCTATGACACGTCAGTTAATAATCAATTGTGACAACACCATTGATAAATTATATTATCAGCGCAGTCAAAGCCTTTAGAAAGGAAGATATAAAATGGGTTACAACATAGGTTACGATATTGTGGTAGATGAATCTGAAAGTGAAGCTTTTGGTTTTGCTTATGAGAAAAGAACAACAACATTTGAAAAAAAATTAGGTGATTACCTTGGTTCTTTAGATCGTATTTTAGTGAGTGCTGTAAAAAGTGGTCAGGTTGCGGATAACTTAGAAACATTTAAACAAGAAGCGAATACTTTGAAAAGCGAAGTAGAACAGTTATCTAATCGTTACAAAGAAAAAGTATCTCCCTATAATGCTGCAATTGATGCAGCGGATAAGGAATTGTATTAAGGAGATGAACATTCAATGAGTCTTATCAGTATTGAGCCTGCGGCTATAGAAGAGGAAATTTCTTTTCTAAAAGAATTACTTCAAAAAAAGAGAACCATTATTTCTGTGCAAAGTACAAATAAAGGAGAGACGGCAACAAAGATGAACGAGGTTCTCAAATATTCTGAAACTTTAGACGAATACCTTAATTTGATGATTCAGAATACTATTTCATTTTTAGAAAACGCTAAAGATGCTTATGTCGATGTAGATGCAAAAAGTGCGGCAGTTTTAGACCATCTATTAGCAGAGGAGGAATAAAATGAGCGTGAAGATACATGATTTTTCTCAAGCAAGTATTGAAGAATTGAACCGTATTATGTCTGAAGTGGAAGATGACGGACAATGGGGTATATTTGATACTATAGGAGACTGGACGATGGGTATTCCGGAGCTTGAACAGAGTCAAGAAAGCTTTCAAGAACATTTTCAGGCTATAGTAGATAAACATAACATCGGTGTTAAGGATTTTGATACAATTTTAGAAGAGATTCATAAGGTGGATAAAGAATATGCTGCTCAATTTGATAGTATCTTATCTGAAATGGAGGTTTTCGGGAATAAATTAAAGAATGTCGCTCAGTTGATTACGCCATCTGTGATTACATCGTCTCAGGGGAAATTTACTGAAATTCTAGGAGTTATTCATAGCAAAGAAATTAACGATCTTTATCGGAAATGTACGGAGAACGACCAACTGTGGAAGGATATTCTTAGTAAAGATGCTGGTGGGATATCAAACGAGGAGTATGCGGCATTAGCTTTAGTTTATACGACAGTAGATGCGGATAAATTGGATGATTTTTTAAATGCGTGCATGAATAAAAATGAAGATGTGGATTATAATTTTGCGGTAGAATTTCAAGGTTTACAGGATCATACGTCTTGGATAGTAGACAAAGAAAAGGTAGACCAGATTTTATCCATGATACAAGTAATGAGAGATAATTCGGTTATTTTATTGCAGTATGTTGATAGAGACTCCGAGGAAGAATTCTATAAGGAAGTTAAAGCCTACAGTGATGACTTGATGCAGAGAATGACATTGTTATCTGTATCGAAAGAGATAGGGATTTTTAACGGGACTCACAAAAAAGATTCTCCAGAAATAGTTTTAGTCCGAAATGAAGATGGTTCTCTTAATCTTAGCTTCAGAGAAACTAAACTTATTTATGAGCCAGGTATGAAAAGTGTAGTATCTATGGACTTGTACCCGTCTTCGGTCATCATATCTAATACGAAAAACGGAGAAGGGATTGATATTGATGCATTAGAAAATTCCAGAATAGCTTTTTCAGAATATTTTGAAGCCCCTTCTATAGAGGAGGCGTCAGCTTCTTTTGCATCAGATCAAGTCAAGAGTGTTGTCACAGATGGAATGCTGGATGCAGCAAGAGCAGGTGCAAAAAAGGCTGGGAAAATAGGATTATCTAAAGCGATTGGATTTATCCCAATTGTGGGAGACGTCGCAGGAGCTGGAATAGATTATTATAATGATATGCAGGAACATAATAAAGATGTTTCGTTTATTGATGGACAACTAACTGACCTCGAAGAATCTATAATATATGCGGATTTTGATTGTTCTACGTCAAGAGTAGTTTATGATACAAGCAATGTTAGTGGTAATATTGTTTTTGTTAAACCGGGACAAGATACTTTTAATCGATTAAATCGATTAAATGAAGCATGGGGAACAAACTATACATTGGATGATATTCTTTATAGACCAAAAGAAATATTTGATAAGGCTGCGGAATTAAATAATGACATTACTAAAAAAGACTTATACGACGAAGCAATCAATAATAAGTGAAAGAGACATGGCTATGAAGAGACGAAACATATCAATGTTATTAGGAATATTTATATTACTGTTACTTGTAGGGAGTGGAGTTATCTATTTTCATAAAGAAGGGAAGAAATCAGAAATGAAAGAACCGGCTGTATATACAAAACAAAAATTATCAAACATACAAGTGAGAATTTTAGTAAGTAGATTGTATTTAGATGCAGATCCAAGCATTACTTTAGCGAGCACAAACACGAAACAAGAGAATGAGAACATGACTTTAACAACTACAGACGACACTGAAAAAGCAGTTGTTGTTCTGAATTACTATCTCTTTTATGACTTATCAGATTATGATAAAAAAGGCTATGAAAAGGCAGTTGAATATGGTTTCAATAAAGAAAAACTTATTACAATAGACTGGATTATGGACAACAAGAAAAAAGCTTTCGATATTCTCTATGCTATGTTTGATGCTAATTCCCTGTTTGAAGATAGAAATGCTATACTTAGAACCTATGAACGTGTAAAAGAAGAAGTGAAAATGGATTAGAGAAAAAGTATATTAACGTAATTACTATTTTACCAATAGAACTTAAAAGTTTTTATCAAACAAAGTTGTGCAACAACATGCAAGATATTAGGCTATCAAAAGTTTCAATCGAAAAAAATTGAGCAATTAAAATAAGAATGCTAGGATGTCAAAAATTACGATCATAAATACTTTACTGATTAAACGAAACAGACGATATTCTTAGTGTCTGTTTCGTTTAATCAGTAATCATGTAATCTCTAAAAACTTTATCTTAGAACACCTTTGACAACCAGAATTTTTGTTAGGTCTGTCTATACATTATGTTGTTAATTGTATACAATAGAGTGTAAGGAGTTGATTACATGAAACCCAAAGTTTTAATATCATCAGTATATGTTAAAGAAGAATCATTTGAAGATTATAGGTTTATTGTTAAAAAGGCTGCGGAAGAAAGAGGATACGAAGTAGTTAGGAATCCAGAAGACAGTGGAATAACTCAAAAAAACTTTGATCATATTATTGAATCTGAGCAAGCTTTACTATTTTTACTTGTAGGTAAAGTTCAGTCAGAAACTGTACTAAAAGAGTGTTGGGAAGCTCAAGCCAATAAAGTGCCTATATTTCCTTTTATGAAGGTAGACTTAAACGGAATTGCAAAAGAGAGTATGGAATTAATTTCATCAGTATCAAAAGAACTCTACGATAATGAGTGCTCTTGTTTTAAAACCGGAGAAGATCTTTATAAATCAGTCATTGAGCGATTAGATTATTATGAAAATCAAACAAGAAACGTTGAGATCTTCTCAGGTTATGTAGGTAGTTACAAAACAGCTACAACACTGATAAAGAACGGGAAAAGGATGAACATTACTTTTCAAAAAACTTCTAGCTTATTATTAGGTCCCAAGCGGGGAGATATACGAGATAAAGAACTTTATGATGCACTAATCTCTGAAATATTTGACAGTTCTGCTAATAAAAAGACAATAATCTATTTGACAAATCTAGAGGAGACTAAGAGAAGTTTATATAATTTTATATACAGTAAAGCAGTGAAGGAAGAAGATTCAGAAGAAAGACTCAAACGGTGGTATAATTATTTTGAACGATTTAGAAAAATAACCACTATACCAGATAGTAATTTTGTGATAAAAGATACAAGTTTGGTTGGAGATGAAATTAAACCGTTTGTTTATACTGACCAAGAGGTATTTTTTTTAACCGAAATTGGTCTTAATAAGTGGAGTATTTCTTTGCCTCAAGGGTATATAGATTCAAAACAAATAGATTCATTGGAGCATCACTTGAGTGGCATTGGAGATTTAGTAACTTTTAGTGAAATAGAAGAAAAATTTAAATTATTTATTGATAACTATACTAGAATATTTAGATAAATTAAATTTACTTAAAAATATACTATCCAAACTTAGACGATTGATCAGAGCAGGATATCTGATAGTCAAAAATTGATATCTTAAGAAAGAAGCAATTTAAAAAATAAGATTCGCAAAAAAATCTGACACAATCTTATTGTGTCAGATTTGTAAAAATCAGCAAAGCTAGACAGCTCTAAGGCTCAACTCACGTTCGAGGGAAGCCTTTCATTTATAACTTCTTTAAATCTGACTTAAACAATGTTATAATGGTGTTAAGTCGGGTTTAGAAAAAGAGGGATTTTTTTGAAAATTGTGGAACCATTTCGAGACAAAAAACAGATCGATGCCATGAAAGCTATTTTATCTTCCGGAAAAATGGGCCAACGAAACGTGTTGCTATTTTCGATTGGAATAAATACTGCTTATCGAATTTCAGATCTGCGCCGGTTAAAATTATCTGATGTCTTAACAATTTCTCGTGATCGAGTGATTGCCAAAGATCGATTAGAAATGAAAGAGCAAAAAACAGGGAAGCATAATTCGATTATTATTTCGAATAAGCTGAGAAAGTTGATCATGGAATACTGCCTAGAAGTTTTTTCCTATGAGGTAGCAAATCGAGACT
>NZ_JACFUD010000009.1:0-121679 GCF_020295385.1 Enterococcus sp. S22(2020)
CTAACGCATACAGTTTCACTATTGTTCAAAGAACAAAGTGAAGCTAGCAAATCTCCACGTACTAAAGCACTAAGAGTTGACCATTTCTACTCTAACCACTATTCTTTTTCATCAAAGCCCATCAAAAATGCGATCCTCATTTGCTTCGCAAATTGTTCCGAACGAACTGGACAGCCTCCAATGAGCCATTTTGTCGTCATCGAAACAAAAGCTGTCGCATAAAAGTCTTCTAAAAATAATTGTTCCTGATGCGCTCTCTCTTTTTCAGTACCAGCTTTAACGATCAGAACTTGTCTGATCAGTGATTTCAAATGCTGTGTATAGTATTCCTGAAACGAATTTTGGCCATCAAACTGCAAGATTTTTCTATAAAACAATTGATTTTCTTCAAAATAGACAAACAGATTTTCTACGATGGTCTGCCAGCCTTCATAAGCCAAATTATCTTCGATTTTTTCAATTGCTTCTTGTTGAAAAATCCAGTCTGCCAATTCATATTTATCTTGAAAATGATCATAAAATGTTTGCCGTCTCATCTTACTTTCCTGCATGATTTTTGCAATCGTGACTTTTTCAAATCCGATTTCTCCAACCAGCTTTTTAAAGACCTTAGCAATTTTCTTCTTTGTAATCAATGATCCTGTCATCTATCTGCACCTTTAATCACTTTAGTGTTTTCATTGTACCAGTAATTTGCGATTTATAACATCTATGTACTAAAAAAGCTGAGGATCACTCCCCAGCTCAAGATTCTTATAAATTTTGTTTTTCTAATGTTCTTAATGAAATATACCCAAAGACCACAATTGAAATGACCATTAAAAGTAATTGAAGGATATAACTTCCAGTCACACTAAAATTAAAAGCAAAGCCGATCGAGCTCAATAGCCCTGTAACAAAAGTGTTAATTATGTTGAATCCGATGAATAATAGGAACGATAGGTTCTTTCCTTTCATGATGATACAAGCAGTCGCAATGATCATCAGCATATTCAAATAGCTCAACAAGCCAGAAAAAATCAATTTCCCTAAGTTTAGATCGGTATAATAAAACATTGAATTGATTCCTTCAACAAAGCTATCCCAGCCATCCAGCTGAACGATTTTTACTAAAAATAGAATCATCGGAATCAATGCGATCAGTATCATCAATGCAATCGTACAAACAAAAATCGCACCAATTTTTGCAAAGAATAATTTTCTTCTATTTACGCCAGAAGCGACCATCATCGCCATGACATTATTCTTATAATCCATTGAAATCATATGGAATGGATAAACATAAGCAAAAATGACATTTCCCAGAATAACAATAAAGCCGACAATTCCCATCGTTGCAAGCAAAGTTGCCGCAGCACCAGATTCATAGTAATAATCTGTGAAGACCGACGTAGCACTCAATGCAAATAAGGTCAAAATAATGTTCAACACCCCGATCACTCCAGCTGTGATCAAAAAGCTTTTATCTCGTAAAAATTTAAATAACTCCATTTTAAAAATCAGTTTCCCAGTCATGTTCACCCCTCCTAATTCAATTTCTCATCTAAAATTTTCACTTTAGATAATTCAGAAATTTCAATCGTTTCCTCTGCTAAACGTTGCTTGATCTCAGCCCAACGTTCATCAGAAATGTCCAGTTTCACGCCGCCTTCTTCGTCTACTTGATAATAATAATTCGCTTCATCCAAGAACTCTTTCAGACGATCATTATTTGTTGTGTCGACACGGCGAATTTGTTTTTCTTTTTCAGCATTGATATCGATCGTTTCAGCGATACGACCGCGATCGATCACGTAAACAATATCACATAATGCTTCCAAATCATTCTGAACATGACTGGAAATAACTAGGGTCAACCCTTGTTCTGTCAACTGTTTCAAATATTTCTTAAACCATTTTACTGTATCGATATCTAATCCGCGGAAAGGCTCATCTAAAATCAAGACTTCCGGTGTATGCATCAACGCAATCAATAAAATCAGTTTTTTCTGCATGCCATACGAATAACTTTTTACCTTTTGATCTAATACAGCAAATAAATCCAGCTCTCTAGCTAAATCCTTTGCTTTTTCCTGATCAAAGCTTCCGCGCAAGCCAGAAAAATACTCAATATTGAACCAACCTGTACGATTCGTATAAACAGACATTCCGTCTAATACGATCCCAACATTCAGTAATACTTCATTGTGCTGTTTAACAGACGTTTCATCGATCAAAATATCGCCTTGATAATTCGAGATGATATTTGTCATACATTTAAACAATGTCGTTTTACCTGCACCGTTATGACCAACTAAGCCATAAGAAGTACCCTTTTCAAAGTCTAATGAACGGATATTCAATACTTCTACACGACCATAGCGCATAACTAGATCTCTTACTTTAATTTCCATAGTAAACTCCTTTTATTTTTTGTTTTCCCTTTTTTTCAATTTTGATCCCCTAATAATAGAAAAAAATGAACAATATTAGTGTATCATGTTTTTTATTCTAGAGGGAGATTATTTAAAAAGGAGACCATTTTCATCATGATCCCTTTACTTTTTCTTACGTTTTCTCAAAATATCGACTGCCAAAAATAAAATCGCAAACAGCGCGATCCCATAGCCGATCATGCCCAAAATAGAAACGAAATTACTCGTAACACTTTGGTTGAACTCAACCAACATGGATGACCCTATGATCAGTGCCGCTAAAATCAACCCAATAACTAAGCGATTGATCATTCCTTCAATTCTATCCAATAATTCATTTTGTTTCTTGAGTTCCAAATTGATTTTTGTTTTTCCTTTAGCAAAATCATCTAGTACATCTAATGTTCTCGACGGGATTTTCGGAGCAGCTTTAGCTGAATAAAGCAGATCTAATCCTGCGCGCTTCAATTCAAATGACCAATCGATTTTTTCAGTAAAATATTTTTTAGCAAACGGCGTTGCGATTTCCACTAATGAAATTTCAGGATCCAGCTCGCGAATCATTCCTTCAAAAGTTGCCACTGCTTTGACTAGCATGGTTACTTCCTGTGGGACCTGTAAATTATTTTGATGACAGATCGCTATGATTTGAAAAAACAACGTTTGTAAATTGATATCGCCAATACTAACACCATAATTATCCTCTAAAAGTGGTGTTAATTGTTCGAAAAATACTTCTTCATCCATCGGTCCGACTTGTTTACATAATCGCAAAATTGCCTGACCGATTACCTTAGCGTTATTTCCATATAAGCTATCCATCACTGCCGTCAATTTATGGATCATCTCTTTATCCAGTCTGCCCATCATGCCAAAATCCAAGAAAACTAGACGATACGGAGGTAACTCTTGGTCTTTTGTATACTCAAACATAAACTGATTAGAACCAAGCTTTTTTTCAAGATACTGATTCTTCACTTGTGCAAACTCTTTCTTTCCTTCTTCTGAGAATGGGAGCATCTGAACAAAAATATTACCTGGATGAGGATCTGCATGGAAAAAACCATCCTCAAAAACTTGCTTCACAAAATTTTTGACCAGCGTATCACCAAAATACTTTTTCATTTTTTGATGCTCTTGCTGCTGCTCATCAGTCTCATTTACTTCATCCTTCACAAAACGTTTGATACTCTTTCCTTCCATAAATTCCATCACCAAAACTTTTGATGTAGAGTATTCCTCATAAATCAACGGTGAACGAACAATCTGCCAACCGTTGTTCTTTTCATAAAATTCTTTCCCATTTGCTGCTTCTTTTAATGAATCCAACTCATTTTCAAGAGATGTTTTGATTTCTAGAAAGATTTCTTTTGGATCGACTACACTAGCTTCTGGGATGTATTTGATCAACGGCAGTGCCTTTTCAAATAAAGATAAATCCAATGTAATCGCTTCTTTGATTCCTGGGTGCTGTACTTTCACTGCTACGATTCGACCATCAGGCAACATGGCCTTATGAGTTTGTCCCATAGATGCTGAGGCAAACGGCTGCTCTTCAAATTTAGTAAAAATATCGGTCAGAGGTAATCCTGTCTCGGCTTCAATAACTTCTTTTACCAAAGAAAAATCATCTGTTTTAACATTATCTTGTAATTTTTTCAGCTCATCAATATATGCGGGTGTAAGAATATCCGTCCGTACAGATAGCATTTGTCCGACTTTAATAAATGTTGGTCCTAAAGCTTCCAATGCTTCTCTAACTTTTTCAGGCTTCTCTTGTTTTGATAAATTTCCCAGTACATTATAAGCTAGAAAAACCTGCATGATTTCTTTAAAACGCGCACTTTTACTTTTATCCTTTTGTGTGTGAGCAGCTTTCGATACTGTTGAAGATTCTGTCATCGTCCTCTCCCCCTTTTCTTAATAGTAATCGTTATAAGAAATTAGAGCAACTCGAAACATAGACCAAGAGGGAGAGGGAGGTTGGGATAAAAGTCGAGCAAGTTCGAGCAATTATCTATTATGTTTAAAAATGCGGGACAAAACCTAAAGATCAGTTTTGTCCCGCACTCTATTTTTTTCATTTTATATACTCTCTTGTCTTGCAATATACGTCTCTAAATATTCACTTAAAAGCTTATAGCCTTCCATTTTTTGTTCAACTTCTTTGGGACAATAGATCCATTTACCCATGACTTTTCGTTTTCTAGATAGAACTTCGACCTCTTCTAAAAAATCAGCCAAGTCATCAACCAGTTGTTGGCAGCTCAATTCATTGCCGAGTAAAATATCCTTCTTCTCTTTTTCATAGACTGTTCCCCATAAATATGGCAACACTTCGATTTGACGAATATTTGCGTAAAAATCATCTTTCGCCATCATCCCCTTATGCCCTACACTTCGGCCTTTTTGGAAATAGGTATGAATATCCCATTCTAGTTTTTTCAACCGACGTAGAGAAGGTCCTTGCTGATCCTGATAATTCTCTTTACTTTGTTCGTAGCCTTCTGCGACTGTCCAAGATCTGCTAGATTCTGAGATCGGATGCTTTTCAGACACACGATCCAGCATTTCCTCAATTGCCAGTGTGACTGTTGGGCGTTCTTCGATCATATCAGTTGTCGGTCTTGGTCTACTTGCTTGTAAGAAAGACTCTTTTGTTGGAAAGCCTCTATTAGCAGTTGAACTATTTGACGCTTTCGGTGGAGCTGGTGGACCAACGAACGTATTATTGATGCTTGTGTCGATCGGCTTTGACGGTACTTCTACTTTTACTGGCGCCTTTTCAATCACAGGTGGAGCTTGGCGGATTTTTTGCTCTAATTCTGCGATTTTCTGATGCGCCTTGATCAATTGAACGTCTACTTTTCCAACCGTTTGAGTCAATCGTTTGATTTCAGTGGCATTTGATTTTAATTGTTCCTGATCCTTTTGATGCTGTTCCGCCATTTTTTTAGCATGATCACTTTTCGTTAGTTTAGCATGAGGAATCTTTCTTTTCTCTTTACTTACATTGACTAGCTCAGATTCGACTGCTTGAAGTTTCGCAGTCAACTGCTCGATCACTTGATTCAATTTGATTGTTTCAGAAGCAGTTTCTTGTATTTGACCATGATCTTTTTCGATCCTTGCCAAAGCTTCAGAATCTGGCTTGGCATTCAAAACATTTGACTCCATCGTACTCAACTTATCATCTATTTTTTGGAGCTGATGGGCAATAGCTGTCACTTCGTTACTAGTTGATGCAACTTTTTCTGCTAACTGATTTCGTTCATGATCCACTTTTTTTGCTGTAGAAAAACTTAATTTTGGATGTTTCTTTTGTTTTTCCAATGACTGATCGATTTTCGATACTTTTTGATCCGAGTCATTTAACCTTTGTCCTAATAAATCGATTCGTTTGAGCGCCTCTTCTAAGCGTTCTTCGACCGTTGGACCGGACTCACCTTCAGATGAACCAAACATGATTTTAAATTTCGGCGGTGTTTTAGGTTTAGGCAAAGATTCTAGCTTTTGATTCACCTCTGTTTTGAATACTGAAAATTCATCTACTAACTTAGTCAGTGTCTGCTCCAAGCTCTTTATTTGTTGCGCGTTGGCAGCTTCCTGAGCTTCTTTGGCAGCTACTTTACTTTGGATGACCTTTACGACAGGAGGTGTTTTCTTATTTTTGACTTCCTGCACTTCTTTGTATATATCATTTAGATTATCGCTAAATTGATTCATCATTTCTGTCAAAAGTAGTACTTCACTGTTGGTTTCCTGCAGTCCTTTGACCATTTCTAACGGTACCGCTTCAGAAAATGCTGTTGTATGCTCTAGGCTTAGTTCAGGTACTTCTAAACCGCTGATCCATGTCCGCAGATCACTTATTTGCAGCTTGCTCAGTGGATGTGCTAGAGCTAAAAGCAACGTGATATAGACAGCTTTTTGTGTTACTCGAACATATAGATTTTTAACTACACTATCTTCAAATTCATGATTGAATTGTTCTGGTAAATCCGTCAAAAGTGCTTCAAATTGCTCTGGCTGATCATAATCCTCCGATAGCTCAAACTTTCTTAATAAATAAACAGAGTACTGGCTTAAAACATCATCTGAATAAAGCTCTTCCCCAAGTCTACTTTCTTCTATTTCTTTTCGGAAAAAAACTTTTTTATTTCCCGTTGTTTTATTTGTCTGGATTCCTTTTTCCATATGTACTAACGGCTCCTTTTTTTGCTAATTCCTTACTTCATAATGAACATTCCTTTTTATAACCAGTGAAGGTTCGGAACAGAATTTTGAATTTGCAACGATCAATCATCTACTTGTTTTCTTTTAATATCCTAAACTGACATGCTGATAATTGCTGAAAACGTTGTAGTCGTTATTGATATTTTCGTCTTACTCCTACCATTTTTCTAATTCTATGTTTAATACGTCCTTTTTTACACAATCATTTCTAATTTTACCTTAAAATACACCTGTTTTGTTTTCATAAAATGTTTAATACGTCTAAAAAAATGAGAATATACTTTTTTTATAACAAAAATAGAGAGCGGAACAAAACTAAAAATCCGTTTTGTTTCGCTCTCTTAATCCGAATAAACGACGAGACAAAAGTATATCTTTTGGAAATAAGTACTTTTATCTCAAACTCCTATCAATTCTACAATTTATTCATTCTTTGTATTTATTTTCAATGCGGCGATCAGGAATGATCCACATAATCAAGCTACTAATATTTAAAACCAAGACAAAGTATGGATGAATCAACCAGCCAAGAGCCAATCCTAAGAGATTTAAAAAAATCGTGATGTACGATTTATTATAACGCTGGAACAGCTCTCTTAAAGTAGATTCTTTACCGTTTGCTCGTATCAATTCTTTCGTCAATATCAAATAGGCACAATTGGCGATCAACGTCACAATGCCGTAGGTCAATTGTGGGACTAAGCTGTCAATGAAATCACCGACCCAGGCTGTTGCAAAAGGCACCAATGTTAATGTAAAAATGAAAAAGTTATTTGCCCACAGCACTCTGCCATTGATTTTATGAACTAGTTGAAACATATGATGATGATTATTCCAATAAATCGCCAGCATCACAAAACTGACAACATAGATAAAAAGCTTCTTCTCGATCCCAACCAATCCAGCTAAAGTATCTGTTGTTGGCTGGTGTAACTCTAATACTAAGATCGTCATGACGATAGCGATCACTGCGTCTGTAAATGCTTCAAGCCTCGATTTTGACATGTATTCCACTCCTTGTATCGTACATCCTTTTAGACAAATGCTATGCGTTCACCCGCCTTGCGCCTGAGATAAAATCAGACCCAAGATGGATTCCTTCTCTTGAGATTCTTGCTATACTTTATTCATAGAGAACGAGAGAAAAAAATGGAGGTTTTACTAATGAGACAACAATCAATGATAATGAATATTTTAATGGTCATCGGATTATTTTTCGTAGGGAGTTTTATTTTAAGTATTGTACTAGGAATTGTCGGAAGCTTATTGTGGTTTGCAATCAAGATCATGATTCCCGTAGCAATCGCTGTGTGGCTAGTCCGCATGATCTCAGGTCCTTCAAATAACCGCCGTAGATACTATTAATCCTATTTTTTTAAAAATCGAAGAGCGGGACAAAATTAAAAAATTAGTTTTATCTCCTCTTCTTCCCCATAAATCGACAGGAACAGAAGCATCTTTCTCCTAAGGAGGTGCTTTTGCTCCTGCTTTTTATTTTACATACATTTTTTCCCGATACATCTGCAACTGTACTTGTTTGATCTGTTCAATTGCCTGAACAGCATAATCAACCCCACTATGATAGTCTTTATGGACTTGTTTTGAGACAGTCAATAAATTCGTTTCGTGGTCGCTTCCGCCATCTGCTACAAACACTAGATGATGAATTTCCATCTGTTGATTGCTAGCAGGTATCCTAACACCCAACCGATTCGTTACAGCGAGATCTTCTCCAGTCACCCGACAATAAAAGCGATCTCGGCTTGCAATTCTATAAGGGAGTGTTGAAATTCCCCGCTTGAAGAAGGTCGCTTTTCCATAATTCCGGCTACATCGATCTGAGCAAAAAGAGGTACGCCGCCCTTCTAATGCTTGAGCGCACCACTTACATCTTGTTTTATCTTCTCTGAAATCAATTGTTTCAAATCCAAGTGTTTCACCAAATGCTTTTTCGTATTCATACAGACTTAACCAACGTCTTGTATAGGTGTTACTTTTTTCTTCCAAACGCAGTTGACTACCTTTAGCCTTATAAATGTACTTGTCCGGAATCTCCTCTACCAGCTGCTTGATTTCTTCTTTTCTTTTAACGGAAAATCCAGCATAATCATTCTTCGGCAATTCTCCCACACCAAATTGCCCGATCGTCTGACATTTAAAGCAAATATAAAATTGACCAGCTTCATCCTTTTCTTCTGAAAAAAGCAATTCTACTTTTCTAGAACATTTGGGACAATACGCCTGCGGAAGTTTAAATCGCTGATACACCATGCTATTCTCAATTCCTTTTTGTTTTTCCCCATTATAACCTATTTTCTATAAAAAGAGAGTCTGGATCAAAACTAGAAAATAATTTTGTCCCAGACTTTACTTCTTAATAAACATTGGTAAAAAAATCAGGTTCTTCGCGAATTTTGCAACAGATGTCACTTTAATTACTCGAACCTAAACGACTTTTGTCTCAGCTTCTACTATCTAAATGCATAGACAATATGAGTGATTCCATAAAGCATAAAATAAAAACCGACTAAAAAGCTCAATGTAAGTGCAGAGGTCAACGGATCCATCAATAGCATAAATCCTAAAATGATCCCTAATACATTAATGATCAGCGTAAACCAGAAATAACCCGTGCTCACAGATTTTGCCAAATCTAATGCAAACAAACCAAAAACTGAATCAGCAATAAACCAAATCGCAAAAACAAATGGTAACACTGCTATCCCAATATTCAAATTGAAGAATAAGTAAATACCGATTATAATATCGATCACACCTAAAATGATTGGTCCGTACGCTTTATATCCAGTCAATTCTTTTAGTCTGTTACGAACAAAAATCTCGAAAATCCCTTTGATGATCGCAAAAAATGCAAAAACCATTACAATTGCAATCAAATTTCCTGCTGGATCTTGAAAAGATATCAACGCAGTCAAAACAAAGAGGATACCCAAAACCAATGATCCCCAATCAATGCCATTTCTTCTTGTTTCATTCATTACGTTCCACTTCCTCATTTGTTATTTTATTTTACAATTTTATGGTACTCCTAAGAAATATATTCGTCAAAAGATAACCCCTGTAATATTTTTCAAAAAAAAAACGGGTCAAGAATTTTTTTTGAATATTTGTTAAGATCACTTTTATTATAAAGAATTTTGTATTTAAATCTTACTCCAGTTACTACTAAAACGAGCCTATCCATACCATGATAAGAACACTATTCTCTTTACTTCAAGCGATAATCAAAAATAAAAACTCACTATATTGCTTTACAACATAGTGAGTTTTTTGGTATATTGTATTACAAGATACCTGTAAAAAGGAGGAAATCATTTGGACACTAGTCAAATGCTCAAAGGATTACTAGAAGGTTGCATACTGAAGATCATTCAAAAGAAAACCGTTTATGGCTATGAAATGCTTACTTTATTGTCCGATTATGGTCTAACGATGGTCAGTGAAGGCAGCATCTATCCTATTTTACTCAAACTGCAAAAGCAGCAACTTATCAATGGGGAAATGCGTCCATCATCTGAAGGGCCCAAAAGAAAATACTATTTCTTAACCCAAGCTGGTGAGGACTATTTACTAGAATTTGAAGAGCACTGGAAGCAATTATCTTCGGCCGTGAATAACATTATAGAACAAGAAAATGAGGGATAAACAATGACGACAAAAGAACTGATCAAGGAAAACAATCGATTGAGAAAACAACTAACAGACGAAAATAAAAAGTACTACGAAGACTTGCTCCTTTATATTCGCATCAATGGACACAAACAAGAGCAGGCAACGGAAGAAACACTTTTGGAAATTCTTCAGGATATTCTTGACGCACAAAAAAATGGGCGTTCTGCACAAGCTTTCTTCGGGAAAAATCCTAAAGAAATCAGTGATGAAATACTCACTGCCTTGCCGAATGAAACAAAGATCAGTACTGCTAGATCCATCAGTTTCGTGTTGATCTTACTACTGCAATATAACTTATTTTCAATCTTATTAGAGCCTGTCGTCACATTGAGCTTCTTTAAAACAGCATTGCCGCTCTTGTTGATTGTTTGTGTGATCATATTATTACTGGTATCACTCAAGCGCGGGAGATTTTCTAAAAAATCCGGCTGGACATTTGCTTTATTTGCTTTCATCTGCTGGCTAGCGACTTTGTTGATTCCTATTGTTGATACCGCTATGGGCGGGATCGGCAAAACACTAGTGCTTTCTCATCAAACATTTGCGTTGATTTTACTAGTCCTTTCAGGCATCATCCTTTTAAGCACTTTTTTGAAAAAAGAAGGATGGATAGATGCACTGCCTACATTGATTCTGGCTGTCTTAGAAGGTATGGTTTTGATTGGTTTAGTTGATCCTGCTACTTTATCTGAGGGTAGTAGACTGCTTTTCTCTACAATGATTTTACTTATCGTTGTTGGCCTTCCGGCCCTTCAGATTTATAAAGATGAGTAAAAAAAGAGCCTGTAACAAAACGTTTTTTTAGTTTTGTTATAGGCTCTGATTTCGAATAGACGGCGAGAAAAAAGCAGCTACTTCGTCACGCTTCGATCACATCAGCTAAAGCACTAAGAGTTGAAGGCTTCGAAAATAGACATTTTTTTCTCAGTTTCCTTTTTACTGATAAATGATCTTATCCATTATCTTTTTTCTTTTTCCCGATCGATTTAAATGCTCGCTTCATAACATCAAAGAAACCAAGCGATTGTACCATGTGATCCGGTGACACATAAGCCTGCATTTCACGTAGTGCTTTTTTCGGTTGCTTTGACGAAAAGGTAAAGGTGCCGTTTTGTTTTGTCTGAATCGCATACCGAGGAATCCATTTTCCTTTGAACATCACCGAAGCAATCACATAGTCGACTTCTTCCCAGGGAATTTGAATATATTTACGAGTATCACGAGCATTGTAAAATTCAAATCCCTTGTCTCCGATCATAATTTTTCCATAATCTGTCAATCCAGTAAAAGCAGTCGCATCTGTTATAAAATCAACTTTTGTATTCAGTGATTGAACCATCTTACCTACCTCGTTTCCTCTGTATCTTTTGTTACTCCATTATATGTTTTTTTTAAAGATTAAGCTATGTAAATGGTGCCCAGGGTAAAACGATGCATTCGTTTTATCCTAAGCACCAACGAAAATGTTTTTTTAGATTATAACAAGCCAATATAGTGGCCAGCTACGCCGACTACGAACAAACCAAGAATGATGATGATTGGAGAAACTTTTTTCTTCAATAACCACATACATAAGAATGTAAGTAACAATGCAGCCAAACCAGGAATCAATTGATCCAAGTTGTCTTGAAGTGTTGTAACCTTATTAGCTGACAGAGCCATTCCACTATTTACTTGTTCAAATGCGCTCTTGATTCCTTCACCACCAGCAGGAAGTTTATCCCACTCGATATAGGCACCTTTATCTAACTTAACTGTAGAAACGATCGGCAGGAATTTGATCGATACCCACCGCTGTACTAAGGCTGCCAGAACGAACATCCCTAGGATCGAAGCACCTTTTGTCACGTCTTGTAATAATCCGCCTGAAAGGTCTTCTGTGATTTTTGAACCAGCTTTGTAGCCGAATTCTTGTGTATACCACATGAATGCCCAACGAATCAAGTTCCATGCAACGAAGAAAATGATCGGACCTAAGATACTACCACCCATTGCAAGTGATGCACCTAGAGCACCTAACATCGGACGAACAGTAAACCAGAAGACTGGATCACCAACACCGGCCAATGGTCCCATCATCCCAACTTTAACCCCTTGGATCGCTACATCATCAACAGGAGCGCCATTGGCACGTTCTTCTTCAAGAGCCAACGTTACACCAAGGATCGGTGAAGCAATATATGGGTGAGTGTTAAAGAATTCTAAGTGACGTTTCAACGCCGCTGAACGATCTTCTTTTGTTTTATATAATTTCTTGATCGCTGGGATCATTGAGAATGCCCAACCACCATTTTGCATACGCTCATAGTTCCAAGAACCCTGAATGAATGTAGAGCGCCATGCAACGGCTAAACGATCTTTTTTAGTTAATTCAATTTTTTCTGCCATTTCTCTTCTCCTCCTTCAGGATTAATAATCATTTAGAATATCGCCAAGCGGGTCACCAGTATTGCTTCCGCCGCCGCCATTTGAAGAACCGCCCATTTTAGAAAGGTTCAAGTAGATCAAGGCTAAAGCGACACCTAAAGCTCCTAATGCGATTAACGTTAATTGAGAAATCGCAGCTACGACAAAACCGATAACGAAGAATGGCCAAACTTCTTTTGTTGCCATCATGTTGATTACTAATGCATAACCTACGGCAACGACCATTCCACCACCGATAGCCATACCATCAGTCAACCATGCTGGCATTGATTCCAATGCACCTTGTACAGATTCTGCTGGAATGAATAAAAGTGCGCCTGCTGGAATCGCAATACGAACCCCTTGCATACATACTGCTAAAATATGCAATGCTTCGATTTGTCTAATGTTGCCTTTTTCTGCTGCTGAATCCATCATGTGAACGATCGGTACAGCTAATGTACGAACAATCATTGTTAAGAAAAGACCTGCTACTGCAAGTGGTACAGCGATAGCGATCGATGATGATACAGCATCTTTTACAGAAATACTTTGTGCGCCTAGTGCTTTAACTAAAATAATTGCTGATGCTACCGATGCTAATGCTGCATCCGGCGCTACGGCTGCTCCGATATTTGCCCATCCAAGCGCGATCATTTGTAATGTTCCGCCTAAGATGATCCCTGCTTCCAAATGACCAGTAACTAAACCGATCAACGTACATGCCACTAACGGTTGATGGAATTGAAATTCATCTAGAATCCCTTCCATACCAGCTAGAAAGGCAACAAAAATTACTAAAATAATTGATATAATAGACATGATAAGCCTCCTATTTTTCATTTAAGATTTGTGTTATTTTGCGTGTGCCTCAGCTAATTCGTGTTTTGCTTTTTTAAGGATTTCATCCATGTTTGCTTGAGAATCATTTGGCACTTTACGAACATCAAACTTGATGCCTTTTGCTTCTAATTTTTCAAACGCTTCAACATCTTCTTGTCCCATTGACAATACTTTGCTTACTACGACTTTCCCAACTGAGTGCGCCATTGAGCCAACGTTGACTTCTTTGATATCTACGCCGCCGTCTACGACTTTGACCACATCTTCTGGATTTTCAAATAGTAATAATGCTTTTGTATTGCCGAAACGTGGATCTTTTGAAATCTCGATCATTTTACTAATTGGGATAACGTTTGCTTTTACCCCTGGAGGAGCTGCTTGTTCGATCAATTTTTTACGAAGATCGTCTTTCGATACTGCATCTGAAACAACGATGATTCGATTTGGCAACACTGATTTCGTCCAGGCAGTCGCAACTTGTCCATGTAGTAAACGAGAATCCACACGTGCTAAAACAAATTTGATTTTGCCATCGCCGACTACTGTTCCTTCAGGCAATGCGCCTTTCGGCTGTGCATCCTCAACTGCTGCTTTAGGTGCTTCAGCTGGCTCTAATTCTTCCGGTTTGATTCTCACGCCTTCTTTAGCTGTTTCAAGAATGTGTGCTGCAATTTCATGCGCAGAGTTCATTGAGAAACGAGAAGCATATGCCTCGATCAACATTGGTAAATTCAAGCCGCTAACGATCGCCCATTTGTCTTTATGCTCTTCAAAAAGACTGTTTGCCTGGTTAAACGGTGTTCCTCCCCATAGATCGACTAAAAATAATACTTCGTCTTCCTCATCAAACGTTGCAATTGCTTGAGTTAGCTTTGCTTTTAAATCATCTGGGCCTTCGCTAGGCATCAACACAACTGCTTGTACTTTTTCCTGTTCGCCAAAAATCATGGAACCGGATTGTAAAATGCCTTGAGCAAATTCGCCATGGCTAGCAAGAATAATTCCTACCATAATTTGATACCTCCTGTATTTTTTTCAATGACATCATCACTAAACTTCCTTTTAATAAACAACCATTAGAAAAGATATAAACTAAAAAATGCATGAAGTGATTGTTTATTTCATGTTTCAGCAGTGACTATGTTCCATATCCTTTAGTTATAAAAAGCCTATCTCCTTTTCTTCTCTATATAACCACCTCTTTCAATGATTTTTGGACTCGTACCTACATTTGGCTTCTAGTCTGCTTCTATTTATCTATAGAATCTGAAAAATCAAACAAGTTGTTCCTTTTTCAGTAATTCCATCAAATTCACTTGGCTGTCAGCAACCACTTTGCGAATCTCTAATTCAATTCCCTGATCATGCAAATATTTGAACGCTGCAATGTCTTGCTCATCGACTGCAACTGCATTGGAAATCATTCGTTTACCGCTCGTGAAGCTCATACCACCGATATTCACTGAATCGAACACGACATTGCCCTTTACTACCCGCTGAACATCTTCTGGATTGGTGAACAGCAACATGACTTTCAATCCCTCAAACCGTTCATCGCCAAAGATCTCGATCATCTTTTCAACCGTAATGACATTGACTTTTACGCCTGGAGGAGCAGCCTGTACAAGTAACGCTTTTCTTAGTGTATCGTGTGCTACCGCATCACTAATGACTAAGATACGTTCTACATTGGTGCTTTTTGTCCAAACTGTAGCTACTTGCCCATGTATCAGGCGATCATCGATGCGTACTAAACGAATATCCATCATTCATTGTTCTCCTTCTTGCATTTTCGATTCTTTTCCACGAAATGTCTTTTTAAACAATCTTTAGTAATAAAATACTATGCTCTTTCATTTATTACCAAAATAACGACTAGCAAAAATCGATTATTTCCAAAAAATGTTTACTTGGCAATCATATGTAACTACTCACTCTATATTAAGCAAGTTTCGTGCCAATTTTAGTGTATTGTCTAAAAAAACCAAAAACTAAGGATTTATTTAAGAAAATACACAAAGAAGATACACTAAAATAGTGTATCTTCTTTGTGTATTGAGTCTAGTGTATTTTTTTCACCTTGCAGCTGATTTTGCTGTGTATTTTTGATCAATTGAATAATATAATAGATTTCTTCCAATGGTAATTCCAACTGAAAGGTTTGCTTTAGAAATAGTGCAGCTTTCGCTACTACTTCATAACTTGGTTCAGAGATAATATGATTCAATTCATCTTCAGTCAACGAAAGAGTTTCATGCTGCAGTACGCGCTCCAGCATTCCCGCTAGATGCATGATCAGATTCACATAGAATGTGTAATCCAGTTTCAAAGACAATTTCGTCCGAATGATATCAGCAAACTGCCATAGCGGATCGATTACTTTTTTTGGATTGATAAATGTAAAGCTTTCTTCCATATAATCTAGACAAGCTTGTCGTGCTGTCTGTTCATTCATTTCCTGTTGTTCCAAAGAGATTTCACTTTCCAGCAATAAACTCTCAATGATCGTTTCAGCCTCTCCAGAAAAAAAGTTTTCCATTGAAATAAACGGTGCAGAAATTTTAGGATCTATGATCCCCGTTGTCGCAATAACATGATATTTTTCCTGAATGATCACTAACTGCTCTCTCATATCCACAACGGATAAGGGCAATACTTCAAAATCCATTCCTAATTGCGGCGAAACTGCTGATTCGATCATTTCCTTCATTCGCTTAGCTGTTCCTTCACCTGAAGCACAAATAGCAATGATCACTCGTTTTTTCCATGATAGCGCCTGTTCATTTTTTCTTTCTTGCTGAATACCAGCGTATCCTTGGAAGTTTTTCAATGATTCATATAGTGTATCTAATTGTGTATCGATCAATGAGGTTTTTCTTGCTGTCTCTAAAACGATCGGTGTTGTCACCATATCGACCGTTCGAACATCGATTCCTGTCTGACGGGTTATTTCATCCGAAAATGTTGCTAGAGACCCCATATCTACTAAAAGAATCACACCGCTATCTTCATTGACCTCTTTTACCACATTGATAATTTGACGCAATGCTTCTTTTGGCTGCATTTCAAGCGGCATATCCACTGCTCTTAAGTTATCGACATTCAACAATTGAGAGACCACTTGAACCATACTGGTTGCTGTGCTCTTTCCATGAGCTGCTACTACAATACCGATTCGTCCAGCATCTTTATTTTCTCGCAGTGAAATCAATAAGACTGCTAAATAATAGGTTTCAAAATCCGGAATATTCATTTGGTAGCTATTTGCGATAATTCGCTTGATTTCCTGAGCTGTCTCAAATTCTAACGGATAATCCAGTACCATATTCCGAATGTTTTCATTCAACTGATGTTGCCGTTCTTCACCGTTTTGGATACGTTTTAAGAACGAGCTGATATGTAGACTCATCGCATAAATAAAGTTAGATTGGAAATTGTAATTCAGCTTCTGCTGCGCAAAGGCATAGATTTCTTTTGTCACGTCAATGATCCGTTGATCAACGATTTCCGCTAATTTATTTTCTGTATCAAATGTAAACCCATGATCTTTGTAAAAGGATTTTAAGTGGACATTGATATCTGTCGTGATAAAGTTGTTGATGGCTTCCTGCTCAAGACCATCTGCTTTCAATAACGCTGCTTTATCTCCAATGATTTCATACAGATTATACGGCAGCTCATAAGAATCTGATTGAATCGTTACCAATGGTTCATTCGGCGTCACAATCATTTGCGGTTCTAAATATTTTGATAACTCCGCCAACAAATCACGATTGCTTGCTAGTTGCATCATGCCTTCTTTGATGCTATCAGTCAGCTCGTCGATCGTGATCACTAACTCGTCTTGCTCAATATGATTCAAAAAGCCTCTTGCAGTCACTAGCTGAACATTGGACTTCAACTGACCTACATTTCCGTAAGAGACACTACCGATCAAAGCTTTGACCACATCTTCTGATAAAGAAATCGTCCGATGAATTCGAGAAGCTTCCATTGAAATCATTACTCGAAGCAGATCGATCTTTTCCTTTGCCGGCCGATCAATAAAATTGGGTAGTTGAATAATGATCGGAATTCTGCGGACAAATGTATTCAACAAGGAAGAGGTAGGATTTTCAGTTGTAGCACAAATGATCCTGACATCTGCATGCCGATTTTTGATCGTCTCCCCTAGTCGTGAGTATGTTCCATGATCCATGAAATAAAAGACCATTTCCTGTCCTTCCGGCGGCAAACGATGCACCTCGTCCAAAAATAAGATACCTCCATCTGCTTCATGGATGATTCCTTCTTTTGCTTTATTAGCTCCTGTAAATGCTCCTTCTGCATAACCAAATAAGTGTGACATCAATAATTCTGGGTTGTGCGCATAGTCTGCACAGTTAAAAACAACTAATTTCTTAGATGAGTCAATGACATGATTCAGTAAGGCAAATTGAAACATCGCATGAGCAAAGTAGGTTTTTCCAGATCCTGTTGGACCTGTGATCAAACAATTTAAGCCCTTTGGCGGATATAAAATAGCCGCTTTTGCCTGCTCTACAGGTGTTCTCATACTCCCTGTAGAACCAATCATCGCTTTGAAAATATCTTCACCGACAAACGTTTTAGTTGATTGCTGTTGTGTCACTGTTTCCTGTTCTTCCATCAAACTACGTTCACGATAGCTTTTCACAGGTTTAGACAGTGGCTGATATTTAAAAACAGCTTTATCTACATATTTAACTGGGCGTCCATCCGTTTTTTCCAATAACCCTTCTCTCACAAGCTGATTCAAATCTTTGCTGGCATTGGTTCTTTGTATATCTAGAGCATTTGAAACATCGCCTGTTGTCACACCGCTCCCTAAAGAAACATCATTTGGCATCAAATGTTCGGTCTGCTCTTTTACATATTGATAGATTCGATCGATCCGTTTCATTTTACACTCTCCTTTTTACACTCAAAGCCCCAAAACGATACACTAATTTTATGTGTATCATACAGTGTATCATAAAAAAAGTACACTAATAACCCTTTGAGTTGAATGTTCCACATGAAACACTGAAACTTTAGAAAATTTCTCCATTTGAATAAAAAGTACAGAGGATTTCTGAAAAAGTCTGAAATTCCTTGAAAAATCTAGGTTTCCTCGCTATAATGCAGAGAGGTTTAACTATTATATATGAAGCGAGGAAATCTATTGATTACTGTAAATGATGTAAGTTTGTTATTTTCAGACCGCAAACTTTTTGACGATGTAAATATTAAATTCACGCCTGGTAACTGTTACGGATTGATTGGTGCGAATGGCGCTGGAAAATCAACATTTTTAAAAATCTTATCTGGTGAAATCCAACCAACAACTGGAACGATCACATTGGGACCCGATGAACGTATGGCTACACTGAAACAAAACCACTTTGATTATGAAGATAATACTGTTTTAGAAACTGTTATCATGGGACATAAACGCCTTTATGAAGTGATGAAAGAAAAAGATGCGATCTATATGAAAGAAGATTTTTCTGATGAAGATGGAATCAAAGCTGCTGAACTTGAAGGTGAATTTGCTGAGCTTGATGGTTGGGAAGCTGAACCTGAAGCAGCTGTTTTACTTCAAGGATTAAACATTCCTGATCAACTTCATGACCAAAAAATGAGTGAACTGACTGCGGGTCAAAAAGTGAAAGTATTACTTGCTCAATCACTTTTTGGTAAACCTGATGTACTACTTTTAGATGAGCCGACAAATGGATTGGACACACGTTCGATCAGCTGGCTTGAAGAATTCTTGATCAACTTTGAAAACACCGTTATCGTTGTTTCCCATGACCGTCACTTCTTGAATAAAGTATGTACACACATGGCTGACCTTGATTTTGGAAAAATCAAATTATACGTTGGTAACTATGACTTTTGGTTGGAATCAAGCCAATTGGCAGCTAAGCTGCAAGCAAACGCAAATGCGAAAAAAGAAGAACAAATCAAAGAATTACAAGACTTTATCGCTCGTTTCAGCGCAAATGCATCAAAATCAAAGCAAGCAACTTCTCGTAAAAAGATGTTGGATAAAATCACATTAGATGACATCCAACCTTCTTCACGTCGTTACCCATTTGTTGGGTTCACACCTGAAAGAGAAATTGGTAATGATTTGCTGCATGTAGAAAATGTTTCTGTTACGATCGATGGCAAGAAGATTTTAGATAATATCTCATTTTCTTTAAGTAATGTTGATAAAGTAGCTTTCATTGCAGACAATGATATCGTCACAACGACACTTTTCAAAGTGATCATGGGTGAAATCACACCAGATACTGGTACTGTACGTTGGGGTGTTACAACCTCTCAAGCTTATCTGCCAAAAGACAACAGTAAAGATTTTGATACAGATTTGACGATCTTAGATTGGCTACGTCAATTTGCCAGCAAAGAAGAAGATGACAATACATTCTTACGCGGCTTCCTAGGTAGAATGCTCTTTTCTGGTGAAGATGTATTGAAATCAGTCAACGTTCTTTCCGGTGGTGAAAAAGTTCGTGTGATGCTGTCTAAATTGATGCTATCAAAAGCCAATGTTCTTGTTTTAGATGATCCGACAAATCACTTGGATCTAGAATCGATCACTGCTTTGAATGATGGCTTGATGGCTTTTACTGGCGCCATTTTATTCGCTTCTCATGACCACCAATTTATTCAAACATTAGCAAACCGCATCATCGCTGTTTCTGACAAAGGTGTTGTGGATCGTGCAGATACAACATATGATGAGTTCTTAGAAAATAAAGATGTCCAAAAACAATTGGATCAGCTATTTTCTAGTGAATACTAACAAAAAAGATCAAACGCTGAAAAACTGCGTTTGATCTTTTTTTTGTTAAATACTCGCTCCACCTCCGCCAGAGCTTCCTCCGCCTCCGGAAAAACCGCCACCAGAACTAGAACCTCCGCCGCCTCCCCATGAGCCGCCAGAAGAAGAACCGCCTCCCCAAGAACTGCCACTGTCGCCATCTCCTTTGCCGAAAATAGCTGACAATATCCAAATTGGAACCATCAACAATAGGACAAAAAGAAATTCACCGTCACCTGAATCCCAATTGCTTGAAGAAGTATAAATTACGTCATCATCTTCATTCTCATAAAATCCATCTAACTCAGTTTGACTCAACGCATGTTCATCAGTTGGATAGCCATAATCTTGATCGATCAAAGTTGCTACTGCATTAAATACATATCGTAACCCTTCATTGATCAGTACAGGATCTGAAGATTTTAATTTGTCTTTTTGACTGACTAAGATATTCATGGCCGTACTATCTGTAATCACATCTTCCAAACCATAGCCAATTTCGATCCTCACATTACGATCGCCATCATTTAAAGCATATAAAATCAAGATCCCGTTATCATGCTCTTTATTTCCAATTTTCCATTTGTCAAAAAGTTCTGGCGCATAACTATCAATACTATCGCCATTTGTTGATTCAATCGTTGCAAGAACGACTTGAGGATTCTCTGGTTGTTCTTTATAAAACTCACCTTTATTGTTAATAAGCTGCTTTGTATCTTCTGCCAAGATATTCAATTGATCTAAATAGAAATCTGTTGGTGCTTCAGGTAAGTTTTCCCCTTGACCATACGCTGTTATCGGTAATGCAATACTCCAAAATAAGAGTAAAAAAAATAATCCTCTATTCGTTATTTTTTTGATCTTTTTCATTGTGATTAACCCCTTTTTTGATTTAGCTCCTTACTTCCCTTCAACGCAACAACCCTTTTAGTAAGGAGCTAAATATAATGTGTAACGTAACACCATTGTAATATTAAAGAAATATTCTTGTAATCAGACTTTAGTCCTATTTTTAAGTATGATATAAAAAAGATGAAGCAAAATAAATGATTTTCCTGCTTCATCTTTTAACATTAAATAACTAATTATATTCTTTTTTTACCTCTAGAAAATACTGCTATACAGCCATTTCCTGTGTGGCTTGTAATTGTCGGACCTAATGGATGCAGGCGAATTTCTTTCACTTGAACCTGCGCTTCGATCAATGCTTTGACTTTTTCTGCACTCTCTAAATCCCCAGCATAAGCAATAAATAACCTTTGATTGATTGGATCGATCATTCCTTGAACCGTCTCATCAGCAAGTTTCTTCAACGCTTTCCCACGTCCGCGAACTTTTCCAATATTTTGCAGCTTGCCTTGTGCATCTACTACAATAATCGGTTTAACATTCATCAATCCGCCAATTGCTGCAGCTGCTTTGGAAATTCTGCCGCCACGCTCCAAATGTTTTAAATCATCTACCGTCACCCAAGAATGGACTGTCATTTTATTTTCTGACAACCATAATAAAATTTCTTCTAAGGAATGCCCAGCTTGTTTCAAGTCGATCACTTCGCTGACTAAAAGTCCTTCACCTAAACTGGCAGCTTTTGTATCGATCACATAGATTTCTGCTTCTTCAAACTCTTCCTTTAAAATTTCCACAGCCTGTTTGGCACTTTGATAAGAACCACTTAAGCCGGACGAAAAAGCTAAATATAAAATTGGCACTTGTTTTTCTACAAATGGACGGAAAAATTCAATATAGCGACCAACGTTTACTTGAGAAGTTGTTGGCATACCACCCGTTTTTATCTCCTGCAAAAACCAGTCATAGTCGAATGTTTTCCCCAAATCATCCACTAATTCTTTCCCGTTCAACTGGATCGTCATACTGATAAAATCAACATCATTTGCTTCTAAATATGTATATGGTAAGTCACAACATGAATCTGTCATTATCTTAAAAGTCATCTTTGATATCCCCCTAACTGTTTTTCTATTTTAACATATATTTAAAAGATACTCATGCTTTATTCAGGGAAGTTTCTTACTGAAAATGAACAAAAAAGAAACTGGGACATAACTCTACAAGTTACAACCCAGTCTCTTTAAAAGCAAATAAACGGTGGAAACAAAAGTGTCCAACTTCTTATCCTGTTTGATTAAATTTGAGCCCAAACACTTTCTAAAACGTTTGTTTGATTACGGTCTGGTCCAACAGAGAATGTTGAAATACGAACACCTACTAATTCAGAGATACGGTGCACATAGTTTCTAGCATTTGCTGGTAGATCAGCCAATGTTTTACAGCCGGTGATATCTTCTGTCCAACCGGGTAATTCTTCATAAACTGGTTTACAGCGGCTTAATTCTTTCAAGCTGGCAGGATAGTGATAAATCAATTCACCGTCCAGCTCATATGCTGTACAAATTTTTACAGTATCTAAACCACTTAATACATCGATTGAGTTTAATGATAGATTGGTGATACCTGAAACGCGTTTAGAGTGACGCATTACCACTGTATCAAACCAGCCGACACGACGCGGACGTCCAGTTGTTGTTCCGTATTCTTTTCCGACTTTACGAATCGTTTCTCCTGTTTCATCAAACAATTCTGTCGGAAATGGACCATCGCCCACACGTGATGTATAAGCTTTACATACACCAACGACTTTATTGATTTTTGAAGGACCAACACCGCTACCGATCGTCACGCCTCCAGCAACTGGGTTTGATGATGTCACAAATGGATATGTTCCTTGATCGATATCAAGCATAACACCTTGTGCACCTTCAAATAAGACACGTTTGCCTGCATCTAATGCATCATTTAAGATAACAGATGTATCTGTCACATATTGTTTGATTTGCTGACCGTATTCATAATACTCTTCGAAGATTTCTTCAAATGAAATCGGTTCGCTATCGAACATTTTTACAAATTGACGATTCTTTTCTTCTAAATTGATTTTCAAACGCTCTTCAAAAATTTCTTTATCTAATAAGTCTGCCACACGAATACCAACACGTGCCGCTTTGTCCATATAAGCTGGACCGATTCCTTTGATCGTTGTACCGATCTTATTTTCACCTTTAGCATCTTCTTGTAATTGATCTAGTTTGATGTGGTAAGGTAAAATGACATGTGCACGATCAGAAATACGTAAATTATCTGTTGTTACATTGTTCTCTTTTAAATAAGCAAGCTCTTTTACTAATGATTTAGGATTAACGACTACGCCGTTTCCTATCACACTGATTTTTTCTTTGTAAAAGATACCTGAAGGAATCAAGTGTAGTTTATAAGTAACACCATCAAATTTAATGGTATGACCTGCATTATCTCCGCCTTGATAACGTGCAATGACTTCAGCATTCTCACTTAAAAAATCTGTGATCTTCCCTTTTCCTTCATCGCCCCACTGCGTTCCGACTACTACAACTGATGACATTCGAACACCTCGTTCTAAATTATTTTGTCCTGATTCATTGTACCAGTAAAACGCAACGCTTTCAACAAAAAATCGAATATTATTATTTCAAAAAAACAAAAACAAAGCAAAACACGAACATTATTTTTTATACTAAAAAACATTCATTAAAAAAACGAAAATTCAAAACTTAACTGTCCTTTAGCAAATAAAAAATAAGCTGCCCATAAAGATCATAGACAACTTATTTAACTATACTTTAAAACTCTTCTCTCGGTGATAGCGACGAGAATTTATTATATTCTTTAATAAATAACAGTTCAACTGTTCCCCGCGCACCACTACGGTTTTTCTCAATGATAACTTCGATCACATTATCGATTTCCGGTGGTTCATGATCGCCATCTTCGCCGCCTTCACCACGCTCATAATAGTCATCACGATAAAGGAAAGCAACGATATCAGCATCCTGCTCGATCGAACCAGATTCACGAATATCACTCAATACTGGTCGTTTATCTTGCCGTTGCTCTACACCACGAGATAGCTGTGACAAGGCAATCACAGGAACTTTCAGCTCTTTTGCTAATTTCTTCAACTGACGAGAAATTTCAGAAACCTCTTGTTGTCGACTTTCACGTCCCGTTCCTTCAATCAGCTGCAAATAGTCGATCAGGATCAGACCTAAATTGCCTCTTTCCTGCGCCAGTTTCCGGCATTTTGCACGAATCTCTGTAATTTTGATCCCTGGTGTATCGTCAATAAAAATTTGAGCTCTGGATAAGCTACCCATTGCAATGATCAAGTTTTGCCACTCTTCTTCAGATAATTGACCCGTTCGCAAGTGACCAGCTTCGATCGAACCTTCTGCACAAAGCATCCGATTGACCAAAGATTCCGCCCCCATCTCCAAACTGAAAATAGCAACTGAACGATCTGTTTTGGTCCCGATGTTTTGAGCGATATTCAAAGCAAACGCTGTTTTCCCCACGGCCGGACGAGCAGCTAAAATAATCAATTCTTCTGCTTGAAGCCCTGCAGTCATCTTATCTAACGCTGGATAACCTGTCGGTAACCCCGTGATTTCTTCGTCATTTTGATACAGCTGATCGATGTTGGCAATCGATGTATTCAATACATCTGCAATCGATAAGAAGCCGCTTCTGTTTCGTTTTTCCGATACTTCTAGGATACTACGTTCAGCATCATCTAAGATCGTCTCGACATCTTCACCTTGTTCGAATCCTTTTGTTACGATCTCAGTAGCGGTCGAAATCAAATTGCGTAGTAATGATTTTTGTTCGACGATTTTAGCATAGTAAACGATATTTGCTGCAGTCGGTACGGCTAGTGCTAAATCTGATAAATAGCTTAAACCGCCAACATCCTCCAACAAATTCTCTTGTTCCAGACGATCCTTGATGGTAATGACATCAATTGCTTCATTCCGATCATTTAACGTGAGCATAGTTTGAAAAATCAATTGATGATTACGGCGATAAAAATCTTTTGGTTCTATGTACTCTAATGCATCGATAATAACCTCAGCATCTAAAAAAACCGACCCTAAAACAGCCTGCTCTGCTTCCATGCTATGTGGCGGTACTCTATCTTGCCATACTTCACTCATTTTTTTCTCTCCTATTTTTCTTTCACTAGAAACGATCGATCTTTACAGATACGATTAGTTCCACAACTCTCACTATATATTCATTCTGTCCAGTCTTTCTATTTTAACAATAATTGACTTAAATGTACACTGAGAATCACAGGTGCAGGCTTTTCATAAAAAGAAAAATAAGTGTTGCTCAAAAGTAAGAATCTCTTTTGAACAACACTCTAAAAGTACGTGCATAGTGAAACAAAATCAATTTTAGAAAAGCTAAGATATCTTTTAGTTTTCTTTTTTTAAGACTATTCTTCTACTACGTGTACTTTGATTTTTGCCGTTACTTCATGATGAAGTTTTACTGGAACTTTCGTATAACCTAGCGCACGAATCGGTTGAGACAACTCGATCTTACGTTTATCTAATTTCACCTTATATTGCTTGTTTAAGGCCTCTGCAATTTGTTTTGAGGGAATTGATCCAAAAAGCCGTCCGTCCTCTCCAGCCTTTGCTTTAAGCTCTACAACAGTCTCTTCTTTTTCTAGAAACTCTTGCATTTTTTTTGCTTCTGCTAAAACTTCTGCTTCGTGTTTATCCTGAGCTTTTTTCTGTCCTGCAAGAGCACTGATACTCCCCTTATTCGCTTCTTGAGCATAACCGTTTTTAATCAGGAAATTTTGAGCATAACCTGTTGGAACTTCTTTTACGTCACCTTTTTTTCCTTTGCCTTTAACGTCTTGCAAAAAAATAACTTTCATACTATTTTTCCTCCTCATTTTAAAAGCACGATCAGCTTATGGCGCTGAATCATACATTACATTGATATTTTGGTGTATCACTCTTAATAGCTGCTCTTTGACCTCAGCAACTGTTACATTAGGTAATTGTACCGCAGCGTTAGTGAAATGACCACCTCCGCCAAGATTTTCCATGATCAGTTGGACATTTATCGACCCATTACTTCTAGCACTAATCCCTATCTGCTTATCTGTACGTTTCGTGATCACAAAAGCAGCATTGATCCCAACCATTGATAATAAAGTATCTGCTGTTTTTGCAGCTGTCACACTATCATACTCTTTTTCTTCACTTCCAGTAACGATCACAGTATCAGATGTCACATACTCACTCTGAGCAATCAAGCTGTTCATTTCTAAATAGCTGGTCAAATCTGAGCTTAATAAATATTGTACTAAAGATGAATCCGCACTACAAGTTCTCAAATAACTTGCTACATCAAAGGTTCGAGAAGTTGTCCGTACACTAAAGCTTTTCGTATCAACAACAATTCCCGCAAGCAGCAATGTGGCTTCAAATTTGTCTAATCGTCTTTTTGAATTACTTTGGTATTCGATCAATTCTGTTACTAATTCTGAAGCAGAAGAAGCAGAAGATTCAATATAAGAAAGCAAAGGTTTTACAGGAAACTCATCACCACGACGATGATGATCGATAATAACGACTTTCTCAAATTGTTCGTACAAATCTTGTGAGATAGATAGTGAAGGCTTATGGTAATCAACCATGATCAACAAACTGCTATCCGTTTTCTTTTTCATCGCTTCTTTTGGCGTAATGATTTGTTCTGCCAAATCCGGATACTTTTGTAATTCACTCATGACTCTTTCGACATCAGGAATGCTTTCATTTTTATCTAATACGATCCAAGCGTGTCTATCATGGAATTTTGCTAAACGCGCCATACCAAATGCCGATCCTATAGCATCCATATCAGGATACTTATGCCCCATGATATAAACATCTGAAGACTCTGATAAGATTCCTTGGATAGCTGTACTCATTGCCCTAGAACGAACACGTGTTCTTTTCGCAACAGAAGCTGTTCTACCACCATAAAAAACCGGTTTAGCGTCATCTTTTGCTTCTTTTACTACCACTTGATCGCCGCCTCTAACTAAAGCAGTATCTAAATTCGTTTGTGCCGTATTTCCAGTTTGATTCAAGGTTTCTCCACCATAGGAAATCCCCATACTTAATGTAACTGAACTTTCTCGAGTACTTGATTCTTTTCTGATTTTATCTAATATCTGAAACTTTTCATCCATCATTTTTTGCACATCTTCAAGCTGTGCGATGAAAAAATATCGTTCGGCATTTAGTCTTTTATAGAAGACCTGATACTGATCCATCCAATCAGAAATCATTGTTGTAATGAAACTGTTCAAATACGAGATCTCTTTATCATCCAAATTATCTGTTATATCATCATAATTATCTACAGAAACAATTCCTATAGCTGTCTGCATACCCAATTTCTCTTGATACAAGTTACTCTCTTTTGTAATATCTTTAAACGTTATTGTATTTTGAGTAGTATCTATATTGAAACGATAGATATGTTCACCTACTTTGAAAATATCTTTACCTTTATCAGCAAGTGACAGATAATTTTGGATCAGTTCTGGACTGAGCAATGATTGCCCATCTTTTTTGAAGATGTCTTCTGCAAAAGGATTTAACCACTTGGCTTCCTTAGTATCAGGATCATAATTGATGATACCCACAGACACTTCATTAAAAGCATAATCTAATGATTTTTCAGCTATTCTGCTAGCGGCTCTAATCTTTTCCGTATTTGATATCTCTATTCGCCTAATTAGATAAATAATTCTATTTATCAAAAAAAGATTAAGCACTAATAATGCTAAAATAGATATGTATTTATTAGGTATAAAAAAGAGAATTAGAACTTCTAACAAAAAAAGAACGAATGCAAAACCTAACAGTTGTTTCATTCCAATTTTTCTCATTTAAGGACTCCCCCATCCTTCAAGCATACCGCTATTTTAGCATAAAAATGGAATTTCTGCGAACTCCATAATGTTTCACGTGAAACATTCCATAGATATCATAGCTGCCTTATTCAAATCATAACTAGTATTATTTCTTCAATTTTAGTTTGTACATTTAAGGTTACTTTCATGTAAAAAGAATAATTTGAAATTAAAAAAAGACCAAAGAAAATTAATTCTTTGATCTTTGTTTTCTATATTATTGCTCTTCACCAACGAATGGTAATAAGCCCATGATACGTGCACGTTTAATCGCGATTGTTAATTTACGTTGATTTTTAGCACCAGTACCTGTTACACGACGTGGCAAAATTTTTCCACGTTCAGAAATGAATTTTTTTAGTAATTCAACATCTTTGTAATCGATATATTCAATATGGTTTGCTGCAATATAGTCAACTTTACGACGTTTACGTCCGCCTCTTCTTTGTTGTGCCATTCTTATTCCCTCCTATCAAATTCGTTTAGAATGGTAAATCATCATCTGAAATGTCAATAGTCGATCCTGTTCCACCGAATGGATCAGCATCTCTATCAAAATCAGGCATACCGTTATTGCTAGACTGAGAGGATGATTGATTAAAATTGTTTTGTCCTGAAAAATTATTATTCTGTGATGGTTGGAAACTTCCGCCGCCGGAATTGTATGACGGTGCTGATCCTTCTTGTGTTTGTCTTTGCTCTGATGCAGAACGAGACTCTAACAACTGGAAATTTTCACAAACAACTTCAGTCACGTATACACGTTGACCTTGCTGATTTTCATAATTTCTAGTTTGAATACGACCTGTTACACCTAACAATGTACCTTTACGCGCATAGTTTGCCATTGTTTCAGCGGGTTTACGCCAAATCACACAGTTAATAAAATCTGCTTCACGATTTCCACTTTGATTCGTAAAGTTACGATTTACAGCTAAAGTAAATGTCGCAACAGCTGAACCACTAGAAGTATATCGTAAATCTGGATCTTTTGTTAGTCTTCCAACTAATACAACGTTGTTAATCATTTAAACATCTCCTTTCGTCAAATGAATGTTTCACGTGAAACATTCTTATTATGCTTCTTCCTTGATAATCATATGACGGATAATATCGTCATTGATTTTAGCAAGACGATCAAATTCATTGATTGCTCCTGCAGTTGATGGAGAAGATACTTTAACGATATGATAGATGCCTTCACGGAATCCGTTCATTTCATATGCTAAGCGGCGTTTTTCCCAATCTTTTGATTCGATAACTTCTGCTCCGTTATCTTTTAAGATTGTGTCGAAACGTTCTACTAAAGCAGTTTTTGCTTCTTCATCAATGTTCGGACGAATGATGTACATAATTTCATAATTCGTAGCTTGACTCATTGATTTTCACCTCCCTATGGACTTCAAGGCTCTTAGTTTGCTAAGAGCAAGGAGAGCGATCTAAAAAAATAGACTACTCACAATATTTTATTATACACCTAAAATCCAATCAAATCAAGTATCCTTCATAACTTTTGACTGTTTTTTCCTCAAGCTATTTCCTCTTTTAGCTTTCACTATTAATATACGTTAAATCAGTGTCTTTTTGTTTTTTTCTTATTTATTCAGGTTATTTATTTTTCATGGTATACTGTCCTTGTTCGTTATTACACAAGCGATAAAAATATTTATGTAGTTTGAAAGGATGCTGTAAATTGAACCAACTGTTAGAGTACCAACCACTTAATTTGTATACAAATTATCGTGATGCTGCCTGTAAAAACCCTACTACTGCAATTATTCATGATGAACCCCTACCCGCTTTTCCAGAACTAGGTACAAGTTATACGTACGAGCTAAGTCATAATGCCATTTTAAATCGTGCGTATCAATTAGCAAGTCTAGGTGTTAAAGCTGAGGATAAAATCATTATCTTTAAAAGTTCCAAATTCGATACGTATTTACTAGCGGTTGCAGCTTCTTATTTAGGCGCTGTTCCAGCAATGATCTCTTATCACTTTCCAGCAGAAACAATCGAAGTGTTTGTTGATCGTTTAGATGACCCTTTTATTTTATTTGATGATGAAACAGCTGAAAAAGTGAACAGCGTGAAAAACAGTTCTTCCAGCAAACAGATCTCTATTGAGAGACTTTTACAAGCATCTACTGAAGAAGTTCCTCAAGTCGAACTTCCTAAAGATATGATCGCTTATATGACACATACATCTGGAACAACAGGTATCCCAAAATTGATTTGTCATTCAGCAAATTCTATGGGATGGCGTACAAAATGGCAAAAAACAATTTTTACTAAAATCGCAGAGAAAAAACTGGTTGGATTCCATATTTCACCTGTACATTCACGTTTTAATATCGGTGTCTCTTCGTTAATGGCAATGGGTTTTCCAATGATGCCCTTGTCCATATCCAACAGTGATTCTGTTGCTGCAATGCTCTTAAAACATCAACCTATTGCTCTTGAAACTCATCCAAATAACTTCGTTCAGTGGACTTCATTAGCGAAAAGAGCACCTGAGGTTTTCGGCAGTGTGCGCTACTATCACTCTACATTTGATGCAATCAATAATGCGACTATGGCCAGCTTCTTAAAAGCATCAGAGAAAAACGAACCTGTTTTCCTACAAGTCTATGGACAAAGCGAATGTGGGCCGATGATCTTAAAAGCTCATACTCTAGAATCACTAAAAACATCTGATGCTCGCGACATGGGTGTTGGTTTAGAAGGGTTGACTGAGGCTAGAATTGCAGATAAAGACGGCAATGTTCTGCCTAAAATGACAGATGGACATATTCAATTTCTATCTAAGGGACGTGCACTTACTTATTACAAAGAAGATGAGCGATTCCAAGCAACGGTTTTTGGTCCTTGGTGGGATAGTGGTGATTATGGCTTTATGGATGAACAAGGTCATCTGCATCTGAAAGATCGTCAGGTTGATTTGATTGAAAAAATCGATAGTAATCTAGCGATCGAAGATCATTTACTAGATGCACTCGATTTCCTTCAAGAAGTGATCATTGTTCGTGCAAAAGATAATTCTCCTCAACCGATTTTAGCTGTTGATCCAAAGCAAGAAATGAACTGGGATGCTTGGTGGGAACAAGTCAATGACTTGCCACGCTTAAGCGAACCGATCATTATGGCTTGGGACGAAATTCCCCGCACAGCAACGATGAAAGTCCAACGATTACAGATTGAAAAAACGTTGAAAGAACAATAAATTATAAAAAGAGACTCACAGACATTTTTTCCTTGTCTGTGAGTCTTTCAATCTGTGTAGATAGTTTCATATTTCCCATACTTCAAAAGATGTTCAGGAGATAGCGACACGCCAATTCCCGATCCTGTTGGCACTGAAAGCTTGCCATTAGTGAGAACGAAAGGCTTTGATATTATGTCTTCGTAATAGTACCGATCAGAAGCTGAAATATCTCCAGGGAAAGTAAATATGCTTTGTGAAGCAAACTGCAGATTCAATGCTCTACCTACACCTGATTCAAACATTCCGCCCAACCACACAAGCAGGTCATGTTTTTCACAAAAATCAACGATTTTTAATGCTTCAGTGATTCCACCGACTCTAGGGATTTTCAAATTGATACTTCGGCAGCTCCCCAAAGCGAAAGCTAATTCACAATCTTTGATCGATCGGATATTTTCATCTAAACAGATCTTTGTTTTCATTACTTTTTGCAATTGTGCATGATCTAAAAAATCATCAGCAGCAAAAGGTTGCTCCAGCATCGCCAAATTATAGGCGTCCAGCCTTTTCAAATGAGAAAGATCATCGATAGTATACGCAGAATTAGCATCAACCATTAGTGGTAACTCAGGAAACTTTTCTCGAATCGAAGCAATTGGTTTCAAGTCATAGCCAGGACGTATTTTCAACTTAACTCTTTGATATCCTTGTTCCACATAAGCTGTAATTTGCTTTAATAATTCAGATATATCAGGTTGAATGCCTACACTAACGCCGACAGGAATTTGTGTTCTTGTTGCAGAAAAAGACGTTTGGAGGCTTTTTCCATTACGTTTGGCATATAAATCCCAAACGGCAGTTTCTATACTGGATTTTGCCATTTGATTGCCTTTTACTTCTTGAAATAGCAAAGAAATCTCTCTTGGATCATCGATTTCTCGATCGATCAACAAAGGAATCAAGTGCTTTTCTATGATGATACGTGCTGTTGCAATCGTTTCTTCAATATAATCTGGCTGCTCAAATGCTACGAGCTCCCCAATCCCCTGATTACCTAATTCATCAGTGATCAATATAATATCAAAGGCTTTTTCTGTTAGTCGGCCGTAACTTGTTTCAAAAGGAATACGTAAAGGGAGACGAATGCGATAACGATCGATACGCTTAATCTTCATCTGCAACTCCTCCTTTTAAAAATCCATAAACGACTTCTTCAAATTGACGCGGTTTTTCTAAGTGAACACAATGTCCCGCATGTTCGACCGTTTCAATGATGAACGTTGGCTGTATTTGTTTCATTTCCTCAGCAATCCGCCGAAATTTATGATCTAATTCTCCGACAATCAATAACACAGGAATGTTTATATCGAATAATTCTGTCCAATAACTTTTTTGTATGCCTGTTCCCATAAACCACAAACTACACGCTAAACCAAATGGTTGTTGTGCTAATCGTTCCTCACGAACTGCAACCTGTAACTGATCAGGTAAACTTCTTTGTGTATCAAAAAGAGGCAGTGCTTCCCACTTCATCACAAAATCTTTAATTGGTGAAGTTAAGGTCCATGAAGCTAAACGCTCATCTGATAATTGACGTCTTGTTCGTTCTGATCCACTTTTTAAGCCCGGAGAACCGCTCTCTAAGATCAGTTGTTGAACTTTATGAGGAAATAGATAGTAGAACCCTAAAGCTGCTCTAGCCCCCATAGAATAGCCTAATAATGAAAATACTGAAATACCCAGCTTTTCAGTTAGTAAAGCTAAATCCTGACACAACGAGTCTAACTGATAACGGTAAGGATGCACATGACTAGAGGATCGACCGTGTCCAATTAAATCGATCACTAAAATATTAAAATCAGATTTTCCCTGAAAGACTGGCGCAAAGGTTTGTCCACTACCTGTAAAGCCATGCAGACAGACTAAAGTGGGACACTCTTTTTTATAAGATAACCATTCATAATAGTAATCTACACCATTAATTTCTATATTCATCTGTCTTGCTCCAATTTTTCCTTTAACACGTTCATTATTTGTTCCTGTAAACGAACATTCTCTTCACGATCCCCAATGATTTCGATTAGTTGAAATTTCGGCTCTGTTTTTGTCTGCTCTAATAATAAATCCAGCTGTTCTAAAGTTTCAGCTTTTGTATATTCAGCACCATATAACTTTGCCACAAGGGAAAAATCTAAATCAATTGGTGTGCCAAAAATCGGTTCAAAATCCTCTTTCTCCAGTTCTCTTTGAGAAAGGAAAGAAAAAATACCGCCACCATTATTATTCAACAATATGATCGTTAAAGGTAAATGATATCTTTGGGCTAATAATAATCCATTCATATCATGATACAGGGCCAGATCACCAATCAGCAAAATATTTTGGCGTTTAGGGTTCGTCGCACACATACCTAAAGCTGTCGAAACGATTCCATCGATTCCATTGATCCCGCGATTCCCAAATAGATGATAGCTAGTATTTTCTACAGCAGCAAACCGATCGATAAAACGAATGGCGTTACTGTTTGAAACGAATAATTGACCGTCAGCCATCATTTGTTTATGAACTAAAAGGCTCGCAGAAGTTTCGTTGAGCTGGTTCATTTCAGCTAAATCTTCCAATGTTTGTTCGGTTATTTTTTGCCATTGAATCCATTGAGCAGTCCACGATCCTGATGTTTTTACTGTGATATTTTCTTTAACTGCTTGAAGAAATGGCTGTTCTTGGACTTGAATCGCAACTTGTGTTTGCTTTAATTGATCCTGCCATTCACCAGTCTCATCTACAAAATAGATGGTCGTTTCTGTTTTCTCAAGTGATCGAAGCCAAAACATCGTATTTTTTGAAATCGGCAGCATACCAAAACGAACAACGACTTCTGGTCGATGAATCATAGTTACTTCTTGAATAAATAAATCCGCACAACTCATGATCAGTGAGCTGTCAAGACCACAAGAGGTAATATTCGTCAGCGGATCACTAATGATAGGCCAGTTTAATGCCTCTGCTAATTCAACAAATAAACGTGCTTCTTTAGGTGTGTGACTTCCCCCAACAACTAGCACACCTTTTTTACCTTGCCAAGCATTGATGCACTGAATCAATTGCTCTTCTGTCAATTGCGACTTTCCTGCAATGATTTCTGTTTGCCGTTTCGTTTTTAATGAGGAAGATAAATCCGGCAACAAAGGTTCTCTTAAGGGAAAATTTAAGTGTACAGGTCCTTTGGGTATTTGGGAAGCTGTATCTGTCGAGCGCATTCCTTGCCAATAAGCGTAGTCCAGCATTTCTTTTGTTCCTTCCGGAATAGCCATTTCTACAAATAATTTAACATGATTTTGGAATAATTGAAGTTGATCCATAGATTGCGGTGCACCTACTTGTCGTAATTCATGTGGGCGATCCGTCGTTAAAATGATCAATGGAACGTGACTCGCTTTAGCTTCACAGATTGCTGGATAATAATTTGCAGCTGCTGTTCCTGAAGTACACAACAAGACAACTGGTTTATTACTTGCTTTACTTAATCCAAGTGCAAAAAAAGCTGCCGAACGCTCATCGACTTCAACAAACGTCTCTATCTTTTCTTGTCGATGCAGCAATAAAGCTAAAGGAGTGGATCTAGATCCGGGACTAATCACTGCCTGACTGACGCCACTACTAATCATGCCTTCGACAAAGGAGTGTAAATATCGTGTCATATCAATTTGATTTGTCATTGATCTCCCCTCCTATTCCTCTTAACATTGGTTGAAATTTGATTTTGGTTTCTTCTCTTTCCTGCTCTGCTTGTGAATCCTTTACGATCCCACAGCCAGCATATAAATAGCCAGTATCGCCCGAAAAAACTGCCGAACGTATCCCAACAGCAAATTCACCAATATCTTCCTTGATCGCAACCCAGCCGATCGGTGCACCATATAGACCTCTATCTAACTTTTCATGCTGTCTTAACCATTCCAAAGCCAATTCTTTTGGTTCCCCACCTAATGCTGGTGTTGGATGAAGTTGTTTCACTCCTTTTAAAAAACGATACTCTTTTTGTCGTTTTCCCTCAATTGGTAGATGTAGATGCTGAATGTCCCGATTTTTTAATAGCTTAGGCGTCTGAGGTAAAATTGAAACACCTGTCATCTGCTCTACTTCTCTAGTAATTCGATCAACAACAATTTTATGTTCTTGTCGATTTTTCATATCGTTCAGTAGATAATTACCCAATTCTTCATCTTCAGCAGCAGTTGTTCCACGTGAAACAGAACCAGCGATGCTTGCTGTCGAAAAAGCTGTGTCAGTTGCCTTCAGCAACCGTTCTGGAGTTGCACCAATAAAAAGTTGATCAGCTGATTCCAGCACAAAAAAATAAGTATTCGTCTGCTGCTCCTGTAGATTTCTCAAAATATATTCTGCTTGAAAAGAGTCATTGGTTGTTACTTTCATTCGTCTAGCTAAAACAACCTTTTCTAATAGTCCAGATTGTTTTAATTGTTCCACTGTTTGGTCGACCAAATTCATCCATTCAGAAACAGCTACTTCTTCTGCAATAATTTCCTGAAAAGTTGTGTTTGTTTTCAATTGTTCCTTCATTATCTCTTCTATCTGTTCATTTAGAGCATGCCATTTATACTCTAATTCTGCTAAACTTTCAGCACTAAAATTGATCGTCAAATATCTTTGTTCATTTTTTTGAGAAAACAGGAATATTGGTAAATAAAACAATCCCCGATCCATCTCACCCCACTCATTTTGTTCTATCGAGTGATGGTCAAATGCAAAACCGCCAACTAACATTGCACCTGCCCCGCTGATCATTTCATTTTGATAAACCAAGTCATGTTCTTTTAATAGAAAAGCATCAACATTATTAAAAGAAGCCTGATCCTCTACTAATACTTGTTCTTTCCCAAATCCTACAAGTATCAGTTCTTGTTCTGGCGTTTGCCAATAGAATCTAGTACCTTTGAAATATTTTTGTCCCTTCTCAAAATAAGTACGCAAAGATTCTGTATGTTCATTTATTTTTTTGATCCAGCTAAATTGACGATAGCCGTTCACATATGCTTCTTTTAATTCATTAGGAATGCTCATTTGCTTAAAAAAGCCTCCCTTTCTTCTGTTGTTAAACGATGTTTCGCAAGTTTTCCACTCGCAGTTCTAGGCAAACAATTACATAGATAGAGTCGTTTTGGACATTTATATTTCGCTAAATGCTGCTTCGCAAATTCATTGATTTTTTCAATCGTAATCGTTGGGTCCCCAACAATATAAGCAACTGGAACAGCTCCCCATTTTTGATCTGACTCACCGATCACAGCAACTTCTTTCACGCCTGGAAATTCTTGCAGGATATGTTCAATTTCTGTAGGATAAATATTCTCTCCGCCAGAAATGATCAGTTCACTTAAACGACTCACTAAATAAAGGTACCCCTCATTATCCAAATACCCCATATCTCCTGTTTTAAACCAACCGTCTGCCGTCCATTTTTCTGTTTGCCACTGCTCGCCATTCAAATAATTTTGAATCACATTTTTCCCTTTTAAAAGAATTTCACCAACGTTGTTCGCTGGTGCTTGTTTTCCATTTTCAGCTATAATTTTGATTTGCATATCTTTTAAAGGCTTTCCTGCTGAAACGATCTTTTTAGAGGCATCCTCGAAGCTTAATGCAACCACCTGAGAACATGTTTCAGTCATCCCATAAGATTGGATCACAGGAATTTTATTTCGTTCGCATTGTTCTAATGCAGCTGGGGCAATAGGTCCGCCACCCAAAAGCATTGCTTTAAATTCTTTACTGTAACCCTCTTTAGGGTAATACTCCAATAGCTCTCTCAGCATCACAGCCACAACGGAAATCACCGTTCCTCGACCTTCAGTCAAATCTTTGGTTGTATTTTTAGCATCAAATTTACTATATAAGCGAAAGCTGCAACCCAGAACCAATTGACGAATCACGATCGATAGTCCGCTAATATGAAATAGTGGTACTGGACAAAGCCAACAATCAGCTGCGGTAATCCCCATATTCTCTTGTGTGCCCAAAGCACTAGCAAGATGGTTGCTAAAACGCTGAACGACCCCTTTAGGTTTCCCTGTTGTACCGGATGTATACATGATTGAAGCTGGCATTTCGAGCTGATAATTTAGTTCCATTTGTTTTTGATCAAGAACCGAAACATCTCCACGTTTCATTTCAAGGATGTTCACTTGGTTCAAGTTTGCAACTACCGATAAATATTCAGTTGCTGTAATCACTATTTTTACTTTGGCATCTGTCAATTGATATTGAAGTTCTTGAAGGCTTAAATGCGTATTCAAAAAAACGATCTCTTTACCTAATTCCCATAATGCTAGGATCGAAAAATACATCTCTTTTGAATTTCGGCTAAAAAGAGCAATACGTTTCTCTGTTTGCGGAATATTTGCAGAGTATTCAGCTGCCCATTTTTGAACTTCTTCTGCTACTTCAAAAAATGACCATACTTCATCCTGCCAGTAAAAAGCAGGATGATCCGGTCGTTCATTTACTTGTTTTTGAAGCCAACTACTCATTTTTCTCACCCTTTATGGAAACTTAGGAAATTGATCGAAATCAGGATCACGTTTTTCTTTGAAGGAATCGCGTCCTTCTTTTGCTTCGTCCATTGTATAGTAAAGTAACGTCGCGTCTCCAGCTAATTGCTGAATACCTGCAAGACCATCTGTATCTGCATTCAAAGAGGCTTTGATCATACGCAGCGCCAACGGACTTTTCTTCAACATTTCATGCGCCCAATCCATCGTGACATCTTCTACTTGGTCCAACGGAGCAATTGTATTGATCCAGCCCATATCTAACGCTTCTTCAGCAGAATATTGTTTACATAAGAACCAAACTTCTTTCGCCTTTTTATGACCGATCACACGTGCTAAATAACCAGAACCATAACCGCCGTCAAAACTGCCGACATTCGGGCCTGTTTGACCAAATTTTGCATTGTCTGCAGCAATCGTCAAATCACAAACCAGCTGTAGGACATTACCACCACCGATAGAATATCCTTTGACCATCGCAATGACAGGTTTAGGGATCACACGAATCAAACGCTGTAAATCTAACACATTCAAACGTGGCACACTGTCTTCACCGACATAACCGCCATGTCCACGAACTTTTTGGTCTCCGCCAGAGCAAAAAGCTTTATCTCCAGCTCCTGTCAAAATAATCACACCAATATCTTGTCTATCTCGACTGATATTGAATGCATCGATCATTTCCATCACTGTTTTTGGAGTAAATGCATTGTGTACATGAGGACGATTGATCGTGATCTTCGCCACTTTACCTTCTTGTTCAAATAAAATTTCATCATATTCCTTGATTGGTGTCCAGTTTCTCATGGGGAAACCTCCTTATAATTTTAAAAGCGGAACAGGCTCTTCCAGCTCTGACTGAAAAATAGGAAGACATGACTGAGACGATTTTTGTCTCATTCAGGTTTTATCTTTTTTCCGAAGAGCTAGCCTGTGCAGCTAAGTAAGTTTTCAATGCTTCTATTATACACAAATATATAAATTTTAGAATGCTAGACGGTTCAAGATAAGATAGATCAGCTCTATATAAATGTACTAGAAAAGAATGAAAACCATTTATTGGTTTCCATTCTTTTTTGACTTCTAAATTCATATTTATGATCTATCTTGTTGCAACCACCTGAGCACCAAACGGCATCAATGCTAGCTTCGCTAACTTGAATGATTGCATCCCAAATGGGATCCCAATAATCGTCACACATAAAATGATCCCACTAATACAATGTCCGACAGCTAACCAAAAACCACTGAAAATCAACCATAAGATATTTACTAAAAACGATACACTACTTGTGCTGTAGACAACATCTTTCCCAAATGGCCAAAAGCTCAAACCTGCTAATTTGAAGCATTGTAAGCCTATCGGTATCCCCACGATCGTGATACACCAAAGAATTCCAGCTAAAAGCCAGGTCACTCCACCAATGAATCCACCAAAAATAAACCAGATAATATTTCCTAAACATCCCATATCCTATTCCTCTTCTCTTATTATTCGCTATAAACTACACAATCAGATTATACTAAAAAATACACATAATTTCTTAACTTTATTTAGTCAATCTTGGATACGACAACTCATATGAACTTGCTTGTTCTTGTCGTTCATTCAAAACTCCGTTATCATTGATAGTAATAGCTTCAAGAAAATAGAAATAGGATTGATTATTTGTACCGAGCGGTTGTTGTTTATCAGAGTACGCCTATGTTTGGGAGAAATAAACTTCCTGATGGAAATATTTTAGGAATGTTTAAGCAAAATAAATTGGTCAAAGAATTAAATAGAGAATTACAAAAAAGAGCTGCGCCATGGACAGTTGTCCTTGATGACTCCATCGCAGATATCCACCAAATTTCTCAAAATGCAGAGGCTATTCTCTGTGTCCCTGGCTTACAAAAATAATTTGATAGTGGAGATTATCCTAAAGAACGGATCTTTTATTTTGACTCTCTGGACTATTACAATGTAATAGTAACTTCAGCAATTGCTTTTCTAGAAACAATCCATTCGTAATTGATCACTAGTTTTTTAGAAAGGGCGGAGATACATGAATTTATTGGAGCATCTGCAAATACATACGAAAGAATTAACAAAAGAAAAAGTTACCTTAACGATGAATGTCGCACCCTTCCATAAACAGCCCTATGGAATTGTCCATGGGGGCATCAATGCTGTATTGATCGAAACAGCTTGTAGTATGGGGGCGAATGAACAATTCTCTAATGAAAATGCTTATGCCGTCGGTGTTGATCTTCAAGTCAATCATTTAAAAAGTATACTAGACGGAACATTGACTGTCGTTGCTAAACCAAATCATATTGGTGGTTCATTGCAAGTTTGGGAAGGAAAAATTTTTAATGAGTCGAAAGAGTTGATTAGTGTAGGACGTTGTACACTAATGAAACGGATATCTAAATAGTAAAAAGACGCTGAAATAAGCGTCTTTTTTATATGATCTCTCCAGTAATGATCTTTAATTTCATAAACAAGGAAGAAAGAACCGCTAATTCTCCTTGGTCTACATCAGAATATCTTTGCTCTATAACCTGTTCTCTTTCTTTTTTTACTAAAGAACGCATCATGCTGAGCTCTTCGATCGTTAAATTGGATAAATAAGCATGATTTGGTTCAGAATAAGCTTTCGCTTCGATCTCAAAGGATGTCGGATTTCTTTTTAAACTCGTTCTTACTTGAAATCCGTTGGTAAAGGTGATCAACTCTACATAAAAATATTCAGAAAAGGTGATTGGTCTGCGCTCCAGCACAGTTGTCTTATCGCCGAATATTTCAAGTATATTTTCGATGAAGTTGGATAATGCAGTACCTATATTTAATTGCTTTGAAAAAGTTTTAGTTAATAGTAATTTTTCTTGAATCATCTCTTCACCTCACACTTATTCTTATTTTTTATTATAAACACACTTTTAACTAAAACAAAAGAAATATAATTTAGTTTTTTTAGAAATAATAAGTAATAATAAAAAAACACAACGATCCTCTCTTTTAGAGAAAATAGTTGTGTTTTTTTATTGTTTAATTCATTCAGTTTCTTATTCTTCTGTAGACGTATCTGCTTCTGTTGTTTCAGTTTCAACTACTTTTGTTTCAGCATTTTCGACTTCTTCAACGATTTCATCCGGTTCAGGTTCAACCACTGCCATCGTTACAACTTTTGCATCTTCTTCCATTCTCATCAAGCGAACACCAAGGGTTGCTCTACCAGTTTGAGAGACAGAATCGACATTGAATCGAATGATGACACCTTTATTAGTGATCACTAGAATATCTTCATCTCCGCGAACAGTTGTAAGTCCAGCTAATGGTCCATTTTTGGCTGTGATATTAGCTGTCTTGATTCCTTTACCGCCACGGCCTTTTACAGGGTACTCAGAGGCTTTTGTCCGCTTACCGTAACCATTTTCCGTCAACACGAGAACTTCCGTGTCAGCATCCAATAAAGAGGCTCCTACAACGTAATCATCTTCTCTCAGACGAATACCGCGAACACCTGATGCTGTACGTCCCATATCCCGGACAGCTGTTTCAGCAAAAGTAACAGAATAACCATTATGCGTACCGATGATCATATTTTGTTCTCCGTTAGTTAAGACAACATTGACTAACTCATCATCTTCTTTCAAACCGATCGCGATCAGACCATTACTTCTGATATTTGAAAAGGCTGTTACAGCTGTACGTTTAACTGTTCCTTTACGTGTAGTAAAGAACAGATAATGTCCGTCTTCCGCTTTGCCTTCAACTGCGATGATCGCTTGGATCTTCTCACTAGAGTCAATACCAAGCATATTGATCACAGGGATACCTTTGGCTGTTCTACCGTATTCAGGAATTTCATAGCCTTTCGCACGGTAAACTTTCCCATTATTCGTGAAGAATAATAACGTATCGTGTGTTGAACATGACACTAGATTTTTCACAAAATCATCATCATGGACACCCATGCCCTGAACACCACGACCTCCCCGGCGTTGTGCTCTGAATTCACTGTTTGCTACACGCTTGATATAGCCGTTATTGGTTAATGTGATCACGACCTCTTCTTCTTCGATCAAGTCTTCATCTTCTAAACTCAAGACTTCACCAACTAAAAGTTCAGTACGACGAGCATCTCCATATTTATCACGGATATCGCCTAATTCAGTTTTGATGATTTCGATAACACGTTCTGGACGAGCTAAAATATCATTCATATCAGCGATAAATTTCAGTAACTCTTGATATTCATTTTCGACTTTATCACGCTGCAAGCCAGTTAAACTACGTAAACGCATGTCTAAAATTGCTTGAGCCTGACGATCAGAAAATTCAAAGCGCTCGATCAATGATGCTTTTGCTTCATCATCTGCTCTAGAATTTCGGATGATCGAAATGATTTCATCGATATGATCTAAGGCAATACGTAAACCTTCTAAGATATGTGCACGTGCTTCTGCTTTTTTCTTATCAAATTCAGTACGGCGAGTAATTACTTCTTGTTGATGCTCTACATAATTCTCAAGAATTTGTTTTAAGCTTAGGATTTTTGGCACACCTTTTTCAATTGCCAACATATTAAAACCAAATGATGTTTGTAATGACGTCATCTTGTAAAGGTTGTTTAAAATAACAGAAGCACTGACATCACGACGGACATCAATAACGATCCGCATTCCTTCACGAGAGGATTCATCACGTAAGTCTGTGATTCCTTCGATCCGTTTTTCACGATGCAGCTCTGAAATTCGTTCGATCAATTTGGCTTTGTTGACCATATAAGGCAACTCTGATACCAAAATACGTTCTTTCCCATTAGGCATCTCTGTAATATCTACTTTTGCACGAACTGTGATCGATCCCCGACCAGTCTCATACGCACGACGAATGCCCGATTTGCCCATAACTAAACCGCCAGTTGGAAAATCCGGTCCAGGCAATACTTCCATCAGTTCATTGGTTGTAATCTCTGGATTGTCCATCAACAAATTAGTCGCTTCAATGACTTCAGCTAAGTTGTGCGGTGGAATATTTGTCGCCATCCCAACAGCGATCCCAGTCGTTCCGTTGACCAAAAGGTTAGGGAAACGGGCTGGCAATACATCCGGCTCTTGTTCAGAATCATCATAGTTCCCATGGAAATCAACGGTATCTTTATTGATATCACGCAGCATCTCCAACGCAATTTTACTCATTCTAGCTTCGGTATAACGCATCGCCGCGGCACCATCACCATCGACAGAACCAAAGTTTCCGTGCCCATCGACCAGCATACTGCGGTAACTAAACGGCTGAGCCATACGAACCATCGCTTCATAAATCGAGGAGTCACCATGCGGGTGATACTTACCCATTACATCCCCAACAACACGGGCAGATTTCTTATGTGGCTTATCAGGTGTTACACCTAACTCATTCATTCCATACAAAATACGGCGGTGGACAGGTTTCAACCCGTCACGTACATCCGGCAATGCCCGAGCTACGATAACACTCATCGCATAATCAATGAAGGATTCTTTCATTTCACTGGTCAGATTGACGTCTTGAATGTTTTCTTTCACTTCTTCACTCATGAACTTATCTCCTTCTTATCACTAAATATCTAAGTTTTTCACGTAATGAGCGTTTTCTTCAATAAACGCACGGCGCGGTTCTACACGATCTCCCATCAACATTTCAAAAATCCGATCTGCTTCGATCGCATCATCGACACTGACACGTGACATTAATCGTCTTTCAGGATCCATCGTTGTTTCCCATAACTGATGATCATCCATTTCTCCAAGACCTTTATAACGCTGAACACTTGGTTTTGGACTTGCTGGTAATGATTCTAAGACTCTTGCAAGCTCTTCTTCTGCATGTTTACCAGGTTGAACGTAGGTAATGTTTTTTCCTTGTTTTACCCCGTATAATGGCGGTTGAGCAATATAAACGTAACCTGCTTCAACCACAGGACGCATGAAACGGTAGAATAATGTCAACAATAAGGTACGAATATGTGCACCATCGACATCGGCATCTGTCATGATCACTAATTTATGATAACGAGCTTTTGATACATCAAAATCTGCACCAAATCCTGTCCCCATCGCTGTAAATAATGAACGGATTTCTTCATTAGCTAAAATTTTATCCATGCTGGCTTTTTCAACATTCAGGATTTTCCCACGAATCGGTAAGATCGCTTGGAATTCACGGCTACGTCCTTGTTTAGCAGAACCGCCGGCTGAATCTCCTTCGACGATAAAAATTTCGCATTTTTCAGGATCTTTACTTGAACAGTCTGCTAATTTACCAGGCAGATTGCTGATTTCAAGCGCACCTTTACGACGAGTGACTTCACGAGCTCTTTTAGCTGCCAAACGTGCTTTAGAAGCTAATAAGCCTTTTTCGACGATTTGTTTACCAACTGTAGGGTTTTCCATCAAGAACTTTGTGAAATACTCTGAGAATAAACGGTCAGTAACTGTACGTACTTCTGAATTTCCCAGTTTTGTTTTTGTTTGCCCTTCAAACTGAGGTTCTGGATGCTTGATCGAAATAACAGCAGTCAATCCTTCACGAACATCTTCCCCTGTTAGGTTTTCATCATTTTCTTTCATGATTTTCTGTTTACGGGCGTAATCATTGATCACACGGGTCAAGGACGTTTTAAAACCAGACTCATGCGTTCCGCCTTCATACGTATGGATATTGTTTGCAAAGCTCAAGATATTTGAATGATAACCGTCTGTATACTGCATAGAAACTTCTACAGTAATATCTTGTTGTTCGCCTTCAATAAAGATCGGTTCAGGAAATAGAACATCTTTGTTGGCATTCAAATGTTCAACATAACTCTTGATCCCGCCTTCATAGTGATACTCTTTCAAAACAGGTGTTTCTTCACGTTTATCTTCGATCGAGATTTTTAAACCGCGATTCAAGAAAGCCAATTCTCTCACACGTGTAGCTAATTTATCAAAATTAAATGTTGTTGTTTCAGTAAAAATTTCAGGATCTGGTACAAAATGGACAGTAGTTCCATGACGATCTGTTTCTTCGATCACTTTCAGGTCATCGACAACTGCTCCGCGATGAAACTCTTGATAATGAACTTTTCCATCTTTATACACTTTTACATCCAAAGTTGTTGAAAGTGCATTAACAACGGAGGAACCAACTCCATGCAGTCCGCCGGATACTTTATATCCGCCGCCGCCGAATTTACCTCCGGCATGAAGCACAGTAAAGACAGTCTCAACGGCAGGACGTCCTGTTTTTGCTTGGATATCAACTGGAATTCCCCGACCATCATCGACCACTGTGATACTGTTATCAGGTTCAATGATCACTTGAATACTTGTCGCAAAACCTGCTAAGGCCTCATCGATCGAATTATCCACGATCTCCCAAACTAAGTGATGTAACCCTTCTGAGCTAGTTGATCCGATGTACATCCCTGGACGCTTACGAACCGCTTCTAGACCTTCTAATACCTGAATCTGACTGGCATCATATTCCTGGGCGCGTTCTTTCATATTTTTTTCTTCTTCTGTCATATAGATGCTTCCCTCTCTATCTCTCCCTGATGAACATAAAATATATCTGGCTCAACAGTTAATTTATTGTTTAAATGGTCCAAACTTGTAGTGGTTAAAAATGTCTGGACCTTTCCTTCAATCGTTTCTAGCAGGTGTAATTGCCGTTCATTGTCTAATTCACTCATGACGTCATCCAATAACAGAACAGGATATTCTCCTGTTTCTGAATACATTAAATCAATTTCTGCAAGCTTTATGCTTAACGCAGTCGTTCTTTGCTGTCCTTGTGATCCATAAGTCTGGACATTTTGACCATTCACATTAAAAATCAGATCATCCCGATGAGGACCTAGAAAAGTATTAGCTTTGAACAATTCACGTTTACGATTTTCATTCACGCTTTGCAGTAATTGTTTTTGCAGTTCTTCTAGTGAAAAATTTTCTTTATCTATTGGAATACTTGAAAAATACTCGATCGACAGCTCTTCTTTTTCATGGCTGATTTTTTTGTGCAGCAAATTCGCCCAGTGTTCCAGTTTTTTGATGAACTCCAAACGGGCAAATAAGACTTTGCCGCCAAATTCCGCCAGCTGTTCTGTCAGAATATCTAAATAAACAAGGTCTGATTGTTTTTTCTCAGCTAATTGCTTCAAATATTGATTCCGCTGCTTCAAAACAGATTGATACTGGACCAGATCATATAAATAAATCGGATTGACCTGTCCCAATTCCATATCGATGAATTTACGTCGCAGCTGAGGTGAGCCTTTCACAAGAGACAGATCCTCCGGCGCAAATAAGATCACATTCAGCTGACCTATGTATGAACTTAGACGTTTTTGCTCAATATGATTGACCTTCGTCTTACGTCCTTTCGTCGAAATAATGATCTCAAGCGGAATCGTTCCAGTCTTTTTCTCGATGACACCGCTGATTTTTGCCGAATCGGAATCCCAGTGGATCAGCTCTTTTTCGTTGCTGGTTCTGTGGCTGCGAGTCATCGCCAGCACATAAATACTTTCCAGCAAGTTGGTTTTGCCTTGTGCATTTTCTCCTAGGAAAATATTCAAGGTTTTAGGGAAATCCAGCGTTAGCCCATCATAATTACGGTAGTGCTGCACTGCGATTTCATTCAGTCTCATCCGCTGCCTCGCCTTTTTTCACCATAAAAAAAGTACCTTCTTCAGGTATCTCGATCATCATACCAGCATATAATTTTCTGCCGCGGCGATTCTCTAATTCCCCATCTACGAATACACTATTCTCAGCTAGGTACCATTTTGCTTGGCCACCGCTGCTTATCACGTCGACTTCTTTTAAGACTTGCCCCAGTGTCATGTAATCAGTTTCTAAAACGAGTGTCTTTTTCAACATGCATCCCTCTTTTTTATTTTCACTTTCACTCTAATATTATACTCTTTTTTTAGTGATAAAACAAATTTATCCGTCTAATTTTCATTCTAAGCAATTTTGAATATAATCGATAAAAAATATTCCAAGGAATAAAAAACTCTTAAAATGCATTTTAAGAAGGTATTTAAAGTTGAAAGGGCTGAAAGTTTTACAACCGATTTTACATTTTTATGAAAAGAATGAGCGAAAATCAATCGAATCAAAAAATCCACGCAATGAATAAGATGACAATTTCATTTCGTGGGTTTTATGGTCCTTATATATGAACTATAGAGTGTCGATCATTGGCTGCAATGGATATATAAACAATGAGGCATCTATGTTTTTTTCTGGATGTCTTACACCAAGTCAGACTTTTAAAGACTATAAAAAAGCTGCTACATGTGTTTAATGCATGTAGCAGCTCTTTCATATTTATATCTAGTTCTTAATTCGTACGAACAGGTGTAATCAACTGAATAAAATCTAAATCAGTTTCTGTTGGTTCCAATGTAAATGGACGAATCGCTGAGATAAATTTCACAGTAATGCTCATATCTCCAAATGCACGTAGTGCATCTTTCATATAATCTGGGTTGAATGAAATTTCTAAAGGATCTCCTGACACTTTTTCATAACTCAACGGCTCTTCTACTTTACCGATTTCTGGAGAATTTCCGTAAAGAACAACAGAATCTGAAGCAATGGCTAAACGAACGATATTGTTACGACCTTCATGTGAAAGTAAAGAGGCACGATCGATCGCTGACAATAATTCCGGTACATAAAAATCGATTTCTGTATTGAAACTTGTTGGAATCAAACGATTGGTATCAGGATAATTTCCTTCCAATAAACGAGAATAGAAATACATATTTTGTGTTTTGAACAGCACTTGATTTTCCATGATGCTGATTTCTACCATTTCTTCTTCATTTGTAAATGAACGAGAAAGTTCAGTTAAGCTTTTTCCTGGAATAACGATATTGAAATCTTCTGCCGCTTGTTCGATCGGAATCACACGTTGACTTAAACGGTGAGAATCTGTCGCAACAGCTAATAATTTTTGATTTTCTAAAATAAAATGAACGCCTGTCAAAATTGGACGGCTTTCATGTAGTGATACCGCAAAACCTGTTTCATTGATGATTTTTGTCAACAGGTGGACAGGTAATTGAATTTGATTTTTTGCATCGATCACTGGAAGGTGTGGATAATTTTCAGCATCCAAACCATTGACAGTAAAGTCAGCTTTACCAGAAGTGATCGCTACTTGGTTGTTTTCTAATACTTCAAGTGTAAACATGTCCTCAGGTAATTTACGGATGATCTCACCAAAGAAACGAGCTTGCAGCACAATGCTTCCTGTAGACTCTATCGTCATTTGAGCTTTTTCGTCGTCTTGGCTTAAAAAGCTTTCAATAGAAATATCTGCATTACTACCAGTCAATGATAGACCTTCATCTGTCAATACGATTTTTACCCCAGTTAAAATAGGGATCGTTGTTTTAGAAGAAATGGCTCTTTGAACGGTTTGTAGTTCTTGTAAAAATGTATTTCTCTTTACAGTTACTTTCATAATGATTAAACTCCTTTTTCTTTGATTTTAAAATAGAAAAACTCTATCGCGGAATCTTTGTATTTATATATAAATACATAATAAAAGTAGTAGGTCTTGTTAATTCTGTGGAAAACTAGATAAACAGAATAGAATCAGAGTTTTCCACCTGTGTATAACTTGTGGAAAACTTTTTCTGTTTTCTTATTTTTATCCACAACCTATGAATTGAGCAGGTTTTTGATTTCAGCGACTTCTTTTTGAATGGTGGGGTCTTTTTCCAATAATTGTTGGATTTTTTCATGCGCATGGATCACAGTCGTATGGTCTTTTCCACCGAACTCAGCACCGATTTTAGGTAAAGAGTTGTCCGTCATTTCTCTAGAGAGGTACATCGAGATTTGTCTAGGGACAACGATCGATTTCACTCGTTTTTTCCCTTTTAAGTCCTTCAGCTGAATGTGGTAATATTTTGCAACCTCTTCCTGAATTTGGAGAATGGACAAATGATTTTGACTACCGACCGATTTTAGTGACTTCAGTGCATCAGCAGCTAAGCTTGTAGAAATATCTTCTCCATTGATGGTAGCATAAGCCTGTACACGCACCAAAGCTCCTTCAAGTTCACGAATATTGGAATCGATTTGACCAGCAATGTAACTTAGCGTGTCATCTGGGATCTCTAAGCGTTCTGCATCTGCTTTTTTTCTGAGGATCGCAATTCGGGTTTCCAAATCAGGTGGCGTGATATCGACAGATAAGCCCCAGGCAAAGCGGGAAACTAACCGTTCCGGCAGTTTAGGAATATCATTTGGTGGTCGGTCACTTGTTAGAACGATTTGTTTATTCTCATTATAGAGATCATTGAAGGTATGGAAAAATTCTTCCAGAGTCGCTTCCTTCTCTGCTAAAAATTGAATATCATCGACAAGCAACAAATCAACATTCCGGTATTCTTTTCTAAATTGCTCTGAATTTTTCGTCTGGATCGAGTTGATAAACTCATTCGTAAATGTTTCACTGCTGACATACTTTACTTTAGCATCTGGTCGATTTTGCAGCATTTGATGACCGATCGCATGCATCAAGTGAGTTTTACCTAAACCAACACCGCCGTAGAAAAACAGTGGATTGTAGATGGAACCGGGATCTTCTGCAACAACTAAAGCAGCTGCGTGAGCCATTTGATTGCCCTTTCCGATAACAAATGTGTCAAAGGAATATTTAGGGTTCAACAAGGCTTTTTTGCTATGCTCAGAAATCTTTTCAGGAGCTGGAGCTTCCTTTTTTTCTTCTTGGATCATTATGGCTTCTTTTTCATCGGTCACAACAAAATGAGGCATTACTTCAGCGCCAGTCAATTTAAAACCAGTTTCAACGATTTTTGCAGCTAAGTTTTTTTCCCAATAGTCTCTATGAACGGCAGAAGGAACTTCCAACCATAATTGATTGTTTTCCAGCTTTAATGGTTGAGCTGTTTTGATCCAAGCATCAAAGCTTGGGGCAGATAAAACAGATTGGTAAGTATTCTCAAGATCTTTCCAGAAACTTTCCATATCGGGCATATAGCGACCTCCTTAAATTAAAAATGTTCAGCCGTGACTGAAAATAGACTAGTCAGCCTACTCTATCCTTTTTCAAAGATGAGCTGATCAAGTGAAATAAGTTGATATCTTATTTTCTATATAAAAGAGCAGCACAAATACAAATAGATAAGCAAATAGAATTTTATCATTTTTTTCGAACTTTTTCCACAGGCAAATTGTGAATTGTGGAAAATAAATCAACAGATGTCTAAAAAATTATCCACAGATAGAAAATAGACTGTGGATTTCTACTTGTTATTTTATTTATCCACAATACATTCTGTAAAACAAACGTGGAAATATCAGCGTTTTAGAGAAGTTATGCACAGATGGAAAATGAAATGTGTATAACTTTTAAACATCCTGTTTTTTTGTGTAAAAGTGGCGTATAAACGAAAAATAAATCAAGCGTTAGAAAAAAACTATCCACAATCTATTCGGAAGAATCAGCATTTTGTGGATAACTTATTGTCGTTCATAAGAAAAATATTCCTGAAAATTTATTGACAAATCTACCTAATACTAGGTATACTATCAAAGTATGTCTATGTATTGATGGATAGTTACAATTTCAGGAGGTGGAACAAGATGAAAAGAACATATCAACCAAACAAACGTAAACGTCAAAAAGTTCACGGTTTCCGTAAACGTATGAGCACAAAAAATGGTCGCAATGTATTAGCGAGCAGACGTCGTAAAGGTAGAAAAGTTATTTCAGCATAATATATGTTGATTTTGAATAACAAACCAAACGAACTTTAAGAACCCTTTATTATCTTCACAAAGTATATGTGAAAATAATAAAGGGTTCTTTTGTTGTTCATCACTCCACGTAGTTTCGATCGCATCAATTTCTAAGAGCTAAAGCGCCAAGAATCGAAGGACTGAGAATGGCTTTGCTTGAGTCGGTAATAAACAATATTTAGCAATTTAAGGAAGCGAAGTATCCTAAATAGCTTTTTATCATTTCTTCCCCTGAATTTAGCTTCCTACTCTTTGAAAGGTCATAATTAATGAAAGAAACCAAAAAATGACATTTAAAAATAATGTTGTCGATTATAATCATCAGATATGGACATCAAAAAGCAAGACAAACATAAATCAACAAAATACTGTTTATTTTCCCCCGATATTTACAAGAAATCAAGTGAAAAAAAAGCGAATAAATGATAATATATTGAATTAGAGTCATGACATTCAAAATCTCTGGATATTTTCCTTTAAATTTGAAAAAAAATGACGGAACTATGCTATTATTGTATGTGAGTAAAAAAGAAAGAAACAAAGGGATGCAGATGAAAAAATCCTATAGAGTAAAAAAAGAAAAAGAATTTCAAGCCGTCTTTCAGCACAAACAATCCTGTGCCAATCGAAGGTTTGTTGTCTATGTTTTGGAAAAACCAGAACAAAAGCATTTTCGTGTGGGAATTTCTGTCGGAAAAAAAATCGGCAACGCAGTTGTTCGAAATGCAGTCAAGCGTAAAATCCGCACGTCGATCTACCAATTAAAAGAGTCGATCGAGCCAACTTGTGATTTTATCATCATTGCCCGCCCTGGAGTGGATGCATTGACTTCTGAAGAAATCCATCGCAACATCACGCATGTATTGAAACTTGCAAAAATTTTGAAATAAGAGAGGAACAGTTTTGTGAAGAAGTATAAACGTTTATTATTGATGGCAGGTCTAATTTCCCTGATTTTTGTCTTATCTGCCTGCGGCACAGCGCCAATTAATGCTGATAGTACCGGGATTTGGGACCGCTATATTGTCTATTATTTTGCTGAAGCGATCAAGTTTTTATCCATTTCAGCAAATACAGGTATCGGGATCATCCTATTTACCTTAGTGATTCGGATCATCCTATTGCCATTGATGCATTTCCAAACAAAAAGCATGCGTAAGACGCAAGAATTACAACCGAAACTAAAAGCGCTACAAAAACAATATTCTTCAAAAGATCCGGAAACACAACGTCTATTCCGTGAAGAACAACAAAAATTATATGCAGAAAATAATGTCAATCCATACGCTGGCTGTTTACCTCTATTGATTCAAATGCCGATCATGATGGCGCTATATCAATCGATTTCTCGAGTACCAGAGTTGAAGCAAGGAAGCTTCATGTGGTTGAATTTGGGTAAACCTGACCCGTATTTGATTTTACCGATTCTAGCTGCGGTCTTCACATTTGCCAGCACATATTTGACAAGTATGAGTCAAGTTGAATCAAATGCCTCATTAAAAATCATGAGCTTTGCGATGCCAGTAATGATTTTTGTTATGGGGATGAATTTAGCCAGCGGATTATCTCTTTACTGGGTGATCTCTAACGCGTTCCAAGTAGGGCAAACATTATTGATCAATAATCCATTCAAGATCCGTAGAGAACGTGCGGAGGCTGAGCGACAAGTCAAAGAACGTGAAAGAGCATTGAAAAAAGCAATGAATCCTAAGAAAAAAAATAAGAAGAAATAAAAGGAGGGTTTCCAGGTGCCGGTTTATGAGGGAAACACAATCGAAGAAGCAACAACTAAGGGCTTACACGCACTGAATTTGACAAGAGAAGACGTAGAGATCAACGTGATCTCTGATGCCAAAAAAGGATTTTTAGGCTTTGGTAAAAAGCTTGCCCAAGTTTCGATCGAACCTACTGTCAGTGAACAAATCGCAGAAGCAGTAGAAGAAGTTGTCGAAGAGATAATTGTAACAGATGAAGAGGTAAAAGTGGAGGAAGCAGCTGAAGAGTTGCTAGCGGCTAAAGCTTCTGATTCTTCTGAACCGAAACTTTTGGAAAACCTCGAAGATGAGGAAGCAATTACTGAATTGGCCTTGTACTTAACGAATATTTCAAAAGAATTGAATGCTCCAGCATTAGTTCGTTTAGAACGTAATGAAGGGATCTTGGTCTTCCATTTGGATACAGAAAAACAAGGAATCTTGATCGGTAAGCATGGGCGTGTTCTTAATGCATTACAGTATTTAGCACAAGTTTTTGTTCATCGTGTTGCTGCAAATAAATTATCCGTTGTTGTGAATGTTGGCGATTATCGTGAAAAACGCCAAGCGATTTTACAACGACTAGCAGAAAGAACTGCTGAAAAAGTCAAACAAACAGGCCGACCAGTCTTTTTAGAGCCAATGCCTGCGTTTGAACGAAAACAAATTCATTTCACACTAAGCAAAGATGATCAGATCCAAACCCATTCAGAAGGCGATGAACCTTATCGTTACTTAGTTGTGGAACCTGCAAAAAAACACTTTTAAGAAGAGCAAATGACCCTTTAAAAAAAGTTTTTTTAAAGGGTCATTTATTGTTTTAAATGCTATTTTTATCAAAAAAATACATTGACAAATATTATCAAACAAAGTATATTTTAAACGAAATCATTCTTATCAACGTACAAAATACGATGATAAAGTAGTTGAAGCATTCGTGCTTCTTCCAGCCTGATTCTTTTTGGATCAGGTTTTTTTATTTGTGAAAAAATCAACCGATCGTTGTTTGTGTGAATTGGATCACTGTTCCATAGGCAAAAATCTCTACGACCCATTTTCCTTGATATTCAACATATTTTTCTTCAAAATGACAGTTGATAACGGCATCTGCCTGATACTCGAATGCGATTTCCTTTAATTGCCGATAAACGCCGCTGAATACTTCATTTGCGTTTACTTCTGATGAAAATAAATCCGTTTCGATTCGATCTGTCGCAAAAACGATATCTCGAACAATATATTTTTTATTGACGTTTCCAGTAGATAATGTAATACTACTTAAACGGTTTTCTAACTCTTCTACGGTAAACTCATCTTTTCTTCCTTTTCTCATGATTGGAACCTCCATTCTTCTATATATTTATTTTAATAATAAAGAAGCAGAAATGCAAAATTAAAAGCAACTTTTCATAAAGAAATAATCTTGCGAAAAAAATAAAATTATGCTATCCTATGTCAAGAAATGAATAGGTATTGATGCAGTGAAAGTGCTAGATCCAACCTGAAAAAATAAGGGTGGAGTGGGCGCTTTTTTTGTAGTCTAAAATAGAAATATACATAAAATGATTTATTTTTTAGAAAGGAAGACAATCATGCAACAAATAACACTAGAATTTGATACGATCGCTGCGATTTCAACGCCTCCAGGTGAAGGAGCGATCAGTATTGTTCGTTTAAGTGGTGAAGATGCGATCATGATCGCAGATAAAGTTTATCGCTCAGGAAAGAAACAGCTATTAGATGTACCAACGCATACGATTCATTATGGTCATATCATCGATCCTAAAGATCAACATTTATTGGATGAAGTCATGGTTTCTGTGATGCGGGCGCCAAAAACCTTCACGCGGGAAGATGTAGTTGAGATCAACTGTCATGGCGGTATCGTCGTAGTCAATCAGTTGCTTCAATTATTATTGAGAGAAGGTGCGCGTTTAGCTGAGCCTGGTGAATTTACTAAACGAGCATTTTTAAATGGTCGGATGGACTTATCACAGGCAGAAGCAGTCATGGATTTGATCCGGGCGAAAACAGATAAAGCAATGCATGTTGCTTTGGATCAGCTGGATGGGAATTTATCGTCGTTGATCCGTTCCTTACGTCAGGAAATTTTAGAAACATTAGCTCAAGTGGAAGTAAACATTGACTATCCGGAATATGATGATGTGGAAGAGTTGACTACAAAATTATTATTAGAAAAAGCTGGTTTTGTCAAAGGTCAGATAGAAGCACTGTTAACGACAGCTAAACAAGGGAAAATCTTACGCGAAGGCCTGAGCACAGCCATTATTGGTCGACCAAATGTTGGTAAATCAAGCTTGCTGAATCACTTATTACGGGAAGAAAAAGCGATCGTAACTGATATCGCTGGAACCACACGTGATGTGATCGAAGAGTATGTAAATGTTCGTGGCGTACCGTTGAAGCTGATCGATACGGCTGGTATTCGTGAAACAGAAGATATTGTGGAGCGGATCGGGGTAGAACGCAGTCGTAAAGCATTGGCTGAATCTGATTTGATTTTACTTGTGTTGAATCAAAGTGAAGCATTGACAGAAGAAGACAAACAATTACTCGAAGCAACAGAAGGATTAAAACGAATCATCTTATTAAACAAAATGGATCTACCAGCTGTATTAGACAAAGAAGCTTTAGCGCAGCTAGTGAACGATGAAGAAATCTTGCCAGTGTCTGTCTTATCAAATACTGGGATGGATGCCTTAGAGCTGAAAATCGCAGATTTATTTTTTGGCGGACAAACAGCAGAAAAGGACGCTACGTACGTTTCCAATACCCGTCATATCGCGTTGCTTGATCAAGCAGCAATTGCATTGGACGAAGTGATCCGCGGGATCGAAGCGGGGATGCCGGTCGACCTTGTGCAAATGGACATGACCCGCTGCTGGGACTTTTTAGGTGAAATCGTCGGTGACAGTGTTCAAGATGAACTGATCACCCAATTATTCAGTCAATTTTGTTTAGGAAAATAGAGAGGAAGAGTCGATGAATCAATTTAAAGCAGAATCTTATGATGTAATCGTTGTTGGCGCAGGGCATGCCGGTTCAGAAGCCGCTTTAGCATCTGCACGGATGGGGAGTAAAACCTTGCTTCTAACGATCAATTTAGATATGGTGGCATTCATGCCGTGTAATCCATCAGTCGGCGGACCAGCCAAAGGGGTGGTAGTTAGAGAAATCGATGCTCTAGGCGGCGAAATGGGCCGTAATATAGACAAAACATACATCCAAATGCGGATGCTGAACACAGGAAAAGGACCGGCCGTTCGCGCCTTGCGCGCCCAAGCGGACAAACATGCTTACGCGACAGAAATGAAGCATACGATCGAAAACACAGAGAACCTTGCCTTACGTCAAGGCATCGTGGAAAAGTTGATCGTGGAAGATGGTATCTGTCAAGGCGTTGTGACAACAACGGGTGCAGAATATCATAGTAAAGCTGTGATCATCACTGCCGGAACTGCGTTGCGCGGTGAAATCATTATCGGCGAACTGAAGTATTCTTCTGGCCCCAATAATTCACTGCCGTCAATTGGCTTAGCGGATCATTTAAAAGAATTAGGATTAGAAATGGATCGTTTCAAAACTGGAACACCACCGCGTGTCAAAGCAAGTACGATCGATTATTCGGTCACAGAAGAACAGCCTGGCGATGAAAAGCCGAATCATTTTAGCTTTAGTACCCCTGACAGTGCTTATAACCTAGAGCAACGTTCATGCTGGCTGACGTATACAAATGAAGGAACGCATGAAATCATTCAGGCGAACTTGCATCGGGCACCGATGTTTACAGGGATCGTAGAGGGAGTAGGAGCTCGTTACTGTCCGTCGATCGAAGATAAAATCGTTCGTTTTGCAGACAAATCCCGTCACCAACTATTCTTGGAGCCAGAGGGCTTGAATACAGAAGAAGTTTACGTTCAAGGTCTATCGACTTCTTTACCGGAAGATGTTCAAACAGAAATGCTGCATTCGGTTGCTGGTTTAGAAAAAGCAGAGATGATGCGAACGGGTTATGCAATCGAATATGATGTAGTCGTACCCCATCAATTACGTCCAACACTAGAAACAAAAATCATCGAAAATCTCTTTACAGCAGGACAAACCAATGGAACTAGCGGCTATGAAGAAGCCGCTGGGCAAGGCTTGATCGCCGGTATCAATGCTGCTTTAAAAGTGCAAGAAAAAGAACCGTTTGTCATGAAGCGCAGCGATGGTTATATTGGTGTAATGATCGATGATCTGGTAACTAAAGGCACCAATGAACCTTACCGATTATTGACTTCTAGAGCGGAATATCGATTGATTTTACGTCATGATAATGCTGATTTGCGTTTAACAGAACAAGGCCATGCGATCGGGTTAGTGAAAGAAGAGCAGTATACAGCTTATTTAGAAAAGAAAAAAGCAGTGGAAGCAGAAATTGCTCGTCTAAGTTCTGTCAGAGTGAAGCCTACAGCCGACGTACAAGCGTTTTTAGAAGCGAAAGGCTCAGTCCCACTGAAAGATGGTGTTCTAGCGAGCGACTTCTTAAAACGCCCGGAAATGAGCTATTATGAAGTGACGCAATTTATTCCGGCAGCTGAAGAAAAACTAGACGAAAAAGTGATTGAACAAGTGGAGATCCAACTAAAATACGAAGGCTATATCAAAAAAGCATTAGAAAAAGTCGATAAACTAAAACGGATGGAAGCAAAACGTATCCCAGAAAATATCGACTACGAAGCAATCAACGGCTTAGCAACAGAAGCCAAACAAAAACTGCAAAAAATCCAACCAGAAACGATAGCTCAAGCGAGCAGAATCAGCGGGGTAAACCCAGCTGATATTTCGATATTGATGGTGTATATCGAACAGGGCAAGATAGCAAAGGTTAAGCCTTAGAATGCTTATATATCAATGTTTATAGCTTGTTCAATACACACCAACGTTTATTTGAATAGGGTTTAAAACGCCATGTATTGAGAAAATTTTTCGGCTGTTTCGTTTTGCTTAGTTTGTGTTACTTTGATGTAAATATCTGTCGTGATTTTTGTTGATTTGTGACCTAATCGCTGTGATACGTCTTTAATACTGGCACCACTTTCAAATAGTAAAGATGCATTAGTCTTTCTAAAATTATGTACACGGATCATTTTCATTTCGGGAAAATGTCGCTTAACTTTATCCATGACATGATTAGGATATGACTTGTAAAGATATTGCCGATCACGATATAAAACAGAATTACTAAAGACCACGTTGTTCTCGAAATGCTTGTCTCTTATACCTAGAGAAAGTTTTTGTTGGATGATGTGGTTTTTCCATTCTTTGAGTATTTGGCATGTTTGGTTGTCGAGTTTGACAATTCTGTTAAAGGATTCTTTTTTCGGGACTTGTTCAGGGATACTAAGAAGATTCAATGAAAATTTCAGTTGTGAAGATGGAAAATCTCATAGTCTAGAAGGAATCAATATCAGTAGAAATACATTGGTTTTAAAGGGTATTAAATTATTTTAGAAGGTTTTAATCTGTAAAATACCTTGTATTACTAGATATGTATGCTGATTTTCAAAGATCACATTCAAAAATCAGCATACATAATTATTTTAAATAAAAAAATACTTAAGTTAGATTATTTCTTTTTCAATCAGTAGCTGTTTATCACCATTTTTAATCATATAATCAATACCAATACTTTGCAAAATAGATAAAGCTTCGACAATTTTAGGACCACTTGGTGATTTTAAAGAATATTCGACCTTTAAAGGATAACCACTGAAAGATCTTTTTTCAATAAATTCAAACTGTATTAGTTCATGAAGATGTTCTAACAACATTTTTTGTGAAATACCCTCAATAGTCTTTTCCAAATCAGATAAGGAAAGAGGCTTTTTGCGCAGTAGCCATAATATAATTGGTTTCCACTTTCCTTTAATCATATCGTGTGTTATTTCTAAAGGGCACGTGAAATTTTCTCTTACTTTCATTAAAATATCCTCCTTTTTAAGTAACCACGAAAAAGTGGGTACTATACAATTATAGAAACTCATAAGATAATCAGGATACAGAATATTTGAAAGAAGGTCAAATCAATGAAAAAGAAAAAGAGTTGGATATTAGTTGTTACATGCTTGGTAGTTATGGTTCTATTGATAGGGGGATCTATATCAAATCATTATGAAAAAAAACAAATGACTGTTACTAGTATCGGATTGAAAGATGGTATTTGGGAAGATAGATTTGGCGCTAAAGGGACACAAATCAACGAAAATGGTATTCCAAACTATTCAATCCCTTTTAAGATAGAAGATGCACCTGAGGAGACCAAGTCCTACGCTTTGGTATTGGAAGATATGGATGCATATGAAGTAACAAATGGAATTATATGGATCCATTGGGTAGCGGCTAACATTACTAGTACTTCGTTGAAAGAAAATGCAAGTGTGAAAGAGTCAGGTCAGTTTATTCAAGGGATTAATAGTTGGATGACTTTAGAAGGTGGACAGCAAAATCAGAAACTATCTAGTTTTTATGGTGGGATGGCTCCTCCTAATAAGCCTCACCGATATGATTTGCATGTCTATGCGTTGGATAGCTTGTTGACTTTAAAGAATGGTTTTTATCTGAATCAATTATATGAAGAAATGGATGGACATATATTATCTGAATACACTCTGAGCGGTGAGTATAAAAACTAAGGGGAAGTACCTGATTTTGGGAGATAATCGAACGTATGCGACTGACAGCCATTATTATCAGTTGGTAGATGAAAAGGAAATCATCGGAAAAGTCGAAATAGGAGTATTGCTACGCCACAAACCTTAGTGAATAAATTAAAATAACTTTCTTTTAAATAAAAGATATTATTGGCTGAAAAAAACAAGCCCAGTGTGCTACTCCTTGCTGGGCTTGTTTTCTTATAATTTAATTACATGAGATTTATTTCTCGTGTTTGCCTTTTCTTCTCTTCCAAAATAAAAGTGATCCGGCAGCTCCTGCCATGAAAACACCCATGCTTTGAGCAGAAGTAGAAGTCTCTGTTCCCGTATTTGGTAGTTTTCTTTGAGAGCGAGTATTTGGCAAAGTAGTGGCTCCTGTACGAGCAACAGCTCTTGTTGTTGTCACAGCAGTAGTCACTGGATCCTTTGGTTTTTCTGTAGGTTTTACCAATGATAATGGTGCTGTTGGCACGGCACTTGCGATAGGTGCTTCTGCCATTTTTGGATCAGTTGGATCAGTTAAATCAATGACTTTTTCAACTGGTTTCGTTGCTTCATCAACAGTTTCTGGTGCTGTTAAATTTGGCGCAGATGGAGCAGTTACTTCAGGCGCTTTTTCCATCTCTTTAGGTTTTTCTAAAGGATCAACCTCTGTAACATCCTCTAAGTCATCTATTTCAAGTGGAGCATCAGGAGAAGTACTTTCTGTTGCTTCTTCCGTTTCCTTCTCTATATCTGTGATCGTTTCAACACCATCAATATCTTCAACTGGTTGTAGTGGTTCTGATGGAGTTTTTGTTGTTAGTTCAACCAATTCAACATCAGTAACTCCGATCAGTTCTTTTGTAGATACTGGTGTCGGTTCTTTCGAAAGATTTTCAGGTTCAGCTGCTGGTACGATTTCTAATGGAACATTTAGCGTAGCTGGTTCTACAGGAGCTTCTAACATCTCAGAAGGTTCTGAAATATCAGGTGCTACAACTTTGGATAGTTTCAAGGAGTTTAGTTTCGTTTTAATCGTTTTAAGCTCAATTGGTGGCACAACGATTAAGTCAGGAGTAGGTTGTCCTCCAACACTACCATCGAATCCTAAATAATTATTATTATAAACGGTAATCCAAGTATACACAGAGACAGTACCTGAATAATTTTTGTATCGCTCTATTGTTTGTTTCAGATAATTTACATTGGTAGTGTACGCAATGCTTAGTTGGTTATACATTTCTGTTGTATTAGATGTAAGCATGCCATCATCAAAGAAACTGTTCACTTTAATACCAGTTGCATTTGTAAATTCAGTTATTTCATCTTTCAATTGATTTTGTGCAGCAGTCCATTCAGTATCGACATTAACAATATAATTAGTGTTATAGTTGTTAATGTTTTTAAGTGCTTCTGCTCCTTTTGTTTCATAAGAAAGAATAAAGGCTTCAAATTCTTCCACCGTAAACATTGATTGAAGCTGCTCATTGGTATAGCCTAATAAGTTGTAGTTTCGATCTTGTTTGCGTAAGGAATTGATTGTTGGTTGCCAAAGTAACATCAAATCATTAGCTGGGTCTCCGTCATTTCCTTCAGCCCATTTCTCCATATAAGTCTCGTAAGAATTTAGATATGCTTTATAAGCTATGAAGTATTGTTGATATGTTTTTGCATTTTTCACATTTTCTTCCATTACAGTTTGAGCATCATTAATGAAATCCGAGAAAAGTTGTCCAAAATTGCTAGGATCGTAAACATTACTGATTTGTTGAGATAGATCAATTAATCCGCTGTTATTATACTCTTTATTAAGGTTTTGATATGTTTCTATAACTGGCCACGCATCAGTATAGGCGTTAGATAACTTTATTTTAGCCGCATCATATCTAGCTTGCCATGTTGCTAGAGCATTTGGTATACCACTTAGATTATCCTGTGTGATTTGATCTGTTGGGAATGTATCAAGAACGTTATTCATTTCAGTGATCGCATCATTGATCGTTGTTTGAGCAGTGACTGCATTTTTATAGGCTTCTAATGCATCCTCATATGGTTTGGCTGCTGTTTTGAAGTCTTCTTTGGCAAGATCATATTTCTCTTTTAGTCGGTTATAGGCATTCAGAGTTTCTGTATATTGCCCTTGAAGAGAGTCTAAATTGCCTGCTGCAGTCTTGTATGTTGCATCTGCTTTTTCCCATGCGGTATTCGCAGCTATATATTTAGTATCCAAGACATCATATTCTGTTTTCAACGTTTCAAAAGTAGCTGCTATAGCCTCAAATTCGTCTACAGTCGCTTGGTGTTCTGTCTCATGTGCTGCTTGCTTTTGCTTCAGTGTTTCAAACAATGCTGATGTTGTAGTAAAGTTTGCTGAAGTATTATCATATTGTTCTTTAACACCAACGTAATACGCCGCTAAAGCATCATACTCCTCTTTACGGTCTTGATAAGTCTGTGCTGCTTTACTGATTGCGGCTTGTGCGGCATCGTAGCTTTCTTTTGCTAATGTATATTGTCCATCCACAGTATCAAATTGATCTTTTACATCTAAATAAATAGCTCTTGTATCGCTAAATTGTGTTTCTAAAGCAGTAAATTGGTTTTGAGTAGTCGCTAATGTCTTACTTAAATCAGTAAAGGTTGTTTCAACTTGTGAAAGCTCATCCTTTAATGCTGTCAATTGAATTTTTAAGTCTTGTTGTATCAATAGTAAACGATCATACTCAGCACGAGCTTTTTCAAATGTTTGATTTGTCTCATCATAAGAGATTAACGCTGTATTGTATTCTGTTTCGATTTTGGTATAAGCATCCAAACCACTTGTAAAGTCAGCTAAAACAGCATCATAAGAAGCTTTGGCTTTTGCATATAAGTCATTGACTGCTTGAGCGTCTGAAAGAGTTTTTTGATAGTCTGTTTCTGTTTCAGTATAAACTTGCATGACTTGTGTGTAGCTTGCGTTGATCGTGTTATAGTCTGATTCCAGCTTTTGATAATCTGTTTTTGCTTGATCACGTTGTACGACAAGTGCATCGTATTGTTTTTTGATTGTGTCATAAGAAGTAGCAATGGTCTGATAATCAGCAGCTACTTTGTCATACGCAGTTTGGGTTTCATTAAATTGAGTAGTTAGTTGATCTGACTGAGCTTTAACTGCTTGATATTTGGCGTTTACGTCATTGTAAAGCGTATTATTTTCATTGAATGTTGAAAGAGCAGTAGCATATTCAACAGAGCCTTCTTCATATTGTGTCATAAGTGCTTCAGCAGCTGTTCGTTTTTCTTCATATGAAAGTAGACTAGTTGTATAATCTGCGAGCTGTCTGTCATAAGCGGATTTTTGTTGATCATAGGTTGTTTTTTCCGCTTCATAATTAGCTGTTTTTTGATCATAGATCAGTTTCTCTGCTTCATAAGCGCTTCTTTCAGTTTCATATTGAGTTGCTAAACCAGCTAATTGATCAGATAACGTATTATAATTTGTCAAAGCAGCTTCATAGGCTTGTTTTGTCGTATTATAGTTCTCTTTGATCGCATCATAAGACGCCAGCTTACTTTCATAATTAGTGATAGCTGTGTTAAGTTCTGCTGAACGTGTTTCATACGTTTCTTTTTCCGTTAAATAACTGTCTTTTGCTGTATTGTAGTTATTTAATAGTAGATTGTAATCACTGAGAGCTTGATCATAGGTAGCTTTTACACTAGTGTATGCTGTTTTTGCTGTTTCTAGTTCAACTTTCAATGTGTCATAAGATTTAGCAGCAGTATTGAAAGCAGCAGCATTCAAATTATAAGCATTTTTTGCTGTTGTGTATGTATCCAATGCTGTTTCATAATTGCCTTTTTGTGTATTATAATCTGCGAGTTGAGATGTATAAGCTTTTTTGGCTTCATTGTATGCTACTTGAATTTCTTCATAAGCGAGTGCAGCTTTTTCATAATTTAGTCGTTTTGCTTCATAGTCTTCACGAACTAATTCATAAGCCGCTCTTTTATCCTCAGCGTCAGCATTTAATTCCTCATAGCTCGCCAAAGCAGCTAGATAGTCATCCTGCATAGTTGTAAATTGTTCTTTTGTTGACTCATAAGTGGCTTTTTCATCTTCGTAAGCAAGTCTGATACCTTCATATTTATCGGCTTGCTGTTCAAATTCCGTTTTATTTGCTTCATAATTGGCTCTATTTGCTTCATATGCTTTTTTTGTTTCTTCGAATACCAACAACTTATCTTCGTAAGGTTTTTTCAGATTGTCCAGATCTGTTTTTAGGTCAGTCGCTTCAGTATATGCATCATCTGCGGCTTTCTTTGTATCATTATACTCGCTTAGCGCAAGGTCATAATTGTTTTTTACGGTTTGATAATCCGTTTTTGCTTGTTCATAGTCCTGCAATGTAGTTATATAGTCTCGTTGTAATGCTGACTGTGTCGATTGGCTGACCTGATCAATTGTCGTAGCCAGTGTTTGCACAGGTGTTGATGCACCGATAAGTAATGTACTTGAATACAATAAAAACTTAAAGGTTCCCTTTCTCCATGAATAATTCATTAAATCTTACCTTCCTTTTACTATTTTTCATTTTTCACTGCATGATAACGCAGTAAAGCAATACCCTCGTTAAGCCATTTATATTTGCATAAATGTAATTATACAATAATGCTAAGTAAGTTATTTATCATGTTTTTCTTTGAATTTATAATTTTTTGAGAGGTAATAGGAACATTCATTTTATTAATAACAGTTAGTTTTATTATTTAGAAATTTAAAAAAAGTGTAGATGTTTTTTTTTCAAAAATAAAGCCATTATATCAGTGGAATTTTTTGGTTTTCCGAACAGCCAACTACTTATTTAAAACTAATCAAAATATAACGTTGATATAAAAATATTATTTATAAATAAAATCTATTTTTCATGTAAATGTAGCTAAAAAATCAATACTTTTAGAATATGTTGGGAAAAAAAATATTCAATAAATGACAAACTTTAAGTAGGGAATTGAAGTTTATGGACTAGGGGATCGGTGAAAAATAGGCTAAGCGTTGAACTTTAAAAGCATTTGATCTATGTCAGCTTGCATGCTAATTTTTTGTTTCATGTGAAACATTTTAGTAGCAGGAAAATAGGATTTTACTATTATGTAATCAAGCTGGGAGAAAGCTAACAGAAAGTAGACAGTCGAAGAGGGAGTAAAACGAGTAAACTAAGTAAGAAGTCAAGAATTATGAAGATAATGGATAGAAAAGGAGTTGAAGCTAATGACCAAGCTTGAAAAAATGATTCAATGGATGTCTGAACGTCAAGGAAAAGTTTCATATTCAATGACAGCAAGGTTAGGACCAAATAGTTATGATTGTTCTAGTGCAGTCTATTTTTCTTTAATAGCTGGAGGATTTTTAGCTAGTGGAACAATGGGGAATACAGATACACTTTTTTCTCATTTAGAAAAAGCAGACTGGACAAGGGTACAAGCGGATAGTACAGGTAATTACCCAGCGAAACGAGGGGATATATTCATTTGGGGAAATCGAGGTGCTTCTGGCGGTGTAGCTGGACATACTGGAATATTTATTGATGATTTGGATTCGATCATTCATTGCAATTATGGATACAATGGTATCACAGTAAATAATCATGATACGATCTGGTATCTGAATGGCTGCCCGGAAATGACTATTTATCGGTATAGTCAAGGAGGCAGTTCTCAGCCAATTCCAGCTGTCCCAGCACCAAAACCAACACCGCAGCAAGGAGAGGGAAAATTACTCGTAAAGTCCGGTACCTTTTATCCAGACAGACGCTTAGCGGTGAGTAAAGACACCGATCCTGACGATGTTGTAAGTCCAGCACTTGCCTATTATTTACCCGGATCACCGATCCACTATGATCGATATACACATAGTAATGGCTATGTCTGGATCAGTTATTTAGATCGTGGAGGCAATCGACGGTATGTTGCTGTCGGTCCGGATGATGGTCGAATCGATACTACATGGGGGAAAGGATTTTTCAATTAAGTTGAAAGGCATCCTTTGCTCTAAGTGATATTTTAAACAGGTAACTGGATAAAAACGAACTAATCACCGCATTTTTGAGGAATTTCAGACTTTATCCTCATAATCGTAAAAAATAAACCATTTTTTGAACACAAAATCGTCACAATTTGGCGTTATTATATATTCATACCAAACAAACAACCCTAACAAAACACTTTTTCATTTTTTAACTCCTTTTGCCCGCTCTCCCCCAAAGAGCGGGTTTCTTTTTGTTGTTCATAGATAACACTGATAAACTCCTCAATAACGCTAACTTAAAAATACTCCAAAGAAAAAAATTGATGTTCATTTTTCGAAAGAACGTTTCATAAAATAGCAGTAAACTATTCCTATAAGATGAAGGGGGTATTTACTCACATGAAAACAAAGGTTGAACAATTTCGAGATGCACATAAGAATGATAAGCCACTGATTTTGCTAAATATTTGGAATGTAGAAAGTGCAAAGGCATTAAGCGAGGTAGGAATCAAGTTGCTTCCGACGGGTAGCTACGCAATATCGGATTTTTATGGTTATCAAGATGGCGAAAATATTCCATTAACTGAGCTTTTAAGTTATGTGAGCAAAATGGATACAAAAAATAATTTTGTTACAGTAGATATCGAATCTGGATATGGAACTAGTCCAACTGATTTGAATTCTACGATTGAGCAAGTTGTTGCAAGTGGAGCAATCGGCATCAATATTGAAGATAAAATAGCAAATACAACGTCTCTATTTTCTGTAAAAACCCAGAAAGATCGGTTATTACCGATCAAAAACAAACTTATTGAGATGAATAAAGATCTATTCATCAATGTTCGAACAGATATGTATTTTGTAGGTGATATCATTCAAAACAATCAGGATGAACAGCTGCTGAAACAAACGATCGAACGGATCAACAGCTATGAAAAAACTGGAATTGATGGTATTTTTATACCAGGTTTAAAAAATAAAGAACATATCAAAAGAATCGTACAAGAAACAAGGCTACCGATCAATTTAATGCTGGATATTCAAGCAGATAGGTTAGAAGATTATCTTGATTTAGGCATTTCAAGAATCAGTTATGGTCCATCACTTTATTTTCTTTATAATGAGCAATCAAAGGATAGTTTAGTTGATTTTTATAGATCACTGTTAAAAGAGTTTATTCCTTATGAAGAACAAGGAAAAATCGAGTTGTTTAGACAAGGATAGAAAGGAGACGCCAAAATGATCAGCGAAAAGGAACAAAAACGCTACTATAAAGCCTTATTAGCGAAGGACTCCACATACGATGGGATTTTCTTTGTCGGGATCAAAACGACGGGTATTTTTTGCCATGCGACCTGTCCAGCCAGAAAACCGAAATATGAAAACTGTACCTTCTATGAAACGGCAGAAGAAGCATTGCTTTCGGGATTCCGTCCGTGCAAACGTTGTAAACCACTGTCCTTTCCAAGAGAGATTCCGCCGTTAGTGCAGAAAATGGTCGAGCTGGTCGAGGAAAATCCGGAAAAACGCTGGAAAGATCAAGACTTTGCCGATTTGGGGATTCATTCAATGACGGCTAGAAGGCAATTTAAAAAGGTTTACGGTATGACGTTTGTTCAATATGCACGTTCAAGAAGGATGGGGATCGCATTGAAATCGATCAAAGAAGGGGAAAAAACAATCGATACACAACTAGATATGGGGTATGATTCGCCGAGTGGCTTTTATGATGCATTTTCAAAAATCATGGGCAGCAATCCCAAAAAATCAAAAGAAATCAAAAGCTTATCTGCAGATTGGATCGATACGATTTTAGGACCAATGATGAGCATTGCAGATGATGACTATTTATATTTATTGGAATTTGTTGACCGTCGCGGTCTAGAAAGAGAAATTGAGCGGCTACGGAATCGAATGAATGCATCGATCGTTCCTGGAAAAACGAAAATCAATGAGCAGATCAAGGAAGAATTAGCGCTCTATTTCGATAAGCAGCTGGATGAATTTAAGACACCGTATTTATGCATAGGTTCTGATTTTCAAAAGAGTGTTTGGCAAGCTTTGACCGCAATCGAGCGTGGTAAAACGTCATCGTATAAAGAGCTGGCTAACGCCATCGGCAATCCAAACGGCATGCGTGCGGTAGGAAATGCGAATGGTGCGAATCAACTGGCGATCATCATTCCTTGCCATCGAGTGATCCAGACAGATGGCAGCTTAGGCGGCTATGGCGGCGGGATCGAACGAAAAAAATGGTTGTTAAAGCATGAAAAAGAATATAGTGACTAAAAAAAGAGTATTGCTCACTGAAAAAAAGTGAAGCAGTACTCTTTTTTTATTACCAACCGCCGGAAAATCCTCCTCCGCCAGATGAACCGCCACCACCAGAAGAACCTGAACCTCCGCTGCTACTGTCGGAAGAGCCTCCGGAACTGCTGCTTCGATAGCTGGAAATGGTAAAGCTTTGCAGTGTATGATAGTTTGAGAAGCCTAATCCAGGAGATTTTCCTAAAAATAGACAAGCATCTAAATCTTTTATGGCTTTAGGGTAGTAGCTCGATTCGATTTTTTTGAAATCACGCTCCCCCTTTTTAAAAGCTGAAGGCAATTCCTTCTCAAACCCATCTGCATTTTTCATGAAATTCTCTGCACTAGTATCTTGATCTTTCAATAAGTGATAGGAAATCAATAAAATCAGTAACCGTTCTTTTTGCTTCGTATAGCCAGTCTTTGAAATACGCTGTTGTACATAAGTTTGAACGATCGCTCTTGTTTCCTTAAAAGCAATGCGTGCTTGAACGATTTTTTGTAACGTAGTCAAGTAATCTTCATTTGATCGTTTTAATTGCTCAAGTAATGCTGTCTGAGCTTGCGGCAGCTTTTGAGGATCGGTAAGAAAATCACCTAAGTTTTGATAAAACGCGTCATAATAAGGCTCACTGATCGTTAAACAGCACTCATAATAGGTCAGATGATTCGCTGTCGTTAAGTGATGCGTTTTATAGTTGCCGATTTCTATTGCATAATCGATAACGGTACTTTTAAAATAGATTCGTACTAAATAACGCTGCAAGGGTTTATATTTTCCGAAATAGGCAAATAATAGGGCGTTAAAAGAAGCTTCTTCCTTTATTAACGCCAGCAGTGATTTTTCAATCAATGACGCTTTGCCGATATGATTCACTTTTGTATGACGGATCGGATCAAACAGCCTTTTTTTGGTTAGGCGCGTATATAAAGCACTTCGTAAAAAAGCAAAGCCAATGATGCTTCCAATGGCGAGCACCACTAAAAAGACGAAATGATCCATAATAAAACCGAGAACGATCTCAAAATAATAAACAAAATTCTTTTTAGGCGCTATAGCTTGGTAGGTATAAGAATCATCATTTTTAGTCTGATCAAGCTCTGCAACTTCTTTTTTCGATGCATCATAATTGCCATAACGACTGTTGATCGTACCGATGATGTTCGTGCTGATAATACTTAGCCCTTGATTATAGTCTTCCTCGCGAAATAATTGCTCTACACTGGCAGGGACGATCGCACGCTTCATACTATCCGTAATGACATCTTCTACGCCATAACCGACCTCCAAGCGGTATTTCCGATCCTGTACAGCGATCACAAATAAAAAGCCATTATCCAGCTCCTTGTCACCGATGCCTAATTTTTGAAATGTTTTATTCGCATAAGATTCGATCGTTTCATTTCGCGGCAGCTTTTGAATCGTTTGTAAAACGAATTGCGGACTGCCAGGCAGCTGCTTAAATGTTTCCTCATTCGCTCGGATGATCTGTTCTTTGGTTTGCTGACTCAATAGGTTTGCCTGATCATCCACAAAAAAGCTTTCCGCAGAAGAAACAGCTGGCTGCCAGAAGAAGAAAAGAGCAAGACCTGTGAAAATCAGGAGTCTTTTTAAGATAACGTTTGATCTGATTGTGTGTGTGTTGTTCATAGGATTTCCTCGTGTGTTTGATGATAGAATAATGTTCGTTACATAAAGAGTAACATAAAATATCCGGAAATTTTTGGATTAAATGAAAAAAGAGACAAAACATTAAAAAAATGATTTTGTCTACACAAGTTCTTTAAGCTTTTGATTGGTCCAATAGTTTACTTTAGTTCATTCAATTTTTGTTTGTATGAATCTGTATAGAGACAGAATAGAGTGAAGGAGAATATCATTGAAATTATAGCTAAAAGTATAAAAATCAATCGTAGTGCGAAATTTGTTTGAATAGTTGAAATATAAAAGGGTGCCATTATCTTTTTTGTCTCCATATTTTGTTTAACGACTACAAAAACTACAAAAATCATTGAAATAGTAGTAAATAATTTTCCAAGTTTAAAAGAAAGTATTTCCTTATTGAACGCGCTCTTTATTACAGTGAAATATTCAGTTCCATCGACTATCTTTTTTGAGAAAATAGTAAAGTGTCCTTTCATGATAGTAAACATTATGATATCAAAAAATAGAACAATTATCATAAAGATTGAGAACAAACCAAAATAAGGATCGAGGTACATACAAATACCAGATAAAATAGTGAATAACCACCATTTATTTTTAAGTTTTTTTACCATGAATTATAGCCTCCATTGAAATTAAAACTAATAGTTCTTGAATCATTTTAATTAATTTTTCCAACCTTCTTTCTCTAAAGATACTATCAGAGCTTTTTCGGAATATTGTTTGGGGAACTTAAATTTTGCATAGGATATGATTAAGAATTTTACTACTACGAATGATATAAAGTATGCAACAGCTGTAAATAATATGAATAGGGTGAATGATCCCTCCAAAAGACTACCAATTCCAACTCCAGCTAAAGTTCCTGTCAGAATAATACCTTGACTTTTGGTCATCACTTTATTTGTCTCATAGCCTTCTTTTACTTTTTTTTCCATTTCGATGACTTTATAATACTTTCTATGTGTCTTTCCGGTCTCAATCATATAGATGTACCATACCAGAGAAGTAAGCATGAATACGATAGGAAGAGCTAGCAAAATATCAAATACTAAAGCTTGATGCGTTTCTGAAATACGACTTGATAAAAAATTACCATATTCAAAGATGAGTATGACATAGGCTAGTTCTAAAAAGCCCCAACTAGTTAAAAAATAGATAATTGGATCATATAATTTAACCTTTATGATTAATAGTGAGCATAGAATGACCATATTTATCACTAGAAAGAATGCACCGATACTCTGGAACAATATTGTCTTTGGTAGGTGAATGCCATCATATTCAAGAGCATCGATGTATAGATACATAATCGGAAAGCAAGCAACAGCTATAAAGCTAATTCCTCTTGTAGCTTTGACGCCAGCGAATTCTAATCGATATTTTATCGGTGCGATAAAAAAATAGAAATCTTCAGATGTTTTTTTCATAAAATCCTCCTTAGGAAATTTCGTTGAAAAGTGCCAAACTATTGTGTTGTTTTTATATTCAAAATTAATTAAATAGTCTCTTAAATTTACTTTACCTATTAATACAACCAAAAAGCATAGGAGTGGGATGTATGATTCGTTGATAAATATACAATAAAACTCAATTTTTGCTGTACGTAATTAAGTTTAACATAAAGAGCGAATAATTATTTATGTATGGAAGAAAAGAGTAAAAAAATACTACGAAATAGTGATTTTTTACTCTATTAATAGTTACGTATTAAATTTTTTCTTTGTGTCTTAATTCGTCAATTTGTTTCTTTATCTTTGGTAGTGTCTGTGAGAAGTCGTTATGAAATGAAGAAAAAATTTGTGAACAAGCATAATAATCACTTGCGATCTTTTTCTTATTGACTGGTCGCTGTTTGTCGCTAAAAAAGTCATTTAGTAGATTGAGTGCATTTTGCCAAGAGTTGAGTTGTTCTAACATGTCAAATAGAGAATAGATTTCTTGATGATTTATCATCTTGATAGGTTGATTATTTTTTGATACTAGTCTTTGATTGTCCATAGTTTTCCTCCTTTTTAACGAATGATGCTCGTTCGAGCACCACTTCTTTTTTTATTATACTATATGATGTTCTTACGAGCAACAAAAATTGGAGGAATTATTCATGGAAAGAAAGGTAGAAATACGTTTAAAAGAGTTAGTGAAGGAAAGAGGTATCTCATTGAGAGAGCTAGCACGATTATCAGATATTGAACCGTCAATTGTTAATAAACTAGCCAATAATAAAAGAGAAAAAGTCTACCTAGCACATATTGAAAGAATTGCAGAGGCATTGGGTATTAGTGATATATCTGAGATAATTCGGTTGGAGGAAAAATAAGTTATTTGGTGTCTAAATAAAAAACCAGATTCTTTTTCTATGTAAAGAATCTAGTTTTTTAATTTATTGCAATATTTTAAGTAATGAAATACTAAATTATGGATTGTTCTTCTTTATATTCTTTAGACTTAGAACCATACCATAACTTATTGGTTACGTTAAACTTAAGTCTAAATTTTTCTGAAAATGTGTTTAAAAAGTAAATTCTTGTCATCATTTCAAACATCCAAGAGAAAGCATAGATACTCAAAATAGAAAACAAAATAGGAAGTGCAGGAATAAGGGATAGTATAATTTTCCCCTCTAGATTTTGTTTAGGGATTTGATCGGTTCCAGTATTTAAAAATATATTTACTATTGCTGAACCGATGAAAAGAACAAGTAGAATAGATTGTATCAACTTTTGTTTCTCAATCATAAAAGTAGTAAACTGATCCATTTGTTGATCAGTATAAATTAGGTTCTCAATTTTTTTAATAGATTTTATTATGCTGTAAATAAAACAAGCGATAACAACTAGTATATTAACAACTCTCATATAAGGACTCACTGTTAAAAGTTGTAGATCAATAATTAGCAGTAAATAAAATAAAATACTGAGTTGTAATAACCAAACGTTGGATTTATATGCTAATTTAATGTTATCTTTTCTTCTATACTTTCCACCTAAAAAAATCATGCAAAAAAGATAATATATAGAAAATAGCATTACAACCCATTTTATAGACTGGATAAATTGATATTCATTATTTATTCCTGAAAATTCAGGATTTCCTACTAAAAAAAAACCAAACCAATAAATTACCTGTATGCATCCAGCAAAAAAAATACCAGCTGATAAACGTTTACCCAAGGACATATTTTCGGCTTTTACATAACCTTCTTCAGCCATTTTTTCTGAGACAATGTTTTCTATCTGTTCAAATTGAATCTTTTTTTTCAATAGTATTCCTCCTTCCTCGTTCTTTCGTTACCAAGCGAACGATTTACAAACGCCATTCCATGCATTAGAGACATTATTTTTCATATTATCAATACCATTACCAATAGATTTTCCTGTATCATTTATCAATTTTCCAGCTTTATCAGTGAGCTTTTGTGCACCGTCGGCTAGCTTATCAATTCCTCCGTTTACAGTTTTCTTTAAATCAGTGTACATATTTGGCCAAATTATCTGGGCAACTTGATTAGCTCCACCAATGATTAAACCACCTACAGCGCCGACTCCAGTACCAAAAAAGGGAACTACTGACCCTAGTTGTGCTCCCAAAGCAGCTCCTTCAATCATACCTACATCGGAAGCCATATCTATAGCAGTTCCTGCAGCTGTTTTTAGGGTTCCTCGCACAACTTTTCCATCTCTAAAATCTTTTTTATTTGCATTAAAGTTATTGATACCTTTAATTCCAGCATCAACAACTAGAATAGCAATACTAGCTTTACCAAGAGCACCTTTAACTTTATCGAACCACTTAGCGTCCTTCATTCTGTTAACTAAAGCTTTTACTACGTTACCATTAGCTAAATCAGAAAGCATACCTAAATCCTTCATGACATTTTTAATTGCGTCAGTAAATACTTTTGTTTCAGAAATGATATCAGCTAAATATTTATTATTTTTAAGACCTTGCAAAAATTTATCAGATGAGGAGAGGGGGCATGTTAATTATAATGCATAAAAGAGTTACTCTTAATAATTACTTTAGAGCAACTCTTTTATGCATTTAAACCATCGGTATATAAACATCTATTAGAACTTCATTATATAGATCGATATAAACGCAGTACATTTCAGAACCTAATTTCCTAGCATAAGTCTCTTGAGCATACATCGCTATTTTTTCTCTTACAGTAGTTAGGTTGGGCTCTAAATCTGCTTGTCTCATTTCAATTGAATCATCAATTTTTAATAGTTCAATAGTTTCATAAGGAAAGTTTTCTGGGATTTCAGAAATAGGCATATAAAATTCAATATTTCTAACAGGATTATTTTTATCGTCTTCAGAAATTTTATAAAATAAAGGTCCATTACGGTAAACATTTTCTTCATATTCAATACTTCTTAATTTGTCGAATCCTTGATGTAAGTCATTTTCATTTAAACTCAAATTTAGTTTTACTAAGTTTGGCATAATCAGCGGAATTTTTTCAAATTTCATTTGTCTCCTCCACGTGAAAATTTATTTTTAATTTTTTTAAAAAAAGACTCATACGATTTTTCGTCTTTAAATAATCTAGTTGCTTTCAAATAAACCTCTAGATATATTTTATCATCAACAATTCGTATCATATTATAAAATTGCGATTGGATTTCCATGTTATTTACTGAAACATATTCAATTAGTTCTCCAACCATTTCTTTGCTTTTTTCATCTGCTTCGCTATCTGATAAAATATTTGCTCTAGTCATGATCATATTATCTATCAAAAAATAAGTTTGAAAATCTAAATCTTCATCAAAAAAATCTGGCAAATGATCTTCTTCAATTGGGATACTATATATCGCAAGTATAGGTTCTGTACCTATATCACTTTGGATTGAATAGAATAAAGGCCCGTTTGGAGTAAGTTTTTTATCATCAATTATTTTGAAAAAATTTTCAACGATGCTACCAGTTTCAGAACTATCAAATTCATAGTACTTTGAAGCAACATTCTTAAATGATATTTTTTGTCCTTCTGCAATGAATGTCATTCAAATGATCCTCCTTCAATAGGTATATATACATCAATAACTTTTTCGCCCATGACTTCAGTAATTACAAAATATGTTTTGCTTGAAAGGATAAATTTGTAATTCTTTTTTGCATAATCTCTAAGATCTTTGTCTGCTGTAAAGTATTTTTCTTCATTATCAGCTCGTCGCATAATTAATGCATCTTCAACAACTAGTCGCTCTAAAGTCTGTAGCTTTCCATCCTGATCATTCTCAAATTTAACAGGGAGGTTTAGAGACATATAAAATTCGTATTGGTAGTAATTAGGTTCATTTTTTTGTGGTTCTATTGAGCAAATATCAGGACTAGTACAATAAAACATATCTTTGAAGTCGAAATGCTTTGAGAACTCTAATAAAGTTTTCATGTCTTTTCTTTCTTTTATTGTAGTAGCTTTTACAATGTTGAAGCTGACTAAAGGCCCTCGAAATATCTTCATAGTTGTTTTGTCTCCTTCTTTTTTTCAGAATATTCATTTGGAAATTTCAATTTCATATAAGAAATTATTATTGGTACAGGAAGGAAGAATGAACAAATGATTGAACCTAAGATAAACAGTAAATTCATTATACCTCCTTTAAAAATTTCGGAATGAGAGTTAAATAATGCAAAAATAAATATGATTGGAAAGAGTATAGGTACTATCCTTTCGTATTGCTTACTGTTTTTTTTATATTTTTGTGCATTTTTATAATCCTCATTTGTTTTCCCAGTTTTTATCATATAAATATGAAATAGAAAACCACAGATAGTAGAAACTATGGGGATTAGCAACAATTGATTAATAAGTATTGTTTTTTTAGATTCAATAATATTTAAATTTATTGTATTAAAAATTTCCATCTCATTATGTGCATTAAAAAACTCTACATAAAATATAATGATAAATAGAAATGAAAGTTCTAGAAAAAAGAGACCAGTAACTAAATAAACCAATGCATCATATATAGTTACTTTAAACAAAAGTAATGTAATCAAACTTAGGAAACTTACGAAAGCTAAAAAAAGATAGACAAGCATCAGTGGTCCAGTTATAGGTAGTACAGTAGCATCTTGGCTAGTAAAGTATACAGGTAAAACAATTATTTGACCTAAAGCTAGCCATAAACAGAACCTTACAGCTTTTAGATTAGAGGCTGAGGAATTCATTGGTAATGAGAAGTAATAGAAATCTTTTGAAGTTAATTTTTGTTTATCACTCATGTATTGTTGTCTCCTTAAAATTACCCAAAGTGTTGTATAGTTAGTAATAGTTTTTCTAAACTCAATATTTATTTGAACCATGGTCGATCAACTAACGTTAATTCTAACACAAAGAACTAATAAAATTCGTGATATAGGAAAAGAGAAAAAAATTACTATGAAATAGTAATTTTTTTCTCTTTGAATAGTTACGTATTAAATTTTTTCTTTCTGCCTTAATTCGTTAATTCGTTAATTTGTTTCTGTATCTTTGGGAGTGTTTGTGAGAAGTCGTTATGAAACGAAGAGAAGATTTGTGAACAAGCATAAATCACTTGAAATCTTTTTCTTATTGACTCGTCGCTGTTTGTCACTAAAAAAATCATTTAGCAGATTTAGTACATTTTGCCAAGAGTTGAGTTGATCCAACATGTCTAATAGAGAATAGATTTCTTGGTGATTTATCATCTTGATAGGTTGAATATTTTTTGATACTAGTTTTTGATTTTCCATAGTTTTCCCCTTTTTTAGAGGAATTATTTATGGAAAGAAAGGTAGAAATACGTTTAAAAGAGTTAGTGAAGGAGAGAGGCATCTCATTAAGAGAGCTAGCACGATTATCAGATATTGAACCATCGATTGCTAACAAACCGGCAAATAATAAAAGAGAGAAAGTCTACCTAGCACATATTGAAAGAATTGCGGAAGCGTTGGATATTAGTGATATATCTGAGATAATTCGGTTGAAATGAAAAACTGTGCAAATATCGTATTTTTGATATTTGCACAGTTTTTATTATATCTTTCGAGAAAGAGCATTGTTATATTTTTTTCTGTTGTATTTACCATTAAATATAATAATTAGATATATTTTTCCAGAGTTCTTCAACTATATTAAAGAATGTTTTTGAAATGAACACCTATTTCATAGGAATATAAACATCAACAAGTAATTCATTATAGATATCATAGTTCAAACAATACATTTCCTCAGATACTCCTTTGCCGTATCTATCTAGAGCAAAGGCTTCAATTTTTTTTCGTGCTTCCTCTAAGTTATCTTCTAAATCAGCTTGCCGTAAAACGATAGCATTTTTTAATTCAAGAAGTTTAGTTGTTTTATAAGGAAAGTTATCAGGTATATCAGATAGAAACATATAAAATTCAACTTTTCTTGTTTTTTGATCTTTATCTGATTCTGATAGCATAAAAGCAAGTGCTGATTGACTATAAACTTCTTCTTGAAATTCTATACTGCGCATTTTCTCGAATCCATCATCAAAATTTTCTTTAGCTAAATCCATTGTGTAATGTACCACGTTAGGCATCAGTAAGTTTGTTTTTTCTAAACGCATAATCATACTCCCTTCAGGAACTGTTTCTTCACTTTTTTAAAAAAAGATTTCATTTTTCGCTCACTTTGAAATATGCGAGTAGCTCCTAGATAAATTTCTAAGTATAATTGTTCGTTAACAATTTTAAACATAGTATGGAAGGGAGCAGTAAGTTCCATTTTATTTTCACTAGTATATTCAATTAATTCAGCATACTTTTTTATAGCAAGCTCTTGTGCTTGTCCTTTATTTTCCACTAGTATCCTAGTCATTAACATATTCTCAACTAAAAAATAGGTTTGGAACATTAAATCTTCATCATTTATATTTGCTAATTGATTTTCTTCAATTGGAATACTGTACATTGCAGAAATCGGTTCAGCACCGAATTCACTCATCACTGAATAAAAAATAGGACCATTTGGTGTTAAGCCTTTTTCATCTATTAAAGTCATAAAATCTTCTGTTATCTTTTCAGATTCAATACTCTCAAACTGATAATATTTAGATACTACATTTTTAAAAGCAATTTTTTTTCCTTCTACGATCAATTTAAGGTCCCTCCTTCAATTGGGATGTAAAGATCAATAACTTTTTCCCCTAAGTTATCAGTAATGACAAAGTATGTTTTTACTGATAACTTTAAGTTGAAATGTTCCTCTGCATAAAGTCTTAGTTGTAAATCATAATCAAAATATTTTTCTTCGTTATCTGCTATTCTAGTAATCAATGCATTTTCAACGACATATTTATCAAATGTTCTTAAACCCTCTAAGCCTTCAGGAACTTTGGGTGGAAGGTTTAAAGATAGAAAGAACTCGTATTCTACGTATTCGGGTTCTCCTTCTAAGTGCATAATAGATAAGACATCGGGGCCAATTTGATAAAAGTCATCTTGAAAATCAAAATGTTGAGAAAACTGTAGCATTGTATTTATTTCGTATTTTGGCTGAATATGTTGTGGGCTTATAACATTCAATAAAATTAATGGTCCCTGAAAAACTTTCATTTTTTTAAGTTCCTTTCTTTTTTATGCGATATTTTTAAGTTTTTTTCTAAATAGAGTTCTGGAAATTTAAATTTTAGATAAGAAATAATTAAAAATCTAGGTACCATCCATGACATAAGACATGCACACCCAAGAAAAACTAAAAATAATGTGAAAGATGTTTCTATCATGCCACCTAAACCAACTCCTATAAGTGAGGCATATAAAATAAATTTTTTACTTTTTACTTCCTCAAAATTTGTATCAGATTCATTTTTAAATTTTTGTTCTAATAAAATAACTTTCGGATACTTTTTATGTGTTTTCCCAGTATGGATTATTCTAATATATCTTCCAAGTGATATAAAAATAAATATAATGGGTATGACTAATAAAATATTAAAAATCAAAGCTTGCCATTCTATAGAAATATACTTTCTAAGAAAAGATAAATACTCCATTAGAATTAAAAAATAAGCAATTTCTAGAAAAGCTAAGCTAGTTAATAACCAGACCATTGAATCATACATTTTATGTTTACGAAATAAAAAAGAAAATACTGATAAAGAAACAACGGTAAGAAAGAAAAAAATGATACATTTAAAAATTGGAGTATTAGGAAGATAGATACCGTCAAGTTCAAAATTTTTAATTATTAAGTACATAATAGGATAACAAGCAATAGCTGTAAGAATTATAGTCCTAGCAGTTTTAATATTTAAAAAATCCAGTCTATATTTCATTGGTATAATAAAAAAGTAAAAGTCATCTGCGTTTTTCTTCAAAATATTTCTCCTAATCTAATTTTATCCAAAAGCCCAATTACCTAATTTTTTGATAGATTTTCCAATCCCATCTTTCACTACATTGTTTACTGTTTTTTTCAACCCTTCTCGAATTTTTTTAGATGCTTCGCTTGCAGCCCAACTCCCGGCAGCAGCTCCTACTATACTTCCTACAGCAGCTCCGATAAGATTTCCTGGACCTGGGAAAATTGAACCTATAGCGGTACCTATAGCTGCCCCTGCTTTTGCCCCAGCTGCAGCTCCACCTATACTTACTCCCATATCTACTCCTGTATTTACGGTTGTACTGACAACCCTTTTACTTCCTGTTAGTCCTTGTTTAGTTGCATCATTGAAATTCTCGTATCCTGACAATCCTGTTTCAATACCAAGTCCAACTATACCTGCAGCTTTCATCCCTTTACCAAACTTAGTTAAATCTTTCCATCCTGTAAAAGGACCTGTTAGTTTTCCTTTTAGTCGTTGGCTAAGCGTTTTTTTAGAAGTCTCGGTTAGTGCTTTCTCCAATCCCCAATTGTCATAATAACGTTCACCACGTAAATTTAATTTGCCTGTTTTTTTATGATGGAGAGATTTAGATACTGTGTTAGTTTTCCATTCAGATACAAATTTATATCTTTTAAACAATGGGCCAGTTTTTTTTATTTTCTTAAACTCTCTCAATATTGCTTTTTCATTGACAATTTTCATTAACAATTTACCGTTTTTTGCACGGGTTATTTTTATGTGTCCTTTTGATAAATGGTACATAAAACGGAGGTTTCCTTCTACTTTGGCAGTTTTACTGGCAAAGGATCGTAGAGTACCGAATTTTTCTTTCCATTCTTTAAACTTTTCGATATCACTTTTTTTAAATGTAGTGATCCCATCTGATACACTGGATATTTTCTGAACTTGCCCTTGCATAGAAGTAAGTATACCCATGAATTCTTTAGATTGAGAAACTTCATTACTGGAACTCGAAATAAATGCTTCAAATTTGTCCATCATATCTGTGATGATTTTCTTAAATTCTTTCTCATCATTTTTAAATTCCGTTGTTTGAACTTTGCTTGCAGATGTAATATCAGAAATACTACTAATTTCAGTGTTGATTGATTTTATGGATGAAGAAATACTTTTAGTTGCACTTGTTACTTCCGTCTTTAATTGAGTAACATAGTTACTGTCAATAATACAACTTCCATCATTATCTACTGAACCGCTAAATTGATCCATCGAGTAGGCAAAATTTGATTTTAAATCTTCTATTATATTATCATATACTTCAATCAAATTGTTGTGCGCACTAGAAATATAATTTTTAGTCGCTTTTGCTCCGTCTCCTTTAAATGAATCCATATCTTTAATTTTACCTAGATTAGCCTTAGTTTCCGCAATAGAAGAAACTGCTTTATCCGCATTCTTGGTCAAATCTTCTTTTAATAGTTTCACTTCACTCATATCTATCTTTGCCATGTTTTTCTCCTTTCAATTTGGAATGAGTTAGTTTCCCTTTGTTCGTTTATCTGCATCTTCAATTGCTTTTCCAATATTAGACATTTGTTGAGCATCACTTTCAATAATTGATTTGTATTGTGATAATGCGGTTGCTAAATCTTGAATAGAATTCTCATATTCTTTAAAGGGATTGATATCAGTTTTTGACAAACTAGTACTTGGAGAAAAATCTATTGAACTAGCACTCCCTTTTAGAGCACTTATGTTACTATTAAAAACACCTATGTTAATACCAATTTGATCACCCATTATATTGCCTCCTTAATTAAATAGTTATAAGCTGTTTAGCTGTGCAATCAAGTTGCTTACTTGCGCATTTTTTGTGGCTATTTCCGCTTCAACTCGTTCCAATTCTTGTTCTAACCTTGTTTTATCTTCTTGAATCGTTTCTACTGCATCATCAATTTTCTTCCCGATATTTTGGACAGATGTTTTCATCTGTCCAAGTTCGGTATTCGCTTTTGTTGCATTTTGTCCTTTCCATGAACCTGCTTCAATGGTTACACCATCTAAACTCGATTTTCCTGAGTCAAAGTCTCCTTTGGCTGATTCTATATTAGTAAGAGCTGTTGTAATTTTCTCTATCTTCCCCTCTAATTCTATTTTCTTCATGTTTAGTGTAGTCAAAGAGGCACGAGTCATATTTAGCTGACTAACAATTATTGCGCGTTGCCTTGCTTTTGCAGCATCTTTGGCAACTCGAGCTCTATCTTCTTCCATCCCTAGTTCCACCATCTGTCTTCCCCCTTTTTATTAGCGTGTGTGTTTGATTTTTATAAATTGTTTTTCTGCTGCATAATAAGCACTATCTATCTCAAGTTCAGGCTCTCTAGACATGTATGGTTTGTCTAAAAATTCTTGGTCAGAGACTCTCATAGAGAAGACAGCTGCTTTGATTAATTCTTTGTAATGACGTGGTAAGCCAATTCGTGTTTTTCCAAGATATTGATGATCACTTGCAATGATAAAGTGGACCCCGGTTTGTTCAGTAGAAAGTAATAGTTCTTTTAATTCATCTTCGGTCAATGTAGTTTCTTTTTCAAAGATTTCCATATCTGTGATGTAGATCAACCATTTTGGTAATCCTTCTGAACCAGATTCTTTTCGTTTACGTATCTCTGTAAGAATGTCCTCTTTTACTTGTGGATAAGCTTCTGAATCAGCGATATATGCATTTACGGCTAAAGTTTCTTTCTCACAAATGTGTCCAGAATCAATGATCATTGTGTTATGTTTTCCAGCTAGTAGTTCAATTGAAGAAAGTACAGCTTGTTTTAATGGTAAAAATGTTTTTCTTTGTTCACCAATAACTGCTAAATTGGTTTGATGAACTAAACTAAACGGCATCACTTCAACTTCTTCGTAATCAACACCAAGAGGTAATAGACCATCTTCGGCCATTTCTTGTACTTGTTTTTTCTTTTTAAAGCTTTCAAAATCAAGAATTTCCGGTACCATCGGAATCGGCTCAGGTCTAGCCCCAGTCCAATGTTGATCCATCTGCGCGACTTCTTCTTGGATCGCTTCAATAATTTGAAGTGTATCTTCTCCTTCAGCTGGCAAGGCAGTTTGGAACAACTCCGGTTCTTCCAACTTGATCAACCCACGTCCAGGCAAGTCATCAATTGTTAATGTCGTCCGTCCAACAATCGCTCTTGGTTCACTATCATCAATCATCTTCAACACGATCTGTGTCTTGATATTACTTGAAAGGGTCATGCGCATAGAATTTTGGCGTCCGGCAGATAATAGCAGGTGAATCCCGATCCCAGCACCTTCACGGGCAACCTGAGTAATGACTTTCTCAAGAATTTCTTCAAACTTCGCACCTTTCATACCTTCAAATCCATCTAGAAGAATCAAAATGATCGGTTCTTCCTTGCCACTTGCACGTTCATACATTTCCAAACTAGCGACGGAATATTCACTTAACAATTTCTTACGACGTTTCAATTCATCATTGATCCGACGAGCAAACTTCTCGATTTTCTCTTCTTCATCAATACTCATCGTATCGGCTACATGCGGCAATTTCTTAAGAGGTAACAGTCCATTCGTTCCAAAGTCCAATAGATAAACGTTCAATCTTTCCGGATTATGCACACGCGCCAAGTCCATGACCACCGTCTGCATAAACGTACTCTTTCCATACCCTGGACTACTAAACACTGTCATATGACCTTCTTGGGTCATATTCAAGCGTAAGGTTTCCTGCGCCTGCATACTCGGTACATCCACCACACCCAAAACAGGTTCAAGCGGCTGTTTCTCTGTCTGCCATTCTTCTTTAAAGTCCACAGGGTGAAGGGCAGTCGCGATGATCCGCTCTTCCAACGGCGGTAACCAAGGACGAGGAAGGGGCGTGATATTCTCACGTTCCGCTACTTCGTGGATCCCGTCGATGATTGCATCTAATTCGGTCGGAATCTGTTTCACATCATCCGCGTTTTCTAATCCACTTAAATCTTCACTTAAAATTTCATATTGACCTAAATCGTTCACCAAGTAGATGGTATGATCTTCGATCTGTTGTTCATCTTTTTCTGGTTGATAATCCGCACCACTCCAAGCACTTTGGAACAGCTCATAAATTTCATTGTTTCCGACTTGTAGATACGCACGACCAGCTTGTGTGATCTCTGCGGCATCGGGTGTTTTCAACATTTCCATACTATCGGCACGATCCGCCACTTTCAAGGCAAGCTTGAATTTCGAGTTACTCCAGATTTGGTCATTCACGACACCACTTGGTTTTTGTGTTGCTAGGATCAAGTGGATACCTAGAGAACGCCCGATACGAGCAGTGGAGACAAGCTCTTTCATAAACTCTGGCTGTTCTGCTTTTAACTCGGCGAACTCATCCGAAATCAGGAAGAGGTGAGGCATTGGTTCGTCTACATCGCCGTTTTTGTATAATTTTTGGTACTGATTGATATGGTTGACGTTATTCTCAGAGAAAAGGCGCTGACGGCGTTTTAGCTCGGCATTGATGGAAATCAAGGCACGCATACTTTGAGCGCCGTCCAAGTTGGTGATACTGCCCAGTAAGTGCGGCAGATTCCGGAATAGGTTCGCCATTCCCCCACCTTTGTAGTCGATCAGTAGGAACGCGACGTCATACGGGTGGAAGTTCACCGCTAAACTCAAGATATAACTTTGCACGATCTCTGATTTACCAGAACCAGTGGTACCAGCGACAAGGCCATGGGGACCATGGGCTTTTTCATGTAAGTTCAAATAAACGATATCGTCTTTTCCACGTAAACCAAGTGGCACTGCCAAGGTTTTATGCGGAGAGTGTTCTGCCCAACGTTGGGTCACGTTAAATTCATCAAAGGTTTCGATGCCGTACATTTCTAGGAATGTCACAGCTTCTGGAATACTTGATTTCAGGTTTTGTAAGTGATTCAATGGCGCCAATAATCTAGGCAGTTGTTCTTTATCAAAATCAGCAGGGAAGTGATCTAGCTGGAAATGTGTATTTTTCAACTGACCTTCTTCCAGTAACAAGACTCCGGTATTACGGTCACGGATATCGATGACCGTTTTGATATTATCGGATAAGCTGCTCATCACATCTTCCACAAAAATCACACTACAGCCAAGTTCGCTTGGATCTTCATTGAAGAATTCCATGATGACATGATCTAAAATCAATTTTTCATCGGTGATCATGACCACATAGTGAGGGGAGAAGATGGTACTGTCCCGGCTATTGCGGTTTTCTTCCATTGAGTTTTTACGGTTTTTCAAGATCTGATTTAAACTATTCAACACTTGATCCCGACTACGTTGGTTATACACGAATCCGCGGACATTTACGTCCTGCATTTTGGCATGCGGCATCCAGCGCATCCATTCCCATTGGGCTTTTTCTGCTTCGGGGAAGATCGAGATAAACTGTAGATCATGATAACTATGAAACACAGATAGTTGGTTGACTAGTAAATGTAATTGTTCTAACACTAAGCTTCTTGGTCCAATATAGCCGACAGGGCCATGCGTTAGGTTGGCTAAAACGGGCATATCGGTTAGCTCTAAGCTTTTTGTGTATAATTCGTAGCCGCTTTTTTCTAAATCGTCCGTTTCTTTGCCGCGTTCTTTGTTTGAATACGAAATTTCGCTGGATGATTGAACTTTTCCTAAGCCTAAACGGTAGAAAAGAAAATCAAAGTGCAGCGGTGTTTTTTCATAGATACGCGGGCTGTAGGTTTTTGTCATATCCAATAGTTCAGAAACACTTGGATAATGGTACAGTTGCCCTTGTTTTTGCTCTTGGTTGATCTGGTGCAGCTCAACAGACTTGTCGATCAAATATTTTTTATAGCTGATTTCACGATCGATCAGGCTTTGCTTGTGTTCTTTGCGGCTCTTGAAATAGTTGGTGATCGAAAAGATGATCGTGATCAAGGTCGTTGCCGCACTGGCTAATACGAACAATCCGTTAGGACGGAAGAAGGCCATTGCCACTGTTACGATCAGCATCACAACTGGCGGTAAAATCGTTTTGATCAGTTGATCTTTCGGTGCATCTTTGGGATCACTTGGTGCATTGATCATGATTTTTTCTTCCGGCTCACGATAAATGATCCGCGGCGAACGGTGGAAATCAGGATAGTCCTCGTAAACATCGTAACGAGACGTGTAGATTTCGCATAGATCAGATTTGATGATCGTGCCTTCTGTGGCATGGATCTCATGCGTAAAGAATTTCAGCGTATGATGAAGGAAAGAAATTTCATCGCCTTTTTCTAGTAAATACTCTGTGCCGGTAAATAATCGATTGTTGATCATTAATTCGCCGGATAAAACAGTCAAGAGCCACTGATCTTCCTGCTTTTTCAAGATAGCAGATAAAGGATGCGTCAGATGATCATTCGCTAATTCTAATGTTGCACCTTTATCTGTACTTAGAATCAATTCTTTTTTATCTAGTAAGTCAAAAATGTGCAATTTAGTCACTGGTGTCAAAATCACAGTGACTGGCTGTTCATCTGATAATGAGAAGGTCACAGGTGTATTCAACGGCAAAACGTGTTCCTGACCTTGAGTCGTCAACACCCAATCATCTTTCTTTTCAATCGTTAACGTATCTGTTTCTGACAACACGGGTACGTGTAAAGCGGCTTGGTTATCTGGACCGATCGTTTGGGTTTTTTCTTCGTCCAAGATCAATTGGTAACGATAGCCGTGAAGGTAGAGGATGGCTTGTATCTTTTGCATCTAGTTGCCCTCCTGCGCCGTTGATCCTTGTGTTTGTTCAGCTTCTGCAGCGTTCACACTTTCATCACGTTTTTCTTTGTATTTTTTGTAGTCGTCTTCCAGTTTACTGATCGTTTCTTCTTTTTCTGTTCCGGACATTTTCGTGTCTTTTCTCACTTGCTCGATTTTTTGCGTGATACCATAAAGAATCAAGTCAGAATCTTCTAAGTTTTTCGCTACATCTAAGGCTTCGTCAAGATTTCCGCGACCGTTTTCGATCCAGTAATCTAAATAGGTTTCATCTGAACGTAAGGTTACATTGTTTAAGATCACTTTTTTCTGTTGTTCTTGTAAAGCTTCCCCCTGAACAAAGCTGTAGGCTAATTCATATTTTTGCGTAAAAGGAATGCTGGCTGTTTTTACAGGATCTAATGTTGTGATCACTGCTTCATAGTCATTTTTCAAGAAAGCTGTATCTGTGTTTTGCATGCGATCTAAGAAAGGCAGACGGAAAAAGAGCAGGTAAGCTAAAGGGATCACTAAAACAACCGCTAAAACAGTCATCCAGATCGATAACTGTTTCATGACTTGGAATTTCGCTTTGCTGACTTTTTTAGTCGTCTTTTTCATCCGTTCTACGGTGTGATCATAATTTTCCACTAGGTATTGTCTGATTTCTTCGAAGCTTTCTTTTTTGATGATCGTTTGGATAAATTCAGAGCCTTTTTTGATTTCTAATTGTCCTTCGTAAAGCTTTGAGAAATCCTGATTTTTTTCAAACAGGGCGATGATCAAGCTTTTGTATTGTCTCAATAGTAGAGCATGATCAGTAACTTTCGGCGGCATTTTACCAGCTAAACCACGGTAAGCGACCTTAGGTAATAAGTTGTAATCAAATAAAATATTCTCTGGGTGGATAAAGAACGTCAGAGGTAAATCTAATAATTGCTCGATCGCTGCCATGTTCGCCATTGCACGCAGTTTTTCTTCTTTGGTTGCGGCTTTCAGTTCAGCGAAGGTCAAATGTTCTTTTGGCAGTTCATAAGTAAAGGTAACAGCATCTTCTTCCCATTGGATTGCAGTGTCCATCAATAGGGGATGTGCGACTTTCAATAAGGCTAAGTCTTTTTCTTCATTGACCTGAACTTCAGACTTTCTTAAGGTAAGTGTCCAGTTTTCTGCTGTTTTCTTGAATGTGTATGTTTGCTTTTCGATAATTAGTTCTAAGTCTTTCATCGTTTCCATCATTTACTCTCCCAACACTTCAATTATGTCTCCGTTTGTAATCGGATAATCTTTTAACTTTTTCTCTTCATCTAGTAAAAGTCCTTTATTCAAGACTTTGATCTGGTATTTTTTAATGTCTTTGTCTTTGTTGAATATTTGGTTCAATTCACGGATAAAACGGTAGACTGTGATATTGTTCGGAATACGTAGATCTACTGTTTTGTCTTTGTCTTGTTGGTATAAAAGGGTGATATTGATATGTTCTTGATTATCTGCCATTTTGCTGACCTCTTTTTCTACTGTGATACAACACTAATGTCACGACAGTGACTAATAATAAGCCTAAAACCAAAGGAAGCAGCTTAGCGCCGGAAGAAACTGCCTCAACAGTTTCTTCTTTTTTCGCCGCTGCATAATCGACATCATTACCTGCAAATAGCTGGGTGTGATCGTATTCTTTGGTTTTCGGTACTTTGGTCAAGAAGAATTGTGCTTCATCTTCCTGTCGTTGTTTTTCCTCGACTTTTTTTGCATGTGCTACTTTGTCGATCATTTCGCTGTCAAAAAGTCGATCTTCAGCGATAAAGCTTTGCGCTTTCCCGTTGTCGATCTGATCTTGATTCAAGCGATCAGTTTTTAAATCTAAGTTATTATCTAGTAAGGTTTCTTTTGCGTAAGAGGTGCTAGTAAATGAAAAGAGGCCGATTACAAGTAAAAGTAAGATCGTCAATTTCTTCATTTTTTCGCCACTTCCTTTAGTTTCCTTCTTGGTTTCCAAATAAAAATATTGAATGCCGCAAGAGCTGCAATTGCTAATAGATATAAAATGATCTGTACAACATTCAGTGCATTATTCGCTAAAATATCTGCTAAGTTGTTTTCTCCGATCGATAGTGGATTGATAGAACGAATCATATCGACCATTGGATTATTGCCTTTGGTTTTTCCGATCGCATTCGTCACGAATACGTAACTAATGAATAAGAATAAGCTGAAGGCAAAACCAGCGATATGGAATTGTTTTAGTGCATAATGGTTGAGCAGTGAGAAAATCAGCATGAATAAGACGACCATCATGACCCAAACGATTTGAGATTCTTTCACGATGCCTAATTCACTGACACTTAAGATTCCTAGCACAACGCCAATGCCAACTGCACTTGCACTAAGAACAATGGTTTCCATAATGTTATCTTTGAACCATAGCTGTTCCCGCTTGAATTTGTCTTTGACCTTTCTGATCACAGGCTGTGTCGCAAATAGGTAAGCAATAAATAAACTCAAGGTATACATGATCAAGATCCAAGTGAATGGTTCATTTACTTCTGTGGTTTTGATCGTTGCTTCTGCTTTTCCGTTGACTGGGTTTGCGATAAACTGCAGCAACGTATTGTTTGGAACACCGTCTTTTTGCGCATTGCTCAAGACCTTGATAAAGGCCGAAACAAAATCATTGTTGTTTGCCAGCTCTTCATTCAAATTCGCCATGATCACATCTGCATTCGAAGATAGCTCTTCTCCATTTTTCTGAGCGTTGTTGACTTCCTGATCAAATGATGTAAAGACAGATTTTACACCTTCGGCTTCTTTGACGTTCATTTCAGACGATTCTTTGATCGCTTTTGTCTGCTCATAAAGTGTCTGTAGTGTTGAGTGTGCTGATTCGATACTAGAGTCAGTTAAACTGTTAAATGAGTCAACAGTGCTCTTATTACCCACTGCTTCTGCTAGTGTTTGTTGAGCATCTGCGACACGCTCTGTTTGTTGTGCAATTTGTTTATTTAACTCCTGTGTATCGCCAAGAACACCAGTTATTTTTGCTTCGATGACCTCAGATTGTGTTTCAAGAGTTTCTGCTTGAAGCCTTAGAGCTGCTAAATGATTTGTTTGTTCTTTGTAATCTCCACCAAGGAAGGTTTCATTTAGAATTTGTTCAAAAGCTTCGGTTAAGTCTAGTTTTAAGAAAGCGCCGTATTGTTCGAATTGATATTTTTCATAAAAATCAAGTTCATCACTAACAGCATCGTATAATTCTAGTGCTTTTCCAACAGCTTCTGAGTAAGCTCTTTTGGCTTTTTGATAGTCTTCAGAAAGAAAAGCAGAGGTATCAATGTTTTGATCCCATTCGACTGAAAAACCTGATTGTGTCAGGACTGCTGAATACGGCGTGACTGTTGTAGCAGATGCCACAGGTTCTTCTACTTGTGATTGTTCTGTGGTTTCTTCACTTTCAGAAGAAGAGAGCGTGCTTTCTTCAGTTTCTGTAGAGGCTTCGGGTTCTGGAGTAATTACATCGACAGAGAAAGGGCTAATTGCGCCATCTTCACTGATCTGATTTTGAGCGATTTTGATCGTCATTTTGGGATTCTGCAGTGTTTCGTCGTATTCATCAGTAAACTGATAATTAACGACAGTATTTCTGTTTCCGTTAAATGGATATTCTATCCCTTCAGTAATTTCTCCTATACCTACAACCGAAACTTTTGTAATGCCAATAGGAATATTGGTTATTTTGAGATAGGCACCTGAACCTAGATTGTTTGTATTTAACTTGAAGTTCCCATAATGTTGATTTAAAATACCCGTATTTTGGTCATACAATATAGAATTTAATGCATTATAGGCGTCTTGTACTTTCTTATAATAAGGACTGTTTGCCGCTTTTTCCGGTGACATATCAAAGACTAGTTTTTCTTCACTTTTGTTGTTATTTTCATTATATTTGTCGGTATTTTCATTTAATGTTGCAACCTTTTCAGCTACTTCATTAAACTTAGTTTGTAAATCAACAAAGGGTTGTCCATCGCCATAAGGAATCTTCGCGTATCGGAAAATATCATCTTGCGGATTTAGGTCAAATGTCATCGTTCTAAACGGTAGCAGTGCTAAACGATCATCAAGTCGTTTCTTATAATCCACGCTAAACCCAGCTTCGTTTGTTGGAGGATATTGCTTTCCAGCTTTATTCAGAACATCTTCTAATGTAACTTTTCGTTCGCCGTCTTTAACACCTAAAGATTCAAAGAAAGGCTCTTTATATTGATTGAAATAATTATCGCTGATCGAATCTAATTTTGCCTGTTGCTCCTCAACAGCGGCTTTTGCTTTTTCTAACTGCTGATTCAATTGATTGATCTGTCCAGAGGTTGTATCAGATACTCCGCCGGAAGAAAATTCTGATTCAATGCTTTGACCAGATTGCTGCAGTTGTCTGAACATTTCTGAAATATCTTCTCCAGAGACATTTTCCTCAGCTTGAGTTAATTGTTGCATGAATTCTTCATATGAGATCATGCCTTCAGCGCGATCTTTCAATAGTTTTTCTAACAATGACGAATAATCTTGATGGCTATTCACCAGTGAATCAGTTCCTTGAATATGAGTACCTAGGGTTTCTGCCAAGAAGTCATTTGCCTGCAGAGCACTTTTAGATTGCGAAGTGATCGCAGGTAAGTAATCTTTAAAATTCAACGTTGGCTGATATAAAATATTTTGAAAATCATTGACAGAATCTGTTTGATTTTTATATACTTTTTCGATGTTCTGCTGTGCGGTAAATAAGTTATCTAAAATACTGACCACGTAAAGATCCACTAGTTGCTGATTCAAGTCGTTCACGATTTTTCTCCCAACACTTCTTGATTCATTTTCTAGTGTGGCATTGCCATTTGCGTTGATCTTATAGTTAACTTGTACTTTTTCTGGTGATGGACTGTCTAGTTCCAATAATTTACTTGAAAAATTGCTTGGAATCGTTACGAGTAGATTATAAGTGCCGTTTTTTAGACCATTTTCTGCGATTCCTCGGCTAACAGTAAACCAGTTATAAGTAACATCTTTTTCGATTTTCTTAACATAATCTGCTCCCAGATTGTAGTCTATGTTATTTCGATTGACACCAGCATCTTCATTTACGAGTGCAATGTTTAAGCGTGTATCTTCTTCTTCGTCTTTTTTTGCAGAAATATCGGTAAAATCGCGATTCATAAAAATCAGCATAATCAGCAGTATGACAACCATCCAAACAGATTTCAAAATGTAATAAAGTTTTTTACTGTTCATCTCTCATTCTCCTAAATAAAAGAGGAACAGCGAGGAGCAAGTGCCCTCCCTATTCCTCAGTATGTGTTTCTTATAAACCTCTTCCGATAGCTGAAGAGATATTTTGGTCTGTTTCTTCCATGATTTGAGCAACTTCGTTCAATTGCTTGTTGATTTGTTCCAACAATTCAGCGAATTCACTTACTTTTGGTTTTAATGCAGTAAATTGATCATTGAAGCTGTCAAAACCTGAACCTTCCCAGTTTCCTTGGATTGTATCTTGTTCTGATTGTAATTTTTGTAAAATGTCATTTACTTGGTTAGAACCGTCTGTATATTTTGTTGCAGAAGTTCTTAGTTCTTGTGGGGATAATTTAATTCTATCGCCTGCCATTTTTCATTCCTCCAATTTATTTACTCGTAAGTATCTCTGTTAAAGACACCTATCTTTGACAATTTTATCATAAATAAAATTAGAAAAAAGCTAAATGTAATAAAAGGTAATTTTGATGTAATAAATAGCTCTGATAAAGTTTTTTTATCAGAGCTTTAAGATCTTTATATCTATATAATTGAATTTTAGTCGTAACGGTAAGTAATAATTAGGAGGATGGATTATGGGGTTCTTGAAAAATGTGAGTATTTTATTTTTAACTCATCTTTAAATTTTCTACTGATGGGCACAGAAAGCTTTGTGTTTTGTAGAACACCGTCTTTATAATGTTTGATAAAGGCTTCATTTTTTACGATTTCAACGATATAGTTTAAATTGATGACATAGCTGCCATGGGTTCGGACAAATGTATCGGCGTTGAGTTTTTCTGAAATTTCTGACATGGTTAGATATGTTTTATAAACCTTGTCGGCTGTGTGGATATAAGCGATACGACCGCTTTTAGATATATATATGATTTCATTCAATGTTAGAAAAATCGTTTTTCTGCCGAATGAAAAATCAAAGTAGGTATTTTGTTTATTTAGATAGTCCTTTGCGCGATCCATCGTTATTGCTAACTGGTCTTTGCATATCGGTTTAAGTAAGTAGTCAAATGTTTGAACTTTGAACACTTCAGGCATATGTATGGTATCATTTGAAATAAAAATTATAAGAGCGTGTAAATCCAGCTGCCGTATTTGCTGAGCAAGCTCGATACCACTCATCTCTGCCATCTCGATCGTAATAAAGTAAATGCTGTATTTTACATCCATGCTGTCGATATGTTTCAGTAGCTTAGTTCCGCTGCTGAAAAAATCAAACTCATAGTTTAGGAGTCGATTTTGGTTTAAGTAGGTTTCTACTTTTCCGATTTCGATAGGATCATCATCACACAATGCAATTTTCAAAAGGGCCTCACCTCTTTAGTTTAGCTTTTTTTTAAACTGTCTTTGTTTTATTTACCAATTATTTATCTTTTTTTACATTTGAAAATAAGTTTCGAGCCAATGGTACCACTTATATTTATCATATCATAAATCTTGAAACATAATAATCTAGTTTTGGAAGATTATGAGCAGTTTTTGCAAAAAATAGGAAAAATTAAGGATTTAATAGGAAAATGTGAGTTACTTTTTTTCCTGAGAACAGAACAAAGGAGGAATTTGAATGAAAAATCACTATGATCAACCTATTGGAAACCCAGTGCATGGTTGGGTGACCAGAGAAATACCGGTAAAGAAGACGCTTGAGGGGAGATACTGCTATTTGGAGCGTATTATTCCAGAAAAACATTTTGAAGATCTATATGAAGTGTATGGACCTAAAAGTGCTACTGAAAATTGGACGTATTTGCCGTTAGACAAATTTGAAGATCCAGCTGATTTTTCTGCATATTTAGAGACTGTCAGTCGATCTAAGGATCCGTTGCACTATGCAATCATTGACAAAATGACTCAAAAAGCACTTGGTACACTAGCGTTGATGAGGATCAATCCGGAACAAGGGACAATCGAGGTCGGTTTTGTCATTTATTCAGATCGATTAAAAAAGACGCGTATTGCAACAGAAGCGCAATATCTTGCTGCAAGCTACGCAATAGGCGAGTTAGGTTATAGACGTTATGAATGGAAATGTGATGCACTGAATGAGCCATCTAGAAAATCGGCTTTACGATTGGGCTTTGTTTTTGAAGGTGTTTTTCGTCAAGCATTGATCTATAAAGGAAGAAATAGAGATACGGCTTGGTTTTCCATCATTGATAATGAATGGCCTGAAGTTAAAAGAAGGCTGGAATCTTGGCTTGACCCAGAGAATTTTACTCAAGACGGAAAGCAGAAAAAGAGTTTGCGGACGTGTTGAAACAATAATGAAGATCAAGTGAAAATATTTGATCTCAAAAATAAGCTGATATTCGCATAATTGTGAATATCAGCTTATTTCGTAGTCTAGTTACGCTGGATTTCATGTAAAACGATCTTGTTTTTTAGCCGCGCGACATTTTCTTTGGTGACATAACCTACAGCTTGCTCTAATGCATTGCTCATACCGCAAGCCATACCGTATTTTAATGTTTCTTCAATAGATAAGCCTTGATCTAAAGCGAACGCAATACCACCGACCGTAGCATCACCAGAGCCTGTAGGATTGATCGTCTCGATTTTTGGTATTTGGATGTCAAAAAGCCGCTCATGAAATTTTGCTACAGCCCCTTCACGACCACAAGAAACAAGAATAAATGGAACGTCTTTTAATAGAGAATGATCAAGGTAAGAAAAAACGCCTTGCTTATTTTTTAAGGTAACACCTAATAAGTCACCGAATTCATGAATGTTTGGCTTGATAAAATAAGGTTTAGCGGAACCAGTAAGTACATTTTGCAGCTGCTGTCCTGAAATGTCTGCCAAAATCTTTGTATCAGCGTTTAGTTGTTGTAAATAATGTTCATAAAGATGCTCATTTTTAGTATTTGCTGATCCGCAAAAAGCGATGATAGGTTCTTTTTTTTGTTTTTTTGCAAATGTGATCACTAAGTCCAAAACCTGTTGACTTGTTTCCTGTGAGATTTCTGGTCCTAACTCCACGATTTCTGTTTGATTGTTTTCTTGATCCATTATTGTAACGGCATTACGTGACTCTCCTGCGATCGGGAAAAAATGTGTAGCGAAAAACGGTTCGTGTTTAAGACAAGAGCGGATAAATTCACCATTGATTCCTGCCAAAACACCTACAGCAGTCACCTTTGACCCTAAAATGGCAGCTGTCCTGCCGGCATTGATGCCTTTTCCTCCAACTGCTTTGACAGGATTACCGCAACGGTTCATCTCACCTAAAATAAACGTATCTGTGAAATAAATTGAATCAAGTGATGGATTAAGTGTCACTGTTAAAATCATTTGTTGTTCTCCCTTCAACTTCCAGGTCAGCTGGGTTTTTGAAAGAAGAACGCAAACCCGAGCTACCTTTTTTTGTTCAACAATTTGCCATAAGATTGATAGAAATTAAATGTTTGTTCATCGATTTGGTCGTCAGTGATTACATAGTCAAGGTCGGAAAGCTTATAAAATGTATACACATCGCTGACATTGAATTTTGTACTGTCGGCAACGACGACTTTTTTCTTCGCATTTTTGAATGCTGCCCGCTGGACGCCGCCTTCTAAGTAATTCGATGTTGTTACATTATTGTTGTAGATGCCATTCGTTGCAGCAAAAGCGATATCGATATTGATCGTATCAAATGTTTGTTCTGCATGTTCTCCGATAAATTCCTCTGTGATCGGTGTAAAATCTCCCCCTGTTAAAAGAATTCGATAGTCTGTATGCTCGATGACATAATTGAATGCCAGCAGACTATTCGTAACAATCATTAAATGTTGTTTTTTGATGAATGGCAACGCATATAAGATAGTTGTCCCTGCACCTAGAAAAACGACCTGATGATCTTGGATCAAAGAATTCATGATTTTACCGATATACTCTTTTTGTTCGATATGTAGATTGATTTTCTCATGAGTTGCCAGTTCTTTGTCTTTACGATCGATTTTTTGTGCACCGCCGTATAGACGAACCAGCTGATTAGAGTCGCTCAACTCATTGATATCTCTGCGTATCGTCATTTCTGACACAGCGAGTTTTTCAGCAATATCAGAAACAGTCATAAAGGTGTTTTCTTCCAGTAATTCTAAAATATGCGCATGGCGCTCTCTTTTTAACATAATATATGCTCCTTTTTGTTCGGAAATGTTTATCTATTATATTTTAAACGTAAAATGAACAAAAAACAATCAAAAGAAAGCGTTGACAAACCTTTATACAAGTTGTATTCTTTTTGTATAAACAAAGTTTAACATAATTTTACAAAGTTGAACATAAAAAGTTTACAAAGTAAAAATATTTTTGTTAATCATGAGAAGGAGGAAAGTTATGGAAACGAAGATGATGTTTCAACAAGACTTGATCGATTTACAATTAACAGTACGGGATGAAGACGAGTTGTTTGAAATCATTGCAGAACGTTTACAACAGAAGGGCTATGTGAATGAAGGGTATTTATCAGGTATTAAGACTCGGGAAAAAGGGTTTCCGACAGGTCTGATCACTGAACACCTTAATATCGCATTGCCGCACTCGGACACAGAATATATTGAAAGGCCTTTCATATATATTGTTAGAACAACAAAGCCGATCAAGGTCAAACAAATGGGGGATAATCAGGAAATGGAGGTGAGAGATTTATTTTTCTTAGGAATCAAAGAACCTACAAAACAGGTTGGCTTACTGCAGGAATTGATGCTCTTATTTCAAAATTATGAATTTGTCTCTGAATTAAAGCAAGCAACGAAGGAAAACGATGTATTCAATTTATTTATGAAACAATGGGAGGAAGTAAAAAATGGCTAGAAAATTGATTGTAGCATGCGGTAGTGGAGTAGCGACAAGTACGACGGTTGCAGAGAAAATCAAAAGTAAACTGGAAGCTGACAATATCGATTATCCTGTGGAAGCAGTAGATTATAAATCGATCTTACAGGAATTACCAAGTGCAAGTATTTATGTTTACATTGCAAAGCCAGATGATGAAGTGCTTCAAGCAGCGGAAAAACTAGGAATTTCTGTATATGCAGGCGTACCGTTTTTAACAGGAATGGGCGTAGATGAAATCTATGAAGGAATTGTCAACGACACGAGGAAATAAAAAAACGCGTTCAGGTTCGTCACAACCTGAACGCATATAGATAGGGAGAAAAAAGTTACACTTCATCTCTCCATCTAAAATAAAACTATGTAGTAATCATACCAAAAAAATAAAAAGATAGGTAGGTAGAGGAGATGGAAATTTTTCAATCTGTGATTGATTATATATTGAATCTTGGATCAGCGATTTTTGTCCCATTGATTATTTTGATCATCGGACTGATTGCTCGGATGCCGTTGAAAAAAGCATTTATGTCAGCTATTACATTAGGTGTGGCTTTCACAGGGATGAGCATGGTGATCGGCTTTATGTCTGATGCGGTAAGTCCAGCGTCAGAAGCGATGGCCAAAAATACAGGAATCAACTTGCCGGCACTTGATTTAGGTTGGACAGGTGCGGCGAGTATCACATGGTCTTGGTCTTATGCGTTTGTCTTTTTCGCTGTAGTGTTAGGTGTCAACTTCATCATGCTTTTATTGAACTTGACGAAAACATTGAACGTCGATATGTGGAATGTTTGGGGGAAAGCATTGACCGCATATCTAGTCTATTTTATCAGTGGTTCGTTGATTGCTGGGTTTGCAGCAGCAATTATTCAAGTTGTTTTAGAGCTGAAAATGGGCGATATGTTCCAACGTCACATTCAAGATTTAACAGGGATCCCATTAGTTACGGTAACGCACTTAATGAATATCTCCGCAGTGTTGATGTTGCCAGTGAATATTGTGATGGATAAGATCCCATTCTTCAATAAAAAAGCAGACACAACGGCACTAAAAGCGAAAATCGGGATTTTTTCTGAAAATAGCGTGATGGGCTTTATCATCGGGGTATTACTTGGATTTGGTGCTGCGTACGGACTGTCAGGTTCGTTGAATTTAGGGATCCAGATCGCTACAGCTATGGCGTTATTCCCGATGATCAGTAAAATGTTCATGCAGTCTTTATCACCATTAGCAGATGCGATGTCTGAAATGATGAAGAAACGGTTTAAAGATCGTGAAGTGTATATTGGTTTAGACTGGCCGGTATTAGCTGGACGTTCAGAGATTTGGGTGACAGCTATCATCTTGGTTCCTGTATTCATTGGTTATGCCATGATTTTACCTGGCAATCAAGTATTGCCTTTAGCAGGGATCATCAACTACTCGATTGCTGTAGGTGGTTTGCTTTTGACGGGCGGTAATTTGTATCGAATGATCACATTAGGTCTGATCTATACACCACTTTATTTATACGGCGCTACTTATTTAGCACCTGTATTGACTGGTTTAGCGAAAAAAACTGGAGCAGTCGATTTAAAGGGCGGCAGCATTACGTGGTCATCGATCGAAGGGCCTGAATTTAGAATTTTATTCGCAGAAGCGGCGAATTTGAATATTGTCGCGATCGTTGGCTTTATCATTTTTATCGCAATGTTTGTTTGGCTGTATAAATACATGTCGAAAGAACCTGTGCCGAGTGCACGCTATGAAGAGACAAAATAAGAATGCTTAGAGAGGGTAGAGAATAATGAATGAAAAAGGAAAATGGTTCACGCTGTTGTTTGTAGATATACTACTTTTTATCATTGCGATGGCTACAAATATTATTCCTATCTACTTTTTAGTCATACTACTTTCATTTTTTATTTATAAAGATGGCAATGCTGTTCTTTTTAAAGAATATGACGAACGAAAAAAGCAAAAATATGAAGAATATAAACTCATACAAGATGCGGCGAAAGAAACGATCCGCACTGGAAAACTATTAAAAAAGAAAAGGGAGCTGTAATCGATTATGGCAGATGGAAGAATTTTATTTGAGCGTGAAAGAGAAGATATGGCAAAAATCGTTCAACTGATTTTTGAACGTAAAAATACCAATGTTGCTGGAGGAAATTTTTCGTTTAAAACCACTGACAAAACAGGGAAAGAATATATCATCATGACGCCAACTATGATGTCGCAAGCTTACTTAGGACATCTTTCAGCTTCACAAATTTTAGTAGTCGAACCACATACAAGAAAAGTGATTGCTGGTGAAGGCGGATTGACACGGGAAATCAATATGCATGAAGCGGTATATGACGCTAATCCTGATATTAAAGCAGTTCTTCATGCACATGCGCCAAATAGCATGTTTTGGGCAACGAGTGGGTTAGATATGCCGAACCTGACAGAAGCGACTCAAAAGGTTGAATACATTGAAGTTTTAGAATTTGAACCAAACTGTTCTGAAGAATTGGCGGAAATCGTCAGCAATCATATTAAGACGATGCCTAGAAAACAATTGCCGCATGAATTCTTATTGGACAGTCATGGGGTGTTGATCACTACAGGTGGAGACACTGGAATCGAAGCGATCCATTCAGCTTTAGCCGTTTTAGATACAGTAGAATGGAATGCAGAAATTGCTTATAAACAGACGATCTTTCAAAAATTAGGCATTTTGGATGGTTACTATTCTAAAGGTGTCAAAATTGGTACGATCGATGATTTAATAAATGGAGAACCGATCTATAATACAATTATCAAAGCAACCGCCGGCGGCGATTGATTGAGTAAAGCAGCTGGGTTATGACTCTTTTGAGTTTTGACCTAGCTGTTTTTGTTTGACTGAAAGTAAGTGAAAATTTCCTACATATAATAGAAAGAATAATTTTATTAGAACTCTTATAAAACTTGCTAAAAACATTGCAAGAAATCCCTATTTGCGTTAAAGTAAGAAAAGACAATTGTGAAACATTTTCTGTTTCACACAAGGAAGGAATCTTATGACACCTGAAGAATTTAAACAATTATTGAGCAAGAAAGAAATCCAGCTGTCAGAGCAGCAGATGGCGCAATTTGCCCGTTATTTCGAGTTGCTTGTCGAGTGGAATGAAAAGATGAATCTGACTGCGATCACTGATAAACAAGAAGTGTATTTAAAGCATTTTTATGATTCTGTTTCGTTGGCATTTTTTGAAGATTTTTCAACGAACAAGACAATCTGTGATGTTGGTGCAGGTGCTGGTTTCCCTAGTATTCCGCTGAAGATCGTTTTTCCTTCATTGAAGGTAACGATCGTAGATTCATTGAATAAACGAATCACTTTTTTAACAGAATTAGTCAATGAACTTGGGTTGGAAGAGGTTTCGTTATATCATGATCGCGCGGAATCGTTTGGACAAAAAGCAGAGTTTCGCGGTGCATTCGATTATGTGACGGCACGTGCGGTCGCTCGATTGAATGTCTTAAGTGAATTATGCTTGCCATTAGTAAAAAAAGAGGGTTTTTTCTTAGCATTGAAAGCAGCAAAAAGTGAAGAAGAAATCACCGAGGCAAAACCTGCGATCGCGATTTTAGGCGGCAAGTTTCAAGAAGAAGTATCCTTTGAATTACCAGTCACAAATGATGAACGTCATATCGTAGTCATTCAAAAGAAAAAAGAAACACCTAAAAAATACCCGAGAAAACCAGGATTACCAAATAAACAACCGATCAAATAAGATGGAGGGACACAAATGGCACGAATAATTTCTGTAGCGAATCAAAAAGGCGGAGTTGGTAAGACGACGACCACTGTGAATCTGGGTGCTAGTTTGGCCTATTATGGGAAAAAAGTCTTACTGATCGATATCGATGCTCAGGGAAATGCAACGAGTGGGATTGGTGTACGTAAACCAGATGTTGCCACAGACGTTTATGATGTATTAGTAAACGAAGAACCGATCAAAGACGTGATCCAACAAACGTCTAGAGAGAATCTAGACATCGTTCCAGCGACGATCCAGCTTGCAGGAGCAGAAATCGAGCTAACGTCAATGATGGCTCGGGAAACGAGACTAAAAGCAGCGATTGCAGAGGTCAGTGATCATTATGATTTTATTTTGATCGATTGCCCGCCTTCATTAGGTCACCTGACGATCAATGCTTTCACAGCGAGCGATTCGATTTTGATTCCTGTACAATGTGAGTATTATGCGTTAGAGGGATTGAGCCAGCTATTGAATACGATTCGCTTGGTCCAAAAACATTTTAATCCTGATTTGCGTATAGAAGGCGTATTGTTGACGATGTATGATGCTAGAACAAATCTTGGTGCAGAAGTCGTTGAAGAAGTTCGTAAGTATTTCCGTGAAAAAGTTTACGATACGATCATTCCTCGTAATGTTCGTTTATCAGAAGCACCAAGTCATGGCCTGTCGATTATTGATTATGACCCTCGTTCACGTGGTGCCGAAGTGTACCAAGCACTAGCAAAGGAAGTGTTGGATAATGAGTAAAGGAAAAGGTTTAGGAAGAGGTATTGATGCATTGTTTCAAGATTTCGCCAGCTTAGAGGATGTCGATGTACAAAAAGAAGAAGTCATTGAGATCCCGCTAAACGAATTACGGCCAAATCCCTACCAGCCAAGAAAAACATTTGACGAAGCTTCCTTACAAGAGTTGGCAAATTCGATCCAACAATCTGGGGTTTTTCAGCCGATCATCGTCAGAAAATCAGCAGTTAAAGGGTATGAGATCATTGCAGGTGAAAGACGTTTTCGTGCATCAAAATTAGCAGAAAAAGAAACGATTCCTGCAATCGTTCGTGAATTTGATGAAGAAGCAATGATGCAAGTTGCTGTTTTAGAGAATCTGCAGCGTGAAGATCTAAACCCATTAGAAGAAGCAGAAGCTTACGATATGTTGATGAAAAATTTAAAATTGACACAAGTTGAAGTAGCGGAGCGTTTAGGGAAGAGCCGTCCCTATATTGCAAACTACCTACGTTTATTAACGTTGCCTGCACCAGTGAAAGAACTGGTTCAAAGTGAAACTCTTTCAATGGGACAAGCAAGAACATTATTGGGATTGAAAGATAAAGATCAGATAATGACTTTAGCTAAAAGAGTGGTCGAAGAAAATCTAACGGTTCGACAATTAGAACAAATCGTCAATGATTTAAATGAAAACCAAGGCAAAAAAATAATCAAAAAAGATAAAAAACTCCAAAAAGAAAAACCATACTACATTCGTGAAAGTGAAGATCGCTTGATGGATAAATTCGGTACGACGGTTGCTATTCAAGAAAAAGAAGGCAAAGGAAAAATCGAAATCGAGTATCTTTCACAATCAGATTTAGCAAGAATTTTGGATATCTTAGAAATTCATTTTGATGAAGAATAAAGGATCAATAAAAAAGAGAGTGACATAAAACTACTTAGTTTTATGTCACTCTCTTTTTATAATATATTTCTTGAAAAAGTATTATGTATATATCAATTTATAAATAATCGATATAAAATCCAGTTTATTTATAAATAACAAATTTTTTCTTGTTCTTATATAAAATAAGAAAAATTTATAATTGTTTAAATTAAACTATATTGTAGTTCTTATAAATAGATACTGTATTAATTGCTTACGTTTCAAGTATACAATAACTAATTTAGGCGTGTCAATGAGGAATAAAAAAATAACAATATATTTAATTAAATGATATTCATCGATAGATTATATGTTTTAATCATAATGATTGTACTATTTAAGTGGCAACTAGTAATCCTAGAATAGTATAAGACAAGACAGCTTATAGTAAGGGATCGTTATTTTCAAATAAACAATAATTAATATTAAAATCCCTTATTTTTATTCGCCGTCAAATAAACCGTCAAATAAATAGAGTTAAGTTATTAAAGTCAAAAATGATTAGAAAAGTGTATGAAGCACTTTTTTTATTTTCAATCATCAACATGGATTTATTTATTTTATTAAAATGCTCTTTTTTTAAATATTAAACTTATTACTATATTTAAATTGACCGTCATCTAGCCGTCATCAGTTTTTTAAAAGTGCTGAATTCCAAGTAATAATACTCCTTTTTTCTTATTTTATATAAGAATAGGAAATTCCTATAATTCAATTTTTGCAGTTTATAGTGATCTATGTATAGGCTTGCCAGCAAGGTTGGTTGAATTTTCTCTAAGGAATTTTTTTAACATGAATGGTTGGTATTTTACTATATACAAAATTATGAGGGGGACTTTCTATTATGAGGAAAAAAATTATTATATTGACCGACACACTTAGCGCTAACGGATTATTACAAAATAGTTTGTTGAATATGGATTATGAAATTATGGTTTCAAAAGATATATTGACTCGGCCAAAAGATAAAGAGTTTTATTTTTTACAAAATTTCGATCTGATTATTTATCAGCAATCTATGTATAGTGGATTAAAAGAATCATTTTTGGATAACTTAGTACTGCTTAATAAGCCGATTGTTGTTTTGACTTTTGAATCGGAACAGGCGAATGAATCCAAATATGCTGATAATGCGGAGGTAACTTTTGTTCGTTATCCGATCTCCGTTACGGATTTAGCTAGTAAGTTGGCAGAAATTTTTGAAGAAACAGCAGTGCGTGCAGGGCAAACCAATCAAGAAAGAACGATAGATGTTTTTTCAGGTAATGAGAGTATGTCGCAGCATTCATCATCATTTTCAGCTGTAGCGAAAATGAAAAAGACACACACATTCCAGCTTAAAGACCGGACATTGATCATTGATAACTGGCTGATTCCATTAACTAAGAAGGAGCATCAAGTTTTAGAACACTTTATCAAATCTGATCAACGAGTCTTTTCAAGTCAGGCATTATGCGAAGCGATTTGGACAAATGCGAAGCAAAAAAATAAACAAGCGTTATTAAGTAATTTGATCAACCGTATCAAACAAAAAATAATGGAAAAAACCTCTATTTTTGAACCATTCATTTTAAATAAAAAAGGAATTGGTTATTACCTAAATCAAGATTTTACACTTTTGAATGACCAGCATGACGAAAAAATAAAAGAATTACTGACAGGCGCATTGTAAGAAATAGGAAGTAAGAAGGGGAGCGATATAGTTGGCTATGTTTAAGAAAAAAAAACAAAAATATGATGATGACTATGAAGAATACTATGATGATTATGAAGAATATGATGATTATGACGAGTACGATGATGATGATTTCGAAGAGGAAGAATACGAACCTCCTAAGAAGAGTCGTCCAGAAGCATCAAATAAGAGAGAGCGTTTAGAAAGTTCTATGAGAAAGCAGGAACAAGAATTAAAAGAAGAGCAGGCCGCCATAGTTGAACATTTAACGAATGAGAATCAGCAATTCCAAAAGGAAGTTCAGCGTCAAAAGACAATGGCAGAACGCCTAAAAGCGGAAGTAGAAAATAAGCAGCAGGAGATCGATCAGCTGACCTTACGATTGACTAGCTCGTCCCAATCTAAAGACAGAGTGCATGCGCTTGAAGATCAACTAAGACAGGCAGAAGATGCAAGGGTACAAGCAGAAGAACAACTATTAGAAGAACGTGCTAATAACAGCGAACTTGAAAGGCAATTACGTCAACAGGATTCAATGAAGACTCAGATTGCAGAAGTTTTGATGGAAGCAAAAGAAAAAGCACAGCAAATTATCGAGCGGGCAACAATTGAAGCTGATAGAACAGTTGAAGCAGCAAGACATGAGACTAAGAAAGCTGTTTCAGAAGCTTCGATCGAGTTGAAAAAGATCAATCAAGAGGCTGCAAACTATCATACTCGTATCCTTCGTCTTCAAAGTGAAACAAGTGTGCTGATGGAAGATCTACTGAATAAATCAGAACGCTTAGCTGATCAGTCGCTAGAGTAAGGGAAGGAGATTAAGAAGTGGTTTATCAAAATATTATAGTTGATATTTATCAAGCTGCTTCTCCGGCAGTAGGCGAGCGTCTTTTTGACGATGATATGTTGCGGGATATTTATTATATCTGTGAAGAGATTTTTCAAAAAAGAAATCTAGGAATTCCCTACCCTAAAGAGGAAGTAGAAGAATATTTTGAGGAATTCCATACAATTATTTCTTTTTTCAAACATGTTGAGATCACGTTGGATTTTGTGGATCTTGATTGGTCGGCATTGTTGGACGAGCTTATTCATACATTTCCTCAGATTGCCTGGATAGGAGGATCGAAGGAAAAGGAAGACAATCGAGTCATTTACTACATTGATTTTGTTCCTATTGCATATCGTGAAGTGGACTTTCCTTTCATGGTCAACTTACTGCAGTCTTTAGAACAGCAGCTATTAGTTGAAAGTGATGACGTATTAGAGCTGTTTATCGAAGAGATCGAACGATTAGTGTCTAAATTTGTCAAACCGCTTCAAACTGTTGAAATTGATTCCAAACCTAAACCTAAGTCTAAGCCAAAAGTAGAGGGTGTAAAAAATAATATAAAAGAGGCCAATATAAATTACGTCCTAAAAATGGAAGAAGCAGTAAGTAGGGAACGTTATGCAAAAGAGCGCATGCGTTTGGCAAACCAAAAGTTAGAAGTCGTTATTGATCAGATGGAGAGACAAAATTTATCCAGAGCAATCAAAGAACTAAGTAAGTCTAACAATAATGAAAATGAAGACTGGGATCAAATCCTGAAAATCGATTTAAGGGAATATTCAAAGTTGATGCAAAAAGCTAAGTTTTTAGAGCAGTCATGGATGATGAATAAGGAACTGGTCACAAAATCAGAAAAGATGACAATATCTGATAATCGGTTGACGTATGAAAGGGAACAAGTTCGTAGTTTTAAAGATTCCGTTTCAGCGAATGAAATCTATTTGATTCTAGACGAATGCAAAATGATTGAGTCACGTGTGAAGATCAAGAAAAAATCTTGGTTTAGACAACCCCATGTCCGAATCATGAGAATGGATTATGATAGTATTTTAAATAAAGCAGCTTATTTTGACCTTATTCAGGGAGAAAACTTTCTATTAGAGCAAATCATCCTGAATGAGGAGCCGCATACGGATATAGAGTAAAAATAGAGTGGGAATAGTCGGCTTTTCCCATTCGTAGTACATAGTTTATTAAATGTTTGCTAGCGATATAAGTCAGTGTATCGAAAAGATTATAGTGACTGTAAAAAAATTTTCTGTTGAAGAAGCAGAGGCCTTTACGCATCAGTTCTTCTTTACTACAGGGAATTCAATCCGCTGTATAAGGGGTTTAAATAAATGTCAATTAAACAAAAGAAAATTCGTGTGCTCATCCTGAAGATCAGTTTTTTTCTAGGTATTTGTTTTACTATATTGTCAGTTGAAACCAGCTTTGCGGTGTCTGTCAAACCGATTTTACCGAAAAATCAATCTGATACTGGGGTGACCTACTATGATCTGAGAATGAACCCGGGGCAGGAGCAGGAGTTAAAATTGGAAGTGTCCAATCCCTCTGATATAGAACAGGAAATAACAATAGAGCTCAATGATGCAACAACGAATTTATCAGGAGAAATAGACTATTCTGATCGTTCAGGTCAAGTATCAAGAGATAAAAGTTTAGTTGTTTCCTTCAAAGATATTGCTCAAGTAGAGCCTAGGGCGATAGTTCCAGCTCATGAAAAAAGAATAATAATCGTTCAGCTAAAAATGCCTCCAGAGCAGTTTGACGGTATGATTTTAGGCGGGATCAAAATCAGTTCAATTGATTCGACCCAGTCTCAACTGAATGATCAAAGTAGAAAAAAATCCTATATTGTCGCTGTAAAACTAACTGAAACAGATGAACCTGTTATGGCGAATTTAAATTTGTTGCGGGTACTTCCGAAAAAAGTTGATGGAAGACAAACGATACAGGCAGCAGTCCAAAACGATCAGGCAATAAATGTAGAAGAGCTTGAATATACAGCAACAATTACTGAAGAAGGTTCTGATCATATTTTGTATCAAGTGGTGCAATCCAATTATCGAATGGCCCCTAATTCAAGCACAACTTTTATTATAGCGGATGAGAATGACGCTTTGACGTCTGCGGGAAGATACTCGCTTCGGTTGACAGTCAAATCTAAAGACACAGGTCAAGAATGGAAATGGAATAAGGGGTTTGAGTTAGCTAAAGAAACCGAAAACTATCAGAAAAATTCTAAACATCTGATGATTTATATAGTGATTTGTTCTATTACGCTGGCTTTTTTGCTTATTGTTTTAATAGCGCTGATACTTCTAAGGAAAAGAAGACAGAGGCAATATGAAGCAGAGCTGTATCAGAAGAAAAAAAAGCGAAAGCGTCGAAAAAAAAGTCAACAAAATAAAAAAAGAAATCCTGAAAATAAACAACAAAAAATAAAGAAAAATAGAAGACGGTAAGCACCAGCGGCTCTGCGAGGATAGCATTAGAGTAAATCAGACTAGAGCGCTATACAGGATTATCTATAAGGGATGATAGCGTGAAATTAGATTGGCAGCATAACAATTCGAGGAGTTTGAGGACATGAACGAGACGGGGCAAAATCTCCAAAGACATGGGAAAAAAATCATCAAAAAGTACATTCTTCATCAAAAAGTAAATCCAAGACTTCTAGGAGTAGAAATATATAATAAAAAGCTAAAAACATCGCATGAGGCTTATCTTTCTTGCAAATTAGTTTTTAAGAAAGATATCGACTCATTGATGGAACTGGAACAAATAGCAATGAAAGTCCAAAAGACTTGGGTAGAAGAAAATGATGAGCTAATCATTAAGAGGATCAATATTTTTACGTCGCCAGCTTATATTGTTTTGACTTTTACGATCGGCTTCTTTGAATCTGAGCATGTGAGACAGCTCCCATTTTTTAGAAGTTGTGTACAAGAATTGATTGAATCATATAAAGTAGTGCTAGAACAAGAGCGAGAGACTGAATATAAGAGAAAAGAAGAAAAAATATATAACGTATTAGAAAAGTTCAATCAGCTAACCGAAAAAATGGAAGCTATAGAATATAGGCTTGAAAAAAATGAAGAGATTGTGCTGGATTCTGGCGAATTACTAAAAAATGAACTGACTAAAGTAAGTCAAACATTGAAAGAACAAATACAACCTAATGACTATACGATGTCTTCTAAGACTCTTACATTGGAGAAATCAGTATCTAAACATAAAGAGCTCCAATCTGAAATTGGAGAGATAACGCCACTAAAAGAAACAGAAAAAGATAAGAGTGTATCTCAAATTAGCCGCCACTATACTTTAGTTCGTTCAAATCAACATTCTAAAAAAAGAGTATTAAAAAAGCAATTAAAGGTTCAAGGAGTGTCAGAGAACAAGGAGCGTGAAAGTGAACCAGTACTGCTCGAACGAACTGTTCGTCCAAAATATATCTCTAAAAATGAGCAGGAAGTCATAAAGTATTTTGAAAACAATGTGCCCTCAAATAAAAGAAAAATGGTACCAAAAAAACAATTTTTAGATTTAAAGATGAAAGTTGAATTTATAGATTATGTGTGGATGTTACTGGAGTTAGAGGGCGAAGATGAGATCATGATCGCTAATGAAATAAGTTGTAGAAAGCTCATAGAAGAATTAGGTCCATTCATGGAAAGAGTCGATAAAATTGCAGGGAGTCTCTCGATTTTTAATTATTGGGTATACTGCCCACAAGAAGTATTGATCAAGTTAGAAGGATACGCAGCATTGAAAGAGTTACTGAGTAGCTCTTTAAAAAGGATCAATGATAAGGCATTAGTTAATAATATAAAAAAGTAATCTCTTGGTGTGAATACAAACGGGAGATGCGTGGAAAAAATAATCGTTTCTATAGCAAAAAAATCTTGAATGCTACTTCCAAAAATTCTTATTTCTATCAAAAAAATTGAAACTAAAAAAAAGTCAAATTAATTCATAATTAGTTAATAAAAACAAACGTATTGTAATTGTTTGGAGTTTGGGGATAGGAAATGGATAAAGGAGATCGTCAAATAACATTTTTTGATAATAAAATGACATATTTTTTCGCGATTTGTAGTGATTTCATTTTCTTGAATTAACAAATTTAACTTTAGAAAGGATCTTAGTTATGGCAAGAAGAGGAGAGAACATCTATAAGAGAAAAGATGGCCGTTGGGAAGGCCGATACATAAAAGGTAGACGAGAGAATGGAAAGATTTATTACGGGTATATTTATGGGTACAAATATGCCGAAGTTAAACAGCAATTGATATTGATGAAATATGAAAAGCAGACAACTAATCATAAGAGCTTGCGTCAGTACGATGGTCAATTACTTGATTGGACAAATTATTGGTTGGAAACATTTGTACAGCCAAAGGTCAAAGGAAGTACATATGCCAGCTATAAAAATAAAATGGAAGTCCATATCTTATCAAGAATAGGCACCATCAAATTACAAAAAATAACACAATCAGATATTGAAAAATTACTTAATGACATGAGAAAAACGCTGAAAGCCAGCTCTATCAGGTCTATTTTTTCTGTGTTTAAAACATGTATCAGCAAGGCAGTTTCATTAAATTTGCTTACAGATAATCCGTGTAGAGGTATCGAATTGCCTAAATCTGAAAGAAAAACAGTTCAAGCACTATCGGTTACAGATCAGAATAGACTAATTAAAGAAGTCGATACAAATCAAAAGTTCTTCTCTATCATTTTAGCATTGCAAACAGGTTTGAGGATTGGGGAGATCTGCGGATTGAAATGGGAAGATATTGACTTTGAGAATAATACTTTGGGAGTGAATCGAACAATATTGAGGATTCCGAAAAATGATGCAGACGTAAGAAAGACTGAGATTGTCGAAATAACACCTAAAAGTCAAAATTCTTCTCGAAGAATTCCTATTTCCGATTCATTGAGAGCAAAATTATTGGAACTTCATAAAGTTTCCACTAGTGATTACGTTATCTCTCATAAACATAAGGCATTAGAACCGCGTACAGTCGCTTATCGCTTTCAAGTTGTACGTAAAAAAATTGGACTGGAAAAGTTTTCTTTCCATTCTTTGCGACACACATTTGCCACTCGTTGTTTGGAAGCGGGCGGAAATATTGCTACTATCAGCTCTTTATTAGGGCACTCGTCAACAAAAATGACACTAGATTGCTATACGAACTCATTTTTATCAGAAGAACGTCAATTGGTAGAAAAGCTTAAATTTGTTAGTTAGTATGATGAATCAGACCATAGAAAAGTTAAGGTATTATGCCGCGAGTGCTGGCTCAATCACTTGAAAGCTATAATAGTTGCTAGATGCCATTTGCTTTTCGGTTTATAAAAATCAAATCTCAGGCTGAAATACTTCAGTCCCAGCCTTTTGATTTTCTGTCGTTAGCAATGGGAGGAATAGATTTTATAGAGTAATTCAGCAAGATCATTCTTATCCATTTTTTCATTATAATTGGTGATGAAGAAAAAATGACGTCCTTGTTTTTTGAGAGCTGGCCAGTCGATATTACTGATTACAAGATCGTAAGACTTATCGGTCACAAGTGGTTCAGCTTGAGCAAAGGTTGTTAATTCAGCATAATTAATCCACCACTCAGTAAATTGTTTTTTAAACAATAGATTACCTTCAATAAATACGCCAACAGTTACTTTAGCTTTGATCCATTCTTCATAAAGATTCAGGGTATAAGCGTATTTTAAAATTAAAAAACGAGTATTGGATTCACTTTCAAAAAGTGTAGGGTATTTTATTTTCATATAATCAATAAATGCATAAATAACGGTAAAACGATGATTCTCTTCATGACTAGAAAGGTGTGACTCCCAGTAGTAGTTGATGTGACCTTTAAAAATCAAGTGACGGTAGGCAATCGAACTGAGATGGTAATTAAGCATAGAACGATGTTGTTTAGTCAGTCGAGTATCTGGATAAGCATGCTCCATAAAATCTAAAAATTCATTATTTAAGGTTAGGATGAAAAGATTACTCTTTTTTTCAATAGTATCCAGTTCTTTTAAGCAATATGAGTGAGTTGGAATGATTTCTTCTCCTAGTAGAAAGAGGATCAGTAGGATGGTTTCGTCAGGGAGCATCTTAAAAGAATAGTAAACTAAAAAGGATGTCAGAACTTTGTCGATTTTTCTAAAAAGAGTAGAGGTTTTTAGTATACGGATAAAACGTTTTTGATTGTGATATCCAGTTTTATTGCTAAAAAATGGGTATTGATCGTTATAGTCTGAGATTCCTTTTTGTGCATTCCTTCTCTTTAATAAACTTAGGTAAATAATTAGTTTTCTTTTGGAAAGAAAGGATAAAGGAGAACCAAGAATCGTTTGAATTTTATTTACCGTATCGTAGATCCTAGGATCGATATCATGGATTTTTAACGGTTGTTTCAAATCAGTGATAAGAAGTAAAGAAATGTAAAAAAAACGAATCTGTAATTCTGATCCTAAAAGATAGCCATTTTGGATAGATAAGTCAAACTCTTTCAATAGATTGTTTAACTCGGTTATCTTTCGAAAATAAGTTGAATGACTGATCCCGATTTTTTCACATAAAGGGATAGGATCAATGGTTCCACAAAATAACAGTTTTTTTAAGATTTGATATTTTGGTGCATGTGTGATCAGTTTGTTAAATAAAGTATGTATCGAATATTCTGGTTTTGTTTGAAATCGAACCGTATGTTTTATAACATCAATTGAAAAGCCGTTATTGGAATTTCTTGCATGAGTTATTAAGTTTTCAAGTAATTTTGACAAAAGATAGTCTCCGATTTTTAGATGTGTCAACAGCTCTTTTTTTGTTGCAGATCCCCCGCTATTGATTATGTACGTAAGTAAATCAATTTGATAGGCCTCCATTTTTTCTAATAAATCAAATTTTTCCACAATAAAACTCCTTTTTATACCAACTAAGAACAAATATTTTTGAAAAATTATAAAAAATGTTATATTTTGATTATTTTTTTATCATTATCCAATATAAATAGATAAAGTTCAATCCTGTTTTGTCTAATATCTTCATTCGTTTTGAATTTGATTATTTGATCGATCTCCTAATAAGGATATTTCCAGTTGCTGCTTTTCCTTTTTAAGATTCGGATTTTTTTGATTTATATAGTAGAGATAGAGTATAATGAGTGATGTTGTGCAAAAAGAAACTATTGAGAAAAAACATTTTGCTAGTGATTCAAAAAAATGTTATTGTTAGCTTAGGAAATTGTGTCTTTTTGACTATCAAGCGTTCAATGTAGGAGGTATTTTAAGAACATGTATGATCTTGGGGATATCGTTGAAATGAAAAAGCCACATGCTTGTCAGGCGAATCGTTGGGAGATCATCCGAATGGGCGCCGACATTAAAATAAAATGTACGAACTGCGGTCATATCGTTATGATGACACGTCGGGATTTTGAAAAGAAAATGAAGAAAATTTTGGAAAAAAATGATAAAGGATAGTGAATGATCAATGGCATTAACAGCTGGAATCGTGGGTTTGCCTAACGTAGGGAAATCAACTCTTTTTAACGCAATCACAAAAGCAGGAGCAGAAGCGGCAAATTATCCGTTTGCGACGATCGACCCAAACGTTGGGATGGTGGAAGTACCAGATGATCGCCTGTTGCGGTTAACAGAATTAGTAAAGCCTAAAAAAACTGTACCAACTACTTTTGAGTTTACAGATATCGCTGGTATCGTAAAAGGTGCAAGTAAAGGTGAAGGATTGGGCAATCAATTTTTAAGTCATATTCGTCAAGTAGATGCAATTTGTCATGTTGTTCGTTGTTTTGATGATGACAATATCACTCACGTTGAAGGACGTGTTGATCCGCTGGCAGATATCGATACAATCAATCTAGAGTTAGTTTTAGCGGATTTGGATTCTATCAATAAACGTTACACACGTGTGGCTAAAATAGCAAAAACAAAGGATAAAGATGCGGTTGCTGAATTGGCTGTACTAGATAAGCTTAAACCAGTATTAGAAGAAGGTTTGTCTGCACGGACGATCGATTTTACTGAAGACGAACAAAAAATCGTTAAAAGTCTATTTTTATTAACTGCAAAACCGATTCTATATGTTGCGAATGTATCAGAAGATGAGGTTTCAGATTCAGATAACAATCCGTATGTTCAACAAGTTCGGACTTTTGCAGCTAATGAGAATGCAGAAGTGATTGTGGTTTGTGCACGAGCAGAAGAAGAGATCGCTGAATTAGATGATGAAGATAAAGCAGAATTTTTGGAAGCTCTAGGTATTGAAGAATCAGGCTTGGATCAGTTGATTCGTGCAGCCTATGATTTGTTAGGCTTGGCAACCTACTTTACTGCAGGTGAACAAGAAGTTCGTGCATGGACATTCCGTAAAGGAATCAAAGCACCTCAGGCAGCCGGAATCATTCATACCGATTTTGAACGCGGATTTATTCGTGCCGAAACGGTTTCATTTGATGATTTAAATACGTATGGCAACATGCAGGCTGCAAAAGAAGCTGGTAAAGTCCGCTTAGAAGGAAAAGAATATATTGTGCAAGATGGCGATGTTATGCTTTTCCGTTTCAATGTATAGGAAAAATTTGTAAAAAACTGTTTTTCTCCCTAAAAAGTGTGTTAGAATACTTTTTAGGTAAAGACTGCCCTGTTTTTCATGGGCGAGGAGGACGCAAAAAATGGAATCAGAAGCACTTCGAGAGATTGTTTCAGAAAATCGTGAGCTTGAACAAAAATTGACCAAAAGAAATGAACAGTACATTTTTGATTTAAAGAAGTCATTAGTAGCTGCCAACCTTTCTGAAGAAGCACAAACGCTAGCTTTGCATGAGATTTTACCACACTTGGTAGAAGGTCAAAAAAGCGGTAAAACTGCACGTCAACTGTTCGGTACTGTATCTGAACGTACGGAGGCTATTTTAAATAAACCAGAAGAATTGCCAGAGTCAACTCCTGCATTGATGTGGCTGGATAATACGTTGCTGCTATTTGGCGTGATGACGTTGATGTTTTCGATCATGATGATGTGGTCTAAAGGCAAAACACAACCTTTAGGATTGTTGACACTTGTTTTAGCTTCAATGGCAGGCGGGTATGTATTTTATCTTACATACAAATACATTTATCAGTACGACCGCCCGGGAGTAGACAAATCAAAACGTCCTGGTTGGTTTAAGACTGGTTTGATTTTAGTGGGTTCAATGTTGCTGTGGATAGTAGTATTTGCAGGTTCTGCAATGTTGCCGCCAGTAATTAACCCTATCTTAGATCCAGTGATCGTGATCGTTATTGGTGGATTGGCATTGATCGTACGTCACTTCTTAAAGAAAAAGTACAACATGCGCAGTAGTTTGGCGCGTTGATTCAGCAGAATAATCAACCTTTTGCATATGAAAGAACCAAAAATGAAACTAAGCTTAGTTTTGTTTTTGGTTCTTTTTTATATCGAAAGATAATAATATTTGAAAGAGATGGCTTGTCGAAGTATCTTATAAAGTAGAATACAATTTAAGAAAGGGCGAATGGATGAGAGAATGGATTTGTAAACGAAGTCGATGGCTGATTTTTTTAAGTTTTCTTTTGTTAAGTTTTTTATCTCTGTATATTGTCTACTTTCAAAATGGACATATTTTGATTGGAGACGACTATCATTTTCATCAAAATAGGATCGAAGGCCTGGCACAGTCTTTAGCACATGGTATTTGGCTTCCTAAGATCAGTTACTTTTTTATTGGTGGTTATGGATATGCTTCAAGTTTGTTTTATCCGGATTTTTACTTATATATACCTGCTCTGTTAAGAGTAGCTGGTTTTTCGCTGGCGACAAGCTTTTTGTTCTTTGCGACAATGATCAATTTAGGAACGTTTGGGATAACGTATCTGTCTGGGCGAATCATGGGATTACCTAAGTTGAAGAGTTATCTGTTTTCGTTATTATATACTTTATCGATCTATCGATTACAGGACTTCTTTAATCGTCAGGCGATCGGTGAGTTATTGGCAATGGGCTTTTTTCCTTTAGTGTTAGCCAGTCTAAGCTTGTTAAAAGCTGGTAAGGTGCAAAATTGGTGGTTGTTGACGATCGCAATGACGGGAATCGGGTTAGCACATTTTATATCATTGGAGATCGTTAGTATTTTTATTGGTTTATATGTCCTTTTAAATGCGCGTCGTTTTGTTAAAAAGCAAACACTCACAGCACTTTTGAAAGCAACAATCGTAACGATTTTGCTGCTAGCCTTCTACTTAGTTCCTGTTTTTGAACAAATGAGTCGAATTACTTTTCAAGTGACAGCCAACCCACTCACGTTGATTTCAGATAGGAGCTATGCGTTGGGAGAACTTTTAGCAAATAGTTTTGAAAATCGGGTGTTTCATGCTTCCTCAGCGAATATTGGACTTATTCTTTTGGTGGGGCTATTGGTAAATGGCGTAATGTTGTTTAAGCAAAAAAACGTGGATCGTGACTTGCTCTTCCTTTCTTTTTTATTTATGCTTATGACAACTAATTTATTTCCTTGGCAGTTATTTGATCAGACTCCGTTGAATACTATTCAATTTCCTTGGCGTTTTTTATCCATAGTGACACTACTGTCGGCTTATTTGATTGCCAATGACTACAATAAGATCTTGAAAAAGATTCCGTATGGACAAGTTATTTTGATCCTTTTCATATTACTAGGCGTGGTGATTTATGAGTGGGAGAGTATCGATACTGAAGGGAAGCGGATTGTATCGCATCAAAGCTATGACCAAACCAACAGTTACTATATCGGTGCTGGGCACGAATATTTACCAAAAGAAGTAAATTATCAAAAGTTGTTAAAAAATAAAAAAAGAGAAATTAGCTATGATCCAGAAGTTATGACTATAAAAAAAAGTGAGTTATCTTTTGCTTCAGTAAGTTTTGATTATCAAGTCGTTCAGTCAAAGCCAGCGATCGTTACGCTTCCTTTTATCTATTATTATGGGTATCAGGCGAAGGTGGTCGAAGATGGGAAGGTGAAAGAAATACCTGCCGTTTTAAATGAACAAAATGGGTATGTTGCTCTGTCATTATCAGGAAAAGGTAAAGTGACTGTTTCTTATGAAACGACTTGGGCACAAAAGATTTCATTAAGTATTTCACTGATCACTCTTGCGCTACTTTTCTCAGTAAAAGTGATACCATACATTTCAAAAAAATTCTAAAGAAATAACTATAGTTATGATTTGTTTAAGATGATAAAACGATGAGTGTTATCTCATGTTTTGTGAAAGCGAAAGAAAATTTCTGTAAACAAAGAAATGCGGTTGACTTCACCATTATTATCTGTTATTTTCTTATATAAAATTAAATAGAGGAGTGGTCTGGGAAATGTCTAACTGGGAAACAAAATTCGCGAAAAAAGGTCTTACATTTGATGATGTATTATTGATTCCGGCAGAAAGTCACGTATTGCCAAATGAAGTAGATATGAGTGTGCAGCTAGCGAAAAATATCAAATTGAATATTCCTCTAATCAGTGCAAGTATGGATACAGTCACAGATAGTAAAATGGCGATTTCAATGGCGCGCCAAGGTGGACTAGGTGTTATCCATAAAAATATGAGTATTGCACAGCAAGCAGATGAAGTGCGCAAAGTAAAACGTTCTGAGAGCGGAGTAATCATTGATCCATTTTTCTTAACACCGACGAATTTAGTAGCAGATGCTGAAAATCTGATGAGTAAATACCGCATTAGTGGTGTGCCTATCGTTGAAACAATGGAAAATCGTAAACTGGTTGGGATCATCACTAACCGTGATATGCGCTTTGTGACAGACTATCAAATGAAGATCGAAGAAGTCATGACGAAAGACAATTTAGTGACAGCCCCAGTTGGTACTTCTCTAAAAGATGCCGAAAAAATCTTACAAAAACATAAGATCGAAAAATTACCGATCGTTGATGAAAATAATCGTTTAAGCGGTTTGATCACGATCAAAGATATTGAAAAGGTGATTGAATTTCCGAATGCAGCCAAAGATGAACATGGTCGTCTTTTAGTCGCAGCAGCTGTAGGTGTAACGAGTGATACATTTGAGCGTGCAGAAGCTTTACTTGAAGCTGGTGCAGATGCGATCATCATTGATACTGCACACGGCCATAGTGCAGGAGTGATCCGTAAGATCAAAGAAATTCGTGACACTTTCCCAGAAGCGACATTGATCGCTGGGAATATTGCTACAGCAGAAGGTGCTAAAGCTCTTTATGATGTAGGTGTTGATGTTGTAAAAGTCGGGATCGGACCTGGTTCGATCTGTACAACACGTGTTGTAGCAGGTGTTGGTGTACCTCAATTGACAGCTATCTATGATGCAGCTTCTGTAGCTCGTAAATATGGCAAAGCAATCATTGCGGATGGGGGAATCAAGTACTCAGGTGATATCGTCAAAGCTTTAGCAGCAGGCGGACATGCGGTAATGTTAGGAAGTATGTTAGCTGGAACAGATGAATCTCCTGGTGAATTCGAAATTTATCAAGGCCGTCGTTTCAAAACATACCGCGGTATGGGTTCATTAGGTGCAATGGAAAAAGGATCAAGTGATCGTTACTTCCAAGGCGGCGTGAATGAAGCGAATAAATTAGTACCTGAAGGTATTGAAGGTCGTGTTGCTTACAAAGGCAGCGTAGCAGATATTGTCTTCCAGCTGATCGGTGGGCTAAAATCAGGTATGGGTTATGTTGGAGCTGCTGATTTGAAACAATTGCGAGAAGAAGCACAATTCATTCAAATGAGTGGAAACGGACTAAAAGAATCTCATCCACATGATGTTCAAATCACAAAAGAAGCACCAAACTACTCTGTAGAACAATAGTATATATAATAAAAACACCGTCCATTGGACGGTGTTTTTTATTGTACAGGTCGTTCATCGTTAGATCCATAATACATATGCAGAGGTTTAGCCTTATTTCCTAACAATTGTTTAGATGGGATAATTTCATATCCTTCTGCACGTAAACGGTCAATCACGATTGGTACGGCATCCACTGTTTCTGGATAAATATCATGCATCAAAATGATGGCATCATTGTATTCTGTATCATGTATGCGTTGAATGATTTTATCAATACTGTGACTTTGCCAATCTTGTGAATCAACTGACCATTGGATGATAGGCTTATTGATGATCGCTGCTGTTTCAGAATTTACAGCGCCATATGGAGGTCTAAAATCAGTAGGAAGTTTACCGATTGCCTGATAAATGACCTTATCTGTATTTTGAACTTCTGTTTTGACACGCTCTGTATCGATCGTTGTCAGCTGAGGATGTGAATATGAATGGCTAGCTACTTCATGACCTTCATCATCCGCTCGTTTGACGATTGCTTCATTTTTCACCACATTTTGCCCTAACATGAAAAAGGTTGCTTTCACGCCTTTTTCTTTTAAGATATCTAAAAGTTTGGGAGTTGTTTTTGGGTTTGGTCCATCGTCAAATGTAAGTGAAATGTACTTTTTGTTTGGATCTAAAGGCGTAGCGAAAGCATCATTGATGGAAGCTGGATCGATAAACTCTGGGTTAACGTACTCAGCGATTTCTCTATATGCCAACGAGACTTCTTTTGATCCTGTTGCATTGTCAGGCAAATGAAAACTGATTTTATCGGGCCGATAAGTGAAGTGTGTGTCCGTTAAGGACATATTCGGCATCGATAAAACAGTATCGATAACCTTAGTCCCATCAGAGCTATCATCTAGTAATTTTTGTTTAATGACCTGTTGGACAGCTAATAAATTTGCTTCACTTGTAAAAAGATCGGTCAGTGTCAATTCCTGATTATTTTTCTGATTCACAAAATCTGAAGTAGCACAAAGCTCTTTCTTTTCAGACCAGGTCCTGTTTTTCTCATCCCAACTATAAATAGTCAATAGAGGTTGGTAATTTTTTAATTGCGCGGTTACGTTGGACATAGTCATTTGTCCGACAATTTTAATAGGCTGTTGATTAGAATGTTTTCTTTTTACTGTATCGATCATTGTTGTTAGTTCGTTTTTCAGTGTTGAAAAACGAGGGATAGAATCCTTTTGGACCGGATCGTAAAGCAACGTTTCAATGTTGTTCGTTACTTCTGTATGCTCGGTACTTGCTAGTGCAGCTTCTTTTTGATCTTGCCGAATCTTTTCTAAAAGCAAGGCTTCTTTTTTGTTAAAGTCGCTGTCGTGTTCTTTCGTCGTTTCTTTGGCTGTCGAACGAGACTGATGAATGTGAGTGATATAAACACCGCCTCCAACTAAAAGAAGCGTGCTGGCAAATAGAGAAAGAAGGGCTATTTTTTTAGGCATATGTTGCTTTCGTCGCGCACGCCTACTATTGCGGGTACTATGTGAGTAGCTGTTTTTGTCCATGTGTAATGCTTCCCTTATGTGATAGATTTATTTTCTTGCGATAAATCAAATGTAACATGCAGGATTTCTACTTTCAACAGGCTGCTGCTCAACTTAAGAATTTTTTTGTTCTTTTATTTGATCAATTTTAAGTTACCCATATATGGAACTAAAACTTCAGGTATTGTTACTGAACCATCTTCGTTTTGATAATTTTCTAGTATAGCAGCAACAGTACGACCGACAGCTAATCCTGATCCATTTAGTGTATGGGCATATTGAACTTTATCATTTTCATCCCGATAACGAATCATGGCACGGCGTGCTTGGAAATCTTCGCAGTTTGAGCAAGAGCTGATTTCGCGATAGGCATTTTGAGCTGGGATCCAAACTTCTAAATCATAGGTCTTAGCAGCTGAAAAGCCCATATCTCCAGTAGCAAGAGCCATTACACGGTAAGGTAAGTTCAATTTTTGTAGAATATCTTCCGCATTTGCTGTCATTTTTTCTAGTTCTTCATAAGAATGCTCCGCATCACTGAATTTTACCATTTCCACTTTATTAAACTGGTGTAAACGAATTAGTCCACGGGTATCGCGACCGGCGCTTCCTGCTTCAGAACGAAAAGAAGGACTTAATGCTGTAAAGTAAATAGGTAAATCTTTTCCATCTAAAATTTCATTATTATAATAGTTTGTTAAAGGGACTTCTGCCGTTGGAATCAGAGTCATATCAGTATCTTCTAATTGGAAAACATCTTCTTTAAACTTAGGAAATTGTCCTGTTCCAAACATTGAGTTGCTATTAACGATATAAGGTGTCATCATTTCAGTATAACCATGATCATATACATGCATATCCAGCATGAAATTATATAATGCACGTTCTAAACGAGCACCTAAACCCTTATAGTAAACAAAACGGCTGCCGGCAACTTTTGCTCCACGTTCAAAATCAAGAATATCCAAGTTCTCAGCAACATCCCAGTGAGGTTTTGGTTCAAAAGCAAAGCTTCTAGGCTCGCTCCAGCGACGAACTTCTACGTTATCCTCTTCATCCGCACCTACAGGCACACTACTATGAGGCAGATTTGGCAAAGTAGTAGAAATTTCCTGTAGCTTAGTATCGATTTCTTCAATTTCAGTATCCAAGGCTTTGATATTGCCGCCAACTTCTTTCATTTCAGCGATTTTAGCTGTTGCATCTTCTTTGTTGCGTTTTAATTGTGCGATTTCAGCTGAAACATCATTCCGATATTTTTTTAATTCTTCTGCCTTTACTAATAAATTTCTGCGGCTTTCATCTAATCGTAAAAATTCTACCAATATTTCTTCTTTTACTCCGCGGGTTTTCAATTTTGCCTGCACATCATCAAAGTTTTGACGAATCATTTTTACATCTAACATAATTACTCCTCCTTAATATAAAAGCATAGCGGGCTTGTCCAGTCTCGGCAGAAAAATAGATCAAGGTGTTTTGACCTTATGTTATCTTTTTCTCCGAAAGGTTAGCTCATGAAACTAGGTAACTCAGTGGTAAAATAAAAAGCCACTTCATCCCCAGAAAAAAATTCTTGGGACGAAATGACTTGAATTTCGCGGTACCACCCAAGTTCAGCTATAAAGCTGCCCTTGTAAAGCAGATAACGGCTGCTGCCGATTTGACTTATTTCGCCAAATGCAATCATTAGAGACGGACTTCTCTATAGAAGAATATTTGCTCTCACCACCGCAAACTCTCTTGAATTCTAAACTATAAATACTTTTTCTCTTTGCTTGTCATTAGAATACAAAATTTTCATTTGAATGTCAACCTCATTAGAGAGCTGTCAGTTTCTCTTTAAGGGCAAATGGATAATAAAGGAAGTCCATTTATTATCGGACGTTGCATAAATATAGCCGCCATGTAGTGCAATGATGCTTTGCGCGATGGCTAGTCCCAAACCAGTGCCGCCAGTTTCTTGTGAACGAGATTCCTCTACGCGGTAGAAACGATCGAATAATTGATCTAGTGACTTTTTAGGAATAGGGGGACCATCATTTCTAACAGCAATAACAGCTTCAGTACCAACTTTCTCAACATCAATGACGATATTTTTGCCGCCTTTGCCATATTTCAACGCATTCGATAATAAGTTATTAAAGACACGAACAAGTTTTTCGGTATCTCCGTCCATTTTAATAGAAGCGGGATTTGCATTCACTTGAATCGTCATATTATTTTTATCCGCTTCAAGCTCAAAGTCAGCAGCAAGCTGTTCGATCAACTGTGCCATATCGAAATTGATTGTATTGATCGGTACGGATGGCTGGCGAACTTTCGTATATTCAAAAAGATCATCGACGAGTAGCTTCATTTGTTTGGCTTTTACGTATGCGGTATGTGTATATTTCAGTAAATCCTCTTCGCTATGAAATTGTCGATCTTCGATCAAACCTAAATAACCTATAATAGAAGTAAGCGGTGTTCGAATATCATGACTGACATTTGTAATCAATTCATCTTTTGATTTTTCTATTTTACGTTCATCTTCAATTGCTGCGACAGTACTATCTACTAAACCATTGATACTACTTACCACTTTCGATAAATCACCACTCAGCTCAAACGGAATCCGATGATCATAATTTCCATCTGCAATATAATGCAGCTCACTGATGATATGACGAAGCTGCATTTGACGATAACGGCGGATCAAGCGCCAATACAAAACAGCAACATCCACTATAAAGAAAAGCGGGATGACAAATTTGCTTAAACTCCAGAATAGATCGGTGTTTAGTTCTTTAGCAAATGCACCTTTTGTAGTCCAAATAATTCCTTGTAGCGATTGACTGCCGCTGAGTAGGACAGTAATTGAGACATTTAATAGAAGCAACAGGATAATAGTGACGATTCCTTCCGCTAATAATTCACTGATTTCCTTTGATGTTAAGGTAATTCTTTTTTGCTTTTCGATTTTCTTTTGTCTAACGAGCATCGATCTTATATCCAACTCCCCAAACTGTTTGAATGACTTTTTCTCCACCAGTTGCCTCTTCGATCTTATCTCTCAAATGACTAACGTGAACCATTACTGTTTTAGCTGAAACAATGCTTTCTTGCTGCCACACACGCTCAAAAATTTCATCTGCACTAAATACACGGTTAGGGTGACTAGCTAATAAGTAAAGAATACCAAATTCTAGTGCAGTTAGTTGGATTTCTTTGTCATCAACTGTTTTGACTTCATGAGAGTCTCTGTTGATGATCAATGAGCCGACTTCTAGTATATCTGGCTCATCTGCTTTTTGCTGCATCTGACTACGACGTAAAATCGATTTAACGCGAGCCATTACTTCCAATGGATTGAAAGGTTTTGTAACATAATCATCTGCGCCGGCAACTAAGCCTTTGATCTTATCCATGTCTGTTGTTTTTGCTGTCAACATGATGATCGGGATTTGCGATTCCTTTCTCAATTCTTTCACTACCTGCATGCCGTCCATGATCGGCATCATGATATCTAAAATCAACAAATCAATATCAGATATCGTTCTAATCTTCGATAAAGCCTCTTTTCCATCATAAGCTTTGACCACTTCATAGCCTTCATTATGGATATAAATACTCAATAGTTCTACGATCTCTTTATCATCATCAGCAACCAAAATTTTCATATTATTATTTCCTCCATACTATATAGTAGAAATCTTCTCTTATATTCTAACAAAAAATAAAGAAAATTGACAAAAACAAGAAGAAGTTACGGGAAATTTAGAATCCGTTACTAAAATTTAATAAATTGAGTGAAAACAGACGTATTTTATGCTAAAAACGAACGATAAAGAATAAAAGGAATAAAACAATCGGTAACGAAAAAAACTTCAAAAAAAATGCAATTTTTGATTGACCTGCGCGCCGAAACTTGGT